>CAYZBJ010000038.1:18639-35455 GCA_964476625.1 uncultured Burkholderiaceae bacterium | reverse complement strand
CCCTCTCCAACCGCTACATCACCGACCGCTTCCTGCCCGACAAGGCGATCGACCTCATCGACGAGGCGGCCGCCCGCATCAAGATGGAGATCGACTCCAAGCCCGAGGCGATGGACCGGCTCGACCGGCGCATCATCCAGCTCAAGATCGAGCGCGAGGCGGTGCGCAAGGAGACCGACGAGGCTTCGAAGCGGCGCTTCGAGCTGATCGAGGCCGAGATCGACAGGCTCGGCAAGGAGTACGCCGATCTCGACGAGATCCTGCGCGCCGAGAAGGCGGCGGTGCAGGGCAGTGCCCAGATCAAGGCCGAGATCGACCAGCTCCGTGCGCAGATGGCCGAACTCCAGCGCGGCGGCGAGTACGAGAAGCTGGCCGAGATCCAGTACGGCAAATTGCCGGCGCTGGAAGCACGGCTGCGCGATGCGAGCGCGGCCGAGGCCGACGGTCCCGGCGCCGATACCGACCGGCCACGCCTGCTGCGCACCCATGTGGGCGCCGAGGAAATCGCCGAAGTCGTCTCGCGCGCCACCGGGATTCCGGTCAGCAAGATGATGCAGGGCGAGCGCGAGAAACTGCTGCAGATGGAAGAGCATCTCCATCGCCGGGTGATCGGCCAGGACGAAGCGGTCGGGCTGGTGTCCGACGCGATCCGCCGTTCGCGCGCCGGCCTCTCGGACCCGCGGCGCCCCTATGGTTCCTTCCTCTTCCTCGGGCCCACCGGCGTCGGCAAGACCGAGCTCTGCAAGGCCCTGGCGCAGTTTCTCTTCGACTCCGAGGAGCACCTGATCCGCATCGACATGAGCGAATTCATGGAGAAGCATTCGGTCGCCCGCCTGATCGGCGCGCCGCCGGGGTACGTCGGCTACGAGGAGGGCGGCTATCTCACCGAGGCGGTACGCCGCAAGCCCTACAGCGTGATCCTCATGGACGAGGTCGAGAAGGCGCATCCGGACGTGTTCAACGTGCTGCTGCAGGTGCTCGACGACGGTCGCCTCACCGACGGCCAGGGCCGCACGGTGGACTTTCGCAACACCGTGGTGGTCATGACCTCCAACCTCGGCGCCCACGAGATCCAGCGCCTCTCGGCCGATCCGGCCACGCGTGATGCCGGGCTGATCAAGGATGCGGTGATGCTCGAGGTCAAGCAGCACTTCCGGCCCGAGTTCATCAACCGGATCGACGAGATCGTCGTCTTCCATGCGCTCGACGCCGAGAACATCGCATCGATCGCCCGCATCCAGATGGGCGAGCTCGAGGCGCGGCTGGCCGACCGCGAGATCGCCATGACGATTTCCGATGCGGCGATCGCCGAGATCGCGAAGGTCGGCTTCGATCCGCTGTTCGGGGCGCGCCCGCTCAAGCGCGCCATCCAGCAGAAGATCGAGAACCCGATCGCGCGGCGGGTGCTCGAGGGCAAGTTCGGGCCGAACGACGTGGTCCCGATCGATTTCGTCGACGGCGAGTTCGTCTTCGAGCGCACGGTCCACTGACCACCCGCTGACCACCCACACGGCGCCCCGGAAATGCCGCCGGGGCGCCGCGCGCGGCATCCGGCGTCCGACCGCGGGTAATATCCCGTCAGCACGATTCGACGGGGCCCGTCATGGCAGCCGCAGCGCCCGAAGCAGTACGCCGCTCTCTACCGGGGTCGCCGGGCCTTGGCTAGGCTGCGCTCGCCATTCCGGGAGGCCTTGCTGGCCTTGCGGCCGGGTCCGGGGGCCTTTCATTCGAGGATCGCCGCCGAGCGCAGCCGCATCCATGCGCGCATGATGCTCGCTGCCGCGCCCGCGCAGATCGGGTTCTGGCTGCTCCTGATGCTGGTATTCCTCGAGAGCGCGCCCCGGGCGGGCCTGGTCGCGGTGTTCTGCCTGCTCAGCACGCTCACCGGTGGCCTGGCGCTGCTCGCCCGGCGCCTCATCGGGCTCGAAGCCGGGGACGCGAGGGTCGGGCGTATCCGGCTGGCAATCACCACGTTCGCGATTGCCGCCGCCCTCATCGCCGGCGTGCTGGCCGCTTCGCAGTTCCCGCAGCTTGCCGACACCACCCAGCTGCTGCTGACGACCGCGCTCATCGCGGCCTATGCGATCGCGATCGCGGCGCACCATGCCAATTCCTATGCGCTCCTCGGCGTCGGGCTGGGCCTCCTCGGGCCGATCGCGATTGCCTGGATGGCGCTGGGCGAATTCCAAGACTTCACCATCGGCCTGTCCCTGCTGGGCCTGGTGCTGCTCGCCTGGTACATCGGCGTCATTGCCGGCGCCGCGATCGACGAGGCGATCCGGGCCCGGCTGCGGGTCGCGGAACTCAGCGACCGGCTCGAGTCGCGCGGTCGCGACCTCGAGGCCGCCGTCCGGGCCAAGACGCAATTCCTCGCGGCCGCGAGCCACGACCTGCGCCAGCCTGTCACATCGCTGAACCTGGTCCTGAGCGCGGTCGAGCAGCAGGCCGCCGCGCCGGCGGCGGATTCGTCGCAAGGGGAGGAGCGGGCGGCCGAGGCGCTTGCCGCCCTGGCCGCCCGGATGCGCCCCGCGGTGAACGCCATGGGCAACATCCTCGATTCGATGCTCGAGATGTCGCGCCTCGAAGCCGGCCTGGTGCGAATCAGCATCGCGCCGATCGATCTTCGCGATCTCCTGTTGTCGGTCCAGATCGAGTTCACGCCACGGGCGCAGGCGCGCGATCTCCAGCTCACGACCGACGTCGCTGCCATCAATATCGAAAGCGACCGCGACCTGCTGGGCCGGATCGTCCGCAACCTGGTCGACAACGCCCTGAAGTACACCCCGGCCGGTTCGGTGGACATCAGCGCCCGGATGGAAGGGAACTTCTGCGTGATCGTGATCGAGGACACCGGCATCGGGATCGCGCCCGAGCTTATCGACCGGGTGTTCGACGACTATTTCCAGGCCGGCAACCCCAACCGGGACCGCGGCATGGGCTTCGGCCTCGGCCTGTCGATCGTCAAGCGCCTGGTCAGCCTGCTGGGCGGCACGATCAGCGTCGCCAGCGAGCCGGGCAAGGGTTCGAGGTTCGAACTGCGGCTGCCGACGGTGGCCGTGCCGACGGTGGCGCCGGTGGCGCCGGCCGTCCAGCTCACCCTGGCCCAGGCCTTGGCGGGCAAATCGCGCCTGCTGGTCGTCGACGACGATGTGCTGGTGCGCGATGCCCTGATGCTGGTCCTGGCGGGGGTGCCCGTCGAGGTGCGCTTTGCCGCCAACCCCCGCGAGGGCATCGCCCTGGTCGCCACCGCCGCCTACGCGGCCGATGTCGCCATCGTCGACTACCGCCTGCCCGGCGGCATGAACGGCCTCGACGTGCTGGCGAGCCTGCTGGGGCGCAATCCTTCGCTGGCGGCGGTGGTGATCAGCGGCGACCTCGACCCCGGCCTGCCGGGCCGGGCTGCGGATCTCCATGCCGCCCTGGTCAGCAAGCCCTTCAGCGCCGAGGAACTCGCCACCGGCATCGCCAGCGCCCGGCAGCTTGCCGGCGCCCGCACCGCGGCGACTTCTAGGCCGCGCGCGACAGCGTCGCTGCCCGACGAACCCTAGGCGCGGGGCCCGGGGCAGGGGCCGCAGCCGCAGCGCCAACGGGCGTGGGCGCGGGAAGGCCACCCGCCTTGTGCACCAAGGCGAATATCTCGTAGCGCGAACGCACCCCCAGGGTCTCGAAGATGGTCGCGAGGTGCGTCTTGACCGTATTGGGCGAGATGTTCAGCTGCCGGCAGATTTCCTTGTTGCTCAAACCCTGCGCCACCAGCTCGACGATCTCGCGCTGGCGGGTCGGCAGCGCCAGCGGATTCGGCGCATCCGCTGCCGGCGCCGCGGCCGGGGCGGGCTGCGCCGAGGCGGCGAGGGCATCGAGCGGCACATAGATGTCGCCGGCCAGGATCAGGCCGAGCGCATGCTGGATCACCGACGCGCTGCTGTGCTTGGGCAGGTAGCCGCTCGCGCCGCTGGCCAGGGCCGACTGGATCGTCGCCGACTCGCAATCGGCCGAGAAGATCGCCACCGGCTGTTCCGGGAAATGTTCCCGCAAGGTCCATAGCGCCGACAGCCCGTGGTGACCCGGGATGCCGAGGTCGAGCAGCACGAGGTCGATGGCTTGCGGTTCGCCCAGTTGCTCGAGCGCCGACTCCAGGGAGTCGGCCATGCTCACGCGAACCGGGACCGAGCCTTTGAGGAGGGTTTCGCGCAGGGCATCCCGGATCAGAGGATGGTCGTCGACGATGAGGATGGAGGTATCGGCAGGCAGGGTCATGGTCAGGGCACTCCAGGGCCAGCGTGGGTCCGGACTCCCCAAGCTAGACCAAGCCGCCGACAAAAGCACCCGCGTTTTTACTAGCCCTGCGCAGTAATTGGCGCAAGACGGCGCAAAGGCGTCCGGGGGGCAGCCATTTCTCACCCTTCTGGAACCCGAACTGGCGATTCACACCGCCGGATCGCCGCCGCAGACTGCATGCCATCGGACGTGAGGCTCTGCACTTTGAGCTGAAGCGCTTGGCCGATACGTGCCGGAGATCATTCGACGGCCGTCCTTGTCCCCAATTCGGGGTGTCGGCGCCCAACCTGGGTGCGTTCAAAACTTGGAGCTATCCATGATTCGCATGATGAAGCAGTTCTGGAAGGACGAAGAAGGCGTCACCGCCATCGAGTACGGCCTGATCGCGGCGCTGATCGCGGTGGCGATCGTTGTCGCTGTCGGGAACGCGGGCGACTCGCTTGTAATCCTCTGGGAGCGCGTTGAGGGCGCGCTGTCTGACGCTGTCGGCGCCTGACTTCGGTTCGCGGAGCCGGGCCTCGTTGCTGGCTCCTTCGGTAAACGAGAACAGCCTGGCACCAGCCGGCGCCAGGCTGTTCCAGAATCTGGAGCGTTCGCTATGAGATCCGCCGTTGCCGGATTCTGGACCGATGAAGCCGCCGTTACCGCGATCGAGTACGGCCTGATCATGGGGCTCATTGGCGTCGTTCTTGTCGTCGCCATGTCTAGTACGGGCGACTTGCTCGTTGCGCTCTGGGAGCGAATATCGGGGTGCATCGGATCGTCCACCGGTGGAGGGTGCTGAGATGTCTTACCCGATTTGCGATGAGAGCACCCATGACTGAAACCGGTTTTGCACTGATCGTCTGGTCCGGCCGCTTGCTGGTCTTCGGCCTGCTTATGGTTGCCGCCTGGACGGATTATCGTGCACGCCGGATTCCCAACGCCATCTGCGTCGTGATGCTGGCGACCGGCCTGCTGTGGCATGCCTTCGCCATGGACGGCGACGGCCTGTTCGCTTCGTCGCTTGCCGGCGGCCTCGGCGTATCGGCCAGCGCGATCGGGGCGCTGGCCGCCTTCGTCGGGCTGTTTCCGCTCTATTTCTTGAAAGTCCTCGGCGCTGGCGATGTCAAACTGGCCACCGCCATCGGCGCCTGGATCGGCTGGCAGGGCCTGCTGCCCTGGGCCGTGCTGGTGATGATCAGCGGCGGCGTCCTCGCGCTCGCCTGGATGATCAATGCGCGTCGCCGCTCGCGGGTCCTCCTGAACCTGCGGATGATGGCGATGCAGACCTTCGTCGAGGGCCCGCGCGCCGCGATCGCCGGCTTCGATCCGCAGGCTGACGCCGCCGCCGACCGTCTTCCCTACGCCTGGGCCATCCTTGTGGGCACCACGGCCTTCGCGCTGGCGCGCTACCAGGGCGGCTGGGGCCTGCTATGAACCTCGCCGCCGTCAGCTCCCAGCCTATACGGGCGGTGCGCGCCGACGCGACCGGGATGCCTGGCAGCCCCGCCGATGATTCATCGGCGCCGACGCAGCCGCGCAGCCTCGCCGAGCTCGGCCTGCCGGAAACACTCCTCGTCGACCTGGTGCTCAAGCACCTGCTGCGCGCGCGCCAGTCGACCATCGCCGAGCTGGCCGCGCGCACGGCGCTCGCCGGCACCATTCTCGAGCCCCTGCTGGCCCGGCTGCGCGAGGAGCGCGTCGTCGATATCGGCCAGCGCGGGACGGTGGATGCCCAGCTGGGTTTCCGCCTGACCGAAGCCGGCCGGCAAAGGGCCGCCGAGGCGCTGGCTGCCAGCCAGTACTGCGGCCCCGCGCCGGTGAGCCTGGACGAGTACCGCGAGCGCATCGAGATCCAGTCGCTCGAGCGCATGAACATCAGCAGCCTGGACCTGCGCAATGCCCTGGCGGACATGATGGTGGGCGAGGATCTCCTCGAGGATCTCGGCTCGGCCCTGAACTCGGGGCGGTCGATCTACCTGTACGGGGCCAGCGGCGCCGGCAAGACCTCGCTGGCCGAGCGCCTGGTCGCCGCGCTGCCCGGCACGGTCCGGGTGCCGCATGCGCTCTGGGCCGGCGACCACATCGTGAGCGTGTTCGACCCGACCGTGCACCGGGCAGTTTCCCAGACGGCCCGTATCGCGCCGGGGCTGGACCGCACCGCCCGGCCCGATGCCCGCTGGGTCGAGGTGGAGCGCCCCGTCGTGGCCACGGGCGGCGAGCTCACGCTCGAGGCCCTGGACCTGGGCTTCGATCCGGTGACGCGAATCCATGGGGCGCCGCCGCAGCTCAAGGCCAACGGCGGGCTGCTGATCGTCGACGACCTCGGTCGCCAGCGGGTCAGCCCGCGCGAACTGATCAACCGCTGGATCGTGCCGCTCGATCGCCACTACGATTTCCTCGCGCTGGCCAACGGCGTGCGCATCGAGGTGCCCTTCGATGTCCGGGTGGTGTTCGCCTCCAACCTGGCGCCGGCGGAGCTTGCCGACCCGGCCTTCGTTCGACGCATCGGCTACAAAGTTCACATCGGCGCGATGCCCGAGGCCGCCTACCGTGCGCTTGTTCGCAGCGCCTGCGATCGACATGGCATCACCATCGACGACGCCATGACCGACTACCTCGTCCATCGTTTGCATGCTCGCCACGACCAGCCCCTGCTGCCGGCGATTCCCTTCGACCTGGTCGACAAGCTGCGCGACCGCGCAGGCTACCTCGGCCTGCCGATCCGGGTCTCGCGCGAACAGCTCGACTGGGCCTGGCGCCTGTACTTCGGCACCGGCGCCCGGCCGGCCCAACCTGAGAGCGCCGCCGGCGCGGAGTTGAAATCATGAAAGGCACCCGCGCGGTCATCGTGCTGTTCCTCGCCCTGGTCTGCGGCCTCGCCGCCATGCTGCTGGGCGCCCAATGGATGACGACGCGCGCCGACCCGAGCGCGGGCACGTCGATGGTGGTGGTGGCGGGCCGCGACATCGAGATGGGCACCGAGATCGATGCGGGCATGCTCGAGCAGGTGGCCTGGAATTCCGATATGAAACCGGCCGGCGCCTTCGGCAGGCCGGCGGCGCTCGAGGGCCGGGTCGTCAAGACCACGCTTCTGCGCGGCGAGCCCATCCTCGAGGGCCGGCTCGCCCCGATCGGTACCCGGGGCGGCCTGTCGGCGGTCATCGCCGAGGGCAAGCGGGCGATCACCGTCAAGGTGAACGAGGTCATCGGGGTCGCGGGCTTCGCCCTGCCGGGCACCTTCGTCGACGTGATGGTCAACGCCAAGGACAGCGAGCGCAATCCGGTCTCGAAGATCGTGCTCGAGCGGATCCTGGTGCTTGCCGTCGCCCAGGAGGCCAGCCAGGACCAGACCAAGCCCAAGGTGGTCAGCGCCGTCACCCTGGAAGTGCTGCCCGAGCAGGCCGAGACCCTCGACCTCGCGCGCAGCATCGGCACCCTGTCGCTGGTGCTGCGCAACCAGGTCGACCAGCAGCCGACCGGTACCGCCGGTGTCCGAACCGACGACCTGCTGCAGCAGCAAACCCCACCGGCGCCCGTACCGGCGGCAGTCGAGCCGCCCAAGCCTAAGCCCAGGGTCGTCGTCCGGCGGGCGCCGGCGCCGGATCCGCGCGCCAAGGTCGAGGTCATCCGCGGCATGCAACGTTCGTCTTCGGAGCTCTGAACATGATTGCTTCTCGCCTGGCCGCGACGGCCCTCGCAGGCAGCCTCGCGCTGGCCTGTACACCCCTGGTGGCGCAAACACCGGTCGGGCAGGTCGCCAGCGCCGCAAGCGCCGTCGAGCTCGGCGCGGAAATGGCCCTGACGGTGGGCAAGTCGACCCTGCTGCGCCTGCCCGCGCCGATCGACCGGATCTCGGTGGGCAATCCGGCGGTGGCCGACGTGACCCTGATCAGCAACCGGGAGCTCTACCTGCTCGGCAAGACCTTCGGCAGCACCAACGTCATGCTCTGGCGCAAGGGCGGGGCGACGACGGTGCTCGACGTGGTCGTCGGGCTGGACACCGCGGCGCTGCTCAAGCAGCTGCGCGTGATCCTCCCGAACGAACCCGGTATCGAAGTACGCAGCGCCGCCGACTCGATCGTGCTGGCGGGTAGCGTCAGCGGGCCGATGGCCGCCCAGGAGGCCGTCCAGATCGCCGAAGGCTACCTGAGCGCCTATGCGCGCGGCCTCGCGATGCCGATCATCGCCGGGGATGGCGAAGCCGAGGCGGGAAAGGTCATCAATGTCAGCATGGCGCGCCAGGGCGGGTCGCAGCAGTTTCGTCCCAAGGTCATCAACCTGATGCGTACCGCCCAGCCGGCCCAGGTGATGCTGGAGGTCAAGGTCGCCGAGATCTCCAAGACGGTGCTCGACCAGCTCGGCTCGGCCATGCAGATCTCGCGCACCAACGGCAGCTGGACCTACGGCATCCTCAATTCGCTCCTGACCGGATCGGGCGCCTCCGTGCTGGGCCTGGGGCCCAACGGCAAGTCGCTGATGCTCGAAGGCGAGTTCCGCGACGGCCTGGTGAAGATCCTCGCCGAGCCGAACATGGTTGCGATCAGCGGCCAGGAGGCGAGCTTCCTGGCCGGGGGCAAGATCTTCATCCCCGTTGCGCGCGAACGCGACGGCACCATAACGCTCGAGGAGCGGGAGTTCGGCGTCGGCCTGAAGTTCACGCCTACGGTCCTCGACGGTGGTCGGATCAACCTGAAGGTGGCGCCCGAGGTGTCGGAGCTTTCGCAGACCGGCAATCCGTTCACCACGGTTGGCGGCGTGACGACCGTCTTCCCGGCGTTCACCACCCGCCGCGCCCAGACCACGGTGCAGCTGATGGACGGCCAGAGCCTCGCCATCGCCGGCCTGATCCAGAACAACGTCAAGGAGACCCTGCGCAAGATGCCGCTCCTTGGCGACATCCCCATCCTCGGCGCCCTGTTCCGCTCGGCCGAGTTCCAGGGCGATCGTTCCGAACTGGTCTTCCTGGTCACGCCGCGCCTGGTCAAGCCGATCGATGGCGCGCAGGCGGCGATGCCGACCGATCATTTCACGCCGCCCAGCAGGTCCGAGTTCTTTGCCGGGGGGCAGCTCGAAGGGTCCGGCCATGCGGATGTTCCGCCCGACCGGGGCCGTGCCGCGGGCTACCAGCCGCTCGAACTTCGCTAAGGAACCGTGATGCCCGAACCCAAGTCGCTGCGGATTCCCGCCATCCTCTCGTCGACCCTGCTGCTGGTGCTTGCGGGTTGTGCCGGCAGCCAGCCATTCGGGGCATCGACCCCGAACTACGATCGCCACTTCGGTGACTCGGTACGCCAGGTTCGCACCGCCCAGACCCTGGACCCGGATGCCTCGGCCCGCAACCTCGGCAAGACGACGACGCTCGACGGCCAGGCCGCGAGCGAGGCGACCCAGCGCTACCAGGACAGCTTCAGGGAGCCGCCCCCGACCTTCACGATCCTCGGCTCGCCGGTCCAGGGCGTGCGTGACCGGCAATGATCCCGATGCCGGTTCCCGTGATCCCCGTGCAGGAGTTCTCGTCCCCATGAGCGTCAAGATCGCATTGCTGGCCAACTGGAGCGCCGACCTGCAGCGGCTCGCGGCCGACCTGCCGTCCTCGGCGGCATCGCTGCAGATTTCCACCGTCACCGGCGATATCAACGCGATGGCCGGGGAGCTGTTGAAGTCCCGGCCCGACATCGCGATCGCCCAGGTCGACAACCTGGCCGACGCCGACATCGGCCTGCTCGAGGCGACGATCCGCAACCTGCCCGCGACGTCGATGATCCTGCTCACGCCCGAGCGCAGCCCCGAGTTCCTGCTCAAGGCGATGCGGGCCGGCATCCGCGAGGTCGTTCCCCTGCCGCTGGCCAATGGCGAGCTCAAGGAGGTCTTCGCGCGGCAGCTCGACCGGATGAGCGCGGTGAGGGATCGCAGTGCCGGGGCGCAGACCTTCGCTTTCCTGCCGGCCAAGGGCGGCAGCGGCGCATCCTTCCTCGCGACCAACCTGGCGTACGCGCTCGCCGAACGCGGCAAGCGGGTCGCGGTCATCGACCTGAACCTGCACTTCGGCGATGCCGCCATGTTCCTCAGCGAGGATCGGCCGATGGCGACCCTGGCCGATGTCTGCCGCCAGATCGACCGCGCCGACGGCGAGTTCCTGCGGGCCTCGATGACGCAGGTCGCCGAACGGCTCTGGGTATTGCCGGCGCCGGACTCCCCCGAGAAGGCGCTGGAGGTCCGGCCCGACGCGGTCGACCGCATCCTCGCCCTCGCGCGCACCCAGTTCGATTTCGTGATCCTCGACGTCGGACGGGCCATCGAGTCGGTCGGCGTGAAGGCGCTCGATACCTGCGATGCCATCTACCTGGTGATGCAGTACACCGTGCCCTGCATCCACGATGCCAAGCGCCTGCTGACGATGATGATGACCCTCGGCTACGCGCGCGAGAAGGTGCACCTCATCGCCAATCGCCACCAGAAGGGCACCGACATCACGCCGGACGACGTCCAGAAGGCGCTGGGCACCATGATCGAGCGGCAGATCCCGAACAGCTACGCCAACGTGACCTACTCGACCAACCATGGGGTCCCGCTGGCCCGGCACGCCCCGCGCGATCCGGTCAGCCGGGCGCTGCAGGACTGGGCCAGGGCGGTGACGCCGAACGAGCAGCGCAAGGCCGGCTGGTTCGCCGGCCTGCGTCGCGGCTAAGGCATCGGAGACGGACGGATGAACCTGAGGGAAAGGCTGGGGGAAGCCCAGCTCAACACCCCCGCGCTGGCATCGGATGCGGCCCGCAGCTCGCTCGGCGCGAATGGCTATGTCCAGCTGAAGGTCGCGCTGCACCAGCAGCTGCTCGACCGGATCGATCTCGACGTCATGGGGAAGATGGGCGCCGAGAAGCTGCGCGAGGAACTGCGCATCCTGGTCGAGCGCCTGCTGGTCGAGCAGGGCGCGGCCCTGAACGCCGGCGAGCGCAAGCAGATCGTCGCCGACATCGAGAACGAGGTGCTCGGGCTGGGGCCGCTGGAATCCCTGCTGCGCGATGTCCATGTGTCGGACATCCTCGTCAACGGTGCGCGCAAGGTCTACGTGGAGCGCCACGGCCGGCTCGAGCCGAGCGGGGTGCGCTTCGACAGCGATGCCCACCTGATGAAGATCATCGAGAAGATCGTCTCCCGGGTGGGGCGCCGGATCGATGAATCGAGCCCGATGGTGGATGCACGGTTGCCCGATGGTTCGAGGGTCAACGCGGTGATACCGCCGCTGTCGCTCGACGGGCCACTGCTGTCGATCCGCAAGTTCGCGGTCAAGCCCCTGGGCATGTCCGACCTGCTGGGCAACCAGACCCTGACCCCCGATATCGCCCAGCTGCTCCAGGCCATGGTGGCCGCCCGCATGAACATCCTGATCGCGGGCGGCACCGGTACCGGCAAGACGACGATGCTCAATGTGCTCTCGGCCAGCATCCCGACCTACGAGCGCATCGTCACCATCGAGGATGCGGCGGAACTGCAATTGCAGCAGGCGCACGTCGTCCGGCTCGAGACGAGGCCGCCGAACATCGAGGGCAGGGGCGAGATCCCCCAGCGCGCCCTGGTGCGCAATGCCCTGCGCATGCGCCCCGACCGCATCATCCTCGGCGAGATCCGCGGCGAGGAAGCCTTCGACATGCTCCAGGCGATGAACACCGGCCATGAGGGCTCGATGTGCACCGTCCATGCCAATACCGCGCGTGACGCCCTGGCCAGGGTGGAGAACATGCTCGGCATGTCGGGCATGAACCTGCCGCCCCGGGGGATGCGCCAGCAGATCGCCTCGGCCATCCATGCGGTGGTGCAGATCGCCCGCCTGACCGACGGCACCCGCAAGCTGGTCAGCCTGTCGGAGATCACCGGCATGGAGGGCGACATGATCTCGATGCAGGAAGTCTTCGGCTTCCAGCAGCAGGGGCTCGACAAGGACGGGCGGGTCGAGGGAATCTTCCGGCCCTCCGGTGTACGGCCGCGCTTCATGGACCGGCTGCGCGTGGCCGGCCTCCAGGTGGCGGATTCCCTGTTCGATCCCCAGCGGGTGCAGGCGGTTCGCAAGGTGGCGACATCATGAGCGTGCCATTCAGCGTCGTCCTCGTGCTGGCCTTCGTCGCCGGCGTGCTGGCGCTCGAGGGCGCCTACCTGTTGTGGAACGAGCACAAGGGCCCGGACGCGAAGCGGCTCGAGCGGCGCCTGCGCAATCTGTCGGCCGGCACCCATGGCGAAGAGGCGCTCAAGCTGCTCAAGCGCGACGTCGGCCGCGAGTCGCCCTGGCTGAGCCGGCTCATGCTCGCGATTCCCCGGCTCTCCGGCACCGACCGCCTCCTCGAGCAGGCCGGCCTGATGATGCCGATCTCGCAGTTCCTGCTCATCTCGGCGGCGAGCGCCGTCGGCGCCTTCCTGCTGGCGCAGCTATTGCCCGCGCCGCCGTTCTGGTTCGCTCTCGCAATGGGCCTGCTGGGCGCGATCACGCCCTACCTCGTGGTTGCATGGATGCGCCGCAAGCGGCTCGGCCGGATCGACGAAGCCCTGCCGGATGCGGTGGACCTGATCTCGCGGGCCTTGCGCGCCGGCCATTCCTTCCCGGCGGCCCTGGAAATGGTGGGCAGCGAGATGGTGGGCCCGATCGCGACCGAGTTCCGGATCACCTCCGAGGAAGTCAACTTCGGCGTGCCGATGGACGATGCCTTCCAGAACCTCGCAGTGCGGGTGCCGTCGGACGACCTGCGCTTCTTCGTCATCGCGGTGCTGCTGCAGCGGGAAACCGGCGGCAACCTGGCCGAGGTGCTGGGCAATATCGCGACCCTGATCCGCAACCGCTTCCAGCTCCTGGGCAAGGTCCGGGTGCTGGCCACCGAAGGGAAGATGTCGGCCTGGGTCCTCACGGCCCTGCCGCTGGGGGCGGCGCTGATGATGAACCTGGTCGCCCCCGGCTTCATGTCGATCCTGTGGACCGACCCCGCCGGTGTGGCAATGATCTACGCCTGCCTGCTGTCGGCGATCGTCGCCGTCTTCTGGATGTGGCGCATCGTAAAGATCCGGGTATAGGGAGAGGGCCGCCATGCTGAACCTCGGAATACAGCAGCTCGTCTACCTCGGCCTGGTCTTCGCGGCCGTGGTCCTGGGCATCGTCGGCATCTCACTCGTGTTCACGCGGGCGAGTGACATGAAGCTCCGGGTCAGGGACGTCGGGGTGGCGGACCGATCGTCCTTCGGTACGACGGCCGGGCGCTGGCAGCGCCGGCTCGCCGAGCTGCTGCGCCCGGTGGCGAAGCTCGCGCAGTCGAACGAAGCCGAGGATGCCTCCCGCATCCGCAGCCGCTTCATGCAGGCGGGCTGGCGCAGCCCGGCCGCGCCGAGCATCTTCTTCGGCCTCAAGACCTTGCTGGCGTTGCTCCTGCCCATGCTCGGCCTCGCCTTCATCCAGCTCTTCTCGATCAAGCTCAGTGGCAACATGCCGGCCATCGTGCTGTTGCTGCTCGCGGCGATCGGCTACTACCTGCCCAACATCCGCCTGGCCGGGCGTACCGCCGAGCGCAAGCGCGAGATCTTCGAGGCGTTTCCGGATGCCACCGACCTGATCATCGTCTGCATCGAGGCCGGGCTCGGCACCGAGATGGCGATCGCACGGACGGCCCGGGAGATGAAGCTGCGCAGCAAGGCGCTGGCCGAGGAGCTCGAGCTGATCGGCGTCGAGCTGCGCATGGGGGCGAGCCGGGAGCGCGCCCTGAAGGGTTTCGCCGCCCGTACCGGGGTCGACGAGATCTCGATGTTCGTCGCGATGGTCCTGCAGGCCGATCGCTTCGGCACCAGCATCGGCGACGCCTTGCGGGTGCATGCCGAGGAGCTGCGGCTGCGGCGCCGGCTGCGGGCGGAGGAGCAGGCGGCGAAGATCCCGCTCAAGCTGCTGTTTCCGCTCATCTTCGGGATTTTCCCCGCGCTGATGCTCGTCCTGCTCGGGCCAGCTTTCATCCAGATCTACCGGACCTTCGTGCCGATCGCCGGCGGCGGCTAGCCGCCGCCAGGTACGCACAGCAATGCTTCGGGAGGACCAAGCCATGAAGATCACACGTATCGGCTCTCTCCTGGCCATCAGCGCCGGCCTCATGCTGGGCGGCTGCGCCGCCTTCCAGCCATCGCCAGTCGCCATGAAGAACCAGGTCGAACCGGTGATGCGTACGCAAGGCGCGGCGATGAGCGCGGACCACTACTACCAGGCCGGTCGCAGCGCCATGCAATCGGGCGACCTGCGGGGCGCGCGCAAGTTCTTCTCGCAGGCGCTGCTGCAGGATCCGAACTACATCGACGCGATCAACGCGATGGCGGCGATCCTCACCGTCCAGGGGCGCTATGGCGACAGCCTCGAGCTGATGCGCCAGGCGGTGGAGCGGGCGCCTGGCGATGCCATGTACCGGCGCAACCTCGAGCGAGTGGAGAAGCTGGCGGCGCGCGAGCTTGGCCAGCCGTCTGCACCGCCGACCGAAGCCGCTTCCGCGGCGGGGGTCGACACCGCGGTCGGGACCGGGGGGGCGGACGCCACGGTCACTGCCTCCGCTACCACGGCCACCACCGGGTCGGCCTCCGTGGTGACGATCGACGAAACCGGGTCCCGGGCGCTTGCCGGCGACACCGTGGCGGTCGTCGAGGTGGCGCCCAATGTCTATCGACTCCAGGTGCCGGGATACCGGATGGCGAGCGCCGCGCCGGATGCGCTGCAGCCGCAGCCGTCCGCAAGCCATGCCGCGGCCGCGGCCGCGGGCCAGGGCCAATCGCGTGCTTCACCCACCGCGGCGCTGTCGGCGCCCTGGATGCGGACCGCTGAACCTCCGGCGTCGCCACCGGCCACCGAGGCCGGCCGCCAGCTAGCCCCGGCGGGGCGCCTGGCGCCGGTTTCCTACAAGAGGGACCTCCAGGCGCCCGCACAAGCGCGGGTCATGGTCACCAACGGGATGGGCCGGGAAGGCTGGGCCGCCCGCCATGCCGGCCTGCTCGGGGCGATGGGCATGACACCGGCGCGCATCACCAACCATCGGCACTACGGTGTGGAGCGGACCCTGATCCGTTATCGCGAAGGGCTGCTGGCCGAAGCGGAGCGGATCATCGGCGCGGTGCCCACCCTGCGGAACGCCAGGCTCGAGGTCGACGACAGCCTGCCGGCGGGCATCGACCTGCAGGTGATCCTGGGCCAGGACTCCCAGCCGGTACGGCATGGGCCGACGACCTGATGTCCAGCGATTCCGGCGGCAAGCCCGGGTGGAGGCAATGATGAGTTCGCCAGCCAGCACGACAGACCGGAAGCTTACGGGTGGGCAGCCTTCGGGCGCTGACCGTTCGGACGGGAAGCCTTCGAACGGGAAGCATCGGGGCGCGAACCGTCCGGGTGGGCTCGGTCGGCGCCGGATGACGGGGGTGGCCGCGGTGGAGTTCGCCCTCGTCGTGCCGCTGCTGCTCGTCATCCTGTTCGGCATCATCGACTTCGGCTTCATGCTTTACGACAAGGCGATGTTGACCAATGCCGCCCGCGAAGGTGCGCGGGCGGGGATCGTTCTGCAGCAGACTCGGCTCACGGACGAGCAGGTTCGCAACGTCGCTCTTGGCTATTGCCAGGAGCGGATGATCCGCCTCGGCGGTGGCGACGGCCAGGATTGCATTGCGGAGGTGACGCGCCCCGCCAATATCCAGTCGCGTGAGAGCGAGCTGAGGGTTTCGGTGCGGTACACCTACGACGGACCGATCGTGAGCCTGATCGGCCTGATCGGCGGCTCGCTCGATCTGGGCACAATGAGCGCGACCGCCGTCATGGTCTACGAGTGACAGGAGCGACATCATGAGCATCGTTTCGACTCTTCGCCGCTTGTGCCGGCACGCTCATCGACACAGCCATCGCGATCCGCGTCAACGCCAGCGCGGCGCGGTGGCCATCATCGCCGCTATTTTCCTGCTCGCCATGATCGGTACCGCCGCCTTCGCGATCGACCTCGGCCGCTGGTTCGTCGTCAAGAACGAGTTGCAGAACGCCGCCGACGCGGCAGCGCTCGCCGGAGCGGGCCACCTCTATCCCCCGATCCAGACCGGGCCGAACTGGGGCCAGGCTGAAACCCGAGGCGGGAACGCGGTCGGGATCAACGCTTCGGACAAGGAGGCGCTTTCCACCGGCGACGTGGAAACCGGCTACTGGGACTACAACAACCGGAGCTTCGATACCGATAAGAGCAGAGTCCAGGGGGCCAATGACCGGCCCGCAGTGCGCGTCACCATCAAACGCGCGGCGGAGGATAACGGGGGCCCGATCGCGATGACCTTCGGCAGGATCTTCGGCACCGACACGATGGATTCCGCCGCAACAGCGATTGCGGTGGCTTCGGCTGCCGGCGTGGCGAACAAAGGGACGCTGGCGCCCTTCGCAATCTCGAACTGCATGATGAAGTCCGCTGCGGGACTATGGGACGATGTCGCACATGCCCCGATCGGCAATCCGCCGCAGAAATTCATCATCGCGAGCGGCGCCGCGAACAATAACCATTGCGACGTGGGCGAAGACGAG
>CAYZBJ010000038.1:13322-18629 GCA_964476625.1 uncultured Burkholderiaceae bacterium | reverse complement strand
GAAGACGAGCAGTGTCATTGCGGCCAATGGGCTTCATCCGACGGCGGCAACATGAACAGTGCGAACGTCATGCGCGACCGCATCATCAATGGCAATGAGAACCCGGTTCAAGTTGCGCCCGGCAATGAGGTGGGCATCGTGAACACGACCAATATCGCACCTGGAGTAATGAATACTCTGTACCAGACGGCTGACGACCATTGGACTAATAATGACATTCGCGTGGTCCTGGTCGACGGTGCGGCCGTCCTCGGAAAAAAGGGGCCCAACACTCCAGTGGTGGGTTTCGCCTGCCTGCATGTACACAGAGTGTCAACGAACAACGATGAATGCAGGACTGCAGACGGCGATGGCAAGGGCCCGGTACTCCCGGGAGCGCTCGGCGGCAACGGCAAGGGCAAGTGTTTCGTTGCCAGCTTCAGCACTTCCGAGGCATGCTTCATGCCCGACGGCGGCGAGGGCATCTCCGGCACCTACACCGGGGTTCCCCTGCCGCCGCGGCTGGTGCAGTGAGCTGAACGTCAGCCCTCATGGATTCCGGCGCCCGTCAGGAAGCCAACTTCGAGAGAACGTCTTCGGGGCTACTCGTGCCAGTGGGCTTGGTGACCGACATGTGGAAGTACCAGTCTTCCACGTACGCGCACATCAAAGGGCGCGCGATCGAGCTGTTAGAGCGCTTTAGATCTGCCGGCCTGGATGTGCGGCGAAGCGGTTCCATCCAGAACCTGGTGCGACTAGCAAGCGAACTGTCAGATGCGTGGCTGTGTAACGGGCTGCGAGCCATCACCTTCGGTCATATCCTTGCCATGCTGCAGGTTGACCGGATTGCGACTGCTGCTATCGTCATTCCGCGAGCGCGTGAGACAGCGCTATTGAAAGACCTCCTGAACGGAAGCCTAGATCTTCTGAAGCGCGAACAATCAAAGGCCAAAGACACCTTGTGGGAGTTGGAGTTGCTGAGGATTCTCACGGATCATGGAATCTCGGCTGATCTCAGAGAACCTGACATCCTGTTCTCTCTGTCGGGCCCGACGCTCGGAGTCGCGTGCAAGAAGATCTATTCAGAGGCGAACGTTTCCAAAGTCGTATCCAAAGCAGTTTCTCAGATAGAACGCGATACCGAGTTCGGCATTGTCGCCCTCAACATCGACGATCTGCTGCCGGCGGATGTGCTTCTGATGGTCGATACAAGGGAAGAGATGGTGAAGTCGCTCGTGGACTTCATTCAAGCCTTCATGGCCAGACATGAGCGGCACTTTCAGCGGTACTTGCGGCCAGGACGAGCCATGGCCGTTCTCACCTCATGTTCTTCCATTGCGTGCCTCTCCGAGGTGAAGGCGGGATTCGTGAATGCAAGGCAATCTGTTGCTTGGACTATTCCGGGGATGGCGCCGGAAAGTAAGCGGCAACTGGATGAATTCATTGGGGTCTTTCAGTCGCGGTATCCAAAGGCAACTTAGGATTTTTTTGAGGCCGGGCATGAGAACTAACAGGTTGTTGCTGTTCCGGACTCTCGCGCCCCGCTGGGCATGTCGCTTGCACCGCTGACCGATCATCAGATCGGTCGACGGCGTGCGCCGCCGGCGCATGGAGCGAACGGATGGCGAAGATTCTCCTCGCAGTGCTGCTTCTGACGGCGACTTCGGTCGCGTTGGCGGCAGAGCCCGCCCGGACCCAACCGGAGCAGCCCCTGGACCAGCGGGTCATCAACGAGAGGCCCGTGAACGAGAGGCCGGACAATGACACCGGCAATGGCCTCGACACGACGGGCCCGGCCCAGCCACAGGGGCTTGCGCCATCGGCCCCCCAGCCCGGTACCGATCTTGCCGAATGTCGCGGGCTCCCGCGCGATGCGCGGCAGGCCTGCATGGATGCCTCGCGAAGAGCGCCGGTGCAGGCGCCGCCGCAGGGTGCGCCCGGTGCGCCGGCAACAGGGGCGCCGGCGGCGGGAGGCGTGATCGGTACGCAGCCGGCCCGGCCCCCGGCGGATGGTCTCGGGAGCGGCGGCGATCGGTGATACATTGCCGCCTTTCCTCCTGCCGAGCCGGATCGACCGACCGTGAGCACAGACCGCCAGGGGGCCGCCGAAGCGGCCCGGGATACCCGTAGCGCCAGGCGGATCGTCGAGGTCCTCGCCAGCGAGCTTGCTGTCGAGCCAGGACGCATCCGCGCCGCCATCAACCTGTTCGACGAAGGCGCGACGGTGCCCTTCATCGCGCGCTATCGCAAGGAGGCCACCGGCGGCCTCGACGACACGCAATTGCGCCTGCTCGACGAGCGGCTCGTCTACCTGCGTGATCTCGAGGAGCGCCGCGCGGCGATCCTCGCGAGCATCGAGGAGCAGGGCAAGCTCGATCCCGCGCTGGCCGCCGAGATCGACGCGGCGACCACCAAGCAGCGCCTCGAGGACCTCTACCTGCCGTTCAAGCCCAAGCGGCGCACCCGGGCGCAGATCGCCCGCGAGGCGGGGCTCGAGCCGTTGGCCGACCTGCTGCTGGCCGATCCGACGCGCGAGCCGCGCGCGGAAGCGACGGCGTTCCTGCGCGCGCCCGACGCCGAGGGCCTGCACGGCGTTGCCGATGAGAAGGCCGCGCTCGATGGCGCTCGCGACATCCTCGCCGAACGCTTCTCCGAGCGCGCCGACGTGCTGGCGGCCCTGCGCGAGCGCCTGGGCGCCGACGGCTGGATCGCCGCCGAGGTGATCGCCGGCAAGGAAGCCGAGGGCGAGAAGTTCCGCGACTATTTCCAGCATGCCGAGCGGATCGCGGCCTTGCCCTCGCACCGGGCGCTGGCGCTGTTCCGCGGTCGCGGCCAGGGCGTGCTCGCGCTGCGCCTCGGCCTGGCGCCGGAGCTCGAGGCGCTGGCGCCGCACCCATGCATCCTGCGGGTCGCCTCCGCGGTCGGCCTGGGCGCGGTGTACGGGGCCGACGGGACGGTCGGTGCGCGTGCCGCCGATGCCTGGCTAGCCGACGTGCTGCGCTGGACCTGGCGGGTGCGGCTGCAACCGCACCTGGAGACGGAGTTCTTCGCCGCGGCGCGCGCGAGCGCCGAGGCCGAGGCGATCCGGGTGTTCGGCGCCAACCTGAAGGACCTGCTGCTGGCGCCGCCGGCGGGACGGCACGCGGTCATCGGCCTCGACCCCGGCCTGCGGACCGGCGTCAAGGTCGCGGTGGTCGACCCGATCGGCAAGCTGCTCGAGACCGACACGATCTACCCGCACGAGCCCCGCCGGGACTGGGCCGGCGCCGTTGGCCGGCTCGTGGAGCTCGTGCGCAAGCATTCGGTGGGCCTCGTCGCGATCGGCAATGGCACCGCATCGCGCGAGACCGACCGCCTGGTCGCCGAGGTGATGAAGGATCCGGCCGCGGCGGGCGTGCGCCGGCTGGTGGTCTCCGAGGCCGGTGCGTCGGTCTACTCGGCCAGCGAACTGGCGGCGCGCGAGTTTCCGGATCTCGACGTCAGCCTGCGCGGGGCGGTGTCGATCGCCCGTCGCCTGCAGGATCCGCTGGCCGAACTCGTCAAGATCGAGCCGAAGTCGATCGGCGTCGGCCAGTACCAGCACGACGTCAACCAGCGCGAACTCGCGCGGGTGCTCGATACCGTCGTCGAGGATTGCGTCAACGCCATCGGCGTCGACGTCAACACCGCGTCGGCGCCGCTCCTGTCGCGCGTCTCGGGCCTGAGCCCGACGATGGCCCAGCGCATCGTCGCGCACCGGGACAGGCAGGGCGCCTTCCCGACCCGGGCGGCCCTGCTCGATGTGGCGCAGTTCGGCGCGCGCACCTTCGAGCTCGCCGCCGGCTTCCTGCGCATCCCCGATGGCGAGAATCCGCTCGATGGCTCTGCCGTCCATCCCGAGGCCTACCCGGTGGTCGAGCGCATCCTGGCGCGCATCGGCCGGCCGGTGGCCGAGGTGATCGGCCGGCCCGAGGCCTTGCGCGGCCTCGATCCGGCGGGCTTTGCCGACGAGCGCTTCGGCGAGCCGACGGTGCGCGACATCCTGGCCGAGCTCGAGAAACCGGGGCGCGACCCGCGCGGCGAGTTCGTCAGCGCGAGCTTCGCCGACGGCATCGAGCGGGTCTCCGACCTGCGCCCGGGCATGCGACTGCAGGGGGTGGTGACGAACGTCGCCAACTTCGGCGCCTTCGTCGACATCGGTGTCCACCAGGACGGACTG
Source organism: uncultured Burkholderiaceae bacterium (assembly GCA_964476625.1). Classification (GTDB taxonomy): domain Bacteria; phylum Pseudomonadota; class Gammaproteobacteria; order Burkholderiales; family Burkholderiaceae_E; genus JAMLIN01. Next base: position 14,452 of record CAYZBJ010000038.1, on the reverse strand, counting down.
GTGCACATCTCGCAGCTGTCCGATCGCTTCGTCAAGGATCCGCGCGAAGCGGTCCGGGCGGGGCAGGTGGTGAAGGTGACGGTGCTCGAGGTCGATGTCGCCCGCAAGCGCATCGCCCTGTCGATGAAGAGCGGCGCCCAGCCGGACTCCGGACCCAGGGACGCCGGGGCGGCGCCCGGTGGCGATCGCCGTGCCGGTCGCGAGGGGCGGCCCGGCCGCCCCGGTGGCAATGGTGGCCGCGGCGGCAGCGGCCATGGCGGCGGGCGCTCGCGCGACGACGGCCGCCGCCGCGAGCCGCAGGCCGAGACCGCGCTGGGCGCCGCACTGGCCCAGGCGATCTCCGGCGGCAAGCCGCGGCGTGGCTGACCGGGTCGCCGCCGCGGGACAAGGGCAATTGTGATTAACTGTGCGCTTTGCGCGATCAGCAGGCGGTGCCAGCGATGAAATTCCGTTTCCCGGTCGTCATCATCGACGAGGACTGGAAGTCCGACTCCGCCAGCGGACTGGGCATCCGGGCGCTGGCCAAGGCGCTCGAAGACGAGGGCATGGAGGTCATCGGCGGCTTCACCTACATCGACGTCGCCATGGTCGCCAACCAGGCGGCGCGCGCCTCGGCCTTCATCGTCTCGATCGATGACGAGGAGATCAACGAGGACGGCGAGGAGAGCAACGCGATCGGCGAGTTGCGCAAGTTCATCTCCGAGACCCGACGGCGCAACGAGCACATCCCGATCTTCCTGTTCGGCGAGACGCGGACCTCGCAGCACATCCCCAATGCGATCCTCAAGGAGCTGCACGGCTTCATCCACATGTTCGAGGACACGCCGGAGTTCGTGGCCCGCTACATCATCCGCGAGGCGACCAACTACCTGAACTCGGTCGCGCCGCCGTTCTTCAAGGCGCTGGTGCACTACGCGCACGACGGTTCATACTCATGGCACTGCCCCGGCCACTCGGGCGGGGTGGCGTTCCTCAAGAGCCCGGTCGGGCAGATGTTCCACCAGTTCTTCGGCGAGAACATGCTGCGGGCCGACGTCTGCAACGCGGTCGACGAGCTCGGCCAGCTGCTCGACCACACCGGGCCGGTCGCGGCCTCGGAGCGCAACGCGGCGCGCATCTTCAATGCCGAC
>CAYZBJ010000038.1:0-13312 GCA_964476625.1 uncultured Burkholderiaceae bacterium | reverse complement strand
CCTCGAACAAGATCGTCTGGCATTCGAGCGTCGGCAGCGGCGACGTCGTCCTGGTCGACCGCAACTGCCACAAGTCGGTGCTGCACGCGATCATCATGACCGGGACGATCCCGATTTTCCTGCAGCCGACCCGCAACAACCTCGGCATCATCGGGCCGATCCCGCTCTCGGAATTCAGCCCCGAGAGCGTCGCCGCCAAGATCCAGGCGAACCCCCTGATCGAGGACAAGACCAAGCGGCCCCAGGTGATGACGATCACGCAGTCGACCTACGACGGCATCATCTACAACGTCGAGACGATCAAGGACCAGGTCGAGGACTACGTCGAGGCGATGCACTTCGACGAGGCATGGCTGCCGCATGCGAGCTTCCACGAGTTCTACCACGAGTTCCACGCGATCGGCCCCAACCGGCCGCGCTCGCGCGACGCCCTGGTGTTCTCGACCCAGTCGACCCACAAGCTGCTCGCGGGGCTGTCGCAGGCATCGCAGATCCTGGTGCAGAACTCCGAGTCGCGCACGCTGGACCAGTACCGCTTCAACGAGGCGTTCCTGATGCATACGTCGACCAGCCCGCAGTACGCGATCATCGCGTCGTGCGACGTGGCCGCCGCCATGATGGAGCCGCCGGGCGGCACTGCGCTGGTCGAGGAATCGATCTTCGAGGCGCTCGAGTTCCGCCGGGCGATGCGCAAGGTCGACCAGGAGTTCGACGGATCCTGGTGGTTCAAGGTCTGGGGGCCGGAGACCCTTGCCCGCAACGGCATCGGCAACCGCGAGGACTGGGTCCTCGCCTCCGATGCCGACTGGCATGGCTTCGGCAAGCTCGCCGACGGCTTCAACATGCTCGACCCGATCAAGGCGACCCTGGTCACGCCGGGGCTCGACATCGGCGGCAAGTTCGACGAGCAGGGGATCCCGGCGGCGATCGTCACCAAGTACCTCGCCGAGCACGGCGTCGTGGTCGAGAAGACCGGTCTGTACTCCTTCTTCGTGATGTTCACCATCGGCATCACCAAGGGGCGCTGGAACACCCTGGTCACCGAGCTGCAGCAGTTCAAGGCGGACTACGACGCGAACCAGCCCCTGTGGCGCGTGATGCCCGAGTTCGTCGAGGCCTATCCCCAGTACGAGCGGGTCGGCCTCAACGACCTCGCCCAGCAGATCCACGATGCCTATCGCCGCCACAACGTGGCCCGGGTGACCACCGAGATGTACCTCTCGAACATGGAACCGGCGATGATTCCCTCCGACGCGTTCGAGTGCCTCGCCCATCGGCGCGTCGAGCGGGTCCCGATCGACGAGCTCGAGGGCCGGATCACCACCATGCTGGTGACGCCGTATCCGCCGGGGATTCCGTTGCTGATCCCGGGCGAGCGCTTCAATCGCTCGATCGTCGAATACCTGAAGTTCGCGCGCTCCTTCAACGAGCGCTTCCCCGGTTTCGATACCGATGTCCACGGGCTCGTGGTCGAGGAGAAGGATGGCCGCAAGGCCTACTTCGTCGACTGCGTGCGCCAGCCATGACCGAGGCCACGTCCATGCAAGCCGCGAGCCAGCCCGATCCGCGCCTTCATCCACAGTCGGTCGCCCTGCTCGCCGAGATGGGCAGTCGGCCGGGGACCCCGAGTGTCGAGCTCGCCCGCGCCGGGCACGAGCTGCTCACCCGCAACCTGGTCGCGCCCGGCCCGGCGATGGCCCGGGTCGAGGACCTCCGGATGGCGGGCACAGGCTCCAACCCGCCGGTCGCGCTGCGCCGCTATGTGCCCGAAGGCGCGCCGCGCCGGGCGATCATCTATCTCCATGGCGGCGGCTGGGTGACCGGAACGCTCGACACCTACGACGCCTTGTGCCGCCAGCTCGCGCAGCGCTGCGACGCGCAGGTGTTCTCGGTTGGCTACCGGCTGGCGCCGGAAGCGCCTTTCCCGGCGGCTTTCGACGATTGCGAGGCGGCCCTGCTCGGCGTGCTGGCCGACGCGGCGGCGCTCGGCATCGATCCGCAACGGGTGGTCCTCGCCGGCGACAGCGCCGGCGCCCACCTGGCGCTCGGCGTGGCGCGTCGCCGGCAGTCGGCAACGCCGCCGCTGGCGGGTCTCGCGCTGGTCTATCCGGTGACCGACGTCGGGCTCGACTCCGCGTCGATGGCCGAGTTCGAATCCGGCTTCTACCTCAGCCGCGAGCTGATGCTCTGGTTCTGGCGCCATTTCCTCGGTGGCGATCCGCAGGGCCGGGGCGACGATCCGGAACTGGCGCCCCTGCGGGCGACCGATCTCGGCGCGCTGCCGCCGAGCTTCGTGGTGACCGCCGGCTGCGACGTGCTGCGCGACGAGGGCGAGGCGCTCGTGGCGCGGATCGGGGAGCAGGGCGGTCGCAGCGAACTGTTGCGGGTGCCGGGCATGCTGCACGGCTTCATCCGCTTCGGGTCGAGGATCGATGGCGCCGACGAGGCGCTGGCGGCCATCGCCGCCCGGGTGCGGGCGTTTACTGGCTGACCGGCTTGCGCCGGGGCGCTGGCGGCACCGGCAGGTGCACCAGGCGGGTGCCGGCGATCACGTCGTAGAGCGCCCGCCGGTCGGCATCGAAGAAGCACCAGGCGTAGGGCACGAACAGGGTCAGGTAGAGCGCCGGATGGACCTCGTGGCCGAGGCCGAGCGCGAGCACGATCGAGCCGAGCCCGGCGGCGAAGCGCGCCAGCGCCCTTGCGGGCGCCAGGGTGCGACCCTGCTGGTCGAGAAGCTGCAGCCCGAGGGTCTTCATCGGCACGGTGCGCCGGCCCCTGGCCCAGAAGCCGACGAAGTACGCCGCCAGCACCCCGGCGGTGAAGACCTGGAAGGCGATCCGCATCGGTCCGGCCTCTCCCTGGAAGCGGGTGAGGGCGGAGAAGAGATAGTCGGCGAACCAGAGCACGCCGAACAACAGCACGCATTCGTAGATCGCGCCCATCAGCCGCCGCCAGGGGTCGGCGGCGGCCACCGCCGGCATGGCGGCCACGCTATCGGTCGCGGTATCGGTCGCGGTCATCGCGCGGCCGGTCCGCCCGCGCCGGGGCGCGGCGATGCCGCCGGCGACGCTGGCGGGGAGTCGGCCAGGGGCCGGGCAGCCTCCTTGGCGAGCCCGGTCCGCGAGCCGGCGAAGCGCGCGGCGGTATTGCTGGTGCGGCCGTGCTCGCGGAGCACCGAACGCTGTTCGGGGGTCATGGCGCGGTAGCGCTGCCACTGCTCGACGCGCTGGTGTTCGGGCATTCGCCTGGCCAGCCCGAAGTTGGCGCGGGCGACCTGGCGCTCCTCGGGGTCGAGCTCGGCCCACTGGCGAATCCGCTCGCGCGCGCGCAGCTGCTCGGCCGGCGGCATGGCCGGGAAGCGGCCGGCCAGCGCCAGCCAGGCGCGGCGCTCGCCATCGGCCCACTGGTCCCATTGGCCGGCAAAGGGCGCGAGCAGGTTCTGCTGGTCGGCGTCGAGCGCGCTCCATCCGGTCGATTGCCCCTGCCCACCCGCGCCCTGGGCCATGGCGGGGCCGCCGGCGGCGCAGGCCAGCGCCAGGGCGATGGCGCCGAGGACGGCGCGCAAGCGCATCCGGCGGCGGGCCGGCGGCGGGGCGCTCATCGCCTGGTGTTCCGGAGGTAGACGCCGAAGCCCTTGTCGGCGTAGGCGGCCAGGGGCAAGTCGTCGGCGAGGATCGCGACGTCGAGCGCCGCGAGCTCCTGGGCGCGCCGCAGGTCGCTCCAGTGCCACACCGCGAGCAGGCCACCGGCCAACAGCACGGTGGCGAGCGGGACCGGCAGCCAGCGCAGCCAGGCGCCGCCGGCGCCGGCGCCAGCGGCGGTGCGCGGCGTGGGTCGGGCGACAGGCTGGGCCCCGCGCGCCGGGTTTCTCGCGACGGCGTGGGCTTGCGGCGCCGGCGCCCGGGCGATCGCGGTGTTGCGCGCCGTGGCCAGGCGCGAGGTGATCCGATCGGGCAGGTGGTCGAGTTCTTCGTCGAGCACACGGCAGACCCGATCCGCGAATGCAGGCTCGTTCATTGGGTGATCCCTCTATCCCTCAGCGCCCTGGCCAGGGCGCGGGTGGCGCGCGAGCAGTGTGTCTTGACGCTGCCTTCCGAGCAACCCATGGCCGCCGCGGTTTCCGCGACGTCGAATTCCTCCCAGTAACGAAGGAGGAAGGCCTCGCGTTGACGGTTGGGCAGGCGGCCGATCTCCGCCTCGATTATGCCAAGGACCTGCTGGCGTTCGGCCTTGTCGCCCGCGCTCTCGCCCAGGCCGTTGCCCGGGTCGGTCTCGATGAAGTCCAGCGGGTCGGAAGCGTCGGCCTCGTCGGCGCCGGCCGGGGTGAACGAGGACAGCAGGGTGGTCCACAGCCGGCGTACCTTCTCGCGCCGGAAGTGGTCGTAGATCGCGTTCTGCAGGATGCGCTGGAACAGGGGCGCCAGTTCGCCCGCCGGCCGGTCGGCATAGCGTTCGACGAGGCGGGTCATGCCTTCCTGGACGAGATCGAGCGCGGTTTCCTCGTTGCGAACCGCGTAGAACGCCTGCTTGAATGCGCGGCGCTCGGTGGCGGCGAGAAAGTCGCTGAGTTCCTGCCGTGTGGCCATCGGGGGCGGCGTGGTCGGTGGGCACGCCACTGCTGTTGCGGCAGCGCGAATCGTATCAGAGCGAGGGCCGGGCCCAGGCCCGGTCGGCTTGACCGGTATTGTTGCAAAGCAGTATGCTCGCATGCTCACCCATGAGCGCTCCCGGCTTTCGTGATCGGCCCGGCCAACGGGCAGGTGGCGGCAGTGGCGGGGGCGTTCGTTATTGACCGACTCATTCGCGACGACTGGTTGCGGGTGCGCCGGCTCCGAATGCCACGAATGGCCTCACGAGGGTCCGGCCGTGGCGTCCGATCATTTTCGCAGGTCCTGTACCAAGGCCTGTGTCGGGGCGACGGTTCCGGTTCGATTCCCTGCGGGGGCGGGCCGGCGAAGGTCGCGCTGGCGCCGGCGGGCAGGCTCCCTGGACTTGAAAGGAACATCCAATGGAAATCACCGGCGCTGAAATCGTTGTCCGCTGCCTGCGCGAAGAGGGTGTCAAGCACATCTTCGGCTACCCCGGCGGCGCGGTTCTCTATATCTACGATGCAATCTTCCAGCAGGACGAGGTCCAGCATATCCTCGTTCGCCATGAACAGGCGGCGGTCCATGCGGCCGACGCCTATTCGCGCACGACCCAGGAGGTCGGCGTCTGCCTGGTCACCAGCGGCCCCGGCGTCACCAATGCGGTAACCGGGATCGCCACCGCCTACATGGACTCGGTCCCGATGGTGGTGCTCACCGGGCAGGTGCCGACCCACGCGATCGGCGAGGACGCGTTCCAGGAGTGCGACACGGTCGGCATCACCCGGCCCTGCGTGAAGCACAACTTCCTGGTCAAGGACGTCAAGGACCTCGCCGAGACGATCAAGAAGGCGTTCCATATCGCGCGCACCGGCCGCCCCGGCCCGGTGGTGGTCGACATCCCGAAGGACGTCAGCCGCGACAAGTGTCGCTTCAACTATCCGGCGCAGGTCTCGATGCGCTCCTACAACCCGGTCGTCAAGGGGCACCAGGGGCAGATCAAGAAGGCGATGAACCTGATCATGCGCGCCGAGCGGCCCATGATCTACACCGGGGGCGGCGTCATCCTCGCGAACGCCGCCGAGGAGCTCAACCACTTCGTCGACGCGATCGGCTTTCCGTGCACCAACACCCTCATGGGCCTGGGCGGCTTTCGCGCGTCGAATCCGAAGTTCGTCGGCATGCCCGGCATGCACGGGACCTACGAGGCGAACATGGCGATGCAGCACTGCGATGTGCTGATCGCCATCGGCGCGCGCTTCGACGACCGTGTCATCGGCAATCCGAAGCACTTCGCCCAGAACCCGCACAAGATCGTCCACATCGACATCGATCCGTCCTCGATCTCCAAGCGGGTCAAGGTCGATGTGCCGATCGTCGGCGACGTGCGCGAAACCCTGCGCGACCTGATCGGCATGCTCGACGAGCAGTTCTCGGCCGGCGAGCGGATCAACGAGAAGGGGCTCGCCGCCTGGTGGGCCCAGATCGAGGAGTGGCGCAAGCGCGACTGCCTCGCGTACAAGGCTTCGGACGAAGTGATCAAGCCGCAGTACGTGGTCCAGAAGCTGCACGAGATCACCGGGGGCGATGCGATCGTCACCTCCGACGTCGGCCAGCACCAGATGTGGGCGGCGCAGTACTACCGCTTCGACAAGCCGCGGCGCTGGGTCAACTCGGGCGGGCTCGGGACGATGGGCGTCGGCTTGCCGTACGCGATGGGCGCGAAGCTCGCGCATCCGGAACTCGATGTCGCCTGCATCACCGGCGAAGGCTCGATCCAGATGTGCATCCAGGAACTGTCGACCTGCAAGCAGTACGAGCTCCCGCTCAAGGTCGTCAACCTGAACAACCGCTACCTCGGCATGGTTCGCCAGTGGCAGCAGATCGAGTACGGCAGCCGCTACTCGCACTCCTACATGGATGCGCTGCCCGATTTCGTGAAGCTCGCCGAAGCCTACGGCCATGTCGGCATGCGCATCGAGCGCCCGGCCGATGTCGAGCCCGCGCTGCGCGACGCCTTCGGCAAGTACAAGGACCGGCTCGTCTTCATGGACTTCATCACCGACCAGACCGAGAACGTCTGGCCGATGGTGCAAGGCGGCAAGGGCCTTACCGAAATGCTGCTCGGCGCCGAGGACCTTTGAGATGAACACCATGAGACACATCATCTCCGTGCTCCTCGAGAACGAACCCGGCGCCCTGTCGCGGGTGGTCGGCCTGTTCTCGGCCCGCGGCTACAACATCGAGTCGCTCACCGTCGCCCCGACCGAGGACCGCTCGCTCTCGCGCATGACCATCGTCACCAGCGGCTCGGACGATGTCGTCGAGCAGATCACCAAGCATCTCAATCGACTGATCGAGGTGGTCAAGCTCGTCGACCTGACCGAATCGGCGTACACGGAACGGGAACTGATGCTCATCAAGGTCCGCGCCGTCGGCAAGGACCGAGAGGAGATGAAGCGGCTGTCCGACATCTTCCGCGGTCGGATCATCGATGTGACCGACCGGACCTACACGGTCGAGCTGACCGGCGACGGGCGCAAGCTCGACGCATTCATCGATGCGCTCGACAAGGCGGCGATTCTCGAGACCGTCCGGACCGGCGCATCGGGTATTTCGCGCGGCGAACGCGTACTCAAAGTCTGAACACCAACGAGGGATCAAATGAAGGTCTTCTACGACAAGGACTGCGACGTCAAGCTCATCAAGGGCAAGAAAGTCGCCATCATCGGTTATGGCTCGCAGGGGCATGCCCATGCGCTGAACCTCAACGACTCGGGCGTCAAGGTCACGGTCGGCGTGCGCAAGGGTGGGCCGTCCTGGGACAAGGTCCGCAAGGCCAAGCTCACCGCCGCCACCGTGGCCGACGCGGTCAAGGGCGCGGACTTCGTGATGATGCTGATGCCCGACGAGCATATCGCCGCCGTCTACGCCAGCGAGATCGAGCCGCACATCAAGAAGAACGCGACCCTGGCCTTCGCCCATGGCTTCAACGTCCACTACGGCGCGGTCGTGCCGCGCGCCGACCTCGACGTCGTCATGATCGCGCCCAAGGCGCCGGGCCATACGGTGCGCAGCACCTATGCCGGCGGCGGCGGCGTGCCCTGCCTGGTGGCGGTGCACCAGGACGTCTCGGGCGTCGCCCGTGATGTCGCCCTCTCGTACGCCAGCGCGATCGGCGGCGGCAAGGCCGGCATCATCGAGACCAACTTCCGCGAAGAGACCGAGACCGACCTGTTCGGCGAGCAGGCGGTCCTGTGCGGTGGCACGGTCGAGCTGATCAAGGCCGGCTTCGAGACCCTGGTCGAGGCGGGCTATGCCCCCGAGATGGCCTACTTCGAGTGCCTGCACGAGCTCAAGCTGATCGTCGACCTGATCTACGAGGGCGGCATCGCGAACATGAACTACTCGATCTCGAACAACGCCGAGTACGGCGAGTACGTGACCGGCCCGAAGATCGTCACCGACGAGACCCGGCAGGCCATGCGCCAGGCGCTGCGCGACATCCAGACCGGCGAGTACGCCAAGTCGTTCATCCTCGAGAACCGCGCCGGTGCGCCGACCCTGGCCTCGCGTCGTCGCCTGACCGCCGAGCATGACATCGAGGTCGTCGGCGAGAAGCTGCGCGCGATGATGCCCTGGATCAAGGCCAACCGGCTGGTCGACAAGTCCCGCAACTAGGGTCGGTCGACAGGCAAGGGAAAAGGGGCTGCGGCCCCTTTTTTCTCGCCCCTTGCCGGCGGGCGAGGGGCGGTCCGGTTCCCGGAATCCGCATTGCTTGGCACTATACTTGCAGGTCGACGGCACCACGGAACAGGGCGGACGATGGACGTTGCGCAGATGCAGGCCAAGCTGGGCCCGCAATGGCAGGACTGGCTTGCCGAGAACATTGCGCGCGGCTGCCGGGACGACGATCTCGTGCGCGTCATGGTGGGCAACGGCTTCGAGACGGTCTTCGCGACCTCGGCGGTGGCGGTGGTCGCGGCCATGACCGCCCGGGTACGTGCCCAGGCGCCGGCAGCCCTGGTGCCGCATGCCTGCGACCCGATCCGGCTGCCGGCCGGTTCGCGCGCGATGGCGCACGACCGTGAGGTCGGCTTCGGCTTCGTGCTGCGCAACCCGAACATCGCGGTTCTCGAGAACCTCCTCGACGACGACGAGTGCGAGGAACTCATCCGGCTGTCGGCGGGCAAGCTCAAGCGCTCGGAAGTCGTCGACCGCGCCGGCGGCGGGTTCACCGTCAGTGACGTGCGCACCAGCAAGGGCACCTATTTCGCCCGCGGCGAGAACCCGCTGGTGAGCCTGCTCGAAGCGCGCATCAGCGCCCTGACCGGGGTTCCGGTCGAGCATGGCGAACCCTTGCAGATCCTCCACTACGACAAGGCCGGCGAATACCGGCCCCACCATGACTACTTCGATCCATCCCAGCCCGGCAGCGACGAGATCCTCGCCAAGGGCGGCCAGCGGATCGCGACCCTCGTCATGTTCCTGAACGATGTGCCCGGTGGCGGGGCGACCGAGTTCCCCGAGATCGAGCTCACCGTCATGCCCCGGCGCGGCAGCGGGGTCTACTTCGAGTATTGCAACGGCGCCGGCCAGACCGACCCGCGTTGCCTGCATGCCGGGCGCCCGGTCACCGCCGGCGAGAAGTGGGTCGTGACGAAGTGGCTGCGCCAGCGGCGCTACTGATTCCTCCTACCAGGCTGGTCGATGACCCCAAACTATCCGCATCCCCTGATCGCCCGCGAAGGCTGGCCGTTCATAGCCGCGATCCTCGTCATCTCCCTGCTGGTGCAGCTGGCGGGCGGCTTCGGCTGGGCCTGGCCGTTCTGGCTGCTGACGCTCTTCGTGGTGCAGTTCTTTCGCGATCCGGCCCGTGACGTGCCGGCCGCGGCCGATGCCGTCGTCTCCCCGGCCGACGGCCGGGTGATCGTCGTCGAGCGCGCCCGCGACCCCTATGCCGATCGCGACGCGCTGAAGGTGTCGATCTTCATGAACGTGTTCAACGTCCATTCGAACCGCTCCCCGGTCGATGGCACGATCGAGCGCATCGACTATTTCCCGGGCAAGTTCTTCAATGCCGACCTCGACAAGGCGTCCGAGGCGAACGAGCGCAATGCCTTGTCGATCCGGCGCGACGATGGCGCCGTCATCACCTGCGTGCAGGTCGCCGGCCTGGTCGCGCGCCGGATCCTCTGCTACGTCGCGAGCGGCGAGCGCCTCGCCAGGGGCCAGCGCCTCGGCTTCATCCGCTTCGGCTCGCGGGTCGACCTGTACCTGCCGCTCGATGCCGAGCCCCTGGTGACGATCGGCGAGAAGGTCTCGGCCACCGAGACGGTGGTCGCGCGCCTGCCGCTCGCGACCGGGGCGGTCGCCGGCGCGCCGGGGTCGTCCGCGGCGGTCGGGGGCGAGGGGTCGGGTTCGGCCGCGCCGGGCCAGGAGGACCGCCACGATGGGTAAGCCGCGCCGGCCTCGATTCCGCCGTGGCCGGGTCCGGGAACTGCCGACCGAGTCGCAGCCGGTCGAGACGCTGGCCACGCAGTCGCCGCCACCGGCGCGCCGCGCCCGCGGCATCTACCTCCTGCCGAACGCCTTCACCACGGGGGCGCTGTTCTGTGGCTTCTTCGCCGTGGTCCAGGCGATGAACGACCAGTTCGCGGCCGCGGCGGTGGCGACCTTCATCGCGATGGTGCTCGACGGGCTCGACGGCCGGGTCGCCCGCCTGACCAACACCCAGAGCGCCTTCGGCGAGCAGTACGACAGCCTGTCGGACATGGTGTCGTTCGGGGTCGCGCCGGCCCTGATCATGTATGAATGGGCGCTGCACGACCTCGGCAAATGGGGCTGGCTGGCCGCTTTCGTCTATGTGGCCGGGGCCGCGCTGCGCCTGGCCCGCTTCAACACCAACCTCGGCGTGGTCGACAAGCGCTTCTTCCAGGGGCTGCCGAGCCCGGCGGCGGCGGCCCTCGTGGTCGGGCTGGTATGGCTCGCGACCGACCTGCGCGAGAGCCGCCTGATCAACATGACCGGCAAGGACCTGTCCTGGCTCGCCTGGATAATGACCGTCTATGCGGGCCTGAGCATGGTGTCGAACGCGCCCTTCTACAGTTTCAAGACGATCAACCTGCGCAAGAGCGTGCCGTTCATGGCGGCGCTGGTGCTGGTGCTGGTGTTCGTCCTCATTTCCTCCGACCCGCCGATGATGCTGTTCGGTCTCTTCCTCTGCTACGGCCTGTCGGGCTACGTGGTCTGGGCCTTGCGCTACAGCGGCAAGGCAGGCTGGCGCCGACCCGTGGCGGGGGGCGCAGCCGATGGCGCGGATGCGCCCGCGGCGGGCGCATCGGGGGAGGGCGGTCGCGTCCCGCCGCCGCCCGCCGATCCCGGCGCGGGGCGGCCGCCCGACAGGAGCGTTTGACCCGTTTTTCGCGCGCATCGTAGAATGTCGGGTTTCCCCGGACGGGCGGCCTTGCCTGGTCCGGAATCTCGCGCAAGGCCCCGGGGCAGGTTCCGGGCCCGGCGCGGCAGCAGGTAAAAAGGGTGAGCGGGCGATGAAATCGGTGAGCGGGCGATGAAATCCCGAAAGCCGCTGGTGGCGGGCAACTGGAAGATGAACGGCGACATCGTGTCGAACGAGCATCTTTTCACGGGCCTGCGCTCGGCGCTCGAGCGCACCGCGATCTCGCAGGTCGACATCGCCGTGTGCCCCCCGTTCCCTTATATCGGGCAGGCCGCGGCCTGGCTGGGCGACACCGGCATCGCGCTGGGCGCGCAGAACGTCGCGGCATTCCCCAACGGGGCCTATACCGGCGAGGTGTCGGCGGCGATGCTGGCCGACCTCGGCTGCAAGTGGGTGATCATCGGTCACTCCGAGCGCCGGACCCTGGCGGGCGAGACCGACGGTATCGTCGCGAGCAAGCTCCAGATGGCGCTGGCCCACGAGATCGGCGTCATCGCCTGTGTCGGCGAATCCCTTGCCGAGCGCGAGGCGGGCCAGGCCGAGGCGGTCATCGGGCGCCAGCTCGATGCGCTCGCTCCCGTGATGGCGCCGCTGGGCGCCGATCGCATCGTGCTCGCCTACGAGCCGGTGTGGGCGATCGGTACCGGCCAGACCGCCTCGCCGGAAACGGCGCAGGAGATGCACGCCTTCATCCGCTCGCGCCTGCGCGAGCGCGGCGTGCGCGCTGCCGATGCGATCCGGATCCTGTATGGCGGCAGCGTCAAGGCGTCCAATGCCGCCAGCCTGTTCGCGATGCCCGACATCGATGGCGGGCTGATCGGCGGAGCGGCGCTGGTGGCCGATGATTTCATGAACATCTGTCGCTGCGCGGCAGTAGTCTGAGGCGGATCGATTCATGCACTGGCTGACCAATCTCCTGATGACCGTCCAGGTCCTGAGCGCGATCGGCGTGATCACGCTGGTCCTGCTGCAACACGGCAAGGGCGCCGACATGGGGGCCGCCTTCGGGGGCGGCGCCTCCGGCAGCCTGTTCGGCGCCACCGGCTCGGCGAACTTCCTGTCGCGGACCACCGGCTTTCTCGCGGCGGTGTTCTTCGCCTCGACCCTGGGCCTCGCGCTGGTCGTGAATACCCGGCCCGAAGCGCCCACGAGCGTGATGGATACCGTGCCGACGGGCAGCCAGGGCCAGCCGGCGCCGGCGCCAGCGGCGCCCGCCGATATTCCGAATAGTGCGCCTGGCAATACATCGGGCAGTACGCCGGGCAGTACGCCTGGCGACGTGCCCGCCGCAGGCGCTGGCGGCGATGCCGCGACGCAAAAAAATGGTGGGGCGCCGGACATTCCGAAGTGAATACGCGGTAAAATGCGCAGTTGAGCGGACCTCGGCTCGACGTAGATTTGAGTGCCCGATTTCCAGGGCGTGCCGACGTGGTGAAATTGGTAGACACGCTATCTTGAGGGGGTAGTGGCGAAAGCTGTGCGAGTTCGAGTCTCGCCGTCGGCACCAAGCTTTCAATGGCCTCGGCGCCGCCAGCCAAACGGCATCGCGAGGCGGGTCGTTCCAGCCGGTTCTTCCCCTAGACGGGTCCCGGGCATGGCGACGTTACAGACCTGGGGCAGACGTGAATCTCCAAGACTACCTGCCGGTACTGCTGTTCATCCTCGTGGGAATCGGGGTGGGCGTCGGCCCGCTGCTGATCGGCAGGATCCTCGGTCCCCATCGTCCCGACCCCGAAAAACTCTCCCCCTACGAATGCGGCTTCGAGGCCTTCGAAGACGCCCGCATGAAATTCGACGTCCGGTACTACCTGGTCGCGATCCTGTTCATCCTGTTCGACCTCGAGATCGCCTTCCTGTTTCCGTGGGCGGTCTCGCTCGACACGATCGGGTTCTTCGGTTTCGTCTCCATGATGGTGTTCCTGACCATCCTCGTCGTCGGCTTCGTCTACGAGTGGATGAAGGGCGCGCTGAACTGGGAATGATGCACGTGGGTCGCGACGGCGGCCCGTGCTCGGAGCAATTTGCATGAGTATCGAAGGTGTTCTGAACCAGGGCTTCGTCACGACCCAGATGGACAAGCTCATCAACTGGTCGCGTACCGGCTCGATGTGGCCCATGACCTTCGGGCTGGCCTGCTGCGCGGTCGAGATGATGCACGCGGGCGCGGCCCGCTACGACCTCGACCGCTTCGGGATCATTTTCCGGCCGAGCCCGCGCCAGTCCGACGTCATGATCGTCGCCGGCACCTTGTGCAACAAGATGGCGCCGG
>CAYZBJ010000037.1:12598-36455 GCA_964476625.1 uncultured Burkholderiaceae bacterium | reverse complement strand
ACGGCCCCGACGAGGTCCACCGCAACGCCATCGCCAAGCTCGAACTGGCCAAGCACATGGACGTGCCCGGCGAAGTCGAAATGCCGGTTACCCGCGGCAGCTGAAGGGCGCTTCGGCCGCGCTCACAGGCGCGGCCGGTCTCGCCGGCGCAAGAATCAATGGGGTCAGACTCCAATTCAAATGGGGTCTGACCCCATTTACGCTGCCACACCCAAGGGGGCTGCCCCGGCTTTGGGACGGCCCGGCGGCCGAACTCCAATAATGGGGTCTGACCCCATTTACGAAGAATCAATGGGGTCAGACTCCAACTCAAATGGGGTCTGACCCCATTTACGCACACCATTTACGCACACAAATGGGGTCTGACCCCATTTACGCGCGCGGCGGCCGGGGCATCACCATCTTGTCCGTGGGCGGTCCGGTTCCGGCGCGATGAGCGCCGGCACCGGCCGCACGCCCTCGCGGCAGCGCAGGGCGAGTTCGACATAGGCTTCGGTGCCTTCGCCCTTGGCGGCGATCTGCGCCGGCGTCAGCTCGCGCACGACGCGCGCCGGCACCCCGGACACCAGGGTGCGCGGTGGCACTTCTCCGCCGATCTTCACGAAGCTCATGGCGGCGACGATCGCCTGCTCACCGACGCGGGCGCGATCCATCACCACCGCATTCATCCCGACCAGCGCATCTCGCCCGATATGGGCGGCATGGATCACCGCGCCATGGCCGATGTGGCTGCGCGAGGCCATTACGCAGTCGAAATCCGACAGGGTATGGACCACGCAGTTGTCCTGCAGGTTGGCCTCGTCCTCCATCACGATCCGGCCGAAGTCGCCGCGCAGCACCGCGCCCGCGCCGATATAGCAGCGCGGCCCGATGATGACGTCGCCGATCAGCACGGCGCTCGGATGGACCCAGGCGGTCGGGTCGACGACCGGAGTGAGGTTCTCGAAGGTATAGACCGTCAGGCTCTGGCGTGTGTCGTTCATGTCGGCTGGGCTCGCGCGCCCGGGGCGGGCGTGTGGGTGGTTTCGTCCTAACTGGTTCGCTGCGAGCGGTCCTTGGCGTTCTGCGCTTCGATGCTGGCGCGCGCCTCGGCCCACTGTTCGTCGGTCCATTCGCGCATCGCGTAGAAGTTGCCGCCGGTGCCGAGGTAGCTCGCGCCATCCATGTGCAGCAGCTGTCCGCTCAGCCAGTCGCAGCCGTCGGACATCAGGAAGGTGGCGAGGTTCTGCAGCTCGCTCATCTCGCCGCAACGCCCCTGGGGGTTGATCTTCGCCGAGCGCGAGCCCGGCGCCTCGCCGGGGTTGAGTCGCTTGCTCATGCCCTCGGTCGGGATCTCGCCAGGGCCGATGGCATTGAGACGCACGCCGTAACGCGCCCACTCGAGCGCCAGCGAACGGGTCATGGTGGCGATGCCGGCCTTGCTCATCGCCGAGGGCACGACGAAGGGCCCGCCATTCTCGACCCAGGTGACGATGATGGAGATGACGGACTTCATCGGATCGCCGGGCTTCCAGCCACCGGCCGCCTTGGCCGCCTCGATCCAGCGCTTGCCGACCGCGTTGGTGACATAGAAGCTGCCATGGAACACGATGTTGGCGATCGCGTCGAAAGCGCGCGAGCTCAGCGCTTCGGTCGGGCTGATGAAGTTGCCCGCCGCATTGTTGACGAGGCCGGTCAGCGGCGGACCGCCGGCGAAGATGTCGTCGACCATCGCGTCGATCGCGGCGGCATCGCGGATATCGACCCCGAAGGTGTCGACACGGCCGCCATGGGCCTCGCGCATCTCATCGGCGGTCTGGTCCAGGACCCCCTTGCGGCGGCCGCAGATGACGATGTCGGCCCCGAGTTGCAGGTATTTTTCCGCCATGGCGCGGCCCAGGCCGGTGCCGCCACCGGTTACCAGGATGCGCTTGCCGGCGAGCAGGTCGTTGCGAAACATGGGTCGTCTCCTCGTTGAACGGGCCCGTGCGGGAAGGCAGCGTCGTGGTATCGAACCCGCGGCCGGTCGTGAACCCTGCCGGAATTCTGGCATCAAACCGAAGGCGCCGTGCGGCCTCGGGGCCGAGCGTCGGATCCGGGTGGAACAAGGCGGAAGAAGGGCGGAACAGGGGGACTCGAGACCGAACCAGGCCGGGCCTGGTCGCGCCGGGCCTGGTCGCGCCGGGCCTGGTCGCGCCGGGCCTAGTCGCGCCGGGCACAGAGCACGTCGACGAGGGCTTCGCGCAAGGCATCGACCGGCCGGTCGTCGACGATGATGCCGACCCGGCGGCATTCATCGGCGACATGCTCCGGGTCCATGTCGTGCACTCGCCGCACGATCTCGATCTCGCGAAACTTGCGCTGCTGGAAGCCGAGCAGGTCGGCCCATGAGAAACGCCCCTTGTTCACCTCGCCTGCCCATCGAAACTCCACATGGCCCGATTGAAGCACCGACCCACCGGCCCCGGGCGCGGCAGCCGTCGAGAACCCCGTCATTCGCCCCCATATGGCGGACGAGTGGCGCTCGCCCTACCTCAAGCGGGTAACATCGGCATGCCGTCGCGGTAGGATTGATCCCTCCCCGGGATCGAGGCTCCGTCCATCCCGCGCAGACCCGATTCCCCGAAGGAGGACCCATGAAGCCGGTCAGTTCGCTGCAGGATTTCCTCAGCTCGATCTTCGAGCGGGGAGTGGCGATCGCGCGGCCACGCGAAGAGCGTTCCTTCCAGGACCTGTGCGAATCGCTGCTGTCCGAGCGCGGCGAGGTCTCGGGCCACCTGATCGCCCAGGCCGTCCTGACACGCTACGAGGCGCTCGACGCCGCCGGACGCCAGAAATTCTTCGTCATGCTCAACGAGAGCTTCGACGTCGACCCCGACGCAATCGCCGCCGCCGCCAGCGAGTACGCCCAGGATCGCAGCGCCCGCAACTATTCACGACTGCTCGCCGCCGCCGAGCCGCGGCGCCAGGAGTTGCTGCGCCGGCTCAACCGGGTCTCCAGGGCCACCGCGCGCCTGGTGAAGATGCGCGCCGACCTGCTGCCGTTGCTCGCCGCGGAGCCGCAGCTCGAGCGCACCGACCGCGACTTCGAGCACCTGTTCGCCTCCTGGTTCAATCGCGGCTTCCTCGAACTGCGCCCGATCGACTGGGATGCGCCGGCCCGGCTGCTCGAGAAGATCATCGACTACGAAGCGGTCCACGCGATCAACGACTGGGACGACCTGCGCCGCCGGATGCAGCCGGGCGACCGGCGCTGCTTCGCCTTCTTCCATCCGGCAATGCCGACCGACCCGCTCATCTTCGTCGAAGTCGCCCTGACCGGCGAGATCCCGGGCAGCATCCAGGCGGTGCTGGCCGAGGAACGCGAGCCGATCGATGTCTCGGCAGCCAACACCGCGGTCTTCTACTCGATCTCGAACTGCCAGCGCGGCCTGCGCGGCGTGTCCTTCGGCAACTTCCTGATCAAGCAGGTCGCCAGCGATCTCGCCGAATCGCTGCCGCAACTGCGCAATTTCGTGACGCTCTCGCCGGTGCCCGGGTTGATGCGCTGGATCACCAGCCATCCCGCGATCGAGCACGACTCCGAACTCGGCGACGCCCTGCGGATCGCCGCTGCCTACGCGGCGGGTGCGCCGCCACCGGGAGAGAACGAGGGCGGCATGGCCGCCGAGGACGTGATGCAGATGCTCGCGTCGGCCTACCTGCTTGAGGCCAAGCGCGACGACGGCCAGCCGGTCGACCCGGTCGCCCGCTTCCACCTCGGCAACGGCGCCAGCCTCGAAGCGATCCACTTCGGGGCCGACACTTCGGCCAAGGGCCTGCGCGAGTCGGCCAGCGTGATGGTCAACTACCGCTACGACCTCAAGAAGGTCGAGGAAAACCACGAGAGTTACGCCCACCAGCGGCGGGTCACCGCATCGCGCACCGTGCGCGGCCTGCTGCCGAAACCGTCGCGCGCCACGCTGCGCCGAGGAGTGGCCAGCGATGGCTAATGTCCTGTACGACGCGCTGTTCGCGCCCCATGCCGAGAACGACCGCGATTTCCTGGTCCTGCCCGACGGCGCCACGCTCAGCTATCGCGCCTTCGTCGCCGAGGTCGCCCGCCTCGCCAGCGCCCTGGTCGCGCTCGGCGTCGAGCCGGGCGACCGGATCGTGGTGCAGGCGCCGAAGTCCGCCCGCGCGCTCGCCCTCTATGGCGCCTGCGTGCAATCGGGCGCGGTCCTGCTGCCGCTCAATACCGCCTATACCGCCGCCGAGGTCGACTACTTCGTGGGCGATGCGCAGGCCCGGGTGCTGGTCTGCGACCCGGCCAACACCGAACGCCTGGGCCCGATCGCGCAGGCGCACGGCGCGATCCTGCAGACGCTCGATGCGGCCGGCGAAGGCAGTCTCGCGGGGCTTGCGGCCGACCAGCCGGCGCGCTTCGAGACCGTGGCCCGCGACGCCGACGACCTCGCCGCGCTGCTCTACACCTCGGGGACCACCGGTCGCTCGAAGGGGGCGATGCTCACCCACGCCAACCTGCTCTCGAACACCGACGTGCTGGTCGACGAATGGCGTTTCGGCGCCGGCGACGTCCTGCTGCATGCGCTGCCGATCTTCCATACCCACGGCCTGTTCGTGGCGACCAACATCAGCCTGGCCGCCGGCGGCGCCATGATCCTGCTGCCCGGCTTCGACCTCGAGGCGATCCTGCGCTGGCTGCCGAAGGCCACCGCGATGATGGGCGTACCGACCTTCTACACCCGGTTGCTCGACGACCCGCGTTTCACCCGCGAACTGGTCGGGCACATGCGGCTGTTCGTCTCGGGCAGCGCGCCCCTGCTCGCCGAGACCCATGTCGAGTTCGAGGCCCGCACCGGCCATCGGATCCTCGAGCGCTACGGCATGACCGAGACCAACATGAACACCTCGAACCCGTACGATGGTGAGCGCCGTGCCGGCACCGTCGGTCCGCCGCTGCCGGGGATATCGCTGCGAGTGGTCGACCCCGAGACCGGCGCGCCGCTGCCGCAAGGCGAGATCGGCATGATCGAACTCACCGGGCCGAACGTCTGCCAGGGCTACTGGCGCATGCCCGAGAAGACGGCCGAGGCCTTCCGGTCCGACGGCTACTTCATCACCGGCGACCTCGGCCGCATCGACGCCGACGGCTACGTGCAGATCGTGGGCCGGGGCAAGGACCTCGTCATCTCGGGCGGCTTCAACATCTACCCCAAGGAAGTCGAGCTGTTGCTCGACGAGCAGCCCGGGGTACTCGAGAGCGCCGTCATCGGCGCGCCCCATCCCGATCTCGGCGAAGGCATGGTCGCGGTCCTGGTGCCGCGCGCCGGCGCCAGCATCGACACCGAGGCGATCGCCGCCTCGATCCGCGACGGCATCGCGCGCTTCAAGCAGCCGCGACGCTACTACGTGGTCGACGAGCTGCCCCGCAACACCATGGGCAAGGTCCAGAAGAACCTGCTGCGCGAACGCTTCACCGACGCGTTCACCCGCTGAATCCATGACGGCCGGACGAACGAACCGGCCGCTCGCGTACATCAACCGGGAGGAGAGCCCATGAAACCGCTGCACCGATTCGCCGCGATCGCCATCGCATTCGCCCTGCCGCTGGGGGCCGCGCACGCGGAAACCCGCATCACCTACAAGTCGGCCAAGACGGCATCGTCCTACTACCAGATGGGGGTGCAGATCGCCGAGGCGGTCAAGGCCGGCACCCAGGGCGGCGCGATCGTCACCGTCGAGGAAAGCCAGGGCTCGGTGCAGAACGTCATGGAAGCCGCGATGCGCCCGGGCAACTATGTATTCACCTCGCCGCCGGCGCTGGTCGGCAGCGCGCTCGCCGGCACCGGCCCGTTCAAGGAGCGGCCCAGCCCGAAGTTCGCCGAGATCCGCGCGCTGTTCCCGATCCCGTCGCTGACCATGCACTTCGTGGTGCGCGCCGACTCGGGCATCAAGGAGTTCGCCGGGCTCGCCGGCAAGAAGATGCTCATCGGCAAGGGCTCGTTCGGCGCCGACGAGGGCACGAAATACCTCGAGCTGTTCGGCGTCAAGGACAAGGTCGAACTCGCCGATGTGGAGCTCTCCAACGCAGTAGCCGCGCTCAAGAACGGCCAGATCGACGGCTTCGTGACCGCCGGCTCCTACCCGGCGCCCAACGTGATGGAAGCGGCCGCCGGCACCGGGGTCACCCTGCTGTCGCTCACCGACGACCAGGTCGCGCAGACCAGGCGCGCGCGGATCGTGATCCCGGCCAATACCTACTCGGGCCAGACGACCGACGTGGTCACCACCTCGCTGCCGGTAGTGGCCTACACCACCACCAGCATGGACGACGACACCGCCTACCTCATGACGAAGACCTTCTGGGAGCAGAAGGACAAGATGGGCGCGGCCGCGGCCTGGTGGAAAGGGGTCGACTTCGGCCTGCTGGCCAACATCGGCACGAAGCTGCACACCGGCGCGATCCGCTACTACACCGAGCGCGGCGTCACCCTCGGCGAAGCCCACAAGTAGGGCAAGCGCAAGCGGCGGGCCCTCCGGGCCCGTCCACGCGTTCCCGGGCCCCGATGACCGACACTACGACCACCAGCGACGGCAACACCACGGATGCAGGGCCGGGCCTGTTCTGGATCCTGCTCGGCGCGCTGACCATCGTCTTCCACATCGGCCTGGTCTTCGTCGGGCTGGTCCCCAACCTGGTCGCCCGCCCCCTGCACATGGCGCTGGCCCTGCCCTGGACCCTGGTGCTGATCGCCCGCAATCGGTTCGAGCGGGTGACCGGCATCGTGCTGGCCACCGTCGGCATCCTGATCCTCGCCGGCCTCGCCTGGCGGCAGGATGCGCTGGGTAACCAGTACGGATTTCTCGAAGGCGACTTCCAGATCGGCTGCGCGATCGCACTGCTGCTGATCACGCTCGAGATGGCGCGCCGCTCGATCGGCTGGCCGCTGCCGCTGGTGGCCGCCGCGGCCCTGGCCTACGGGCTCTGGGGCCAGTACATCCCTGGCGAATTCGGCCATCCCGGCACCCCGCTGTCGAGCTATCTCGGCACCCTGACGATCGCCGAGGGCGGCCTGTGGGGCTCGCTCACCGCGGTCTCGGTGAACATCGTCGCGGTCTTCGTGATTTTCGGCGCGGTGCTCAACGCCGGCGAAGCCGGCCAGGGCTTCATGAACGTCGCGGCAGCGGCCGCCGGACGCCTGCGCGGCGGCGCGGCCAAGGTCGCGGTGATCTCCTCGGCCCTGTTCGGATCGATCTCCGGCTCGGCCTCGGCCAACGTCGCCTCGACCGGGGCGATCACCCTGCCGGCGATGGCCCGGCTCGGCTATCCCCGCGCGCTCGCCGGTGCGACCGAGGCGGTCGCCTCCTCGGGAGGCCAGATCATGCCGCCACTGATGGGCGCCGGCGCCTTCGTGATGGTCGAGCTGATCGGCGTGCCCTACACCTCGATCATGGCGGCGGCGCTGCTGCCGGCGCTGCTGTACTTCTTCGCGGTCTGGGTCGGCATCGACGCCTTCTCGCGCCGCTTCGTGCTGCGCGGCCTGCCCGCCGACCAGCAGCCGCCGTGGCGCATCGTGGCGATCACCTCGGGCTTCTTCCTGGTGCCCTTCACCCTGTTGATGTGGGGCATGTTCGGCGCCGGCTATACCCCGCAGTACGCGGCCTGCCTCGCGATCTTCGGCGCGGCCGCCCTGCTGCCCTTCGACACCGGCATGCGCCCCGACCTGCGCCGGCTCGGCCAGCGCGCCACCGCGCTGGCGGTGAGCTCGGGCCGCCAGGTCTCGATGATCGCGGCGATCATCCTGTGCGCCTCGATCGTGGTCGGCGTGCTCTCGATCACCGGCCTCGGCGTCAAGGTGACTTCGCTGATCCTCTCGGGCGCTGGCCAGCAGATCTGGCCAGCGCTGGGCCTGACCGCAATCGCCTGCCTGATCCTCGGCATGGAAGTGCCGACCACCGCCGCCTACGTGATCTGCGTCTCGGTGGCCGGCCCCGCCCTGATCGAGCTCGGCCTCTCGCCGCTGCTCGCGCACCTGTTCGTGTTCTGGTACGCGCTGCTCTCGACGATCACCCCGCCGGTGTGCGGCGCGGTGTTCATCGCCGCCGGCATGATCGGCGAGAACTGGCTGAAGGTCGCCGCCTTCGCCATGATGCTCGGCGTCGGCCTGTACCTGATCCCGCTGGGGATGGTCGCCAACCCGGCCCTCATCGAGCTCGCGGATCATTCCTGGCTGGCGCTCGCCGCCATGGCAAAGGTCGGCGTCGCCCTCGCGATGGTCTCCTTCGGGGCGATCGCACCGGGCCCCACCTGGCGGCGCGCCCTGTTGATCATCGCCGGGCTGGCGATCCTGTTCGCGCCGATCGCGGCGCTGGCGCCGCTGGCCGCCTGAGAACGGCCGGAAGCTGATCGCGTCGCCGGCACAGGCGGTTACGCACCGATGGCCTTCGCCGGCGAGACCGGGAACAGGCCTTGTCACGGTCGACCGAGAACCTATACTTGATCCGTGATCGTCGACGAGAAGGGCGGGACGATGCACTGGACGTAGATCCGCCCCATACAGAATGGAGACAACCATGGCCGGAGTAGGCACCGACAAGCTGTTCGAGAACGACAAGGTGATCGTCTGGAACTTCGTGCTCGAACCAGGGGAAGAGACCCCGGTCCACACGCACGAACACGAATACGTCTGGTACGCGATCGAAGGATCATCGCTGCAAGTATTCGACGAGGCGGGCAAGGACCTTGGCACATTGCCGGTGCCGACCGGTGCCGTCTACGAGCTCAAGCTCGAGGATGGCCACCTGGAAGTGGTATCCGACCTGGCCAAGGGCGCCCGCGTGCCGGTTACCCACAAGGCGAAGAACGTCGGCCCGACCCGCTACCGCGAGATTCTGGTCGAGTACAAGAAGTAAGCTCAGAAGATCGACACATCCTCGAAGGGCAGCCCGAGGGGCTGCTCGGTGAGCAGCATCGGCAGCCAGCGCGCCTGCGAGCGCTCGTCGGCGAGCGGATCGCGCGGCAGCAGCCGATGGGCAAGGGCGAACTGGCCGAGCAGCAGCCGGCGCGGGTCGCCCAAGCGGGTCGCCTCGCGCGCCATCGCCGCGGCCGTGGTGAGATGGTACAGGCCGGCGGCCGCCTGGCGGGCGATGAGGTCGCCGCCGTCGCGGTCGGCTGCCGCCTTGCGCGCGAATGCGAAGGCGCGGGTACTCGCCTCGTCGAAGCGCGCCCGCACCGCGTCGGCCATGGTCGCACCGGCGAGGTTGGCCGCGACATGCGCCTCGAGCGCATCGCCGGAGCCTTCGCGGCGCATCGCCCGGATCACGTCCAGCGCCACGATGTTGCTGGTGCCTTCCCAGATCGAACCGAGATGGGCATCGCGCACCAGGCGCGGATCGCTCCATTCCTCGATGTAGCCGCAGCCGCCGCGCACCTCCATCGCATCACCGGTGACCTTGCGGGCGTCACGACAGGCGCGGTACTTGATCAATGGGGTCATGATGCGCGCGAGCGGCCGGGCGGCGGCGTCACCCCTGTCGGCGGCAGCGAGCGCCTCGGCGGTCTGGAACACCATGCTGCGGGCCTGCTCGGCCCAGACCATCTGCTTGGCGAGCTGGCGCTGCATCAGCGGCATCTCGATGAGGGCGCGGCCAAAGGCGCGACGCTCGCGTGCGATGAACAAGGCCTCGGTCAGCGCCCGGCGCATGAGGCCGGCGGCGCGCACCCCGTTGGACAACCGCGAGTTGTTGACCATGTCGGCCATCTGCCGAAAACCGTTGCCGACCTCGCCGATGATGTGCGCGACCGCGCCCTCGAGGCGGATCTCGCCGCTGGCCATCGACTTGGTGCCGAGCTTGTCCTTCAGGCGCAGGATCCGGTAGTTGTTGCGCGAGCCGTCGGGCAGGCGGCGGGTGAGCAGGAAAAGCGTGACCCCGCCATGGCCGGCCGGCGCATCATCGGGACGGGCCAGCACCATCGCGAAGTCGGCATCCGGGTTCGAGCAGAACCACTTGTCGCCGTAGAGCCGCCAGGTGCCGTCGGCATCGCGGCTGGCGCGGGCGGCGGTGGCCGAGACATCCGAGCCGGCGCCCTGCTCGGTCATGAACATCGCGCCCTGCGCCTGGGCGTCGAAGTCCTCGGAAGTGAGCATCGGGAGGAAGCGCTCCACGAGCTCGGGCGAGCCGAACTTGCGCAGGGTGCGGGTGAGCGAATCGGTCATGCTGACCGGGCAGCAAAGGCCGAACTCCGCCTGCACGAACAGGTAGGTGAGCGCGTACTTGGCCGCCGCCGGCAGCGGCTCGGGCCAGCCGAGGACGCCGCCACGATGCGACATGCGGGCGAGCCCGTAGTCGCCGAAGGCCATCCGCTCCATCGCCACGTAGGCCGGATGCTTGTGAATGGTGTCGAGGTCGCGGCCATTGCGGGCGCGCACCGAAAGGGTCGGCGGATTGTGGTCGGCCACGCCGGCGAGCGCATCGAGCTCGCCCCCGGCGAGTGCGCCGAGTGCATCGAGGTGCGGCTCGAGATGGGCGCGCAGGGCGGGCGGCAGGTAGAGGTCGAGCAACGGACCGTAGCCCGGATCGGCGCGATAGAGATTGGCGCCGTGGTTGTCGGGCACCTCGGTGGCATCGACGGCCGCAGGCGGCGGACTGGACAGATCGGTCATGACGAGTCTCCATGGACAGCCCGCCGCCCCGGGGCGGCGGGCACGAATGCATCGCACCGGTATAGCCCAATCGCGAACCCGGTGCAATGCGCCGGATCAGCCGGCGCGCGCCGCCGCTGCCGTGCGCGCTGCCGCCCAAGGCGCCGTGCCTGCCCGCGCGCAGTCGTGTACCGTTCGAGGGTTCCGCACCGACAACGAGGAGACTTCGTCCCATGCCGCTCGACCCCCATCTCGCCGGCGTCCTCAGGATGCTGGCCGACGCCGGCCGCAAGCCCACCTACATGGGCACGCCCGAGGAAGGCCGGGCCGGCTACCTCGCGCTGACCATCGGCACCCGCAAGCCCGAGGAGATCGCGCCGGTGGGCAGCGTCGAGGACACCACCGTGGATGGCGCCGCCGGCCCGATGAAGGCGCGCATCTACCGTCCGGAAGGCGCGGGACCGTTTCCCACCGTGAGCTACCTCCATGGCGGCGGCTACGTCATCGGCAACCTCGACACCCACGACAGCATGTGCCGCGACATCTGTCGCGGCGCCAACGCCGTAGTGGTCTCGCTCGACTACCGGCTGGCGCCGGAGCACCCCTTTCCCGCGGGCATCGAGGACGCGATCGCGGGCACCCGCTGGGTGATGGCGCATGCCCGGGAACTCGGCGGCAACGATACCGTCGGCGTGGCCGGCGACAGCGCCGGCGGCAACTTCTCGGCGGTGATCGCGCAGCAGCTGCGCAGCGAGCCGCGCCCACTGGCGGCGCAGTTCCTGATCTATCCGGCTGTCGATCACCTGGAGGCCGGCCATGCCTCCCTCGAGGAGAACGCCAGGGGCTATTTCCTCGAGCTCGAGACCATGAAGTGGTTCTACAAGCACTACGCCGGCAGCTGGGCCGACATGAAGGATCCGCGCCTCGCGCCCCTGCAGGCGGCGAGCCTCGAGGGCCTGCCACCGGCGGTAATCGTCACCGCCGAGTTCGATCCGCTGCGCGACGAGGGCGAGGCCTACGGCAAGGCCCTGCAGGCGGCCGGCGTACGGACCGAGCTCATCCGCTGCGACGGCATGATCCACGGCTTCTTCGACATGGGGCGCTGGTCGCCGGCGGCGCAGGCGCATGTCCAGGGCAGCATCCGGCGCTTTGCGGAGGTGCTGCGCGGGGGGTGAGCGGCCCGGCGGTCGGTTGCGCCGAGGAGCGTTGCGACTTCCCGGGGGCCGAGGAGCGAGCCGGGCCAGGCGCGCACGCTCGTTCCTATCGCTTGGACGCGCGCCTGGCCCGGCCCGCTCCTCGACGACGCAGCGCTGACTCCGCCCATGTGACGCAGCGATCGCAGGGCGACCGCGGGCAGCGGAATGCACAAAGCCGAGGAGTGCAGCGAGACGGCCGCGCGTCCAAGCGATAAGGAACGAGCGTGCGCGGCCGGCTCGCTGCGCTCCTCGGCTCCTCGGCTCCTCGACACCACGGCACCACGCGAACCTCTGCGCATCGCAGGCGCCTACGCTGGTTCGTCCTCGTGCGAGCGCATGGGAATGCCGACCAGCTCGTGGATCTCGGCCTCGCCGAGGGTCTCGCGCTCGAGCAGCGCCTGCGCGCTGCGCTCCAGGCCGTCCCGGTTCTCGGTGAGAATGCCGATCGCGACATCGAAGGCGCGGGCCACGAAGCCGCGGATCGCCTCGTCGATCTCGCGGGCGGTCTCCTCGGCATGGTTGCGCGCCATCGGGCCCATCTGCGGCACCGGCAGCAGGGACTGGCGCTGCGGCTCGTAGACCACCAGCCCGAGCTCGTCGCTCATGCCGTAGCGGGTCACGATGCTGCGGGCGATCTCGCTCACCCGGTCGAGGTCGTCGGCCGCGCCGGTGGAGATCTCGCCGAAGACGAGCACTTCGGCGGCGCGCCCGCCGAGCAGCACGCTCATCCGGTTCTCGAGCTCGCCGCGGGTCATCAGGTAGCGATCGCCGGTGGGGCGTTGCATGGTGTAGCCGAGTGCGCCGATGCCGCGCGGGATCACCGAGACCTTCTGCACCGGGTCCTGCCCGGGCAGCGAGAGCGCCACGATCGCGTGACCCATCTCGTGGTACGCGACGACCTTGCGCTCGAGCGGGTTCATGACCCGGTTGCGCTTCTCGAGGCCGGCGACGATGCGCTCGATCGCCTGGGTGAAGTCCTCGAGGCCGACCTTGTCGCGACCATTGCGGGTCGCGACGATCGCCGCTTCGTTGACGAGGTTGGCGAGGTCGGCGCCCGTGAAACCGGGGGTCAACGCCGCGACGGTCTCGAGCGCGAGCGCGGGGTCGATGGTGACCCTGCGAATGTGCACCTTCAGGATCTGCTCGCGGCCGATCCGGTCCGGGCGGTCGACCAGCACCTGCCGGTCGAAGCGCCCGGCGCGCAACAGCGCCGGGTCGAGCACGTCGGGCCGGTTGGTGGCGGCGAGCAGCACGAGGCCACTGCGGGGGTCGAAGCCGTCGAGTTCGGCGAGCAGCTGGTTGAGGGTCTGCTCCTTCTCGTCGTGCCCGCCCATGTTGCCGAAGGCGCCGCGGGCCCGGCCGAGGGCGTCGACTTCGTCGATGAAGATGATCGCCGGCGCCTGCTTGGCGGCTTCGGCGAACAGGTCGCGCACCCGTGCCGCGCCCACACCGACGAACATCTCGACGAACTCGGAGCCGTTGATCGAGAAGAACGGCACCCCGGCCTCGCCGGCCACCGCCCTGGCGAGCAGGGTCTTGCCGGTACCCGGCGGCCCGACCAGCAGGATGCCCTTGGGCAGCCGGGCGCCGAGCCGGCCGTAGTCCTCGGGCGACTTGAGGAAGCCGACGATCTCCTGCAGTTCGGCCTTCGCCTCGTCGACGCCGGCGACGTCGTCGAAGCCGACCTTGACGTCGGTCTCGACATACACCTTGGCCTTGCTCTTGCCGACCGACAGCAGGCCGCCACCGATGCCGCCGCGGTCCTGCATCCGCCGGATCATCCAGTACCAGAAGCCGATGAGCAGCGCCATCGGCAACACCCAGCCGAGGATGTCGCGCAGCAGGTTGTTCTCGACGGTGCCGGTGAAGGTCACCTTGTGCTTGGCGAAAGCGTCGGCGAGCTCGGGATCGACCCGCACGGTGACGAACTCGCGCCGCCCGGTCGGCAGCGGCTCGACCAGGCGACCGCGCACCTGGTTCTCGGAGACCCAGACCTCCTCGACATTGCCGGCATCGAGCTGCTCGAGCAGCGCGCTGTAGGGCAGCGCCTCGATGGTCCGGTAGCTGGCCCAGAGCGACTGGAACAGCATCAGCAGGAGGATCGCGCCGAGCGAATACCAGAAGTTGAAACGCGCGTGCTGCTTGATGGCCATGGCGGGACGGGCACCTCCTCGTCGCGCAAGACTACCCGTTTCCCGGCGAGTCGCCCAATGTCGCCGCACGATGACCGGGATCAAGACGCGCCGGCCGGCGCCGGGGTACGCTCCGGCCATGGCCATTCGTTCGATCGCTCGCCCCGGGGCGAGCCAGCCCGCGCCGCCCCCGGGCGATACTCGCGCGTTCGCGCTGTTCAACCTCGGCTTCCGGCCGTTCTACTTCGTCGCCGCCACCTATGCCGCGCTGGGCATTCCGCTATGGCTGCTCGTCTGGGCCGGCGTGGTGCCGATGCCGATAGGCTTCGCGACCCAGTGGTGGCACATGCACGAGATGGTGTTCGGCTTCGCGCTGGCCGTCGTGATCGGGTTCCTGCTCACCGCCGCGCGCGCCTGGACCGGCCACGACACTCCCAGCGGCGACCGGCTGGTCGCCCTCGTCGGGCTCTGGCTCGGCGCGCGCATCCTCTTCCATGCGGGGCTCGTGGTCGCCGGCGTCGCGATCGAGCTGGTCCTGATCGTGCTGGCGGCCGGCGCGATCCTGCGGGTGCTGGTGGCCGCCGGCAACCGGCGCAACCTGTTCGTGGTCGTGATCCTCGCCGCGCTCGGCGCCATGGACATCGCGTTCGCGCTCGCGGCCAGCGGCCGGATCGACTGGTCGCCCGATACGCCGCTGCGCGCCGCGCTCTACCTGGTCGTCATGCTCACCGCGGTGTTCGGCGGACGGGTGATCCCCTCCTTCACCGCCAATGCCCTGATGGGGATCCGGCAGTTCCAGCGCCCCTGGCTCGACGCCGCTGCGATCGTCGCCGCGATCGCGGCGCTGCTGGCCGACCTGGTGTTCACCGGCGGCCCCCTGGTGGCGGTGCCGGCCGGCGTCGCCGCGCTCGTCCATGCGCTGCGCCTCGCGGGCTGGAACCCGCTCGCGACCCGCCACAAGCCGATCCTCTGGATCCTGCACGCTGCGTACGCCTGGATGCCGATCGGCTTCGCCCTGCTCGCCTGCGCCGCCCTCGGCCTGGCGGCCCGGCCCCTCGCGCTGCACGCCTTCGCGGTCGGCCTGGTCGGCGGCCTGATCATCGGCATGATCACCCGCACCAGCCTCGGCCACACCGGCCGGCCGCTGGTCGCGGGCCGATCCGAGACGGCGATGTACCTGCTGGTGATGCTCGCCGCGCTCGCCCGGGTCGCCGGGCCGCTGCTGCTGCCGACGCAGACGATGCATTTCTACGTGGCATCGGGCATCGCCTGGGCGGGCGCCTTCGGCCTGTACGCACTCGTGTACTGGCCGCGCCTGTCGCAACCGCGGGTAGACGGCCGGCCCGGCTGACCCATGCCTCGGAGCCGATCAGAATTCGGTTTCGATGTAGGTGTAGATGTAGTTCGACCCGCCATTGACGTTGCCCAGCAGGCGCGAGGAGGCAAAGATCCCGGAACGGTGGGAGATGCCCACTCCGGCATAGGTGCGCTGCCAGCGGCTGGAGCCGAGGATGTCGCCCACGTTGACGTCGATGCTGGGGTCCAGGTAGTTCAGCAGCCGGGAGGTCGGGCGCTCGCGGCGGCCCAGGCTGTCCTCCTCGTGCCAGGGCACGCGGTTCGCATAGGAGATGCCGAGGCCGAAGCCGAGGCGGGTCTGCACCGAGCCGCTCCAGGGGAACCCGTAGTAGAACGCCTTCATGTAGGCGTCGACCTGCCAGGCGCCGGGCTGCCGGCCGCGTTCATTGCGCCGGAGCAGCCCGACGTAGCCGTGGATATCGAGCGGCCAGCCATTGACCCGCTCCAGGAATGGCCGGCCGATGTGCACGCCGGTCACGCGGCTCGGATTGTCGCCATCGAGCGAGGTGCAGCGCAGGGTCATGATGCGGGCCATATGGCAGCCATCGGCCGAGGCGCTGCCGTAGAACACCTTCACGATCAGGGGCATGTCCCTGTCGTTCCAGCGCGCGGCTGGCGTGCCGAAGTCGTAGACGGCGCCGGCGAAGGCGGCCAGTTGCAGCCGGTCGGCGACGATCGGACTGGCGCGGACGCCGCGGTCCAGCGAGGTGACCGACACGCCGCCGAGCAGGCGCAGGTTCTCGGACAGGCGGTAGGAGGCGAACAGGCCGAGCGAGACATTCACGCCGCTGCCAGGGGCATAGGCGGGACGGGACGGCGTTGCCTCGTGCGGCTTCACGCCGTAGTAGTAGTCGTTGAGACGCCCATCGCGCCACGAGACTGACAAGTCCGGGCGCAGCAGCCAGCGCCCGGCGTGCCAGTCCCGCGAATAGCCCACCACGAGCTCGGCCCCGTCGGAGGCACCGCCGACATCATGCGTGGCGGTGGCGCGGACGGTGCCCCACCGCTGCCGGTAGCGCCAGGCAAGGCCCAGGTCCACGCTGGTGCTGCGCATGTCCATGCCGGCCAGGCCAGCGGGTATCCCGTCCTGGGGGAACCCCTCGAGACGGCGATCCAGGAACAGGTCCAGGCGCTGTCGTTCCTCGTCGACCAGCTTGAAGCCGGCCCGGCCCGCACCGAGGAAGAAGCGTTCGCCTTCGTACAGGTACAGGGGCAGCAGGTCGATGCGATCGTCGACATCGGCGTAGGGGGACGTCTCGACGCGCATGATGAAGCCCAGGCCGGCGCTGCCGGGCTCGTGCAGGAGGTCGTCGACCTGGTCGGTCCGGGTCTGCGCGTGGACCTGCGGCGCAGCCATGATGCCCAGCACCAGGAACAGCCCCAGCGTCGCGAACCGGCTCATCGCTCGCCGCGCGGCCGGGTCACCTGCAGCAGCACCGCGCCGATCGTGATCAGGCTGGCACTGAACCACAGCGCCGGGGCGTAGCTGCCGGTCGCGTCACGGATCAGGCCGAGGATGGCCGGCCCGAAGGAATAGCAGACCTGCAAGGTCCCGTAGACCAGCCCGATCGCGCGGGCGACGTCGCGGGGCGACATCTCCTGGTAGGCGATCACTCCCGGCATGGTGATCATGTTGCCGAGCCCGAGGCCATAGATCCCGCAGGCAAGATAGAGCCAGGCGGGCGCAGGCTGCGCGGCGAGCAGCAGCAGGCAGGCCGCCTGCACGATGAACATCGCGCCCGTCATGCGGCGCGGGTCGCCGCGGTCGGCAAGCGCACCGAACACGGTCCGGCCGATCACGCCGGCGCCGGTCGTCACACCGATCGCCCAGGCCGCCGCCTGCACGCCGAGCCGCGGCTCGAGCAGCGCGAGCTGGTGCGTCAGGAAGCCGACCTGGCCCATGAGGGGCAACATGAACGGGGCCGCCACGCCCCAGAAGCGACGAGTGCGCAGGATCTCGAACAGGCCGCGCCTCGGCTGCGCCATCGCATCGGCCGGCGCCGCGTCGGGTCGACGCCCCAGGGAGAACCAGACGACGGGCACCAGGACCACCAGCAAGCCGGCGGCGAGCATCGGCAGGCCGCGCTCCACACCATGGCGCTGGACGATCCAGACCATCAGCGGCACCATGATCAGTCCGGCGAAACTGGCGCCGTTGAGCGAAAGCCCGACGGCGAGGCTGCGCCGCTTCTGGAACCGGGGCGCCAGGACCGCGGTGATCGCGGCCGTCGACAGGCAGGACCAGCCGATGGCGAGCAGGAACAGGCAGGCGGCGAACTGCCAAAAGGCCTCGATGAGGCCCATGCCCGCGATGGCGGTCGCCATCGCGCACAGGCCGCTGACCATGACGATGCGCCCGCCGAGCCGGGTGATCACCGATCCGACGAAAACCAGCAGGCCGGCGCCAACCAGGTGGTAGGCGGTATAGAGCGAGGCGATCTCGGCGATCGGCCAGCCGTAGTGGTCGTGCATGGCGACCAGGTAGACGGCAAGCCCGTAGAACGACACCCCGAAACTGCCGGTGGCGAGCACGAACATCGCCGCGACCACCCGCCAGCCAGGGTAACGCCATGAGGTTTCATCGATCGGGGCCGACCGGAGGTCGGCCGTCATCGGGTGTGGCGACCCTTGCGCGAGATCATCATCGAAGTTCGTGGGGACTGTCTGCCAGTCCCAATGCTAATCCACCCGCGATCGTGCTGCCGGAGGCCTCAATCGTACTTGCGGGCGTCCTCGATCACGACACCGTCGTTGGGCAGGCTGCCCGGCGCAACGAACTCGACCTCGCCGCGCAGCTTGGCGACGTCGCGGATGGCGCCCGCGATCCGTTCGGCCAGGCCTTCGGGCTGGCCATCGACCTCGCAGCGCAGGGTCATGGCGTCGTTGGCCATCGCGCCGCTGATGACCAGCCGGGCGCGCCCCACCTCGGGGAAGCGGCGGATGATCTCGCCGACATGGCCGGGCTGCACGAACATCCCGCGCACCTTGGCGGTCTGGTCGGCGCGACCCATCCAGCCGCGGATGCGCACATTGGTGCGCCCGCAGGGCGAGGCGCCGGGAAGCACCGCGGAAAGATCGCCGGTGCCGAAGCGCAGCATCGGGTAGACCGGGTTGAAGCTGGTGACGACGACCTCGCCGACCTCGCCGTCGGTGACCGGCTCGCCGGTGCCCGGTCGCACGATCTCGAGGATCAGCTCTTCATCGAGGATCATGCCTTCGAGCGCCTCGCTCTCGTAGGCGATCAGGCCCACGTCGGCGGTGCCGTACCACTGCAGCACCGTGGTCACGCCCTGTTCGTGGAACCAGCTCCGCAGGCTCGGCGGCAAGGCTTCGGCGGCGACCAGGGCGCGCTTGAGGTTGCCGAGGTCGGCGCCGATCTCCCGAGCCTTCTCGATGATGATGCGCAGGAACGACGGGGTGCCGACGTAGGCATCGGGACGCAGGCTCCGGATCAGTTCGATCTGCTGCTCGGTCTGGCCGATGCCGGCCGGGATCACCGAGCAGCCGAGCTTGCGCGCGGCGTGGTGGACCATCCAGGCGCCGGGCGTGAGGTGGTAGCCGAAACAGTTCTGGATCAGGTGCCCCGGACGAACGCCGGCGGCGTACAGCGCGCGGGCGCTGCGCCAGGGATCCTCTTCGGTGCCTTCGGGGTCGAAGATCGGCCCCGGCGACATGTAGACGGCGCCGAGCTCGCCGAGCGGCTTCGTGACGAGGCCGCCGAAGGGCGGATCGCCCGCCTGCAGTTCCTTGAGGTCGGACTTGCGCAACACCGGCAGGCCGGCGAGCGCCTTGCGGCTGCAGATCGACTGCGGATCGACGCCGGCGAGCAGGCGTGCCCAGCCGGGCGCCTTGTCGACGGCGTGGGCCACCAGCCCGGGCAGCCGCGCCATCAGGGCGCCTTCGCGCGCCTCGGCGGTGCGGGTTTCGAGCTGGTCGAAATATTGGCCTTCGGCCATCCGGTCCTCCTACAGCCAGCGCTTGCGACGCCGATACGATTTAACATCCCGGAACGAGCGCCGTCCTTCCTGCGCAACGCCGAGGTAGAACTCGCGGACATCCTCGTTCTCGGCAAGCGCCTTGGCTTCGCCATCCATGACGATGCGACCGTTCTCGAGGATGTAGCCGTAGTCGGCGTACTTGAGCGCCACGTTGGTGTTCTGTTCGGCCAGCAGGAAGCTCACCCGCTCCTTCTGGTTGAGGTCCTGCACGATGCCGAAGATCTCGACGACGATCTGCGGCGCCAGTCCCATGGACGGCTCGTCGAGCAGGATCATCTTCGGGTCGGCCATGAGGGCCCGGCCGACCGCGGTCATCTGCTGCTCGCCGCCCGAGGTGTAGCCCGCCTGCGAGCCACGGCGCTGCTTCAGGCGTGGGAAATAGTGGTACACCCGCTCGAGCGCGGCAGCCAGGTCGGCTCGCGAGAGCTTGCGGGTATAGGCCCCGGTGAGCAGGTTCTCCTCGATCGTGAGGTGGCCGAAGCAATGCCGGCCTTCCATGACCTGGATCACGCCGCGCTTGACGAGGTCAGAGGGGGTGAGCTTCGCGATCGGCTCGCCCCGGTACTCGATGCTCCCCTTGGTGACGTCGCCCCGCTCACCCTTGAGCAGGTTGGAGACGGCGCGCAGGGTGGTTGTCTTGCCCGCGCCGTTGGCGCCGAGCAGCGCGACGATCTTGCCTTCGGGCACCTGCAGCGACACGCCCTTGAGCACGAGGATCACGTGGTTGTAGATGACCTCGATGCCGTTGACTGAAAGTAGCGGGGACGTCACTGCGGGAATCTCCGTTCGTTGCGGTACGACCGCGGTCCGGCGGGCGCCATGGGCGCGCCCGCGCCGGGGGGAACACCCCCCGGGACCGCGCCGGATTGCTGGCGCAATCCGGGTTTCATCACCTTATTCCTGCGACTCTTTCGCGCAGTCACGCGGAGTGATGCCCTTCTCCTTGGCGTAGGCGTCGGCGACCTTGCGGATCATGGGCTTCAGGATCTGCATGTCGGCCTCGTAGATCTTCGGGTTCACGTCCCAGGACTTGCCGTTCCAGGTCATGACCTGGGAGCGGTTGACGCCCATGTGGTCGACGCAACTCGTCGAGATCGGGTACATGTAGCCCTCGAAACCCAGGTTCTTGATCGCGGCGTCGTCGATGTGCAGGTTCTCGAGACCCCAGCGGACCTGTTCACCGGTCATCGGCTTGTTGCCGTAGCGGCTCATCGCCTTCTTGATCGCCTCGACGGTCAGCATGGCGCCGATCACGCCACGGGTGTGGTAGATCTGCCCGACTTCCTCGCGCGGGCCGCTGGCCTGCCCCTTGTCGTGGACGGTGGCGAGGATCTCCTTGTGGATCGGGCCCTGGCCGCCGGGCGCGAGCAGGGTCAGGGCATGGTAGCCCTTGGCGCCCTCACCTGCCGGCACCACGTCGGGCTCGCCGCCCGAATACCAGATGCCGTAGAGCTTCTCGCGCGGGAAGCCCGAGGCGACCGCTTCCTTGATCGCGGTCGAGTTCATCACGCCCCAGCCCCAGAGGAAGACCGCATCCGGGCGGTCGCGCCGCACCTGCAGCCAGGCGGCCTTCTGCTCGACACCAGGGTGGGTGACCGGGGTGAGCTTCAGCTCGAAGCCGTGCATCTTGGAGCGTTCCTCCAGGACCGGGATCGCTTCCTTGCCATAGGGCGAATCATGGTAGATCAGGGTGATCTTCTTGCCCTTGAGCTTGTCGAGCCCGCCGAACTTCTCGGCGACGTGCTGGACCAGGATGTCGGCGCCGGCCCAGTAGATGCCGCCGAGGATGAAGTTCCACTTGAACACGGTGCCGTCGGCGGATTCACCGCGGCCATAGCCGAGGGTGATCAGCGGAATCTTGTCGGTCGCGGTCTTGTCGGTGAGGGCGAAGGTCACGCCGGTCGACCAGGGGTGGAACACCGGCGCGCCGGTCGGGCTGTTGCCCTTCATGCGCTCGTAGCATTCGACGCCGCGGTCGGTGGCGTAGGCCATCTCGCATTCTTCGTAGTCGATCTTGACGCCGTTGATGCCGCCCTTGGCGTTGACGTACTTGATGTAGTCCGCGAAGCCGTTGGCCATCGGCACCCCGTTGGGCGCGTACGGGCCGGTCCGGTAGACCATGTTCGGCAGGTACTGGTTGGCCGCGTACGCATCGGTCGGCACCGCCGTCGCGAACGTTGCGGCGGCCGCCACGGCCACCGTGGCCAGGGCGTTTCGTGTTGTCTTCCTCATTGGAACCTCCATGGTTTCACCAAGCTTGCAGGCAAGTTACTGCGGGGACTTGCGCCCCGTTCAGTGGGGGAACGGCCAGAGCCGCATCTTTTCCTTTCCGATCGACCAGAGCCGGGCGAGGCCGTGCGGCTCGAGAACCAGGAACAATATGATCAGCGCGCCGAAGATCATGAACTCGAGGTGCGTCGCGGTTGCCACCGAGATGGGGATGCCGAGCGCCTGCGGCACCTGGCTGAGCAGGATCGGCAGGATCACGATGAAGGCCGCGCCGAAGAAGCTGCCCATGATCGAGCCCATGCCGCCGATGATGATCATGAACAGCAGGTTGAGCGAGCGGGTGATGTCGAAGGCGAGCGGCTCCCAGGAGCCGAGGTGGATGAAGCCCCACATCGCGCCGGCGACGCCGATGTAGAAGGAGCTCACCGCGAAGGCGGTGAGCTTGGCGTACATCGGGCGAATCCCGATCACCTCGGCGGCGACGTCCATGTCGCGGATCGCCATCCAGGAGCGACCGATATGCCCGCGCACCAGGTTCTTGGCAAGCAGGCCGAGCACCACCACGACCGTCAGGCAGAAGAGATACTTCTGCCAGGGCGCGATGACCGGCAGGCCGAAGGCATGGAGCGGCGGCACCGACACCGCGCCCGAAGGCGCGTAGTTGGTGAACCAGCCGACGCGGGCGAACACCCAGTCGGAGAAGAACTGGGCGGCGAGGGTCGCCACCGCGAGATAAAGGCCCTTGATGCGCAGGCTCGGAATGCCGAAGACGAGCCCGGCGACCATCGCCGCGAGGCCGCCGACGATCATGGCCAGGAGCAGCGGCGCCCCCGGCAGGCGGGTGAATACGTTGTAGGCGACGTAGGCGCCGGTCGCCATGAAGGCGGCCGAACCGAGCGAGATCTGCCCGCAGTAGCCGACCAGCAGGTTCAGGCCGAGCGCGGCGAGCGACAGGATGATGAAGGGAATCAGCAGCGCCAGGTAGACGTAGTCGGTCGCGATCATCGGCACCACGCCGAACGCGAACACCAGCAGCGCGATCATGAACCACTTGTCCTGCAGGATCGGGAAGATCTGCTGGTCCGAGCGGTAGCTGGTCTTGAACTGTCCGTTTTCGCGATAGAACATTTTTCGTCTTGGTCCGGGAACTTCGTTTCGTCAGGCTGCGCTAGACGCGATCAATGATTCGTTCGCCGAAGAGGCCCTGCGGGCGCACCAGCAGGAACACCAGCGCGAGGGCGTAGGCGAACCAGTTCTCGAGGCCGCCACCGATGATCGGGCCGAGGTAGAGCTCGGCGAGCTTTTCGCCAACCCCGATGATCAGGCCACCGACGATCGCCCCCGGGATCGAGGTGAAGCCGCCGAGGATCACGACCGGCAGCGCCTTGAGCGCGAGGGTCGACAGCGAGAACTGCACCCCGAGCTTGCTGCCCCAGACCATGCCGGCGACCAGGGCGGTGAAACCGGCGACCGCCCAGACGATGACCCAGATCCGGTTGAGCGGAATGCCGATCGACTGCGCCGCCTGGTGATCGTCGGCGACCGCGCGCAGGGCCCGGCCGGTGGCGGTCTTCTGAAAGAAGATCGCCAGCACCGAGACCAGCACCACCGCCATGAACGCCGCGAGGATGTCGTCGCGATTGACCAGCACCCCGCCCTCGAAGACCGACTCGAGGATGATCAGGGGGTCCTTGGAGATGCCGAGCTCGATCGGGTAGATCTCCGAGCCCCAGAT
Organism: uncultured Burkholderiaceae bacterium; assembly: GCA_964476625.1. Lineage (GTDB taxonomy): Bacteria > Pseudomonadota > Gammaproteobacteria > Burkholderiales > Burkholderiaceae_E > JAMLIN01. Next base: position 13,184 of record CAYZBJ010000037.1, on the reverse strand, counting down.
GGTCTGCCCGAATCCGTCGAGGAAGTAGGTGACCCCGAGGGTCGCCATCAGGGCGGTGATGCCCTCCTGGTTGACCAGCGGGCGCAGCACGAGGCGCTCGACCAGCACGGCGATCACGTACATGATCGCGGCCGCGATCAGGAAGGCGAGGACGTTGGCGAGCAGCAGCGACTCGAAGCCGAGCCACCGCGGCAGCCATTCGGACAGGCGCGCCATCGACAGGGCGGCGAACAGCACCATCGCGCCCTGGGCGAAATTGAAGACGCCCGACGCCTTGAAGATCAGCACGAAACCGAGGGCGACGAGGGAATAGAGCACCCCCGCCATCAGCCCACCGAGCACCACCTCGACGAAAAACCCCATTTGCGATCCTCAGTGCGCGACGCCGAGATAGGCGTCGATGACATCCTTGTTGTTGCGGACCTCGTCCGGCGAGCCATCGCCGATCTTGCGGCCGTAGTCGAGGACCACGACGCGATCGGAGATATCCATCACGACCCCCATGTCGTGCTCGATCAGCACGATGGTGGTGCCGAACTCGTCGTTGACGTCGAGGATGAAGCGGCTCATGTCCTGCTTCTCCTCG
>CAYZBJ010000037.1:0-12588 GCA_964476625.1 uncultured Burkholderiaceae bacterium | reverse complement strand
TCCTCGAGGTTCATGCCGGCCATCGGCTCGTCGAGCAGCAGCATGGTCGGGTCCATGGCGAGCGCCCGGCCGAGGTCGACCCGCTTCTGCAGCCCGTAGGGCAACTGTCCCACCGGCGCCTTGCGGTAGTTCTGGATCTCGAGGAAGTCGATGATCTTCTCGACTTCCTCGCGATGGGCCAGGTCCTCGCGCTCGGCCGGGCCGATGCGGAACATCTGCGCGAGCACCCCGGTCTTCATGCGCAGGTTGCGCCCGGTCATGATGTTGTCGAGCACGCTCATGCCGCGAAACAGGGCGAGGTTCTGGAAGGTGCGCGCCACGCCCATCTCGGCGACCTTGCGCGGGCTCATCCTGTCGAAGGTCTGGCCGCGAAAGACGATCCTGCCCTGCTGCGGCGTGTAGACGCCGTTGATCACGTTGAGCATCGAGCTCTTGCCGGCGCCGTTGGGGCCGATGATCGCGCGGACCTCGTGCTCGCGCACATCGAACGAGATGTCGGTGAGCGCCTTGACGCCACCGAACGCGAGCGAGATGTTCTGCAGGTCGAGGATGACGTCGCCGATTCTTCTGTTGCGCATGGGTAGGAAGCCGGAGTGGGGCTCAGGACCTGTGGATGAGCCGAACGGGTGCGGACGCTTCGTTCATCGGTTGTCAGGCGGCCCGGGTGGCGGCGGCCGGCGGGAACACCCTGGCCTCGGTGATCCGGATGTCGGCCGAGACCGAGCCGGTACGGCCGTCCTCGAAGCGAACCTGGGTCTCGATGAAGCAATGGTCGCTGCCGTCGTAGAGGGCCTCGACCAGTGCGCTGTACTTCTCGCCGATGAAGCGGCGGCGCACCTTGCGGGTCCGGGTGAGTTCGCCGTCGTCGGCGTCGAGTTCCTTGTGCAGGACCAGGAAGCGGTGGACCTGCGAGGCGGACATCATCGGATCGGCGGCGAGGTCGGCGTTGACCTGCTCGACGCACTCGGCCATGAGCTTGCCGATCTCGGGCCGGCCGGCGAGGTCGACGTAGCCTGCATAGGGAATGTTGCGCCGCTCGGCGTAGTTGCCGCAGGCCTCGTAGTCGATGTTGAGCATGACCATGACCCGGTCGGTGCCGTCGCCGAGCGCTACCGCTTCCTTCACGTAGGGAAAGAACTTGAGCTTGTTCTCGATGTACTTGGGCGCGAACATGCTGCCGTCGGCGAGCTTGCCGACATCCTTGGCCCGGTCGATGATCTTGAGTTGGCCGTCGGTGTCGAAATAGCCGGCATCACCCGTGTGGTACCAGCCGTCGGCGTCCTTGACCTCGGCGGTCGCCGCCGGGTTGTTGTGATACTCGCGCAGCAGCCCCGGGCTGCGGATCAGGAGTTCGCCCGAATCCGACACGGTGACCTCGACGCCGTCGAGCGGGACGCCGACGGTGTCGGCGCGGACCTGGCCATCGGGCTGGATGCAGACGAACACGGCCGTCTCGGTCGAGCCGTAGAGCTGCTTCAGGTTGATGCCGATCGAGCGGAAGAACACGAACAGGTCGGGCCCGATCGCCTCGCCGGCGGTATAGGCGACGCGCAGCTTGCTCATGCCCAGCGCATTGCGCAAGGGGCCGAAGACGGTGAAGTCGCCGATCCGGTACAGCAGCCGGTCGAGCAGGCTGACCGAGGCGTCGCGATCGAGCAGGCGCTCGCCGACCCGCTTGGCCACGTCGAGGAAGTACCGGAACATCCTCTGCTTGATCGGGGCCGCGTCCTCCATCCGGATCGTGACCTGGGTGAGCAGCGCCTCGAGCACCCGCGGCGGCGCGAAGTAGTAGGTCGGACCGATCTCGCGCATGTCGGAGGCGACCGTCTCGTCCGACTCCGGGCAGTTGACGGTGAAGCCGTTGACCAGCCACTGCGTGTAGGAAAAGATGTTCTGCCCGAGCCAGGCCATCGGCAGGTAGGCCAGCACGTCATCGTCGGGGCCGAGCTTCTCGAGGCGGGAGGCGGCCTCGGACACCGAGATCAGGTTGTTGTGGCCATGGACCACGCCCTTCGGGTTGCCGGTGGTCCCGGAGGTATAGAAGATGGCGGCCGGGTCCGAGGGCGCGCCGGCGCCGACTTCCCGGTCGAAGAGGCCGGCATCGGTGGCGAGCCGGGCGCGGCCGGCCTCGAGCAGGCTGTCGTAGGACGAGAGCGCCGGCTCCTCGTAGTTGCGCAGGCCGCGCGGATCGTCGTAGTAGATGCGGGCGAGCGCCGGATGGTCGGCCCGGACCTCGAGGAGCTTGTCGACCTGCTCCTGGTCCTCGACGATCGCGAACGAGATGCCGGCGTCGCGGAACACGTAGACCATTTCCTGGGCGACCGCATCCTGGTAGAGCGGCACCGGCACGCCGCCCAGCACCTGGGCGGCGATCATGCCGATGTAGAGACGGGGCCGGTTCTCGCCGATGAGCGCGAGCTTCATGCCGCGCTCGAAGCCGGCGGCGGACAGGCCGGCGGCGACGATCTCGACCTCGGCCTTGAGCTCGGCCCAGGACATCGCCTGCCAGATGCCGAGATCCTTCTCGCGCAGCGCAGGCGCGCCGGGACGCTCGGCAGCGTGCTTGGCGAGCAGGCGCGGGAAGGTCGTGTCGCCCAGTTTTGCCAGTTGGGCCGCCGCGGCGGTTCCGGCCATGGTCTCCTCTCCCATCTCTGATTCTCGCGCCGTCGCGCATGTCGCAGCGGCACCGCTGGCGAGCTTATCCCATGCGGCGAAGCATGGAAACTCGCGGAAACACTCGGCCGCCCGGGCATCAGCCGACGCGGCGCGCCAAGTCTAGCGAGGCCGGCGCGGTATAGTTGTCGCCGACGTGACATTTGATCGACAAGATGCGGATCCTGCCGATCCGGCAACCCTGATGCAGAGCCTCCAGCAGATGCTCGACGAATCGGACTGGTGGCCGGGGCTCGATCCCGACCAGCAGCAACGGGTGCTGGCCGGAATCGTGGTGCGCGACGTGGCAGCCGGGGGAATCGTGTCCTCCCGGGGAGCGCCGGTCGAAGGCTGGCTCGGCGTGGTCGACGGCCTGGCCAAGGTCTCGATCGACTCGCCCGACGGGCGCTCGATGACGCTTGCCGGCGTGCCGGCCGGCGGCTGGTTCGGCGAAGGCTCGGTCCTGAAGAACGAGCCGCGGCGCTACGACGTGATCGCGCTGCGCGACAGCCGCATCGCGGTGATGCCACGCCAGACCTTCCACTGGCTGATCGACACCAGCCCCGGCTTCTCGCGCTTCCTGCTGGTGCAACTCAACGAACGGCTCGGCCACTTCATCGCCGCGCTCGAACACCAGCGCCTGCTCGGCCCCGAGGCGCGGGTCGCCCGCTGCCTCGCCCAGCTCTTCAACCCGCAACTCTATCCGTCGACCCGCTCGCGCCTGCGGATATCGCAATCCGAACTCGGCCTGCTCACCGGCCTGTCGCGCCAGCGGGTCAACCAGGCGCTGCGCCAGCTCGAGGCGCTCGGACTGCTCGAGACCTCCTACGGCGGCGTGACCGTCGTGTCGGTCGAGGGGCTCGACGCCTTCGAAGGCTAGACCCGGAAGACCTCCGAACCCACCTGGACGAGCGGCTCGATGTCGGTGCAGCGGCTGACGTCGACGGCGATCGCCGCACCGTGGACCGACATCGCCCGGCGCATGTCCTCGGGCGAAGCGAAATCGAGGCTGGCGACCATCAGGTAGGACGAGGCCGGCCCCGGCCCTCCGGTGGCGCCGGCATGGGCCTGCATCCCGGCCAGACCCATCGGCAGCAGCAGCTCATTACAAGCAGAAAAATCACCCAAAAGAGGTAATTTTCTCCGGTCAACGCCCGACACCGCCCCGGGTCCGCGCGCCGGGCTCAGGACTTCGCGTAGTCGTAGAAGCCCCGCCCCGTCTTGCGCCCCAGCAGGCCGGCATCGACCATCTCGCGCAGCAGCGGCGCCGGCCGGTACTTGGGATCGTTGAAGGCCGAATAGAGCACCTCCATCACGGCGAGCTCGACGTCGAGGCCGATCAGGTCGCACAGCGCCAGCGGGCCGATCGGATGGTTGCAGCCCAGGCGCATCCCGGCGTCGATCTCCTCGGCGCTGGCGAGCCCCTCCTGGAGCGCGAAGACCGCCTCGTTGATCATCGGGCAGAGGATCCGGTTGACCACGAAGCCGGCGCTGTTGCGCACCCCGATCGGAGTCTTGCCGAGCCGCTCGGCGAGCTCGGTCACGGTGGCGACGGCAGCCTCGTCGGTACGCAGGCCACGGATGATCTCCACCAGCGCCATGACCGGCACCGGGTTGAAGAAATGCATCCCGACCACCTGCCCCGGACGGGCCAGCCGGGCGGCGAGCCGGGTGATGGAGATCGACGAGGTATTGGTCGCGATGATCGTCTCCGGGCGCACCAGCGACTCGACCCTGGCGAGGATCTCGAGCTTGAGCGCCTCGTTCTCGGTGGCCGCCTCGATGACGAGGTCGGCCGCGGCGAGCCCGGCCGGATCGGGAGTGGTCCGGATGCGCGCCATGGCGGCGTCGCGGGCGGCCTCCTCGAGCTTGCCCCGGGCGACCTGCTTGTCGAGCTGGGAGCCGATGGTGGCGAGGCTGCGCTCGAGCGCGGCGGCGCCGATGTCCTGGACGATGACGTCGATGCCGGTGCTCGCGCAGACCTGCGCGATGCCGGTGCCCATGGTGCCGGCGCCGATGATGCCGACGGTCTGGATGCTCATGATGCGGTTCCTCGCGGGATCGTTGATCGGGGGATTCTAGCCACCGGCGATGGCGAAAAGAAAAGGGCCGCTTGCGCGGCCCTTGCAATGCGGTGCTCAACACCGCCTGGAGACAGTCTTCACCTGCACCGACGCCCCGAGGGATGCCAGCAGCAAGTGAAGTCAGATTTCAGCATTCGAAACTGAAGTGAAGCTGACAAATTGCTTAAATCAAACTTACACGATTGTTGATAACCACAATTCGATGCGACAAAGTGCCGCAAAAACAGATATTTGCATCAAGCAACTAGGTAGCATGCGAAATATGTTACTGCGATCGAACTCACCCGGAAGCGCCCGCATCGCTCCCGGCCGGCCATTTCACGAGCGGCTGCTCCGGCAACCCGAAGAAGGCGCGGATCTCCGCGCCACGCCGCAGCGCATCGGTGCGACCGAGGGCGATCAGTTCGGCGGTGAAGCTGGGCTCGAACATCAGGTAGCTCGCCAGCGCCATGCCGTTCTGCTCGGTGCCGCCGAAAGTGCGCAGGAAGGCGCGTACGCGCGACGGCAGGTCGCGGATGTGCTCCAGGGCCACCTCCTCGATCGGCCGGCTCGGATTGATCGTCATGACCTCGACCGGCCGGAACGGGAAAGCGCCCTGGAACTCGGGCGGAATCAGCGCGAGCGCTTCGTTGGCGCGCTGCAGTTGCTCGACGTCGGCCGGCAGGGCGTCGAACATGATGCTGGCGAGCGCATGGCCGGCGATCTGCGCGAGGGTCGGCTTGCCGGGGTTGGCGCCCGGTTGCGCGGCGCTGGCCTCGAACAGGCCGGCCCGCTGGCCCGGCCCGGCGCCGATCGCGAGGATGCGGGTCGCACCGGCATGGATCAGCGGCGAGAGCGGCGCGAGCTGCCGCATGGTGCCGTCGCCGAAATACTCGACGCCGCCGTCGATCGGCAGCGGTACCGGCGCGAACACGAAAGGCAGCGCCGCCGAGGCGACCAGGTGGTCGATCCCGATGTGCGCGGCCACCGCGATCCGCCCGGGACGCGACCAGGGGCGCAACTCCCGGCCGGCGCAATAGAAGGTCATGTGGCGACCGGTGGTATAGCTCGAAGCGGTCACCGCAAAATAGTCGAGGGTCCCGGCCGCGAGCGCGGCCTCGATCGCCCGGGGGTCGATCACCTCATGGAGCGTATCGACCAGCGGCGCATTGTCGAGCAGGGACTCGGGCCGGCTGCGCATCAGGCGCGGCACCGCCAGCCAGGACACCCAGCGCGCGCCGCGGAGATACCAGTTCAGCCATTCGGTCGAGTACACCCGCCCCGGGGTGAGGTTGCGCCAGAGTTCACCGAGCTCGGCCGCCGCCGCGGGCCAGCGGCCCGAGTTCGCGGCAAGGAAGGCGCCGTTGATCGCACCGGCCGAGGTGCCGGCGATCTTGTCGAAGGGGCTGGCCGGCCCGCCATCGACGAGCTCGCCGATGGCGGCGACGACGCCGGCCTGGTAGGCGGTGCGGGCGCCGCCGCCCATCAGGAGCAGGCCGATGCCGCCGACCGGCGCCCCCGGCTGGTGCCAGGTATCGCGCATCTCTACAGAGGTCCCCTAGACCGGGCCGAGTGGCGGTTCGCTCATGGCGGCAATCTGTTCGCGTAGCTCGAGAATCCGATCCTGCCAGTAGCGCTCGGTACCGAACCAGGGGAAAGCGGCGGGAAAGGCGGGGTCCTCCCAGCGTCGGGCGATCCAGGCGCTGTAATGGACCAGGCGCAGGGTGCGCAGGGGCTCGACCAGGCCGAGTTCGCGACGGTCGAATTCGACGAAGTCCTCGTAGCCGGCGAGCACGTCGCAGAACTGTCGGGTCATGCCCGCGCGGTCGCCCGAAAGCAGCATCCAGAGGTCCTGGATCGCGGGGCCGTTGCAGGCGTCGTCGAGATCGACGAAATGCGGCCCGGCATCGGTCCAGAGCACGTTGCCGACATGGCAGTCGCCATGCAGGCGCAGTCGCCGCCAGGCGCCGGCCCGTTCGAAGGCTGCGGCGACCGCCTCGAGCGCCTGGTCGGCCGCCGCCGCCCAGGCCGGGCGCAGGGCGGCCGGCACCAGCTCGGCCGCGAGCAGGAAGCCGACGGGCTCGCGGCCGAGCCGATCGATGTCGAACGCGGGCCGGGTCGCGAACTCGCGCCGACCGCCGACCATGTGGATGCGACCGACGAAGCGGCCCACCCACTCGAGCACCTTGGGATCGTCGAACTCCGGGGTCCGCCCGCCGCGACGCGGGAACACCGCGAAGCGAAAACCCCCGGCCTCGAACAGGGTCGCACCGTCGACCGCGAGCGGCGCCACCACCGGGACCTCCTCTTCGGCCAGCTCCGCGGCGAAGGCATGCTCCTCGAGGATCTGCTCGTCGCTCCAGCGCTGCGGCCGGTAGAACTTGGCGACCACCACCTCGCCGTCGTCGAGCCAGACCTGGTAGACCCGGTTCTCGTAGCTGTTGAGCGCGAGCAGGCGGCCATCACCCTCGAAGCCGACCGTGGCGAGGGCATCGAGGATCGCATCGGGGGTGAGGCCCTCGTAGGGTGCGGCGCTCATCAGGCCGCCACCGGCATGGTGAAGCCGACCCGCACACCGCCCGCCTCGTCCTCGGCGAAGACCTGGCCGCCATGGAACTCGGCGATCAGGCGCACCAGGAACAGGCCGAGCCCGAGGTGGCTGGTCGAGGTGCTGCGCGAATCGCGCACCGAGACCATCGAGTCGAACAGGCTGTCGCCCATCGAATCGGGCAGCGGCTGGCCGAGATTGAAGACCGCCAGCCGCCAGCCGGCGACGGCGCGGCGCCCACCGATGGGATCGGCCAGCTCGCGGGCCGCGAGTTCGACCCGGATGGTGGTGCCGGGCACCGCGAAATCGACCGCATTGGCGACCAGCTTGTCGAGCGCCTGGGCGATCGCCTCGGGGACGACCTCCGCCTGGACGACGCCGGACGGCTGGGCGAGCTCGAACACCGAACCGGGATAGGCGCCGCGATAGGCCTCGACGCAGCTCGCGACGAGGCGCCCGAGATCGACCTGCTCGAGCTGGCTGTCGCCGAGCATGGTCTCGAGGCTGGAGGCTTCGCCCATGCTCGCGACGATCTTCTCGAGCCGCGCCGCGCCCTGCTGGGCGCGCTCGGCATAGGCCGCCTGGCGGTCCGGGTCGTCCTCGGCGGCGAGGTTCTCGAGCGAACTGCGCACCACCATGATCGGGGTGCGCAACTCGTGGACCAGGCGCCCGCGCAGCTTGCTGAGGTATTCCTGGTGTTCGCGCAGCCGACCGAGCACCCGCTCGTAGCCGATCGCGAGTTCGCCGACCTCGTCGCGCATCCGGAACTGGGGAATCGTGCCCACCACCCGGCCCCGGGCGTCGATCGCCGACTCGGCGGCGCGCCGCAAGCGCACGATGCGGGCCACGGTGATGGTGGCCACCAACAACAGGGCGATCACGGTGCCGGCCAGCGCGACCGCCGCCAGCAAGGTCAGGCGCTCGAGCGCCTGCTGGCCGAGCGCGAGCCGCGAGCCGGTGCTTTCCTCGATGACCAGCGCGCCCACCACCCGGTCGCCCGACCAGACCGGCTGGGCCACGGTGAGCAGCCAGACCGGCATGCCGCCCACCAGTCCCGTGCGCAGCCATTGCTGGGCCGGCACGCCGGTCAGCGCCTTGGCGAGCGCCGACACCGCCGCCCGGGACTGGTCGCTGCCATCGCCAGTGTCGACGAGGTTGATCGCATCGATCTCGGGACGCAGCCGCGACGCCACCGCCAGCAGCCAGCGGGCGAGCTGCGAGGACCAGCCGCGGGCCGGTTGCTCGGGGCTCGCGAGACTGCCCTGGCGGGCCATCTGCACCCCGGCGACGTCGTAGACCGCGACCCGGCCACTGGCCCGCGACAAGGCGCCAATGGTGAGCGCCCACTGTCGCTCGCGGGCCTCGTCGGCCTTGTCACCCGGCGGGCGCGACAGGGCCAGCAGTCCGGAATCGGCAGTCGCCTCGAGCTGGCGGCGGCCGAAGTAGTCGACGTCCTCGACCACCACCCGCAGCAGCATCGACTCGGGCACCTCGGCTTCGGCGAGCCAGCCGCCCTGGCGGGCGACGGCCATGCCGGTGACTTCCTGCATCGCGGCCGGATCGTCGCCGTAGAAGACCCGCATCCGGTCGCCGGGGCCCTCGGCATCGGGCGCGACATAGCGTTCGTCGACGACCTCGGCGAGCACGAAGACCTTGCCCGGATGCTCCTGCGAGCGCGCCACCGCGATCCGCGGCGCGAGGGTATCGCGCGGCGCGTCGCCGGAGATCGTGACGGGCAGCGCCCGGCGGGCGACTTCGACCCATTCGCCGGCATCGCCGTCGACGCGCGCCGGCCCGAGCAGGTCGAGGCTGATCGGCTCGGTATCGGGCGGATGGGCGGCCGAGCCCGAAGCCGCCGCGAAGAGTTCAGGCCGCTCGTGCAGCGAGGTGGCGAGGTTGCGGGCGGCAACCACGAGGTTCTCGAGGCGCTCGTCGCGCGCGAGCTCGGCCATCTGCTCGACGAAACGCAGGCCGATCCAGGGCAAGCCGAGCAGGGGCAGCAGGGCCACCAGCAGCATCAGGCGCAAGCCGAAACGGGGCCGCCAGCCGCCAAGGCGGCGGCGCGCCGGGGTGTCAGCCACGGACGACGTAGCGGTAGCCCAGCCCGTAGACGGTCTCGATCGCATCGAACTTCGGATCGACCGCCTCGAACTTGCGACGCATCCGCTTCACGTAGGAGGTGACGGTGTGGTCGTCGACCACCATGCTCGCCTCGCGCATCAGCGCATCGCGATCCTTGACGTGGCCGGGATGGCGGGCAAGCGCGTGCAGCATCCAGAACTCGGTGACCGTCAGTTGCACCGGGGTGCCGGCCCAACTCGCCTCGAAGCGCTGCAGGTTGAGCCGCAGCGGGCCGCGCTCGAGGACATCCTCGGCGGCGTTGGCCTGGGCGGCGAGGTCGGCGCGCCGGAACAGGGCGGTGACCCGGGCAAGCAGGTGCGGCAGGCTGACGTTCTTGGTGACGTAGTCGTCGGCGCCGAGCCGCAGCCCGGAGACGATGTCGATCTCGGAGTCGCGCGCCGAGAGGATCAGGATCGGCAGGCCGGGGGCGCGGCTGCGCAACCAGCGACAGAGCTCGAAGCCGCCTTCGGGTTCGTCGCCGAGGCCGATGTCGACGATGGCGAGGTCCGGCAGGCGGCCGTCGAGCCCCTGCTGGGCGGATTCCCGGTCGGCGTAGGCGGTGACCTCGAAGCCATGGCGAGTCAGGGCGTCGCGCAGGTTGTCGCTGATCGACGGCTCGTCTTCGATGATCGCGATGCGTCTTGGCATGATGCGCTGAGGGTACCGCATGGACGGCCAGCCTTGGCGGACGAACGGCGGGCGGCGATTTCGTGCCTCGCGCTTGCCACATTCGATCACCGCGCTGCCCGCGATCGCCCCGCCCCGGCCTCGCCACCCGGGTCGAATGCAGCCGTGGGGAAAGCGACGCGAATTCGGGGAAACGAGATGCGGGCAGCCGACAGGCAGGACACAACGGGAACGGGCGGCACGATGGCCGGCGAACTGTTCGGCGCGGGCGAGGCCGAAGGCCGGATCCGCCATCCGGGCGCCTGGCTCGAGTGGCTGATGCTGGTCGGCTATGCGGCCGCCACCGCCATCGCGATCGGCTGCGCCCTCGGAATCGTGGTCGCGCTGACCGCCTCGGCCGCAATGGCCGCGCCCACGGTCACCGACACCGAAGCCACCCGCTCGCTCGGCCAGGCCGTCGGCGGCCAGATCCTGCCGGCCGCCCTCGCCGGCCTGCCGCGCGTCGCCGAAATCGGCGAGGCCGACGGCGCCGGACTGCTGCTCGACACCACCCAGGGCCTCGTCGTCGCGCCGGTGCAGGCCACCAGCGCGCAGATGAAAGTCACCGGCAGTACGGTGCGCGGCACGGTCACCCAGCGGTTCACCAACCCGAGCGACGACTGGCTCGAGGGCGTGTTCGTCTTCCCGCTGCCCGACGATGGCGCAGTCGACCATGTGCGGATGCGCGTCGGCGACCGGGCGATCGAGGGCCGCATCGAGGAGCGCGAGCAGGCTCGCGAGCACTACGAGCGCGCCAAGGCGCAGGGCCAGCAGAGCTCGCTGGTCGAGCAGCAGCGGCCCGACCTGTTCACCACCCGGGTAGCGAACATCGCGCCGTGGTCGACGATCGAGGTCAGCATCGAGTACCAGCAGACCCTCGCGCTGCGCGACGGATCCTGGCGCCTGCACTTTCCCGCGCTGTTCATGCCGAAGCGGGCCAGCGGCGACGCCGCCGGCATCGGTTCGCTCCGACTGCCCGCCACGGCGGCCCCGCCGTCGGTATCGATGGTGATCGACATCGACCCGGGCATGCCGGTTTCCCGGCCCATGTCGGGCTCGCACGAGGTGCTGGTGCTCGAGGACCTCGCCGGCGGCGAAGCCGTGGTGGCGAGCGCCGACGCCGAAGCCACCCACCGCTACCGGGTCACCCTGAAGCCCGGCCATGCGCTGCCCGAGCGGGACTTCGAGCTCGAGTGGCACCCGCTTGCCGGCCATGCGCCGGCCGCGATGCTGCCGCTGGAGAAGCATGGCGACAACTGGTATGCGATGCTCATGCTCACCCCCCCGGCCTCGATGGCGAGCGGCCCGGCACCGGGCCCGCGCGAGATCAACTTCGTGGTCGATACATCGGCCTCGATGGCCGGCGCACCGCTCGAACAGGCGCGCGCCGCCCTGCGCTTCGGACTGGAGCGGCTGAACACGGGCGATCGCTTCAACCTGCTGCGCTTCGGCAGCGGCCACCAGGCGCTGTTCGACGAGCCTCGCGCCTACGACGCGAGGACCGCCCGCCAGGCGCGCGCCTGGATCGCCGAACTCGCCGCCGGCGCCGACAGCCATGACCACGGCGCGCTCGAGCAGATCTTCGCCGCTGCGCTGCGCGAAGGCGTCGACCACCAGGTCGTGTTCATCAGCAATGGCGGCGTCGACCACGAAGACGAACTGCTGCAGATGATCGATGCCGGCACCGGCGCGCGGCGCCTGTTCACGGTCGGCGTCGGGACGGCATCGAACAGCTGGTTCATGGACAAGGCAGCCGAGGCCGGCCGCGGCACCTTCACCCGGATCGGGCGGGCCGCCGAAGTCGAACGGCGCATGGCCGAGCTCTTCGCCAAGCTCGGTCGCCCCCTGGTCACCGGCATCGAGATCGCCTTCGACGGCGCCCAGCCGCTCGACCCGCTGCCATCGACCCATGAACTCCATGCCGGCGAGCCCCTGATCGTGCGGGCCCGCTTTGCCCGTCGCCCGGCTGGCGTCACCGTCGCCGGCTGGCTCGGCGATACGCGCTGGGAAGGCCGGGTGAATGCCCGCGTCACCGAGGGCACCGGACTCCACGTGGCGTGGGCGCGCCATCGCATCGAGACGCTGCACGACCGGCTGCGCTTCGAGAGCGACTCCAGCGCCGAACGCGGCCTGCTGCGCGACGAGATCCGCGCGCTCGGCATGGCGCACCATCTCGTCACGCCGTTCACCAGCCTCGTCGCGATCGACCAGGCGCGGACGCGCCAGGCGACCTCATCGCAGGCGAAGGCCAAGCCGAGCGCGGGCTGGGAGCACTTCGCTTCGCTCGCGCCGGGCCAGATGGCGCAGTTCGCGGCGGCCGGGCGCGAGATCGCCATCGGCTTGGGCATCCTGCTGTTCGCCCTCGGCATGCTGCGCATCGGCTCGGTCCGCCAGTCGCGCCCGGCGGTGCTGTCGCCGGAACTGCCGGCCGACGGCGCCGGCCGCTAGGTCCGCCGGGCGCCGGGCGTCGCGTCAGGCGACCGTCGTCGCCTGCGGTTTTCCGGAGGCGCCGCGTCAGGCGACCGTCGTCGTGGCTCA
>CAYZBJ010000036.1:0-37173 GCA_964476625.1 uncultured Burkholderiaceae bacterium | reverse complement strand
GCCGCGGCGAGCCCACCAGGGCCATCGCGATGTCGAGCAGCTTGCGCACACCGCCGGGCAGTTCGCGCACCGGGCGGCGGGCATGGCCGGCGAGCTCGAAGCGCTCGAGGATGGCGAGCGCGCGGTCGATCTTCTCGGGCGTATGGGCCGGGCGCAGGAACGACGGCGCGCCGTCGTTGCAGGCGGCGGCCACCAGCATGTTGTCGAGCACCGAGAGTTCGGCCGCCAGCTGCGGGATCTGGAACGAGCGGGCGACCCCGAGGCCGGTGATCTGGCGCGGCGACAGGCGGGTGATGTCGCGCCCGTCGAGCATGATCCGGCCGGCATCGGGTTTCAGGTAGCCGGTCACCATGTTGACGAAGGTGGTCTTGCCGGCGCCGTTGCTGCCGATCAGGCTGACCCGCTGGCCCTGGGGCACCGAGATCGAGACGTCGGCGGCCGCGGTGACCGCGCCGAAGGTCTTCATCAAGCCATGTGCTTCGAGGATCGCGGTCATGAGGAGGCTCCCGGCGCGCGCCGCTGCGACCAGAGTGAACCGATGCCGTTGGGCAGGAAACGGATCACGATGAGCAGGAACAGGCCCAGCGCAAGCTGCCAGGTGTTCGGGAAGTAGAGGGCGGAGAAGGATCGCACCAGTTCGAGCAGCAGCGAGGCGATGAACACCGCCGCGACGCTGTGGTGGCCGGCGAGGATGGCGAGGAAGACGAACTCGCCCGAACTCGTCCAGTAGCTGAAGTTCGGCTCGACATGGCCGAGCGCGAGCACCGTCAGCGCGCCGCCGACGCCACCGAGGAAGGCGGCCATGATGTAGTCGGTGGCCAGCAGGCTGCGCACCGAGGCGCCGAGGTATTCGACCCGCAGTTCGTTCTCGCGCACCGCCAGCGCGACCAGGCCGCGGGTCGAGTCGAAGTAGACCCGCGCCGCCAGCGCGATCAGGCCGGTGACGGCGACCGCGAGCAGGTACATCGCGAAGTTGCCCTGCTCGGCCCCGACCTGGATGCCGAAGAAGGTCGGCCGTGACAGGTTGAAGCCGTCCGAGCCGCCCAGCGCGGTGGTCTTGACCAGCACGCCGTAGAGGACCATCGACAGGGCGAGGGTCAGCATCGCGAAGAAGATGCCGCGGTAGCGCGACAGCAGCGGGGCGAAGGGCGCGGCGATCAGGACCGCGCCGATGCCGCCGATGGCGACCAGCAGCAAGGCGTCGCTCAGTCCCCAGTACATGCCGGCGAGCGCCGCGGCATAGCCACCGGCCGCGAACACGAGGCCCTGGCCGAAGGACACCACGCCGCCGCGCATCATCAGCACGATGCCCAGCGTCACCACGCCGTGCGAGGCCGCCATCGTCCCCACGAACAGCAGCCACTTGGGGAGGATGAAGGCGCATCCCATCAGGGCGATGATCGCGACGACTCCCGCGCTCAGTTGTCGCTTCACGGGCAAATCCTCAGATCTTGCGCGTCTGGATGCGCTGGAAGAGCCCTTCCGGGCGGAACATCAGGACCACCGCCATCGCGATGTAGATGCTGAACAGTTCGGCCGCCGGCCAGGTATGGACGGCCAGGGCGCGGGCGATCCCGACGATCAGCGCACCGATCGCCGCCCCTTCGATGCTGCCGAGGCCGCCGATGATCACCACCGCGAAGGAGATGATGATCACCCCCACCGAGAGGCCCGGCTGCACCGACACCATCGGCGCGGTCAGCGCCCCGCCCAGGGCGGCGAGGAAGATGCCGAACAGGAACGCCCCGGTATAGATGCGGGAGATGTTGACTCCCATGCTGCCGGCGATCTCGGCGTTGTGGATGACGGCGAGCACGACCTTGCCGATACGGGTGCGGTTGAGCCCCCACCACACGCCGACGCCGCACAGCACCGCCACCAGCACCAGCGCGAAGTCGTAGCCGATGTAGGTCAGGCTACCGATGTCGATGTTGCCGAACAGCGAGTACGGCTCGAAGACGTAGTACGGGGTGGTCCCCCAGACCAGCTTGGTGACGTCCTCGAGGATGAGGAACAGCGCGTACGTCACCAGCACCAGCAGGACCTCGTCGCGGCCATAGAACGGGCGCAGCAGCAGCCGTTCGGTGAGGGGGGCAACGAGGGTGGCGATCGCCAGCGCGGCGACCGGCAGGATCGCGACCGTCGTCCAGTCGGGCATCTGCGCGTCGACCAGCCAGCCGACGAAGCTCGCCGCCGCATAGGCGCCGAGCGCGTAGAAGCTGCCATGGGCGATGTTCAGGATCCGCAGCACGCCGAACACCAGCGTGAGGCCGACCGCGACGATGAACAGCCATGCCGCGTAGGTGATGCCGTCGATGAGGATGGTCAGGGCAAGCATCGGGACTTCCGTGGACAGGGTACCGGTTGGAGCGGCAAAGGCAGGACCGGCGGCGCGTGAGCGCCGCCGGCCAGGGGGCCCGGATCAGCGGGCCGGGAGAGCGGGCCTCAGCACTTGGCTCCGGGCATGCCGGCTTCGAGCCACTGCTCGGAGTGCATGTCGGCCGGCGGCATCACGCACTCGGCGGGGAAGCGCTCGATGTCGACCAGGTCGACCCGGTTTTTCTCGGCGTTCCATTGGGTCCGCCCGATCGCGGTATCCTGGATCGCCTGGTGCCCGTTGCCCAGCGCCATGCGGATCTTGCCGGCCGGCGACTCCCATTCGGAGCCCTTGAGCGCGGCGGCGAGCTGCTCATGGGTCGGCTTCTTGCCGCCATTGTCCGCCATCGCCTTCTCGACCGCGAGCTTCAGGCCAAGGAGGGCCTGGGCCATCCGGTACGGCGCCTGGACCGGGTAGACGCCGTTGGCTTTCTCGTAGCCCTCGAACCACCAGTCGTTGAGCGCCGATTTCGGCGACATCAGTCCGTAGGCGCCGCGGGCGCCGAGGATGACGCCGTCGGGCATCCGCTTGCCGAGGCCCGGCAGGACGTGGTCGGCCGCCGAGAGCACGACCTGGCTGCGCTTCATCAGGCCGCGCGGCGCCGATTGCAGGATGAAGGCCTGGAGATCACCGCCCCAGAGGCTCGAGTGCGTCACCGTCGCAGGCTTGGACAGGAGCGCCGAGATTTCGGTGCCGTACTGGCCGGCGCCGAACTTCGGCCGCAGGTCCTCGCCCGTCTTGGCATCGGGGTACAGGACCTTCATCGCGAGCTGGAAGTCCTTGAGGGAGTCGTGGCCCCAGGCGTAGTCCTGGTTGATGTAGTTGATCGTGTCGACCTTGACGTCGTGCTTCTTCAGGTAGCGGGCGAGCGACACGTTGTCCATCGTCGCGTGCGAGGCGGTGCGGAAGACGTACTCGTAGTTGCGCTCCTCGAACACGCGCGGC
The DNA here is from genome assembly GCA_964476625.1 of uncultured Burkholderiaceae bacterium. Classification (GTDB taxonomy): domain Bacteria; phylum Pseudomonadota; class Gammaproteobacteria; order Burkholderiales; family Burkholderiaceae_E; genus JAMLIN01. The sequence goes on along the minus strand of CAYZBJ010000036.1, from coordinate 33,851 downwards.
GTGCCGCAGTCGTATATGAGCAGGAAGCGCTTCATCTCCTCGGCCGCGGGGGCGACCGCGAGGCAGTCACCCGAACTGACGTAGCCGACCACCGCGTCGACCTTCTCGCGGTCGTAGAGGTTGCGCAGTTCCTGGACCTGCTTGGTGGCGCCGCCGGCCTCGTCGACGTAGATCGGCTCGATGGTCAGCCCGCCGAAGCCTTTCTTGTCGTAGGGCGCGGGGGCGCTGCCGGCATTGAATTCGCCGATCAGGAACTTGGCGCCGTTGACGGCCGGGATGCCGAAGCTGTCGGCGGCCTGGCCGGACAGGAAGCTGACGATGCCGACCTTGAACGTTTCGGCGTGCGCGAGCGGCGCCGTCGCGAGCGCTGCCGCGACGGCCGACGCGCCGGCGAGATAGCGCAGTTTCCGGATACTCATGACAGGGTCTCCTCGGTGGGTTGTATGGCAAGCAGGGAATCGGCGGGCCAGTGCGCGGCCTCGTCGAGCCGGAAGCCGGCGAGCTCGAAGCCGCGCCGGAAGTCGGCCAGGTGCCGGCGCATCCAGCGTTCGGCCTCGTCGGCATCGCCGGCCTGGAGCGCATCGCGGATGTGGCGATGCGCTTCGAGATTGCGCATGGCCGCCTGCGGCAGGCTGGCTTCGACCCGGCCGAGGATCGGCGCATAGAGCAGGCTGACCGGTTCGCGCGCGAGCATCAGCATCCGGTTGCCGCTCGCGCGAGCCACCATCGCATGGAAGGCGACGTCGAGTTCGGCTGTCGGCAGCTTGCGCGCGACCGCATGCGCGGTGGTCTCGATGTTCTCTTCGAGGGCGACCAGGTCCTCGTCGCTGCGGGTGCCTGCGGCCAGCCGGGCCGCCAGCGGCTCGACGACGATCGCGACCTCCCAGAGTTCCAGGAAGGTCACGTGCTGGAGCAGCAGGGCGCGGGTCGCGCGAGGCGCGAGGTCGAACAGGCCGGGCATGGCGACCTGCAGTCTGCGACCGGTGGTTCGTGACACCAGGCCCTCCTGTTCGAGCAGGCGGATCGCTTCGCGCACCGTCGACCGATTGACGCCGAAGCGCTCGGCCAGTGCAGTCTCGGTGGGCAAGGCATGACCGGGCTTGAGCTGCCCCGACAGGATCATCCGTTCGATTTGCGCCGACAGTGCCCGGTAGGCGGGCGCATGGCGAAGCGGGCGGAAGATCCCGCCGAGGGCTGGATCGCTCAAGGTCTCCTCCGCCTCCGGGCCGTGTCAGGCAGTCATTGTTCTTTGCCCGATTGTCGGACAAGTGGGGCGTACTTTCGTCTGGCAGGCGTCGCGCGTCAAGCCCTTGTTGTCGTGCGGTGCAGCATCGGCGGCGGGCGAGGTTCAGTCGCTCGCGACTTCCGCCCAGATCTCGGGATAGTCGATCTTCACGATGCCCTGTTCGACGAGCTGGCGCGAGGACTTGCCGGTATCGGGCAACACGGTATCGGCATCGGCGCCGAGCCGCTTGATGATGCGCGCCCATTGGGCGCTGGTGCGCGGATTGCGGTTGTCCCAGTGGGTCGAGACGGTGACCAGCATCGAGCCGAAGCGTCCTCCGAGTGCCGGCTCGGCCTTCTGTTCCTCGACCAGGTGCAGGGCGAGTCGCTGGCAGTTCTTGAGGAAGGCGCCGAACAGCGGACTCCACTTGATGCCGTCTTCGTAGCGCCCGTCATTGGGCGGGACACCGTCGAGCGCGGTGGCAAGTTCGGCGCAGCTCCGGCAGTTGCGCATCTCCTGGAAACTGCAGCTTTCCGGATCGGCGCCGGCATCGGCATTGGCCGCGACAGCGGTGCCGGGCAGGGCGATCGCCGCCGCCGCCAGTGCCGGCAGGAGCAGGCGGCCGATGATCGGTCGCAGGGTCGGGCGGCGGGCGGGGAAGCGGCGTGAGTATGGATTCATCGGGAAAGGCCTCGTCGGATACGTCGGCGAAAGAAGGGATGCCAACCCATTATCCGGATGCCGGGGGCAGGGCCCTCGCGATCCGGGTGATTGCCCGCCAGGCGTCATCGACGTCCTCACGGGTCGTGTCGAACGGCCCGATCTGGAAGCGGATCACCAGGCGTCCATCGAGGCGTGTCGAGGTCAGGTAGGTGGCGCCGTCGTCGTTGACCGCATCGAGCAGCTGCTGGTTCAACGCGTCGAGCGCGTCTGGCGAGGACAGGCCCTGCGGCCGGTAGCGGAAGCCGAACAGCGACAGTACCGGCGGGCTTGCGAGTTGGAAGTCCGGCTCGGCGGTGATCGCCTCGGCGAGCTCACCGGCCCACCGGACATGGTCGCGAATGCGCTGGCGCAATCCGTCGAGCCCGTAGGCCCGGATCAGGAACCAGAGCTTGAGGGCGCGAAAGCGTCGCCCGAGCTGCACCGACCATTCGCTGAAATTGACGATGCCGTCGCGGCCATGGGTCTTGAGGTATTCGGGCTGGATCGCGAGCGTCTGCACCAGGGTGGCGGGATCGCGCACGAAATGCGCCGAACATTCCATCGGCACCCCGAGCCACTTGTGCGGATTGAAGACGATGCTGTCGGCCACCTCGATGCCGTCCCAGAGATCGCGGAACTCTGGGCAGATCATGGCCGATCCGGCCCAGGCGGCATCGACGTGCAGGTACAGGTCCTCGCGCCGCGCGATACGCCCGAGCTCATGCAGCGGATCGCTCGCCCCCACCGACGTGGCACCCACGCAGGCGACGATGCCGGCCGGCAGCAGGCCGGCGCGGCGATCGGCCGCGATCGTGGCCTCGAGGGCCTGGGGATCGATGCCCAGGCGCGGGTCGCCGTCGCGAGCCGGCAGCTTCACCAGGTTGCTCGCGCCGATGCCGGCGATCCAGCAGGCCTTCTCGACCGAGCTGTGGGCATGCGCCGAGGTATAGATGCGCACCTGCGGGTGGGCGGCGAGGCCGTCGCGGTTGCCGCCCCAGGCCAGCGCGACTTCGCGCATCGTCAGCACTGCGCACAGGGTGGTGCTCGAGGCGGTGTCCTGCAGGACACCGTCGAATCCGTCCGGCAGGCCGACCGCCTGGCGCAGCCAGTCGACCATGCGCTGCTCGAGCTCGGTGATCGCGGGCGAGGTCTGCCACAGCATGCCCTGGGCCGACATCGCCGCCGCCAGCTGCTCGGCGATCACCGCGGGTGGCGCCGCGTTCGACGGGAAGTAGGCGAAGAAGCGGGGATGCTGCCAGTGGGTCATCCCCGGCGGCACGACGTTCTCGAAGTCCGCGAAGATCCGCTCGAAGGACTCGGCCTGCTCGGGCGGCGATGCGGGGATCTGCGCCGCGATCGCGCCCGGGCGCAGTGGCGAGCGAACCGGCTGCCCGCGCAGGCCGGCGCGGTAGTCCGCGGCCCAGTCGGCGGCCCGGTGCGACCATTGCCTGAACTCTTCAGTCTCCATGGCCCGCTCCTTCCGGGATGATGGCCGATGCCTGCTTGCCCGCCGGGCGCCTGCCCTGGTCGGCGAAGAAGTCGAGGATCAGCGCGGTTGCGTCCGGCCGCGCGGCGTCGAAGTAATCGTAGGCCGGGTCGCCACCGCTCCAGGCGTGGCCGAGGCCGCCGATGCGCAGGCGGCGAGCCGCGAGCCGACCGTCGACGAGCCAGTCCGCCTCTTCGACGCTGCGCGAGCCGTCGGCATGGCGACGCTCGGTGTCGGGCGCGGGCGGCGTGGTTCCCGTGGCGGGCCCGCCATTGAATGCGATGGCCTGGGCGACCAGGGCGTCGGCATTGGCCGGCGCGACGGTGGCATCGTCCATGCCCTGCACGACCAGCACCGGCAGGTGGACGGCGCCTGCGGAGCCCGCCCCGGCGCGGGCGGCCGCGCCGATCGCGGCGACATCGCGGCGGGGGCCCTCGGCCATCGCCTGGCGCGCTTCGCGGACATCGCGCGCGGCGCCGGCGGCGACCCCGGAATGGCAGGCGAGCGCGGCAAAACGCCGTGGCGCGTGGATCGCGACCGCGGCGGCCAGCGCCGCGCCGGACGAGAGGCCGCCGATCCAGACCCGGCGCGGGTCGATCGCCTGCAATGCGCAGGCTTGCTCGACCTGGGCGAGGATGATCGCGGCTTCGCCGCGGCCGTCGGCGGTCGCCGGGTCGAACCAGTTCCAGCATCGCAGCGGGTTGGCCAGGCGGGTCTGGTCGGGCATCAGCACCGCGATGCCGCGGGTGTCGGCATGCTCGCGGATCCGGGTGCCGGCCGCGAAGCCGGCGGCGTCCTGCCGGCAGCCGTGGATCCAGACCAGCAAGGGGAGGGCGGCCCGGGTCGCCGGGCCGGCCGGCAGGTAGAGCTCGAAGGCTCGTCGCGGCGGCAGCACCGGCCAGCCGCGCAAGCGGCCGCCGACCGCCGAGGCGGCCAGGCGCAAGGTCCGTCCCGGGCGCGCAAGCTCCTCGTGACCACGCCACTTGCGCCACCAGCGCGCGAGCCCGCCGCCCAAGCCCAGGATCGCGCTGCGGCAGCGCTGTGCGAAACGGGCCAGCGTCTGTTTCATGGCTTGCGGCCTAGCGGGCCAGCAGGACCGCGCAGCCGGCGAGCGCGGGCTGCGCCAGCGCGGCCGGCTCGGCGAGTCCGGCGCCGATCACCAGCAGGGCCTTGCCGCCGTCGGCGAGCCGGGCGAGGATCGTCGCGGGCTCGGTGTCGGATGCACGGCCGAATTCGGGCGCGAGATCCTCGCCGACCAGCGCCCGCGCCTGCTCGCGCAGGGCGGGCAAGCGCGCCGGATCGTCCGCGAGCAGGAGTACCCGCAGCGGCCGGCGGCCATCGCGCGCGATCGCGGCGGCGGCGGCCAGGGCTCGGCCGGCCGCCTGCGAGCCGTCGAAGGCGGCGGCGATGCGGCGATAGCCGGCGGCGCCCGCGTCGGTGGCGCCGCCGCGATCGAGCACCAGCCAGTCGGTGGCGCTGGCCGATTCGATCGCCCGCCGCGGATAGGTGCCGCGCTCGATGCTGACCGAAAAGCGCGTTTCGCCCGCGGCGCAGACGCGCGCGAGCATCGCTTCGACGCGGCGCACATGCTCGCGAAACAGCCGTTCGACACCGCTGGTCTCGAACGCCTGCCACTGCCCCGAGGCGAGCCGCAGCTCGCGCGCGAAGGGCAGGGCGGCGACGCGCAGCCAGGACTGCTCCTCGACGACGACCGCGGTGAGCTCCATGTCGAGTTCGCGCGCCAGCAACGCCGCCGCGGCGATCGGCGCGGCGCGCACCCGCGCCGGATCGATCGCGACGAGGATGCGTCGTCGACCCGGCGCCCCGGCGCTGGGCGACTCAGTCAAGCTTGCCTCCCGGGCCGTGGCGATGCCGGATCGGCATCCCGGGGCGCATGCCCCGGCGCAGCGCCGACATGGCGTGCAGCCGCGCCACCACCCGCGCATTGAAATGGCGGTCGGCCATGCCCGCGACCGGCTCGCCGGCCGGCATGCCCGAGAGCAGTTCGATCGCTTCGTCGACATGCGATATCGCGTGGACCGAGAACCTGCCCTCGGCGACCGCGGCGACGACCTCGTTGTTGAGCATCAGGTGCCGCGCATTCGCCTGCGGGATGATCACGCCCTGGGTGCCGTCGAGGCCGCGATCGCGGCAGACTTCGAAGAAGCCCTCGATCTTCTCGTTGACTCCGCCGATCGCCTGCACGTCGCCGAACTGGTTCATCGAACCGGTCACCGCGAAGGACTGGCGCAGCGGCACGTCGGCGATCGCCGAGAGCAGGGCGCAGGTCTCGGCGATCGTGGCGCTGTCGCCATCGACCGGGCCGTAGCTCTGCTCGAAGACGATGCTCGCCGACAGCGCCATCAGGTCGCGCGCCGAATAGCGGGCATTGAGGAAGGAGCCGAGGATCAGCATGCCCTTGCTGTGGATCGAGCCGCCGAGGTCGGTCTCGCGCTGGATGTCGACCAGCCTGCCTTCGCCGAGCGCGGCGGTGGCGGTGATCCGGCTCGGATGGCCGAAGAACTCCCCGCCGAGGTCGTAGACCGCGAGTCCGTTGACCTGGCCGACCCGCTCGCCGGTGGTTGCGATGGCCAGCGTGCCTTCGATGATCGATCGCCGGTAGGCGTCGGCCGAGCGCGCTGCCCGGTCGCGCCGGCTCGCGATCGCCCGCGTGACATCGTCGCCGTCGACCTGCGCGCGACCGGCGGCCCGCGCATAGGCATCGGCCTCGATCGCGATCTCGCCGAGGTGGCCCAGCTCGGCGCTGATCCGGCTCGCATCTTCGGCCTGGCGTGCGCCTTCGTCGATCAGGCGGGCCAGCGCCGGGCGCGACAGCGGCAGCAGGCCGCGTCGCCGGGCCTGTTCCGCGAGGGAGGTCGCGATCGCCCGCTGGTGGGCGTCGTCGCGCGGCAGGTCGTCGTCGAAGTCGGCGACGACCTTGAACAGGCGCCGGAAGTCGGGGTCGTAGGCATCGAGCAGGTAGTACAGGTGGCGATCACCGAACAGCGCCACCTTGACGTCGAGCGGGATCGGCTCGGGTTCGACCTGCGAAGCCGATATCACGCCGATCACTTCGGCGGGCGACTCGATGCGGATGCTGCGCCGCTCGAGCGCGCGCTTGAGGGCGGCCCATGCAAAGGGCTCGGCGACCAGCTTCTGCGCGTCGAGCAGCAGGTAGCCGCCGTTGGCCCGATGCAGGTCGCCGGGACGGATCAGGCGGAAATCGCTCACCAGGGTGCCGAACATCGCGCGATGCTCGATGCGCCCGATCAGGTTGGCCAGGGTCGGATGCAGGGTGCGCACCAGCGGGGTCGCGGCGCCATCGTCCTCGCAGGTACGCAGCAGGTTGACTTCGTAGCGGCCGAGGTCGGGCGGCGCGGCCAGTGGCGACTGGGCCGCGCCGGCGGGCTGCTCGGTGCGCAGGAAGTCGTCGGCATTGTCGAGGATGTCGTCGCGCACCGACTCGAGCCATTCATGCGCCTTCGGCAGCTCGCGATAGCGGCCGAGCAGGTCCTCGATCGCGCTGCCCACCGCCATGACGGTGGTGTCGCGATTGAGCTTGCGCACCCGTTCGATCTGCTCCTTGCGCATCCGGATGCCGCCGCGGACGATCTTCTGCAGCTTTTCCTGGAGGGCGGCGAGCCTTTCCTGGAGCTCCTGCTGGCGCTCCTTGGGCAGCTTCGAGAATTCCTCGGTCGTGAGTACCTCGCCATCGTGGACCGGCGCGAGGGTGAAGCCGTTCGGCGTCTGGATCAGGCCGATGCCGTCGCGCTGCGCTTCCTCGTTGAGGTCGCTGAGCGACTTCGCATGGCGCTCGGCGAACTCCGACTGGATGCGCTCGACTTCGTTCGCATAGCCTTCGGCCTCGAAGGCCGCCGGGATGGTCGCCTTGAGTTCCTCGACGAGCTGGCGCATGTCTTCGCGCAGCACCGCACCCCGGCAGGGCGGCAGGCCGATCGCGAGCGGGCGGGCGGGCGTGGCGAAGTTGTTGACGTAGACCCAGTCGAGCGGGTCGCTGCGCTTGCCGCGTTGCCTGATGGCGCTTTCGACGAAACGGATCCTGCCGCTGCCGGTCGGGCCGGTGACGAAAAGGTTGTAGCCGTCGGCGTCGATCGCGAGCGCAAGGTCGATCGCCCGGCGCGCGCGGTCGTGGCCGACCAGGACGGGCCCGGATGCCGCTGCATCCGCGGCGCCGGGCGTGTTGGCGGTGGACTCGTTCGCCTCGGGGCCGGGCAGGCTGTCGGGATCGGCGCGGTGCGCCAGCTGTGCTGGAGAGAGGGCAGCCATCGGGCTCCTGTCAGGTTTCGGGCATGGGCTAATGATGACATGCACGGTGTTTCGCGAGATCGGGCGCGGCGCGATCCCCGGGCGTCGGGTCGTGCCGGCCCCGGCTGCCGGCAGCATGCAGCTGCGCTGGTGGCCGGACTTGTGGAATCGGTTCGAAAGCGGCTAAATCACGGGACCCGTGAACGGACCCTCCATATGCGTCCGGTTCATTCACGGGCTTTGCCGACAAGGATACCGACAGGTGACATGACCATGATTCGCACGCTGCTCGCCGGGTTCGTGCTGGCCCTTGCCGCCGCGGGGACCGCGCATGCCGGCCCGACCCTCGATGCCGTCAAGGCGCGGGGCAGCTTGCGCTGCGCGGTCAACGTCGGTCTGCAGGGCTTCGCCGCGCCCGACAGCCAGGGCCGCTGGAGCGGGATCGATGCCGACTTCTGCCGCGCGCTCGCGGCCGTCATCCTCGGTGACCCGGCCAAGGTCGAGTTCCGCCCGACCAATACCCAGAATCGCTTCACCACCCTGCAGGCGGGGGAGGTCGACATCCTGTCGCACAACACCACCTGGTCGGCCTCGCGCGATTCGGCCCTCGGACTCATCTTCGCCGGGACCATCTTCTACGACGGCCAGGGCTTCATGGTGCCCAAGGCGCTCGGCGTCGAGAGCGCGAGCGAACTCGACGGCGCGACCGTCTGCATATTGCCGGGCACCACCACCGAGCTGAACCTCGCCGACTGGTTCCGCGCCCATTCGATGCAGTTCAAGCCGGTCGTGATCGGCGAGCTCTCGCAGATCCTGCAGGCGTTCTTCGCCGGCCGCTGCGATGTCTTCACCTCCGACATCTCGGGGCTGGCCTCGGTTCGCCAGGGCGCCGACAAGCCCGACGACTACGTGATCCTGCCCGAGGCGATCTCCAAGGAGCCGCTCGGCCCGGCGGTGCGGCGCGATGACTGGGAGTTCTTCACGATCGTGCGCTGGACCCTCTTCGGCCTGCTCGAGGCCGAGGAGTACGGCATCACCAGCGCCAATGTCGAACAGCAGCGCGGCGCCAGCAAGTCGCCTTCGGTGCAGCGGCTGCTCGGCGGCACCGGCGAGATCGGCAAGGGCCTCGGGCTCGACCGCGACTGGCTGGTGCGCGCCGTCAAGGCGGTGGGCAACTATGGCGAGATGTACCAGCGCAATATCGGGCCGCTCGGGATTCCCCGCGGCCAGAACGCGCTCTGGAAGGACGGCGGCCTGATGTACGCGCCGCCCGTCCGCTGAGGGCGGTGGCGAGCGCGGCGGCGTCGGCCACCGGCACGCATCGGTGCCGCGGGTGAACCTTCGCAGCGAGCGGCTGCGCGGCTGGATCTGGCAAGGCGCCCTGCTGGCGGCGCTCGCCTGGGTGCTCGCCTGGCTCGTCGGCAACACCCTCGACAATCTCGCCGAGCGCGGCATCCGGGTCGGCTTCGGCTTCCTCGGCCAGGAAGCGGGCTTCGTCATCTCGCAGACGCCGGTGCCCTATGCGCCGGGCGACAGCTATGCGCGCGCGCTCGCCACGGGCCTTGCCAACACGCTCATCGTCTCGGCGATCGGCATCGTGGTCGCGACGATCCTCGGTGTGGCCATCGGCATCGCCCGGCTCGCCGGCAACCGCCTGCTCGCCGGCCTGGCCGGCGCCTATGTCGAGGCGGTGCGCAACGTGCCGCTGCTGCTGCAACTCTTCGTCTGGTACGGCATCCTGACCGAATGGCTGCCACCGGTGCGCCAGGCGCTCTCGCTGGGCGGGGTGGTGGTGATGAGCCAGCGCGGCTTGCGCTTCGCCTGGCCGCAGGCGCACGAGGGCTGGCTCGCCGTCGCGCTCGCCCTGTTCGCGGCGGTCCTGCTCGCCCTGGCCTGGCGTCGCCACGCCGAGCGCCGGCGGCGCGATACCGGCGCCGCGCCGCCGGTCCTGGTCGTGGCCGCTGCACTGGTGGTGGCGCTGCCCCTGCTGGCCTGGTGGCTGGCGGGCGCACCGTCGGCGATCGAGTACCCCGTGCTGCGTGGCTTCGACCATCGCGGCGGCGTTGCGATGTCGCCCGAGTTCGCCGCGCTCGCGATCGGCCTGTCCGTCTATACCGCGGCGTTCATCGCCGAAGTGGTGCGCGCCGGGCTGCAGTCGGTCGATCGAGGCCAGGTTGACGCGGCCAGGGCGATCGGCCTGTCCGCCGGCCAGCGGCTGCGCCTGGTCGTGATCCCGCAGGCCATGCGGGTGATCGTGCCGCCGCTGACGAACCAGTATCTCAACCTGACGAAGAACTCCTCGCTCGCGGTCGCGATCGGCTATCCCGACCTGGTGTCGGTCGCCAACACCACGATGAACCAGACCGGCCAGGCGATCGAGGCGATGGTGATCGTGATGGCGGTGTACCTCACCATCAGCCTCGCGATCGCGGTCGCGATGAACCTGTTCGAGGCGCGCACCCGCCTCGTCGAACGATGAGTTCGCCTTCGTCCCCGGCCCCTGGCCACGCGCCGCGACCGGAGCCCTTGCCCCCGACCCCGCGGCCGGCGCCCTCGGCCCGGCCGCCGCACGCCGGCGCGCTGGCGCGGATCCGCAAGGCGTTCTTCGCCAATCGTCGCGACACGGTGCTGACGCTGGCGCTCGTCGCGGCGCTCGCCGCCGTGCTGCCCGGGTTGCTCGACTGGCTCGTCTTCGACGCCGTCTGGGGGGCGCAACCGGCCGCGGCCTGCGAAGCGGTCCGGGGCCAGGGCGCCTGCTGGGCGGTGGTCCGGGAGAAATTCCGGGTGATGATGTTCGCCACCTATCCGTTCGCCGAGCAATGGCGGCCCGGCCTCGCGATCGTGGTGCTCATCGCGTTGCCCGCGCTCTCGGCCTGGCCGCGGATGTGGAACGCGGCGCTGCCGGCTACCTGGGTCGTCGGCAGCGGGCTCGCGTTCTGGCTGATGGGCGGCGGCCTCGGGCTCGCCCCGGTGCCGGCGAGCCAGTGGGGCGGCCTGCCGGTGACGCTCATCCTGACCATCTTCGGCATCGGCTTCGCGTTCCCGCTTGCGCTGTTGCTGGCGCTCGGCAGGCGCTCCGGCCTGCCGGTGGTGCGCGCGGTGTCGATCACCTGGATCGAGGTGGTGCGAGGCGTGCCGCTGATCACGGTGCTGTTCATGGCGAGCGTGATGTTCGCGCTCTTCATGCCCGCCGGCCTGTCCGTCGACCAGCTCCTGCGCGCCCAGGTCGCGATCATCGTGTTCGTCGCCGCCTATCTCGCCGAAGTGATCCGCGGGGGATTGCAGGCGGTGCCGAAAGGCCAGTACGAAGCGGCGAAGGCGCTCGGCCTGCCCTACTGGCGGATGATGGGCCTGGTCGTGTTGCCGCAGGCGCTGCGGATCGCGATCCCGCCGATCGTCAACAGCTTCATCGCGCTGTTCAAGGACACCTCACTGGTCGTCGTGATCGCGATCTTCGACTTCGCCTACGCGGTCAAGAAATCGGTCGAGACCGATGTCGAATGGAAGAAATACTTCGTGGAGGCACTGTTGTTCTCGATGCTCGTGTACTGGATCGGTTGCTACGCCATGTCGCGCTACAGCCGCTGGCTCGAACGACGTTCGGCGCAGGCTCGCTGATGGACGCGCCAGCGGTTTCCATCCAGGCGCTCGAGAAGTGGTTCGGCGACTTCCAGGCGCTGCGCTCGGTCGACCTCGAGGTGGCCCGGGGCGAGCGGATCGTGGTCTGCGGCCCGTCGGGATCGGGCAAGTCGACCCTGATCCGTTGCATCAACCGGCTCGAAGTCCATGAGCGCGGCCGCATCCTCGTCGAAGGCGTCGAGCTCGACGACGACCTGCGCAACATCGACACGATCCGGGCGCGCGTCGGCATGGTCTTCCAGCAGTTCAACCTGTTTCCCCACCTGACGGTGCTCGAGAACTGCACCCTCGCGCCGGTCTGGGTGCGCCACCTGCCCCGGCGCGACGCCGATGCGCGCGCCATGGCGCTGCTCGAGCGCGTCCGCATCGCCGACCAGGCGAACAAGTATCCCGGGCAGCTCTCCGGCGGCCAGCAGCAGCGCGCCGCCATCGCCCGCGCCCTGTGCATGGAGCCGTCGATCATGCTGTTCGACGAGCCGACCTCGGCGCTCGACCCCGAGATGGTCAAGGAAGTGCTCGACACCATGGTGGCGCTCGCCGAAGACGGCATGACCATGATCGTGGTCACCCACGAGATGGGCTTCGCCCGCGCCGTCGCCGACCGGGTCGTCTTCATGGATGCGGGCGAGATCGTCGAGATCGCCCCGCCGGCGCAGTTCTTCGCGGCGCCCACCCAGGAGCGCACCCGCCGCTTCCTCGGGCAGATCCTCGCGCACTGAAGCGAAACCGCCCCCACGCTCGCCGTCGCTCGCTTCGGCCGGGCTCACAGGCGCGGCCGGTCTCGCCGGCGCCAGGCAGTGCTTCGCGAATTCCCGGCTCGACTCCACCCGAGGGGCGACCAGCGGCTTCGGGCGGTCCTGCGCCGAGACCAAATCGTGACCTGCCGTTGATCGAAGCGATCCCTCCGTGTGCCCGTCATGCGATCCGGTGTGGCCAGAATGCATTCCATCGACACCGCGGTTGCACCTCTCCTCCTCCAACGGGCTGCCGGGATCGTCGAGCCGGACCTCCGGATCCAACCCCACCAACCGAATCTGTGGAGCACCAAATGAGCATCCTCGCCAAAGCCCTGGCCACCGCCGCCATCGCCACCGTGTCCGTCGGCGCCTTCGCCGGCGAACTCTACGACCCGACGGCCGGCCAGCCGACCTCGACCGTCTCGCAGACGGGCCTGACCGCCAGCGACGCGCGTTACGTGATCATCGACAACAACGAGATCGTGTTCGCCGAGAACCCGGCCTACACCGCCGATCAGCCCCGCGTCGAGGTTGCCGGCCTGACCGACGAGGAGCGTCGCAAGCTCTACAGCAACAGCTGAGCACCGCAGGCAGGCCGGGCTCCCCCCGGCTCGGCCCGTCCGCGTCGCAAAGCAAAGGCCGCCCGCAAGGGCGGCCTTTGTCGTGTGGCTCGTCCCGTGGTTGCGTCCGGCCCCTTCGCCGGCTCCCGGAGCCCCCGATGGGGTCGTCCACCCCCCTGATGTCGCCCCTGTTCGCCAGGACGGCCCGCCTTCTAGAAGGGCCGTACGCCGATCAGCGGCACGTGCAGCCACATGGCGAAGACGCCGGTGGCGACGATGCCGCCCCCGATGGCGACCGCATCGCGGCTCCAGCCCGCCGCCGGACGCGTCCGGCCTTCGGCGCGGTCGCGCCGGCGCGACACCGCGAAGTGGGCGATCGCCCAGACCAGGAAGACCCCGAACAGCAGCAGGTCCGCCAGGGTGCCGTTCGACAGGAGATGGCCGAAGGCCCATGCCTTCGTCCCGGCGAGCATCGGATGACCGATCTTCTCGCGAATCTTCGTACCCGGGACGTAGGCTGCCGCGACCAGCACGAAGGCGACCAGGCTCAGCAGCGCGGTCGCATGCCGACCCCAGGCGGGTGGTACCCACAGCACCGTCGGATCGGCGCGGGCGAGGCCATAGCCGTAGATGATCAGTACCAGGCCGATGATCGAGACCAGGGTGTAGACGCCTTTCCAGGCGGGGGCGCCGATCCGGGCGATCGTCGCGCTGCGCCAGCCGTCGGCGAAGATCCGCACGCAATGCGGGCCGAAGAACAGCACCAGTCCCAGAATCAGCCAGCTCATGAATCATTCTCCCGCGTCGTTCGGCCAGAGTATGCGGCCGAGGCGCGCCACGGGCAAAGCGGCCGGTTCTTCGAGGACTCGCCGTCCCCGGGGCAATCGCCGACAATCGGGGTGTACGCCGTCGATTCCGCTTCGGAAGCATGGCTTTGCTTCCACCCCTTTCCCTGACAGCCAGGTCCCGGCCCATGACGATCCCCTCCCCCGTCGCGCTCGTCACGGGTTCGACCTCCGGTATCGGCGCTGCCATCGCGCGGCGACTTTCATGCGAGGGATTCGCGGTCGTCGTGCACTCGCGCAACTCGGTACAAGCGGGGCACGCGCTGGCTGCCGAGCTTCCGACGGCAACCTATGTGCAGGCTGACCTGGCCGATGATGCCGACCGGGTGAAACTCGTTCGGGAAGCCGTGGCCGCGTGGGGCCGCCTCGACGTATTGGTCAACAATGCGGGGATCAGCCGCGTCATCCCCCATGCGGATCTCGCGGCGGTGACGCCGGCAATCTGGCAGGAGCTGCACGAGGTAAACGTCGTGGCGCCGTTTCGCCTCGTGGCGGAGGCGCAGTCCGCGCTACGCGATGCAGCACGACGGGGTCGCCCGGGGTGTGTCGTCAACATCAGCTCCCATGCCGGGGTTCGTCCCAAGGGCGCATCGATTCCGTATGCCGCGACCAAGGCGGCACTGAACCAGGTCACTCGATTGCTCGCGCTCTCGCTCGCGCCGGATATCCGGGTCAATGCCGTTGCACCAGGCCTGGTCGATACGCCCCTGACGACGAACTGGACCGAGGCGCAACAGCTCTGGAAGGAGCGTGCCCCGATGCGGCGGGCGGCGAGCCCGGCGGATATCGCCCAGGTCGTCATGATGCTGGTCGCATCGGATTACCTCACGGGCGAAGTATTGCTCTGCGATGGTGGCCTGAACCTGACGTAAAAAAGGGCGCCCGAAGGCGCCCGAGGGGGAGGGATTCCGTTGGAGGTGGGGCGGCGCTCAGCTACGTGCTTCGTCGCCGCCGCCGCGCGGACCTTTCATGCCGCGCTTGCGCGTTTCGGCGCGCTTGGCGAGCTTCTCGCGCTGCTCCGGCGTCAGGACCTTGAAGGTCTCGTTCTGGAGCTGGGCGCGCAGCAGCGCCATCTCGGCTCCGGCCTGCGAGGCAGAGTCGGCGAGTTGCTTCGCCTTCGCCTCGTCGAACGAATCCGACATCGAGAGCTCGCGCAGTTCCTTGCGGGAGGTGCGCAGCGTCTTGCCGAGTTCGCGCACCTTCGGCGCCTGGGCGTGGCGCAGTTCGAACAGCTTGTCGCGCTGCTCCTGCGTCAGGTCGAGGCCGCGCAGCATGTGGCCGCTGTGCATGCCGGCGCGATGGAAGTGGCCATGATGGCCGTGGTGGCCCTTGTGGAAATGTCCTTTGTGGGCGCCCGGGCCGCGGTCGCGGGGGCCGTCGCCGCCGGCTTGCTGGGCCATGACGGCGATCGGGGTGGCCACGACGAGGGCGCTGGCCAGGGCGATGCGGCGGATCGATTTGCGTTGCATGTGTTGCTCCTTCGAGGAAAGAGAGAGGTCTCTCGTTCGGTCACGCCCTGCATCGAGCGCTCGGGAGCAATAGTCGATCTGCAGCCGGTAAAGCGCCGACGCAGCCTCGTAAAGATTTGTAACCGCCGTCCGCCCCGCGCGGCGGCGGCCCCGCTCGCGGCTTCTCAGTGCGCGAGCCGCAGGCCGGGCCGCGCCCAGCGCGCCTCGACCAGCTGGCCGCGGGAGGACAGGGTGATCCAGGCGGTGCGCATGTCGGCGCCGCCGAAGCAGATGTTGGTGGTGTAGGGGTCGTCGAAGGCGACGAACTCGACGAGGCCGCCTGCGGGGCTGCAGACCGAGATGCCGCCGGTCATGAGGGTCGCGACGCAGATGTTGCCGCTGGCCTCGACCGCGAGCGAGTCGAACAGCTTGTAGGTGTCCGGCGAATAGAGCAGGCGCCCGCCGTGCGGGCTCGGAAAGGGCTCGAGGGCCAGCTCGCCGGGGCCGGTGACCGGCCATGCCCAGAGCCGGCCGGTCTCGGTTTCGGCGACATACAGGGTGCTGCCATCGGGCGACAGGCCGATGCCGTTGGGGCGCGAGACCGGATGGACGACTTCGCGGATCGAGGAACCGTCGGCGCGGGCGTAGTAGATGCCGCCGCGATCGATGTCGCGGCGGCGGGTCTTGCCGAGGTCGGTGAACCAGAAACCGCCGTGGGCATCGAAGACGATGTCGTTCGGCCCGCGCAGCCGGTGCTCGCCGACGTGATCGTAGAGGACATCGACGCGTCCCGAGTCGAGGTCGATCCGCTCGATCCGGCCGCCGCCGTAGTCGGCCGGCTCCAGGGCCGGCATGAGGATGCCGGCATGCTGGCGCCATTCGAAGCCGCCGTTGTTGCACACGTAGCAGGCGCCATCGGGGCCTATCGCCGCGCCATTGGGGCCGCCGCCGGGACGGGCGACGATGGTCGTCGTGCCGGTCCTGGGGTCGATCCGGGTGAGGGTGCCGCGCCGGATCTCGACGACCAGCAGCGAGCCGTCGGGTGCGAGCACCGGCCCTTCGGGGAACTCCAGTCCTTCGGCGACGATCTTCATCGGCTTGTCTCCTGTGATCGGTTTGCGGCGGCAGCGGCGATTATCCATCGCCGCTGCCGTGCCGTGGTGCGCGCATGATTGCCGTGGTCCGGGTGCCGGGCAGTCTAGAATGGACCGATGCCGAAACGCCTGTATCCGCTGCGCGCGGCCCGACGCTTCGCATCGATCGGGCTGGGCTCGATCGCGTTGCTCGCGGTCAACGCGCTTGCATCCACCGTACTGGCGGCCGACGCGCCGGCCGCCTCCGCTTCGAGCGCCAAGGTCCCCGCCGCCGCACCACGAGTGGACGATCGCCCACCGGCCGATCCGGTGCAGTTCGCGCGCTGCCTCGGCCGGCTGGCGTCGCTCGCCCGCTCGCGGGGCATCAGCGATGCGACCTGGACCGCGCAGCTCGACGGTCTCGAGCCCGACCGCGGCGTACTCGCCTCGCTCGACTTCCAGCCCGAGTTCCGCACGCCCATCTGGGATTACCTGGCCGCGCTGGTCGATTCCGACCGGATCGAGGACGGCCGGGCGCTGCTCGCCGAGCATGCGGCGACCCTCGCGTCGGTCGAGGCCCGCTTCGGCGTCGATCCGGCGACGGTGGTGGCCGTCTGGGGCGTCGAGAGCAACTACGGGCGCAACTTCGGCAAGTTGCCCCTGGTCCGCTCGCTCGCAACCCTGTCGTGCTTCGGCAGGCGGCAATCCTATTTCCAGGAGGAGTTCCTGACGGTGCTGCGGATCGCGCAGGAAGGCCACGTCGAACCGGGCCGGCTGGTCGGATCCTGGGCCGGAGCCTTCGGCCATACCCAGTTCATGCCGAGCACCTTCATGAGCACCGCGGTCGACTTCGATGGCGATGGTCGCCGCGACATCGTCGGCTCGGTGCCCGATGCCCTGGCCTCGACCGCGAACTTCCTGCGGCGCGCCGGCTGGCGCCGCGGCGAATCCTGGGGTTTCGAGGTGCGCCTGCCGGCGGATTTCAATACCAGTGTGACGGGGCGGACGAGCAAGCGCTCACTGTCTGACTGGATTGCGCGCGGTGTCACGCTGGCGGACGGTCGGCCGATCGATCCGGCCGTCCTGAAGCTCTCGCCCCAGACCCGGGCCGGGCTGATCGTGCCGGCGATGCGCGAGGTGCGCTCGGCACGGGCCCCCGCCTTCCTGGTGCTGCCCAATTTCGACGCGATCTACTCCTACAACGCCGCCGAGAGCTACGCGCTCGCGATCGCGCATCTTGCCGACCGGCTGCGTGGCGGCCCGGCGTTCCATGCCGACTGGCCGACCGATGATCCCGGCATCGGCCGGGCGGAGCGCCGTGAACTGCAGACCCTGCTGCTGCAGCGTGGCCACGATATCGGCGAAGTCGACGGCCTGATCGGCAGCCGCAGCCGCGCCGCCATCGCCGACGAGGAAGAGCGGCTGGGCTGGCCCCGCAGCGGCCGCGCCGGTCGCAAGATCCTCGAGGCCCTGCGCTAGGTCGTCCGCCCGGGCCTCGGGTGCCGGCCTGGGCAGGCGCCCGACCCGAAGGGGTGCGATCCTGTGCCAGGCCGCCGATCCGGGCCCCGGGCGCCGAAGTGCTAAATTGGGGGCGTTCGAACTGCGCCCGATGCCTCCCGACTCCAAACCCCCCGGCACGCGTCCTGACCGGCCCGCCCGACGGCTGCTCAGCGACGAGGCGCACGAGCGCCTCGAGGAAATGATCGTCGAGCTCGAGCTGTTGCCGGGTGCGCCGGTTTCGGAGGCCATGCTCGCGGCCCGGCTCGGCCTCGGCCGCACCCCGATCCGCGAAGCGTTGCAGCGGCTCGCTCGCGAGCACCTCATCGAAGTCCTGCCGCATCGCGGCTACCGGGTGAGCGAGATCGACCTGGCGCAGCAGCTGCGCGTGCTCGAGGTACGGCGCGAGATCGAGCGCCTCGTCGTCCGGCAGGCGGCCCGGCTCGCCAATGCGGCCGAGCGCGACGACTTCGCCCGGCTCGCGGACGCCTTCGACGATGCCGCCTGGTCCGGCGACTGGCAGTTGTTCCGGCGCGCCAACCGGCGCTTCATCGCGCTGTGCCGCGATACCGCCCGCAACGAGTTCTCCAGCGGCGCGATGGCCGCGATGCGCGGCCTGGTGCGCCGCTTCTGGGTCCTGAACTACCGCAGCGCCGCCGAGCAGCCCGACATCGTCCGCGCCTATGCGCGCACGGCGCGCCAGATCGCACGCGGCGACGACGCGCGGGCCGCGGCCGAGTTCGATGTCCTGATGGACCACGTCGAGGCGTTCACCCGGGGCCACGGCGCGCCATCGGACGCCGCCTAGCGAAAGCCGCAGGGCTCCCCGAAGCAGGGTGGGGCCCGGCGCCGGCCACAGCCCGCGGATCGTCGGCGAGCCCTGGCGGGCGCCGGGTTCCTGCCGGTCTGGTGCTAGAGTAGATTGGAAGGGACCCGGCCTGCCGCGGCAGCCGAGGAGGAGACCGATGATCGAGAACCCAGGCCGCTGCAGGACCCACCTGCTGCCGATCCTCGACGAAATCCATCGCAGGAGCGCCCCATGAAGTTCAGCATCCAGCACGCCCGCGACAGCGAATTCCACGCCGACGGGCTGCGCCAGTACTTCGAGTACCGCGACCTCGGCATCCGGGAGGCGACCGACGGCCACGCGGTCATGCATGTGATCCGCGCCCGCGAGGGCACCAACGCGACCGGCGAGTGGCATCGCCACGACGTCGGGCTGCAGCTCGTCTACGTGCTGCGCGGCTGGGCCCGCTTCGAGTACGAAGGAGTCGGCGAAGTGCTGATGGAAGCCGGCACCTGCGTGCACCAGCCGCCGGGCATCCGCCACCGGGAGCTTGCGCACTCGGAAGACCTCGAACTGATCGAGATCGTCACCCCGGCCGACTTCGCGACCGAGTCGGTGCCGGCGCCGGCCGCCGCGGCCGTCGGCTGACGGTGGCCCGGCCGGCTATCCGGCGTGCCGGCTGCCGGCCGCGTCGAGCAGCTCGCTGACCAGCGCGTCCTTTTCGGCCCAGCGTTCGAGCTGCCAGCGATGCACCGCCTTGCGCAAGCGCGAATCGGTGACCGGGTCGCCGCCGAGCAGTTCGGGGGGCAGTTCGAGGCGGCGCACCCGCACGATGATCCGCGGCACCCGGCCGCACAGGAACTGCCAGAAGTCCGGGGCGCCATCCGGGTAGACGATCGTCACGTCGAGGAAGGAACGGAACTGTTCGCCGAGCACTGCGAGCGACAGGGCGAGCGCGCCCGCCTTGGGCCGCAGCAGGTGGGCGAACGAGGAGCGCTGGGCCGCATGCTTGGCGGCGGTGAAGCGGGTGCCCTCGGGAAAGTTCATCACGCTGGTCGGCACCAGGGCGAACTTCTCGCAGGCGCGTCGCGAGGTCTCGAGGTCCTCGAAGCGCTTCTCGGGATGCTCGCGCAGGTGGGCATCGGAATGCCGGCGCATGAAGGGGAAATCGAGCGCCCACCAGGCCAGGCCCATCACCGGCACCCAGATCAGCTCGTGCTTGAGGAAGAACTTCAGCAGCGGGATGCGCCGGTTGAGCACATGCTGGAGTACGAAGATGTCGACCCAGGACTGGTGGTTGGCGCTCACCATGTACCAGCCGCGGGGATCGAGCCCGTCGACGCCCTCGACATCCCATTCGGTGCGTTGGGTGAGTCGCATCCAGGCGCTGTTGCCCGAGATCCAGTTGGTCGCGACGCGGTTGAGCCAGGGATCGAGCCGCCGGCGCGCCCCCTGGAATGGGAGCGCGAGCCGCAGCAGGGCCAGGACGAACAGGACGGACGTCCAGAGCACGATGTTGAGGGCCAGCAGGATGGCGGCGATGACGCCGCGCACTACCGGCGGAAGGAAACTGAGCATGTCGGGCCTGGCTGCTTCCTGCGACGGCCTCGAATTGGCCGTGCGTGGATGGTAACTCTTCCGCAGCTTGGCCGAATATATGCAATGGGTTGCCTATATTGGCCTGAAATGACGGGCTGGGCCATGCCGGCATGGTTGCACTGCAATACGCGATATCCCTTGGGAAAACCCCGCTGCGGGTGCCGGCTTCGGGCTTGCCGGGATGATGGGCTTTCAATAGGATAGGGCAACATGATTACCTATCGCCGGACGCTCCGGGCGCGGCGACGGGTCTGCGTAACCCGCCGGCGGCGCGTCCGCCGCCGGCGGCGAAGGCGACGGAGGAGACGAAGGTGACTGGCACGCGCCCCGGCGACAGCCGGCCCGTACCCGTACTCGAGTGTCGTGGCATCGAGCGCCGCTTCGGTGGCCTGGTTGCCGTGACCGGCGTCGACATGCGCATCGAGCGCGGCGAGATCTTCGGCCTGGTGGGCCCGAACGGCAGCGGCAAGACCACCATGACGAACGCCATCACCGGCTTCTTCCCGCCCCAGAAGGGCAAGGTATTGCTCCATGGCGAGGACATCACCGGGCTCGCGCCGCATCGCGTCGCCCACCTCGGGGTGGCGCGCACCTTCCAGAACCTCGCCCTGTTCAACGGCATGTCGGTGCTCGACAACATCCTGCTCGGGCGCCATGTCCACATGCGCCCGCGGGTCTGGCGCACCGCGCTCTATCCCTGGGCGGCGCGGCCCGACGAGATCCGGCATCGCGCGATCGTCGAGGAGGTCATCGACTTCATGCAGCTCGAGAGCGTGCGCGAGGAGCCCGTCGACGCCATCCCGCTGGGCCTCAAGAAGCGGGTCGAGCTGGCCCGGGCGCTGGTCGCCGAGCCGAGCTTCCTGATCCTCGACGAGCCGATGGCCGGCATGAACCAGGAAGAGAAGGAATACATGGCGCGCTTCGTGCTCGATGCGCGCGACGAGCGCGGCGTCACCGTCATGCTGATCGAGCACCACATGGACATCATCACCGGGATCTGCGACCGGATGATGGTCCTGAGCTATGGCGAGGTCATCGACACCGGCATCCCGCGCGACGTCATCGCCGACCCCCGGGTCATCGAAGCCTATCTCGGAGGCGCCGGTGCGGTCGCCTGAGCGTCGGCCCGCGGCGCGCGAGCTGCGCATCGACACGACCCTGCCGCGCCTGCTCGAAGCCAATGCGCAGGCCCACGGGGACCGCATCGCGATCCGCGAGAAGGATGCCGGCATCTGGCAGCAGACCAGCTGGAGCGAACTCCTCGAGATGACCCTGCAATGCGCCGCTGCGCTGCAGGCGCGCGGACTCGGCCGCGGCGAAGCGTTGCTGGTGATGGGCGACAACCGGCCCCGGCTCTATGTCGGCATGCTCGCCGCCGGCATGCTCGGCGCCTACGCGATGCCGGTCTATCCGGATGCGACGCTCGACGAGATCATGCACCTGGTGCAGAACGTCAGCGCGCGCTTTGCCCTTGCCGAGGACCAGGAACAGGTCGACAAGGTGCTCGACCTGCGCGAGCGTGGGGCCCCCATCGAGCATCTCGCCTACGACAACCCCCGCGGCCTGGCCGCCTACGAGGCGCCGGGCCTGTGGGCGTGGTCGGCCCTTGCCGAGGCCGGCGCCGCCCGGCTCGCGGCCGAGCCGAACCTGCGCGAAGCCCTGCTCGCGACAGCCGGCCCGGACGATCCCGCGGTCTTCATCCACTCGTCGGGGACCACCGGCCGGCCCAAGGGGGTGGTCCTCTCGCATCGCAACGTGCTCGCCGGGGTGCGCAACGCCCATGCGGCGCAGTCCTTCGACTTCGGCGAACAGATCCTCGCCTACCTGCCGATGGCCTGGGTGGGCGATTTCGCGATCACCATGGGCGCGGGGATCTCGCTGGTGTTCACGATCAACATCCCGGAGCGCCAGGAGACGGTGCTGCACAACCTGCGCGAGATCGCCCCGACCTACTACCTCGCGGCGCCCCGCAGCTGGGACAACATGCTGACCACGGTGCAGGTCCGCATGGAGGACTCCACGCCCCTGAAGAAGTGGCTCTACGACTTCTTCATGGCCAACGCGATCGCGGCCGAGCGACGCAAGCTCGAAGGCTTGCCGCCGACCACCGCCCAGCGCCTGCTGCGCCCGGTCGGCGAATGGCTGATCGCCGGACCGATCAAGGACCAGATGGGCCTGACCGGCATACGCAACGCCTTCACCGGCGGCGAGGCGATCGGCGAGGACACCTT
The DNA here is from genome assembly GCA_964476625.1 of uncultured Burkholderiaceae bacterium. Lineage (GTDB taxonomy): Bacteria > Pseudomonadota > Gammaproteobacteria > Burkholderiales > Burkholderiaceae_E > JAMLIN01. The sequence goes on along the minus strand of CAYZBJ010000036.1, from coordinate 11,756 downwards.
CGTCTTCTACCGGGCGCTCGGGGTGCGGCTGCGCCAGCTCTACGGCCAGACCGAAGCCAGCGCCTTCAATGCGATGCATGCGCCCGACGAGGTTCGGCTGCACACCGTCGGCCGGCCCCTGCCGGGGGTCGATGCCCGCATCGCCGATTCCGGCGAGATCATGCTGCGCTCGGAGAGCGTCTTCGGCGGCTACTACCACAACGAGGAAGCGACCCGCGAGACGCTCGAGGATGGCTGGCTGCATACGGGCGACGCCGGCTACATCGAGCCCGATGGCCAGCTGGTGGTGCTCGGGCGCCTGTCCGAGGTGGTGCATACCGCCGCCGGTGAACGCTACATCCCGAACTACATCGAGAACCGGCTCAAGTTCAGCCCCTTCATCCGCGACGTGGCCGTGCTCGGCAAGGGACGCGAGATGCTCGCCGCGATCGTCTGCATCGACCGCGAACCGGTGGGCCACTGGGCCGAGGTGCGCGGCATCTCCTACGTGTCGTATGCCGACCTGTCGCAGAAGCCCGAGGTGCTCGAGCTGATCGCGGCGGCCATCCGGCACGTCAACTCGACCCTCGCCGAGCCCCTGCGGCTGCGGCGCTTCGCCAGCCTGCACAAGGAATTCGACGCCGACGACGGCGAGATCACACGGACCCGCAAGCTGCGGCGCAATGTCGTCGAGGAGCGCTATGCGCCGATCATCGACGCGATCTACGCCGGCGCCGGATCGGTCGCGATGCGGGCGCAGATCGTCTACGAGAACGGCGAGATCGGCGTCACCGAGCGCCTGCTCGCGATCAGGGAGCCCTGAGGCATGGACGCACTCTACTTGCTCGAACTCGCGATCAACGGCGCGATGGCCGGCCTGATGTACGCCCTCGTGGCCATGGGCGTGGTGCTGATCTACAAGTCCTCCTCGGTGCCCAACCTCGCCCAGGGCGCCCTGACCATGGTGGGCGCCTACGTCGTGCTCGGCTTCGCCAACGGGCTCGGCGCGCCGATGTGGCTCGCGATACCGCTGGCGATGGTGTCGATGTTCCTGCTCGGCGCCGGCATCGAACGGGTGGCGCTGCGTCGGCTCGCCGGCCGGCCGGTGGTGATGATCCTCATGATGACGCTGGGCGTCGCGATCTTCCTCGAGGCGACCGCGCTGTCGATCGGCGGCGGCAGCGGCCGGCCGCTCGACATCGGCATCAGCGACGAGCCCCTGTTCCTCGGTCCGCTGCTGCTCAACCGCTCCTATGCGACCGGCGCGGTGGTCTCGCTGGTGCTCTTCGTCGCCTTCATCCTGTTCTTCCGCACCCGGCGCGGGGTGGTGCTGCGGGCGATCGCCGACGACTACACCGCGTCCTGGTCGGTCGGCATCTCGGTCGAACGCGGCGTCGCGCTGTCCTGGGCCCTGTCCTCGGTGGTCGCGACCACCGCCGGCGTGCTGTGGGGATCGGTCCAGACGGTCGACCAGGGCCTGGCCCTGCTGCTGCTCAAGGGCCTCACCGTCGGGGTGCTCGGCGGGCTCGACAGCATCGGGGGGGCGATCCTCGCGGGGCTGCTGCTGGGCATCCTCGAGAGCGTCGCCTCGGGCATCCTCGACCCGATGCTGGGCGGCGGCACCCGCGAGCTGGTGATCGCCACGGTGCTGATCCTGACGATCATGATCCGACCGCACGGCTTCTTCGGCCGTGAGGACATCGAGAGGATCTGAGCCATGCTCTATCGCCAGGCGGGAATCTTCCACACCGGCTACGCCAGCGACCGGTCGCTGTTCCCGATTCCCTTCGAGCGGCGCGCGATGTACCTGCTGGTGGCGGTCGCCCTGGCCGCGCCGCTGCTGTTCAGTTCGCTCGTGCTGACGAGCTACGTGCTGCCCTGGCTGGTCTGGACCTCGGCGGTGCTGGGGCTGAACCTGATCATCGGCTGGACCGGGCAGTTCCACTTCGGCTATGCGGCGGTGATGGGGATAGGCGCCTACGCATCGGTGCATGCGGCCCGCCACGGCGTGCCCTGGGAGATCGCGATCGTCCTCGGTGGCCTGATGGCGGCGGTGGTCGGCGTGGTCTTCGCCTTCGCCGCGCTGCGGGTCAAGGGCCTGTACCTCGCGCTGTCGACCCTCGCGATGCAGTTCGTGATGGACTGGGTCATCTCCCATGTGCCGGCGATCAGCGGCGGGGTGTCGGCGACCCTGCAGGCATCGACGCCACGGCTGCTCGGCCAGCCGGTCACTTCCGAGTACGGCACCTACCTGATCGTGCTCGCGTGGTGCGTGATGGTCACGATCTTCATGCTGAACCTGCGCCGGACCGCGCTCGGCCGGGCGCTGGTCGCGGTGCGCGAGAAGGATTACGCGGCCGCGGTGATCGGGGTGCGCAGCTTCTACTACAAGCTGGTCGCGTTCGCCGCCTCGGCCTTCATCGGGGGCGTGAGCGGCGCGATCCTGATCTTCTGCTACTACCACGCGGTGACACCCGAGCAGTTCTCGGTCAACGTGTCGATCCAGCTGCTCGCCATGGTGATCGTGGGCGGCCTGGGCAGCATCATCGGCAGCTACCTGGGCACCGCCTTCATCCTGCTGCTGCCGGGCCAGATGAACGCCCTGGTCGCCTGGCTCGCCCAGCTCCTCGGCCTCGACATCGGGGTCGAGACCCTTGCCCATGTGCCGAACATTGCCTACGGCGCGTCGATCATCGTGGTCCTGCTGATCGAGCCGATGGGCCTGGGCAAACTCTACGGCAACATCCGCAACTACCTGATGGTCTGGCCCTTCGGCTATCAGCGCAAATGATGCAGGCCGCCATGAACGACACCGCCGCCGACGCCGTGCCGATCCTCGAGATCAACAACGTCGAGGTCATCTACGACCGCGTCGCGCTCGCGATCAAGGGGGTCTCGATGGTCCTGCCGCGCGGCGGCATGGTCGCGCTGCTCGGCGCCAACGGCGCCGGCAAGAGCACCACCCTCAAGTCGATCAGCGGCCTGCTCCAGCCCGAGCGCGGCGAGGTCACCCGTGGCGAGGTGCGCTTCATGGGTCGCGACATCGACCGGCTCGCGCCGCAGGCGCGGGTGCGCCTGGGCATCGTCCAGGTCCTCGAGGGACGCCGGGTGTTCGAGCACCTGACGCCCGACGAGAACCTCCTGGCCGCTTCCGCGGTGGTCGCTCGCAAGGGCGACTTCGCCCGGAACCGCGACATGGTCTACCACTACTTTCCGCGGCTCGGCGAGCGCCGCGATGCGCTGGCCGGCTTCCTGTCGGGCGGCGAGCAGCAGATGCTCGCGATCGGGCGCGCCCTCATGACCCAGCCGAAGCTGCTGATGCTCGACGAGCCGAGCCTCGGCCTGGCGCCCTTCCTCGTTGCCGAGATCTTCGACATCGTGCGCCGGATCAACCACGACGAAGGGCTGTCGGTCCTGCTCGTGGAGCAGAACGCCATCGCGGCGCTCGAAGTCGTCTCGCACGGCTACCTGATGGAGAACGGCCGGATCGTCATGCACGACAGCGCCGATGCAATGAAGAAGAACCCCGACATCCAGGAGTTCTACCTGGGTGGGGCCGAAGGCCGGAATTTCCGCGACGTCAAGCACTACAGCCGCCGCAAGCGGTGGCTGAGCTGAAGCGAGGCCGCGGTCCGTAGAGCCACCAGATCCACGTTCCGGGCATGTGCGTACTCGGTGCCCCATGAACGCCGTTCCATCCGTACGCGCGGGAGACATTGCATGAATCGGACTCTGCTATCGGCCCTGGCGGGCCTGGCGATGCTGGCGGGCGCCTCCTCGGCGTCGGCGCAGGCGCAACCGGTCAAGGTGGGGGTGTGCTACGACCTCAGCAAGGCATACACCTTCGTCAGCCCGCAGGTGGTGCAGGCGGCCAAGGACCTCGCGACCCTGATCAACTCCAAGGGCGGGCTCGAGGGCACGCCGATCGAAGTCGTCGTGCAGGACCATGGCAACGAACCGCAGCGCGGGATCGAATGCTACGAGAAGCTCAAGCGCGAAGGCGTGATGGTCTTCGACTTCCTCTCGACGCCGGTGTCGCGCGCGGTGCTGCCGCGGGCGATGGCCGATGGCAACGTGATGGGGCAGTCCTTCGTCGGCCGCGGCGACGCGATCGACGGCAGCGTGTTCAAGTGGATCTTCCCGATCGGGCCCACCTACTGGGGGCAGATGGCCAACAACGTCCATTACATCAAGACCCAGAGCAACGGGAGCCTGAAGGACGTGAAGATCGCCTTCATCTATCCCGACTATGCCTTCGGGCAGGAGCCGATCGGGGTGCTCAAGGCCATCACCGAGAAGGAGGGCGCCGAGCTGGGGCTGTTCCCGAACCCCCTGCCGGGACGTGACCAGGCAGCGGTCTGGACCCAGATCCGGCGCTTCAATCCCGACTGGGTGATCACCTGGAATCTCTCGGCGATGCATGTGGTGGCCGCGCGCGAGATGAAGCGCAACGGCATCTCGATGGACAAGCTGATCAGCGTCAACTGGTTGAACGAGGTCGACCTCGCCAACATCGGCTTCGCCGAAGCCAAGGGCATCAAGCGCGGCACCAACGTGCAGGGCGGCCAGGACCATCCGCTGATCAAGGAGATCCTCACCACCTTGTACGACACGGGCAAGGGCGCCGGTGATCGCAAGCTGACCGAGGACGTCTACTACAACACCGGGCTGGCGATGTACTCGGGCCTGTACGAAGGCATCCGGCTGGCGATCAAGAACGAGGGCCTGCCGCTCACCCCGGCCAAGATCAAGGCCGGGCTCGAGAGCCTGAAGGACTTCGACGCGAACGGCCTGATCGCGCCGGTGACCGTGACGCCCGAAGACCACGGCGGTGGCGGCAAGACCCGGATCGAGATGTGGGACGGCGCGAAGTGGGTGCCGCAATCCGACTGGTTCGCCGCCTACACCGACGTGGTGATGGAAGTGGTCAAGCGCGAATCGGCCGAGTTCGCCAAGCAGGCGAAGTAGGGTCGCGGCCCGAAGGCGTCCGCGCGTCGGCGCCGGGGTGCCTCAGGCATCCCCGGTGTCGTCGCCGGCGTCATCGCCGGTGGTATCGAGCCGGCGCATGTTCTCGAGGATCCGCAGCAGGTAGTGGACCGTGTGGACCATGTCGTTGACGCCGAAGCCCTCGAGGGCGCCTTCGTAGTACTCGGCGATCAGCGGCACCGCATGGAGCAGCCACACCTCGCGGCCACTCTCGGTCATGCGGATCAGGCGGGAGCGCCGGTCGTTCGGATCGGGGGTGCTGGTGACGTGGCCGTCGCGTTCGAGCCGGCCGACCACGCCCGAGAGATTCTGGCGGCTCACCATCAGGTAGCGGGCCAGGTCGCCGAGCTTCATGCCGTCGTCGACCTGGGGCCGGGAGAGGGCGCCGAGCACTGCCCATTGCTGGGTGGTCAGGCCGTGCGCCTCGATGGCGCGCGTCCCGGTTTTATGCAGCATATTGGCACATTGATAGAGGCGAAAGAACAATCGATTCGCCAATGCCAGCCGTGTTTCCTCGTTGCTGGATAATGGATTCTTCATCATGCCTCCCTTGTTCGCAGATCTTGCCAGGCGATAGTGGTCTGCGTAAACTAGGCAAATATATTGACATATATCGCCCTCGGCGAGAAGCTATCCGAGGCTCGCGTGGCGGGCCGCTGAGCCGCTGTGCGCGGCATGGGAGACCAGCATGGGCAGACTCGATTCGAAGGTCGCGGTGATCACCGGCGGCGGCGGTGGCATCGGCGGAGCCACCTGCCGGCGCTTCGCCGCCGAAGGCGCGCGGGTCGCGGTGCTCGATCGCGACGAGGCCTCGGCGCAACGCACCGCCGATGCGATCGCCGCCGAAGGCGCGCAGGCCATCGCGATCGGCTGCGACATCACCGATCGCTCGCAGGTCGACGCGGCGATCGCCGCCGTCGAGGACCGGCTCGGTCCGATCGACATCCTCGTCAACAACGCCGGCTGGGACGTCTTCAAGCCGTTCACGAAGACGACGCCGGACGAATGGGAGCGGCTGATCGCGATCAACCTCGTCGGTGCCCTGCACATGCACCATGCGGTGCTGCCGCGCATGGTCGAGCGACGCGCCGGGCGCATCGTCAACGTCGCCTCCGATGCGGCCCGCGTCGGCTCATCGGGCGAAGCGGTCTACGCCGCCTGCAAGGGCGGCATCGTGTCCTTCTCCAAGACGCTCGCGCGCGAGCATTCGCGCCACGGCATCACGGTCAACGTGGTCTGCCCGGGGCCGACCGACACGGCGCTGTTCGCCGACTACAAGCAGGGCGCGGGCAATCCCGAGAAGCTCGAGGAAGCCTTCCGGCGCTCGATCCCGCTCGGGCGCATCGGCCAGCCGCAGGACCTGCCCGGCGCGCTGCTGTTCTTCGCGAGCGACGACGCCGCCTATGTCACCGGCCAGGTGCTGAGTGTCTCGGGCGGCCTGACGATGGCCGGGTGAACCCGGCGGCAAGCACCGTCGTCGACGATTCGATCGTCACGACCGGGCCTGTTCGATCTATTCGACCTGTTCGACCGAACCGACGAGGCGACGATATGGATTTCGAGGACATCCTCTACGAGGTACGCAACGGGGTGGCGTGGATCACGATCAATCGCCCCGACAAGATGAACGCCTTTCGCGGCGTTACCTGCGACGAACTCATCCGGGCACTCAACCGCGCCGGCTACGATCGCGAGGTCGGCGCGATCGTGCTGGCCGGCGCCGGCGACCGCGCCTTCTGCACCGGCGGCGACCAGTCGGCGCACGAGGGCAACTACGACGGCCGCGGCACCATCGGGCTGCCGATGGAGGAACTGCACACCGCGATCCGCGACGTGCCCAAGCCGGTGATCGCCAGGGTGCAGGGCTATGCGATCGGCGGCGGCAACGTGCTCGCCACCATCTGCGACCTCACCATCTGTTCCGAGAAGGCGATCTTCGGCCAGGTCGGCCCGACCATGGGATCGGTCGATCCGGGTTATGGCACCGCCTTCCTCGCGCGCGTCGTCGGCGAGAAGAAGGCCCGCGAGATCTGGTACATGTGCCGCCGCTATTCGGGTCGCGAGGCCGTCGAGATGGGCCTGGCCAACAAGTGCGTGGCCCCCGAGGAGCTCTACGCCGAGGTCCAGAAGTGGGGCGAGGAGCTCTGCATGCGCAGCCCGACCGCGATCGCGATCGCCAAGCGCAGCTTCAACATGGACACCGCCCACCAGGCGGGGATCGCGGGGCTCGGCATGTACGCGCTCAAGCTCTTCTACGATACCGAGGAGTCGCGCGAGGGCGTCAATGCGCTGAAGGAAAAGCGCAAGCCGGACTTCCGCCGCTTCGCGAAGTAGGCGCGGCGCGAAGCGACACCATGCGCAATCCCTACATCGACGACGACCTCGAGGCGCTGGCCGGGCAGGTGCGCCGCTTCGCGACCGAGCGGGTCGCCCCCGGCTTCCAGGAGCGCGATCGCACCCGCGTGCTCGATCGCGACCTGATGCGCGAGATGGGCGCGCTCGGCTTCATTGCGCCCGAGCTGCCCGAGCGGTTCGGCGGCCAGGCCACCGGCCGGCTCGCCGCCGGCGTGATCCACGAGGAGATTGCCCGCGCCGACCTGTCGATCAGCTACATCAACCTGCTCGCCTCGCTCAACGGCCAGATCCTTGCCGAGTACGGCGATCCGGCGGTCGTCGGCCCCCTGCTCGGGCGCCTGGTTGCCGGCGAAGCGCTGGTGGCGATCGCGCTGACCGAGCCGCGAGGCGGCTCGGACGCGGCCAACCTGCGCCTGAAGATTAGCCGCGACGGCGACGACTACGTGGTCGATGGCGAGAAGACCTCGATCTCGGCGGCCGACCAGGCCGACGCGATCATCGTCTTCGGCCGCAGCGGCAGCATCGAATCGGGCGCGCATGGCGTGACCGCGCTGCTGGTGCCGGCCGATGCGCCGGGTCTCACCCGGAGCCGCTTCGACTGCCATGGCCAGCGCGCGATCGGGCGCGGCTCGCTTTTCTTCGACAAGGTCCGGGTGCCGGCGAACCACCGGCTCGGCGACGAAGGCAAGGGTTTCGTGCAGGTCATGCAGGGCTTCGACTTCTCGCGCGCGCTCATCGGGCTGCAGGTGCTCGCGGTGGCGCGGGTCGCGCTCGAGGAAACCTGGCGGTACGTCGCCCAGCGCGAAGCCTTCGGCGCGCCGCTGTCGGCCTTCCAGGGGGTGTCGCATCCGCTCGCGGAACTCGACACCCAGGTGGCGGCGGCCCGGCTGCTGTGCCTGCAGACCCTGTGGCTCAAGGACCAGGGCCTGCCGCATACGGCCGAGGCGGCGATGTGCAAGTGGTGGGGGCCGAAGCTCGCCTACGACGTGGTGCACCAGTGCCTGCTGATGCACGGCCATGGCGGCTACGACCGCGGCCCGATGGAGCAGCGGCTGCGCGACGTGCTCGGCTTCCAGATCGGCGACGGCACCGCCCAGATCATGAAGACCATCATCGCCCGCGATCGCGCGGGGCGGCGGGCGGTGCCGAACTAGACCCGCGGCAGGTACTGCGCCGCCAGCTCGCGAAAGGCGGCGGCCGAAGCGTCGGCGTCGAAGCCCTCGCCCAGCTCCTCGCGCAGGATCGCGGCAACGGTGTCGGCGAGCGCGGCCGCGGCGCGGGCGTCGACGAAGAGCAGCCGGCTGCGTCGCGCCAGCACGTCCTCGACGCTGCGGGCGTACTCGTGGCGGGCGGCGAAGCGCACCATCGCCTCGCTGAACCCGGGGGCGAGTTCGCGCCCGGCCCCGGGCAGCCGCGCGAGTTCGGCGGCCTCCAGGCCGTACAGGTGCGGGCCGGGCAGGCCGGTCACCGATCCCGTGGCGGCCGGATCGGGTGCGGTTCCCGCTGCGGATCTCGCGCCGACTCCTGTTGCCGACCCTGCCGCGGGCGCCCCGGCCAGGCGCAGGCCGGCCGTGACGCCACCGGGGCGAGCCGGCAGCAGGCCCGCCCCGAAGCATTCGTCGAGGACATCCTCGGCCATCGCCCGGTAGGTCGTCCACTTGCCGCCGGTGACCGTCACCAGGCCGCTGTCGGAGACCAGCACCGTGTGCTCGCGCGACACGCTCTTGGTATTGCCGGTCTCGCCGTCGGCGGGACGCACCAGCGGGCGCAGGCCCACCCACATCGACCGGACATCGGCGCGGCGGGGGGCGCGGGCGAGGTACCTCGCGCTTTCGGCGAGGATGAAATCGATCTCTGCCTCGAAGGGTCGTGGCTCGATGGCAAGGTCGTCGCGGGGCGTATCGGTGGTGCCGAGCACGGTGTGGCCCATCCAGGGCACCACGAAGAGCACCCGGCCATCGGCGGTCGAAGGGACCAGGATCGCCCGGTCGCTCGGCTGGAAGGAGCGGTCGACCACCAGGTGCACCCCCTGGCTGGGGGCGACGATATCCTGGACCGCTGGCCGATCCATGCGTCGGACTTCATCGACCCAGACACCGGTCGCATTGATGATGCAGTGGGCTCGCAGCCGATGGCGGACGCCCGTCCCGGTATCGAGCGCCTCGAGCCCGTCGATCCGGTTGTCGCTGCGCGACAGGGATTCGACGCGACAATGGTTCAGCACACAGGCGCCATGTGCAATCGCGGTTCGAGCGAGAGTGAGCGCCAACCTCGAATCATCGAAGATGCCGTCCCAGTATGCGACGGCGCCGGCCAGCGCGTCGGTGCGTACGCCCGGGATCGCCGCGACGGCAGCAGCCCGGCCGAGGAAGCGGGTCCGGCCGAGGCCGGCCCGGCCGGCCAGCATGTCGTAGATCACCAGCCCGGCGCCGTAGAACCATTTGTCGAACCAGCGGCCCCGCTGGCCGTAGACCGGCATGACGAACTGCAGCGCCTGGGCGAGATGGGGCGCGTTGTCGAGCAGGTTGCGGCGCTCGGCGAGCGCTTCGCGGACCAGCCCGAGGTTGCCCTGGGCGAGGTAGCGCACTCCGCCGTGGACCAGCTTGGTCGCGCGCGACGAGGTCCCCTTGGCGAAATCCTCCGCTTCGAGCAGGACGACCGAGAAGCCGCGGGCGGCGGCGTCGAGGGCGACGCCCAGCCCGGTTGCCCCGCCCCCGATCACCGCGACGTCCCAGGTGGGAGTGGACGCGAGGCGCGCCAGCAGGCCGGCCCGGTCCGGCTGCCGGATATCGGCGTTGCCCCGGCCGCGCACCGCCTCGGCCACTTCGTGCTTCATCGCGTCGTCACTTCAGGGGGTTCGAAATGAAGCATATCGAAATTTTACGAAAAGCCAAACGAAGGCTGTTCGAAAGGTGCTCGAACCCATGTCGAAGGCCATCAACTGGCCGTGCAGACCTCGAGGGCGACTTCGTGGTCGGCCAGGATCCGGGCGATCGACGGCGGGGGCGGTGCGTCGGTGACGAAGTGGTCGATCTCGGAGATGTGGCCGATGCGCACCGGCGCCGAGCGCGCGTACTTCATGCTGTCGGCGACCAGGATCTTGCGCCGGGCGCCCTCGATGATCGCCCGCGCCACCTTGACCTCGCGATAGTCGTAGTCGAGCAGCGAACCGTCGGCGTCGATCGCCGAGGTGCCGATGACCGCATAGTCGGCGCGGAACTGCCGGATGAAGTCGACCGCCGCCTCGCCGACTACCCCGCCGTCGTTGTGGCGGACCACCCCGCCGGCGAGGATCACCTGGTTCTGGGTGTAGCCACGAAGGATGTTGGCGACGTTGATGTTGTTGGTGATCACCATCAGGCCGCGGCGCGCCCGCAGGGCCATCGCGACCTGCTCGGTGGTGGTGCCGATGTTGAGCAGCAGCGAGGAGCCGTCGGGAATCAGGGCCGCGGTGCGCGCGCCGATGCGGCGCTTGGCGTCGGTGGCGAGCTGGCGACGGGCCTCGTAGGCGACGTTGGCGATGCCCGAGGGCGCCATCGCGCCGCCGTGGAATCGCTGCAGGACCCCGGCTTCGCAAAGCTCGTTGAGGTCCTTGCGGATGGTCTGCGGGCTGACTTCGAAGCGGGCCGAGAGGTCATCGACCTCGACCTGCCCGAGTTCGCGGGCGAGCCGCAGGATCTCCTGCTGGCGGGGGGCGAGGGGTTGCATCGGCGTGGGGATCGGGGGCAAGGCGGGCGGCTGCAGGTCGGGTTTCATTTCTGATTCGATTGACTTTCGTTTTGTTTCCAGCATAGCATGGGTTCGCAAGGCAAAATTCCGGGTTTGTTCAACGAAATCCCGGTCGCGCCTGGCGAACACCACTATGGAGGAGACGATGTACACCCGAACGCTAACAGCGTCCGTCATGGCCGTGGCTGTCACCGTTCTCTTCACCACGCCGGCCTTCGGCGGGGTGGACGAAGCGAAGAAGTGGATCGACAGCGAGTTCCAGCCTTCCGTCCTTTCCAAGGACGAGCAGCTCAAGGAAATGCAGTGGTTCATCGAGGCCGCCAAGCCCTTCAAGGGCATGGAGATCAACGTGCTCTCGGAGACCATCCCCACCCACGAGTATGAATCCAGGACGCTGACCCGCGCGTTCGAGGAAATCACCGGCATCAAGGTCAACCACCAGCTGCTCGGCGAGGGCGAGGTGGTGCAGGCGGTCCAGACGCAGATGCAGACGGGACGCAACCTCTACGACGCCTACGTCAACGATTCCGATCTCATCGGCACCCATTCGCGCCTGCAGCTCGCGGTCAACCTGTCCGACTGGATGGCCGGCGAGGGCAAGGCGGTCACCAATCCGGGGCTCGACCTCGACGACTTCATGGGCAGGTCGTTCACCACCGGGCCCGACGGCAAGCTCTACCAGCTGCCCGACCAGCAGTTCGCCAACC
>CAYZBJ010000035.1:37001-37355 GCA_964476625.1 uncultured Burkholderiaceae bacterium | reverse complement strand
CCGTCGTGGTCCCGACCCACCGGCCGAGGACCCGCGACGATCGCCAGGACCAGGTGTTTCGCACCGCCGGCGAGAAATTCCAGGCCATCCTCGCCGACATCCGCGACTGCCACGAACGCGGCCAGCCGGTGCTGGTGGGCACGACCTCGATCGAGAATTCCGAGCTGCTGTCGAACCAGTTGCGCAAGGCGGGGATGCCCCACGAGGTGCTCAACGCCAAGCAGCACGAGCGCGAGGCGCAGATCGTCGCCGATGCCGGCCGGTCCGGCGTGATCACCATCGCCACCAACATGGCGGGCCGCGGCACCGACATCGTGCTCGGCGGCAGCATCACTACCCAGGTCGACGCGATCG
>CAYZBJ010000035.1:13536-36991 GCA_964476625.1 uncultured Burkholderiaceae bacterium | reverse complement strand
CGGCGCTGCGCGCCGAATGGCAGGAGCGCCACGATGCGGTCGTGGCCGCCGGCGGCCTGCACATCATCGGCACCGAGCGCCATGAGTCGCGGCGCATCGACAACCAGTTGCGCGGCCGCTCGGGGCGCCAGGGCGATCCGGGCTCGTCGCGCTTCTACCTGTCGATGGACGACCCGCTGCTCAAGATCTTCGCCGGCGACCGCCTCAAGGCGATCATGGACCGGCTCAAGCTCCCCGAGGGCGAGCCGATCGAGGCCGGCATGGTCTCGCGGTCCATCGAGTCGGCGCAGCGCAAGGTCGAAGCCCGCAACTTCGATATCCGCAAGCAGCTGCTCGAGTACGACGACGTCGCCAACGACCAGCGCAAGATCGTCTATGCCGATCGCAATGCGATCCTCGAGTCCGACGACATCTCCCAGCGGGTGACCGAGCTGCGCCAGGCCGTGTTCACCGACATCGTGCGCCAGTACGTTCCTGCCGAATCGGTCGAGGAGCAATGGGAGATCGACGCCCTGCAGGCGGTGCTCGCATCGGAATGGCAGCTCGAGCTGCCGCTGCGCGAGAAGATCGAAGCGGCCGAGCACATCGACGCCGACGACATCGCCGGGCTCGTCGTCTCGGCGGCCGATGCGCAGTACGCCGCGAAAGTCGCGATCGTCGGCGCCGAGCCATTCGCCGGCTTCGAACGCTCGGTCATGCTGCAGTCGATGGACCAGCAGTGGCGCGAACACCTGTCCTCGCTCGAGCACCTGCGCCAGGGCATCCACCTGCGCGGCTACGCTCAGAAGAACCCGAAGCAGGAGTACAAGCTCGAGGCCTTCGAGCTGTTCCGCCTGATGCAGGAACGGATCCGCAACGATGCGACCCGGGTGCTGATGACGGTGCGCATCGAGTCCCCGGAAGCCGCCGAGCAGGTCGAGGAAGTCGCGCCGCCGCCGATGCGCAACGTCAGCTACACCCATGCCGACTTCGACGACATCGCCGGCACGACGGGCGGCGACACCGAGGATATCGCGCTGGCCTTGCAGCAGCGGCCCGAGACGGAAGAGGCCGCCGCGCCGCAACCGATCCGCCGCGGCCAGAAGATCGGCCGCAACGATCCCTGCCCCTGCGGCTCGGGCAAGAAATACAAGCACTGCCACGGCAAGCTCGCCTGAGCCCCGGGCCGGGCCTGACGGAGATCGCTCGATGCCGGTGAACCTTCTTGCGCCCGACGCCGCGGCGCTCATCCCGATCGCCGGCGTCGAGCTCGGCGTGGCCCGCGCCGGCATCCGCAAGGCCGGCCGCACCGACACCCTCGTGATGCGCTTCGCCGCCGGCAGCACGGCGGCCGGCGTGTTCACCCGCAACCGTTTCTGCGCCGCACCGGTGCGGGTCTGTCGCGAGCACCTTGCCGCGACCGGCGGCCGCCTGCGGGCGCTGGTGGTGAACACCGGCAATGCGAACGCCGGCACCGGCGCGCGCGGCCTGGCCGATGCTCGGCGCAGCTGCGAACAGCTCGCTGCGCTGCTCGGGGTCGCCGCCGACGAAGTCCTGCCGTTCTCGACCGGCGTGATCCTCGAGCCACTGCCGATCGACCGGCTCGAGGCCGCGCTGGCTCCGGCCATCGCCGACCTCGCGCCGGACCACTGGGCGCAGGCCGCTGCCGCCATCATGACGACCGACACCGTTCCCAAGGCGGTATCGCGCGTCGGCCGGACCGAAGCCGGCGGTTTCGCGGTGACCGGCATGTCCAAGGGCGCCGGCATGATCCGGCCGAACATGGCGACGATGCTCGCCTTCATCGCCACCGATGCGGCGGTCGCGCCGGCGCTGCTCTCGCGGTGGGCGCGCGAGGCAGCCGACGCGAGCTTCAACCGGATCACCGTCGACGGCGACACCTCGACCAACGACAGCCTCGTGCTGGTGGCAAGCGGCGCGGGCGAGCTCGCGCTGGCCGACGAGTCCAGCCCCGGCGCGCGCGAGCTGCGCGATGCCATCTTCGAAGTCGCGACCACGCTCGCCCAGGCGATCGTGCGCGACGGCGAGGGCGCGACCAAGTTCATCACCGTTGCCGTCGAGGGCGCAGGCAATGCCGACGAAGCGGCGGCGGTTGCCTATGCGATCGCCCATTCGCCGCTGGTCAAGACCGCCTTCTTCGCATCGGACCCGAACCTCGGGCGCCTGCTGTGCGCGATCGGCTACGCCGGCATCGAGGATCTCGATGTCGATCGGGTCGACGTCTGGCTCGACGACGTGCATGTCGCGACCGCCGGCGGGGCCCACCCCGACTACCGCGAGGCGGACGGCCAGCGCGTCATGAAGCAGGCCGAGATCACCATCCGGGTTGCACTCGGCCGCGGCGACGCCGGCACCACCGTCTGGACCTGCGATCTTTCCCACGACTACGTTTCGATCAATGCCGACTACCGCTCCTGAGACTGCCCTTGCCCAATTGCTCGTCCGCGCCCAGGCGCTGGTCGAGCGGGTCGAGGCGCTGCTGCCCATGCCGCCGAGCGCTCCCGACTGGGATGGCGCGGTGGCGTTTCGCTGGCGCCGCAGCCGCCAGGTCTTCGGCTCGGTCGGCGTCCTCGAGCCGGTACGCTCGCTTTCCCCGATCTGCCTGGCGGACCTGCACAACATCGACGAACAGAAGGCCTCGGTCGAGCGCAATACGCGCCAGTTCGTCGACGGCCTGCCGGCCAACAATGTGCTGCTGACCGGCTCGCGCGGCACCGGCAAGTCCTCGCTCATCAAGGCCTGCCTGAACGAGTACCACTCGAAGGGCTTGCGCCTGATCGAGGTCGACAAGGACGACCTCGTCGACTTGCCCGACATCGTCGGGCTCGTCGCCGAGCGGCCCGAGCGCTTCATCGTCTTCTGCGATGACCTGTCCTTCGAGGAGGGCGAGCCCGGCTACAAGGCGCTCAAGACCATCCTCGATGGCTCGATCGCGGCGCAGTCGGACAACGTGATCGTGTACGCGACCTCGAACCGGCGTCATCTCATGCCGGAGTACATGCACGAGAACCTGCAGGCTCGCTACCAGGAAGACGGCGAGATCCATCCCGGCGAAACCACCGAGGAGAAGATCTCCCTGTCCGAGCGTTTCGGCCTGTGGGTGGCGTTCTATCCGTTTCGCCAGGACGACTATCTCGCGGTCGTCGAACATTGGCTCGGGCACTTCGGCTGCACCGCGAAGCAGGTCGCGACGGCTCGCGGCGACGCCTTGCGCTTTGCCCTGGAGCGCGGCTCGCGCTCCGGCCGGGTGGCCTGGCAGTTCGCCCGCGACTGGTCCGGGCAGCAGCGGCTCGGGCGCGCTCGGCGCAGCGGCGCGAAGCCGCGCAAGCGGGCTTGAACGACGAGCGCACGCTGACCGAGGTCGCGGTCGGGCTCGTGTTCGATCGCGATGGCCGGGTCCTGCTCGGCCAGCGCCCGGCCGGCAAACCCTATGCCGGCTGGTGGGAGTTCCCGGGTGGCAAGCTCGAACCCGGCGAATCGGTGGCCGAAGCGCTCGCGCGCGAACTGCACGAGGAACTCGGCATCGAGGTGCGGTCCTCGCAGCCCTGGATCGTGCGCGAACATTCCTATCCGCATGCCCGGGTCCGACTGCATTTCCGGCGGGTCTTCGACTGGACCGGCGAGCCGGTGGCCCGCGAAGGACAGGATTTCGGCTGGACTCGGCCCGACGCGATCGATCGCGAACCGCTGCTGCCCGCCACCGTGCCGATCCTGGCGATGCTCGCCCTGCCGCCGCGGATGGTCGGGCTCGCGGTCGATCGTCTCGCGAGCGGGCGGCGGCCCCGGCCGTCGGAGGCTGGCACTGCCACCGACGCCGCGGGCGGCATCCGGCCCCGCGTTGCGTTCGTCCTCGATGCCGCCGGCGGGCACGGCCCGGTGTCCGGAGCCTCCGACCCGGGACGGCTCGAGCACGCCCTGGACAGGTTGCGCGCCATCGCGGGCGCCGTCGTCTGCGCCGCCGGCCCATGGCCGGCGAACCTGGCCGATCGCTGCGACGGCATCGTTGCCGTGGCTGCCGAGCTGCCTGCGCGTGATGCGGCACCAGGTTTGCGGGGGCTGCGGATCGACCGGCTCGAACAGCTTGAGACGCTCGGCAAAGTGGATGCTGACTTCGCTGTCGTCACCGTCGATGTGAGTGCCCGCACCCGCGAATTCGCGCGAGCCATGGCCGGTACGCAGATGCCCGTCTACCTGCTGGTGGGGCGCGACCTCAATCCGGGTGCGCGGCCGCCCGGCCTGCAGGGGACTGCTTCGGGGTTCTGGCGCGGGGCGGGGCCGGTGCCGGCCTAGCGCCCGTCCTCGGGTTGGTCGGCGCCGCCGACGCCTTCGTCCTCGTCGTCGGTCGGGCCGCTGCCTTCGACCCGATAGGCATCGGATGCCCAGGCGCCGAGGTCGATCTGCTTGCAGCGCTGCGAGCAGAAGGGTCGCCACTCGTTCTCGGGGCCGTAGACCGTCGGCCGGCGGCAGATCGGGCAGTTGACCGTGGTGCTCATCGAACTCGCCGTTCGTTCAGAGATTGCAGAGCGCGAGCCGGAAGTCGACCGGCCCGTCGAAGGGCTTGGGTCGCATGTTGCCGTCCTGCGAGGTGAAGCGGATCCAGAGCAGGTACTTGTTCGCGCTGATCTCCGGGATCGCGCCGAGTTCGGCCGCGACCCGCAGTTGCACCAGCTGGAAGGACTTGCCGCCGAGGGTCTGCTGGATGCTGCCCTGCTCGGCGCGCAGGCTCGACCATTGCGCACTCTCGCGCAAGAGCTTGAGCACGATGTGCATGCTGTCGCCGATGGGCTGGAAGGGCGCGATCCAGCCGAGGATGTCGGCGCGGCGCTCCGCCCCGGGGCGGTTCTGCCAGGCCCAGTAGGAAGGCAGGTCGAACTCGCACGCGCCGCCGGCGATGATCGTGCGGCTGCGGATGCTCATCAGCCACTCGTTGTCGCGCAGGTGCTGGCCGGTCTTGCCGGTCATGGCGTTGAGTCCGTTCCAGCCCGCATCGATGCGCTCGAGGATGGATTCGAGCGCATCGGCCGAGACGGCCGGGTTGTCGCGAAACCGTGCCAGGGTCTGGCGCTGGCGCTCGAGTTCCTGCATCAGGTCGGACTTGAGGTCGGCGCGCGCGGCCACGTCGAGGATGTCGAACAGGGTGACCAGGGCGACATGGTGGTGCAGCGGGTCGTCGCTGTTCGAGAAGTGCCCGAAGCGCTCGAACAGATCCTCCAGGCGCAGCAGCGTCCGGACGCGTTCGTTGAGCGGGTACTCGTAGAGGATCAAACCGGCGTCCTGTCGAGGTGCTGGAAGGTCGGGCGGCCGTTGCGATTTTGGCCCAAAGGCATTCTCATGACAAACGCGCGGCGGCCATCGCCAGATAGCGACGATGCAGTTCGGCGACCGCTGCATCGAGCGAGGATTCGTCGCCGCCGTTGTCGATGACGTCGTCGGCGGCCGCGAGCCGCTCCTCGCGGTTCGCCTGCGCGGCGAGGATCGCCTCGACCTGGGCGCGCTCGAAGCCGTTGCGCGCCATGACCCTGGCGATCTGGGTCTCGCGCGGGCAGTCGACCACCAGGACGCGATCGACGCGCCCCTTCCAGTTGCCCTTCTCGACCAGCAGGGGCACGACGAGCATCACGTAGGGGCCACTCGCCGCCGCGATCCGCGCGCGTGACTGCGCGCCGATCAGGGGGTGGAGGATGGCTTCGAGGCGACCACGGGCCGACGCATCCTCGAACACCAGCGCGCGCATCGCATCGCGGTCGAGCCGGCCGTCGGCGGCGATCACCCGGTCGCCGAACTCGGCGCGGATCGGCTCGATCGCCGCGCCGCCGGGACCGCTGAGTTCATGCGCGATCCGGTCGGTATCGACGATGTCGACGCCGAGGGCGGCAAAACGCCGCTCGACGGTCGATTTCCCGCTGCCGATGCCGCCGGTGATGCCGACGATGAAGGGACGTTCGCCCGATCCGGTGGGTGTCTGCTTCGTCATCGCCGGAGTCTAGCAGCACCGGCGTGGCGAGCCGGCACCCAATCCGTATCAGATGCCGTAGAGCGATGCGAGCGGTTCGCGCAAGTAAAGGGCCAGCAGGCCGGCGCCAGCGAGGTAGGGGCCGAAGGGGATCGGCGTCTCGCGACCGTGGCGGGCAAAGACCATGAGGCCGATGCCGATGACGGCGCCTACTACCGACGCGAGCAGGATCACCGCGGGCAGGGCGGTCCAGCCGAACCATGCGCCGATCGCCGCGAGCAGCTTGAAGTCGCCGAAGCCCATGCCTTCCTTGCCGGTTACCAGGCGAAACAGCCAGTACACCGACCAGAGCACCAGGTAGCCGGCCATCGCGCCGACCACCGCCTCCTGCAGCGGCACGAAGGTGCCCCCGATGTTGAAGAGCAGGCCCAGCCACAGGAGCGGCAGGGTCATGCTGTCGGGCAGCAACTGGGTGTCGAGGTCGATGAAGGCGAGCGCCACCAGGACGCAGGAGAACACCGCTGCGCCGAGACCGGCCGCGGTCGGGCCGAAGACACCGATGGCCAGTGCGCAGAGGACGGCGGTGAGTATCTCGACAACCGGATAGCGGGCCGGGATGCCGGTGCCGCAGGCGCGGCACTTGCCGCGCTGGATGAGCCAGGACAGGACCGGGATGTTCTCGGCCGCGCCGATCGGGTGGCCGCAGGACGGGCAGCGCGAGCGCGGCGCCAGCAGGTCGAAGCGTTCGGTGTGCGGCGCCGGCTCGCCGCGCAGGTCGGCTGCCTGGTTCGCCCAGTCGTGCTCCATCATGATCGGCACCCGATGGATGACGACGTTCAGGAAGCTGCCGACGAGCAGGCCGACGAGGGCGGCCGCGGCGATCGCGAAGGGCGGGGACTGGGCGAGCAGATCGAGCATCGGGCGAGGGCGCGGCGGCCAGGGTGGCGCAAGGATAGCAGCGGCCGGCGTACGCCGGCCGCTCGCCGACTCAGACCACCTGGCCGAGCTTGAAGATGGGCAGGTACATGGCGACGACGAGGCCCCCGATCAGGGTGCCGAGGATGACCATGATGAGGGGCTCGAGCAGGCTCGAGAGGCTTTCGACCGCGTCGTCGACCTCGCGCTCGTAGATGTCGGCGGACTTGCCGAGCATCGAGTCGAGCGAACCCGACTCCTCGCCGATCGAGGCCATCTGCAGCACCATGTTCGGGAACACGCCGGAGTTCTGCATGGCGACGGTGAGGCTGGTCCCGGTCGAGACCTCCTGCTGGATCTTCTTGGTCGCCTGAAGGTAGACGATGTTGCCCGAAGCGCCGCCGACCGAGTCGAGCGCTTCGACCAGTGGTACGCCGGCGGCGAACATGGTCGAGAGGGTGCGCAGCCAGCGGGCGATGGTCGCCTTCTCGACGACCGATCCGAAGATCGGCAGGCGCAGCAGGAGCCGGTCCATGAACATCTGGACCTTCGGCGAGCGGCGCCAGGCCTGCAGGAAGAAGTAGACCCCGCCGCCGATGCCCCCGAAGATCAGGTACCAGTACTCGGTGAAGATGTCCGAGATCGCGATCACCGCGAGGGTGGGGGCCGGCAGGTCGGCGCCGAAGCTCTCGAAGACCTGCTTGAAGGCCGGCACCACGAACAGCATGATCACCGCCACCACGATGAAGGCCACCACCAGCACCGCCACCGGGTAGAAGAGGGCACTCTTGATCTTGCCCTTGATCGCCTCGATCTTCTCCTTGTAGGTCGCGAGCCGGTCGAGCAGGTCGTCGAGGATACCGGCTGCTTCGCCGGCGCCCACCAGGTTGCAGAACAGGCTGTCGAAGTACAACGGATACTTGCGAAACGCCTGCGACAGCGCGGTGCCGGTCTCGACGTCGTTCTTGATGTCGACGAACAGCTTGGCGACCGAGCCGTTGTCGGTGCCCTTGGCGACGATGTCGAAGGACTGCAGCAGCGGCACCCCGGATTTCATCATCGTCGCGAGCTGGCGGGTGAACATCGTGATGTCGCGATCACCGATCTTCTTGCCGCGCTTGTAGCGTTGCTTCCTGATCTTGGTGACGATGATGCCTTGCCGGCGCAGGGTGCTCTGGACGATGGCCTCGCCGCTGGCGCGCATTTCGCCGCGTACCTGCTTGCCGCCACGGTCGCGGCCGTCCCAGAGGTAGGTGAACTCGCGGGGCTTGCGCGCGGCGTTGCGCGCCCGTGCCGAGACGGGCGCTTTCGCCGCGGTGCTGGAGGTGGCCATCGGATGTCCTTGTCGATTCGACGCGTTACTCGTTGGTGACGCCCAGCACCTCTTCGATCGAGGTGTGGCCCTGCATGACCTTGATCAGCCCCGAGCGGCGCAGGTCGTTGACCCCTTCGGCGCGCGCCTGGTCGGCGATCTGCAATGCGTTGCCGTTGCCGAGGATGATCTTCTGGATTTCCTCGGTGATCGGCATGACCTGGTAGATGCCGACCCGGCCCTTGTAGCCGGAGCCGCCGCAGCGATCGCAGCCGACCGGCCGGAAGGCGCCCCAGCTGCCATCGAGGTCGTCTTCCCGGAAGCCCGCCTTGAGCAGCGCTTCGTCATCGAGCTCGGCCGGGAGCTTGCAGGTGCACAGCCGCCGCGCGAGTCGCTGGGCGGTGATCAGGATCACCGAGGAGGCGATGTTGAACGGCGCCACCCCCATGTTCATCATCCGGGTCAGGGTGGTCGGCGCATCGTTGGTGTGCAGCGTCGACATGACCATGTGGCCGGTCTGGGCCGCCTTGATCGAGATGTCGGCGGTCTCGAGGTCGCGGATCTCGCCGACCATGATCACGTCCGGATCCTGGCGCAGGAAGGACTTGAGCGCCGCCGCGAAGGTCAGCCCCGCCTTGTCGTTGACGTTGACCTGGTTGATGCCCGGCAGGTTGATCTCGGCCGGATCCTCGGCGGTGGAGATGTTCACCCCGGGCTCGTTGAGGATGTTCAGGCAGGTGTAGAGCGACACCGTCTTGCCCGAGCCGGTCGGCCCGGTCACCAGGACCATGCCGTAGGGGCGCTGGATCGCGTCGAGCAGCAGGTCCTTCTGGTGGGGGTCGTAGCCGAGCGCCTCGATCCCCAGCTTGGCCGACGACGGATCCAGGATCCGCATCACGATCTTCTCGCCGAACAGGGTCGGCAGGGTCGAGACGCGGAAGTCGATGGCGCGCTGGTTCGACATGACGAGCTTCATGCGCCCGTCCTGCGGAACCCGCTTCTCGGAAATGTCGAGGCGCGAGATCACCTTGATCCGGGAGGCGAGCTTCTCCTTGATCGCCAGCGGCGGCTGGGCGACCTCGCTCAGCTCGCCGTCGATCCGGAACCGGATGCGGTAGAACTTCTCGTAGGGCTCGAAGTGGATGTCCGATGCCCCGGACTGGATCGCATCGACCAGGATCTTCTGCAGGAACTTGACGACGGGCGCGTCGTCGACGTCGCTGGTGTCGGCCTGCGACGACTGCTCGTCGCTGGTGACGTCGACGTCGATCGAATCGTCGACCAGGTCCGAGAGCTGGTCGGCGGTGCCGCGGGTCGCCTTCTCGAGGATCCGCAGCAGCTTGTCGTGCTCGACCACGATCGGGTCGACCGTGGACTGCGCCGAGAACTTGATCCGGTCCAGGGTCTGGTAGTCGGTGGGGTCCGAGATCGCGACCGAAAGCTTGTTGCCGCGTTTGACCAGGGGCAGCACCCGGGCCTCGACGGCGAGCTTGCGATCGAGCAGGCTCATGTCGATCGAGGCCGGGTCGAGCCCGCTCAGGTCGAGCATCGGGTGGCCGAAGGACTCGGCGGCGAAGCGCGCGAGTTCGCGTGGCGAGAGGTGCTTGCTGTCGATCAGCTCGTCGATGAACGCGACATGGTTGTCGTTCGCGTGCTTCTGCACCTTGACGGCCTGGTCGGGCCGCAGGATCCGGTGCTGGACGAGCGCGCGACCGAGTCCGCCGAGCATGGTGTGCTCGGAGGTCTGGGCGGATCCCATCGTCGCGGACATATTCGTTCCTGCCTGGGTATTGGCCATGGCGCCCCGCTGGGCGGTTTGCGGCGATCATGATGCATGTCGGCCCCGCTTGGACAGTCTCGGAGGGCGTCGATTGACGAGTGGCGCATGGCGGCAGGACAGACGGCGCGCCGGGCGGGGATGCGCCGCGGCTGGCGCGGCTCGCGGGCCTGTCGCCCGACCCGCCGGCGGCTCAGCCGGCGCTGCCGGGGCGGGCCTCGCCGGGTCCGGAGGCCGGCAGGTCGAGGCGGTGCAGGCGGACGCTGCGGATCGTCCGGTCCTCGATCTGGGTGACTACCACCCCGATGGGGCCGAAGCGCAGCCCGACGTCGGCTTCGGGCAGTTCGCGCAGGGTCTCGAGGATCAGGCCGTTGAGGGTGCGCGGCCCGTCCAGGGGAAGGCCGGTACCGAGCTGGCGGTTGAGATCGCGCAGTGCGACGCTGCCTTCGACCTGGATTTCGCCGCGCTCGTTCCAGTGCAGGCCGGCGTCGCGCGAAGGCGAGGAGCTGGTGAACTCGCCGACCAGCTCCTCGATGATGTCGGCCAGGGTCAGCAGTCCCTGCAACTCGCCGTATTCGTCGACGACCAGCGCCAGCCGGCGCCGGTTTTCCTGGAAGAACTGGAGCTGGCGAAAAACCGGGGTGCCGCTGGGCACGAAATAGGGCTCGGCGAGCTCCTCGCGCAGGTCCTCGGCCTCGATGGTGTCGCGTTGCAGCAGCGAGAGGCCGCGGCGCACATGCAGGATGCCGACCACCCGGTTGATCTCGCCTTCGTAGACTGGCAGCTTGTTGTGGAAGCAGGTCGTGATCTGGTCGCGCCAGGTCGCCTCGCTGCCGGCGAGGTCGAGCGCCTCGATGCGCTGGCGCGGCACCATGACGTCGTCGACGGTGATGTTCTCGAGGTCGAAGAAGTTGAGCAGGATCGAACGGTGCTTCTGGGGCAGGAAGCCGCCCGACTCGAGCACCGCCGAGCGCAATTCCTCGGGCGAGAGCCCTCCCGCGCCCTCGTCGGCGTCCAGGCGCAAGCCCAGCAACGCCAGCGAGCGACGCACGATGGCATTGATCACCCAGACGAAGGGGTGGAGCAGGCGGGTCAGCACGGTGAGCGGATAGCTGGCCGGCAGCGCGACCTGCTCCGGGAAGCGGGCGCCGATCACTTTCGGCGTGATCTCGCAGAAGAGGATGATCACCACGGCGACCGCCGCGGTGGCGATCAGCAGCGCGGTGTCGTTGTTGCCGAAGTAGCGGATCGCCAGGGCGGTCGCGATCGCGGTCAGTGCGACATTGGCGACGTTGTTGCCGATCAGGACGGAGGACAGCAGGTGATCGGTGCGTCCGAGCAGGTCGGCGGCCAGCCGTGCGCTGCGCCGGCCCTTGCGCACGAGATGGGCGAGCCGGTAGCGGTTCAGCGCCATCATGCTGGTCTCCGATATCGAGAAGAACGCGGAGAGCAGCATCAGGACGAGCAAGGCCAGCAATTGGGCCCAGATCGGCAGGTATTCCAAAGGGGTCGGTCGAGAGCGCGTGTTGGGCACAGACTAACCGATCCGCCGGCCGTGGTCATCCGTGGCTGCGCCGGACCGGGCCCGCACTGTGTCGACTCCCCCGGCTCGCGCTATGCTGGCTGGAAGAAGGGATCGTCCGCCGCGTCGGTCCCGTGCGCGGCGGCGAGCAGCGCGTCCGAACCAACCGGCAAATCGCCGGCAACCACAAGAAGGGAGAATCCACCGCCATGAAGATCTTCGATGCCTTCCACAACCCGTCCGCCGGGATCACCCTGCTGCGCTGGACCCTCGGCATCCTGCTGCTGCTCCACGGCATCGCCAAGGTCACCGGCGGCGTCGGCGGCATCGAGGGCATGCTGGGCAAGGCCGGCCTGCCTGCCTTCTTCGCCTACGGCGCCTACATCGGCGAAGTCGTCGCGCCGATCCTGCTGCTGATCAACCGCTTCGTGGTGCCGGCCGCCCTGATCATCGTGGTCCAGATGCTCTTTGCGGTGGGGCTGGCCCACACCGGGCAGCTCTTCCAGCTCACCCAGACCGGTGGCTGGGCGCTGGAGCTGCAGGCCTTCTTCCTGGTCTCGGCCGTGGTGGTCGCGATGACCGCGCCAAAGACGGGCGGGAGGTAGCTCCGCTCAGGAGAGCTTGCTGGTCTTGTTCATGAAGCCGGCGATCCGGGCGTCCATGTCCGGGCCGCGACCTTCGGTGCGGTGGATTTCGTACGACAGGCCGGCTGCCAGCGGCATGCCTTCGGTGTGGGCCAGCAGGCGCTTGTTGGCACGATGGCTGAACCAGGAGTTCGCCAGGATCGATTTCGCCAGGCGGTCGAGTTCGGCCTCGAATTGTTCGTCGGGCACGCACCAGTTGGCCAGGCCCATCGCGGCGGCTTCTTCCCCCGTGTAGGTGCGCGCGGTGAACATCATCTCGCGTGCCTTGGACGGGCCTACGCGCCGCGGCAGGCGCTGGCTCATGCCCCAGATCGGGGTCAGCGCCCAGCGCGAATGCGTGTCGGCGAACTTTGCCGACGCGGCGGCCACGATCAGGTCGCCGGCCAGCGCGAGTTCGAGTGCGCCGGTATAGCAATGGCCGTGCACCGCACTGATCACGGGCTGTGGCAGGTTCGCCAGCGCTTCGATCACGTCGGCCTGGAAGCTGGGCCTGGGCGGGTCTTCGCCCTGCGCGATGTCGGCAAGGTCGTGGCCGGCGGAGAAGCACTTGCCTGCGCCGCGCACGAGGACAAGCCCGACCTGGTCGGTCTGCGCCGCGATACGGGCCACGTGCTCGCCGAGTTCTCGAAATAGCGCGACGGTCAGTGCGTTGAGCTTCTCGGGACGGTTCAGGGTGAGGACGGCGAGGCCGTCGCGGTCTTCGCGCAGGACGAGCGTGGACATGGGCGCTCCGTGGTCGGCTGGGGGATTGGGGTAATCGACCGGCGAAGGATACCGTCCGCAGCCTGATTGTCCGCCGCTGGCAAACCGATCGAGGGTGCCTTCGCCAGGCTCTGGGTCGTCGACCTCCTGATGAACACGTAAACGTATTGACATATGACGGGATGGGTGAAAACATCGCCTTCGGAACCGGCCTTGGAGATCGCGCCGGTGCGATGGCGTGCGAGCCATCGATCCAGGGAGGTGCGACCGACACCTGCGGTCGCACGGAGGTGCAGGCAGACAACGGCCTTCCGGCCGCAGAGAGGGGAATCATGTTGAGAGTCGCAACGCCGCTATTGGCGGCTGCCTTGTTGCTGGCCGGTCATGCCGGGCTCGCGTCCGCCCAGGCCGGTGGACCCGTGAAGATCGGCATCCTGAACGACCAATCGGGCGCCTATTCGAGCATTACCGGCGCGGGATCGGTAGCCGCGGCGAGGCTGGCGATAGAGGACGCGGGTGGCACCATCCTGGGCGCTCCGGTTGAGGTGGTCGTCGCCGATCATGCCCACAAGCCGGACATCGGCTCGTCGATCGCGCGCCGCTGGTTCGACACCGAGAACGTCAGCGCGATCTTCGATATCTACAGCTCTGGCGTGGCGCTGGCCGTGCAGAAGATTGCCGAAGACAAGGACCGGATCCTGGTGGTGTCGATGGCCAGCAGCAAGGACATCGGCGGCAAGGGCTGCTCTCCCAACGGCATGCAGTGGGCCAATGACGGCTATTCGGTGGCCAATCTCGTGACCAGGGGAGCGGCGGCGACCCAGCCGAACACCTGGTACTTCCTGACGGTCGACTACACCGCCGGCCACAGCATCGAGGCCGATGCCCGCGCGATGATCGAAGCCGCCGGCGGGACGGTCGCGGGCAGCGTGCGCTTCCCGCTGGGCTCGGCCGACTTCAGCTCCTACCTGTTGCAGGCACAGGCGTCCAAGGCGAGGAATATCGGGTTCATCGGTGGCGGCGCCGATTTCACCAACTCGGCGAAGCAGGCGAACGAGTTCCAGATCCGCCAGGCCGGCCAGCAGTTCACGCCGTTCTCGCTGACGACCGACGATATCTATGCCCTGGGCAGCGACGTGACGGCCGGCATGCCGCTGGTGCAGAGCTTCTACTGGGACGAGACACCGGAGTCGCGTGCGTGGACCGAGCGCTTCAAGAAGGCATTCAACGGCAAGATGCCCACCGATCCCCAGGCCAACGTCTACAGCGCGGTGTTGCACTACCTGAAGGCCGTCGAGGCGGCGGGCACCACGCAGACCAAGGCGGTGCTGGCGAAGATGAAGGGAACCCCGGTTGAGGATTTCTTCACGCACGGCGCCCGGATCCGCGAGGATGGGCGCCTGATGCGCGACATGTATTACGGCCTGGCCAAGTCGGCTGACCAGATGAAGAACAAGGACGACATCGTCACCCTGGTGAAGAAATTCTCGGGCGAGGAATCCTTCGTGCCGGCGGCCCAGAGCGAGTGCCGGTTGCTCGAGAAGTAGGAGCGGCCGACAAGCCCGGCGCGCGGTGGGCGCCGGGCGACTGCTACCAGACGTCGACGCTGCCTGCCTTGTCGGCGTGCCGGTCGATGCGTGATGGTACGCAACGCAGGCCCCGGACCAGGCGACCGCGGGTCTCCATCGGATCGATCAGGTCGTCGAACTCGAGGAACGAGGCACTGCTCAGCGCCTTGTTCTCTTCGTATGCCCTGGCGACCATCGAGTCGAACCAGGCCTTGCGCTGCGCCGGATCCTCGATGGCCTGCAGTTCCCTGCGGTAGGCGAGCTTCACCCCGCCCTCGAGGCCCATCGGGCCGAACTCGCCCGTCGGCCACGCCAGGATCATGAACGAGGCATGGCTGCTGCCGCCTGCCATTGCCAGCGCTCCCAGGCCGTAGCCCTTGCGCAGCACGACGGTGAAGTACGGCACGGTGGCCTTGGCTGCCGCCACGAACATCCGTGACACGTGGCGCACTTGTGCGGTCTTCTCCACTTCGGGGCCGACCATCATGCCCGGGGTGTCGCACAGGGAAACGATCGGCAGTCCGAACGCGTCGCACAGGCGGATGAAGCGGGCGGCCTTGTCGCCGCCGTCGGCATCGATCGCCCCGCCGAGGTGGCGCGAGTTGTTGGCGATCAGCCCCATCGGCCGGCCTTCGATGCGGATCAGCGCGGTGATCATGCCTGCGCCGAACGAGGGGCGCAGCTCCAGGACCGAGCCGGTGTCTGCCAGGACCTCGATCAGGGCACGGATGTCATAGGCGCGCAGCCGGTTCTCGGGCACCGCATGGCGCAGCAGGCGCTGGTCGGCACAGGTCCAGTCGCGCAGGTTTCCCTGGAAATAGCCGAGGTATGTCTTCGCGGCCGCGACGGCTTCGATCTCGTCGGAGACGGCTATGTCCACTACGCCGTTGGGTACTTGCACACTCATCGGCCCCACATCCTCCGGGCGGAAGACGCCGAGCCCGCCGCCTTCGATCATCGCGGGACCGCCCATGCCGATGTTGGCGTTCTCCGTGGCGATGATCACGTCGCAACCGCCCAGCAGTGCCGCGTTGCCCGCGAAGCAGCGGCCAGACACCACGCCCACCGTCGGCACCAGTCCGCTCAGCGCGCCCATGCGCGTGAACGTGGATGTGTCGAGCCCCGCCGGAGTCGGCCACTCGTCGCCAGGCCGTCCGCCACCACCTTCGGCGAACAGCACCATCGGGATCTTCCATTGCGCGGCCAGGCCCAGTAGCCGGTCCTTCTTGCGGTGGTTGATCACGCCCTGGGTGCCGGCGAATACCGTGTAGTCGTAGCCCATCACGGCGCAGCGAGCCTCGTCCTCATGGAAGACGGTTCCGTTGACGGTGCCCAGGCCGGAAACCATGCCGTCGGCAGGGCTCATTCGTTGCAACTCCTCGAAGGAGCGGCGCTGGCGTTGGGCGGCCACCGCCAGGCCGCCGTACTCGATGAAGCTGCCGGCATCGCAGAGGTCCTCGATGTTCTCGCGCACGGTCCGTTGGCCGGTCCGGCGTCGGCGTGCGACTGCGTCGGGCCGTTGCGCATCGAGGATCGACGCCTTGCGTGCCAGCACATCGGCCAGATCGGGACGGATCGCGTCCAGGTCCACCTCGAGCGCATGGCTAGCCTCACCGCCGTCGATCTCCTGAGGATGGAGGTGGAGCAGCGGCGTTCCTTCGAACACCGCATTGCCGACCGTCACGTCGATCCGGCGGACCACGCCTGCAGCTTCACTGACCACAATGTGCTCCATCTTCATCGCTTCGAGCACCAGTACCGCTTGCCCTTGGCGCACCGTATCGCCTAGCGCCACGTCCACGGTCACCACGGTGCCCTGCAGGGGGGCGTACAGCGCCAGCGTGCCTTCGGGCCCATCGTGCGTCGCCCCGGCGTGCGTCGGCAAGTGTCGCGAAGCCGGGGCCTCCTCGAACACAGAAAGCGGGTCGTCGGATCTTGCGCTCCGGGGCCGGCTGGCCGCCATCGACGGCGCGCCGGGGCGAAAGAATCGCTCCTGTGCCGGCGCGGCCGCCTCCGCCAATAGGCTCGGCAAGTTCTCCTCGACGAAGCGCGTGTGCACCTGGTTGGCCACGACGTCGGGATGGGAGAGCAGGCTGCGATGCAGCGACAGATTGGTGGCCACCCCTTCGATGCGGAACTCCGACAGCGCGCGGCGGGCGCGTCGCACGGCGTCGGTGTAGTCAGGCGAGGGACTGTGCACGATCAATTTGGCCAGCAACGAGTCATAGCGCGGATTGGTCGTGTAGCCCGTGTAGCCGAAGCTGTCGACGCGCACCCCTGGCCCGGCCGGCAGGTCGAAGGCGGCCAGCGTGCCGCCCGAGGGGCGGGTGCCGCCATCGGGGGCCATCGTCTCCATGTTGATCCTGAGCTGGATCGCATGGCCCGCGGGTGCGATCGCCAGCCCGTCCAGGCCGAGTTCCTCGAGCGAGGCGCCAGCGGCCAGCCGCAGCTGGATCTTGACAAGGTCGATGTCCAGCACCTGTTCGGTTACCGTGTGCTCGACCTGCAGGCGCGGATTGACCTCCATGAACGCGAAGTCGTTCGCATCGCAGGCGATGTGGGGTACCAGGAACTCGAAGGTGCCCAGGCTTTCGTAGTTCACGCTCCGGGCCATCCGCAGAGCGGCCTCGCACAGGCGCTCGCGCAACGCCGGCTCGAGAGTGGGGCTGGGCGCGATCTCCACCAGCTTCTGGTTGCGCCGCTGGATCGTGCATTCGCGCTCGCCCAGATGGATCACCTGATTGCCGTCCCCGAGGATCTGCACTTCGATGTGCCGGGCCGCCGGCAGGTAACGCTCCACGTAGACGTCGCCATTGCCGAAGGCTGCGCCGGCTTCCGAACGGCAGCGCTGCCAGGCGGCTTCGACTTCAGCGGGGTCGCGCACCAGACGCATGCCGCGGCCGCCGCCGCCCGCGATCGCCTTGATCATCATGGCCCCCTCGGGACCGAGCGAGTCGAGAAAGGCGAGAGCCTCGTCGACACTGGTGGCGCCCCTGGTGCCGGCGACCATCGGCACTTCGCATTGCGCTGCCAGCAATCGCGATCGGGACTTGTCGCCGAAGAGCTCGAGATGCTCGGCGTGCGGGCCCACGAAGACGAGCCCGGCGGCGCGCACCTTGTGCGCGAACTCTGCGCTTTCGCTGAGGAAGCCGTAGCCTGGGTGCACTGCATCACAGCCGGTCGCACACGCGGTGTCCACCAGGGCGTCGGCATCGAGGTAGGCTGCCGGGCCGTCGGCAGCGAGGGCGACGCAATGATCGGCCATGCGAGTGTGAAGCGAGTCGGCGTCATCGCGGGCGTGGACGGCGACCGTGCCGATGCCGAGTTCGGTGGCGGCGCGGATGATGCGCACTGCGATCTCGCCCCGGTTGGCAATCAGCAGCTTGGAGAGCGTCATTCTTGGCGGGTCTCGTATGGGATGATCGGTCGAATTTAGGTTCGGGCGCAATTCGTGTCAATATGTTGATACGAATGTTGACTTGCGCGGCCCGGGCACCCCGGTGCGGCCGATGTCGGAAAGGGAGGAGCAAAGCAATGGTGCGGACCACCATGGAGCGCGGCGGAGTTGTCGAGGCGCCGACTGCCGAGGACGAGTTGAACAACCGGCTCTTCTTCCGCCTGTTCCAGGCGAGCAACATCTACGAGCGCAAGGCCCAGCAGGAACTTGGATTCTCGGGCATCCAGGGCGCGCTGCTCGGCGCCCTGTCCAATGGGCCGGCGTCCGGCATTCCCCTGTCCGAATTGGTCGAATATCTCGCGGTGAGTCGCCAGAACCTGGACGGCGTGCTCAAGCGGCTCGAGAAGCAACAGTTCGTCGAGCGGGTGGAGGGCGCCAGCAACCGTCGGATCAAGCTGGTGCGGATCACCCGCGCGGGTCGCCGTGCCTGGGACTCCTTGTTCGCGAACACGCTGGTGTTCTACCGGCAAGGCACACGAGGAATCTCGCTCGAGGACAAGCAGGACTTTGCCGAGATGCTGGGCAAGGTGAACCGCTCGCTGCGGTCCATCAGCCTGGGCAGCGCCGAGGCAGGCGCTGCCGGCGCCACCCCCTCGGCGCGTTCGCCGGGCGGCCGTGTGCGGCCCCCAGCCCGTCGCCCGGCCTCGAAACGCACTCCCTTGAAAGAGTAAATATATTGATATATTTTGCATGACGTGGCGCAGACCACGGGCCATTGTTCACAGGAGACACCCATGCCAGGTACCGACCCCCGCGTTCCATCCCGCGAAGACTGCGTGCTGCGCTACGTGCTGGAACGTCGCGCGCGGTCGCACCCGGAACGGGACTTCATTCGTCGTGGCGATGGTGGCTCGATCAGCTACGAGGCCTTTCGGGCAGCGGTCGAGCGTACGGCGGCGGGCCTGGCTGCGCTTGGTGTCAAGCAGGACGACACCGTCACCGTCTGGCTGCCCAATGGCGTCGACATGATCCGTGTCTGGTTCGCGATCAACTGGCTTGGGGCGACCTATGTGCCGGTCAACACCGCGTATCGCGGCAACCTGCTGGCCCATGTGCTGGCCAACGCCGGCTCCAGCCTGATCGTGGCCAGCGTCGATCTGGTCGGTCGGCTCGCCGAAGTCGGGCGCGGCCGGCTCGAGACCGCGGTGGTGCTCGGCGGCGATCCCGAGCCGGTACCAGGGCTGCAGGTACTGCCCGGGTCCGTGCTCGATGCCGACCCTGCCACGCTGCCCGTCCTGGCCAGGCCGATCGAGCCTTGGGACGTGCAGTCGATCATCTACACCTCCGGCACCACCGGGCGCTCGAAGGGCGTGATCAGCTCCTATGCGCACCTGGCCGCGATGAGCGGGCCGCACAGCTTCCCGATGCTCGTCGAGGACGACTGCTTCCTCCTGTACGGGCCGTTGTTCCATGTCGGCGGCACCTTGCCGGTGATCGGCTCGCTCAACCGCGGGGGCGTGGTCGCGGTAGCCGGCGAGTTCTCCACCGAGACCTTCTGGCCCGCGGTGCGAGCCACCCGCGCGAGCTTCGTGATCCTGCTGGGCGTGATGACCAGCTTCATCGCGAAGCGCCCGCCGGCGCCCGACGATCGTGACCACACCCTGAAGAAGGCGATGATGATCCCGCTTGCCGACGACTGGAAGCAGTTTGCGGAGCGTTTCGGCATGACGGTCTGGACGCTGTTCAACATGACCGAGATCAACGTGCCGATCGTCTCGGCCCCGAACCCGGCGGCGCCCGGTACCTGCGGCCGCCAGCGCGAAGGCGTCGAGCTGCGGATCGTCGACCAACACGATTGCGAGGTGCCGGCAGGCACCGTCGGCGAGCTGATCCTGCGCAGCGACGCGCCCTGGAGCCTGAATTCCGGTTACTTCAAGGACCCGGAGGCGACGGCGCGCACCTGGCGCAACGGCTGGTTCCATACCGGCGACGCTTTCCGCAAGGATGCCGAGGGCAATTACTTCTTCGTCGACCGCATGAAGGACGCGATCCGCCGCCGCGGCGAGAACATCTCCTCCTTCGAGGTGGAGATCGAGGTCATCGCCCATCCGGCGGTGCGCGAATGCGCGGTGGTTGCGGTACCGAACGAGACTTCCGAGGATGACGTGCTGGTGATCGTGGCGCCGGTACCTGGCGAGCGGGTCGATCCTGCGGAACTGGTCGAGTTCCTGCGCCCGCGGCTGGCGCACTTCATGCTGCCGCGCTACGTGCGCATCATGGATGACTTGCCGCGTACGCCCACCCAGAAGGTCGAGAAGCATGTGCTGCGCAGCGCCGGCGTCACGTCGGATACCTGGGACCGTGAAAAGACGGGCATCCGGGTGGCGCGCGAGAGAGTCCGGGGCTGAGCCCGCGGGCGTCGCCCCGGTCGCAGCGGCTCGCGCGGGAGCGGGGAAGGCCTGCCTATCCTGACAGCTTCTCGCGCCTGACTACGACGCCGGCCTTTTCGCGATCCCAGGTGCCGGCCGTGATGCCCTGGCCGCGGATGAGGTGCTTTTGCACCTTCTGCGACGGTGTCTTGGGGAGTTCCTCCACGATCCGCACATAGCGCGGAATCATGAAGTGCGCCAGGCGCGGGCGCAGGAACTCGATCAGATCGACCGGGTCCAATGTCCTGCCTTCGCCCAGGGAAACTGCCACCAGCACCTCGTCTTCCGCAAGTTCGCTGGCTACCGCGACCGCAGCGCATTCCCGAACGGAAGGGTGGGCCATCACTTCGGATTCCACCTCGAAAGAAGAAATGTTCTCGCCGCGGCGGCGGATCGCGTCCTTCATGCGGTCGACGAAGAAGTAGTTGCCCTCGGCATCCTTGCGGAAGGCGTCGCCGGTATGGAACCAGCCGTTGCGCCAGGCGTGCGCGGTTGCCTCGGGGTTCTTGTAATAGCCGGAATTCATCGCCCAGGGGGTGTCGGCGCGCACGATCAACTCGCCGACCTGGCCTGGGACGACTTCGCAGTCATGCTCGTCGACCAGGCGAGCCTCCACGCCGGGGCGCGCCACGCCGCAGCTACCCGTCTCGGTCGGGTTGATACCCGAGACGATCGGGCACGACACTTCGGTCATGTTGAACGTCGTGACGATGTCGACCCCGAAGCGACGGCCGAACTCGATGCCGTCCTCGTCGAGCGGGACCGCCGTTGCCCAGCGCAGGGAAGAGCGCCGGGGCGCTTCCGACTCTGGTCGCTTGACCACGAAGCCGGCCATCACGCCCAGCAGGATCAGCGAGGTGGTCTGCGTACGTTCTACCACCTGCCAGAACTCCTCTGTCCTGAACGCTCCGACCAGCACGAACGAAGCGCCCAGCCGGAGCATCAGGTAGATCGGGATGGTGCTGCCGGCGTGGAACAGCGGCAGCGCCACCAGGTGGCGGTCAGCGACATTGGCTGGTGGAAAGCCTTTGCCGGACTCGTGGAGCTGGAGATAGGACGTCATGACGCCCTTCGACGGGCCGGTAGTGCCGGAGGTGAAGATGACGCACTGGGTATCCCAGGGTTCGATCTCATGCGCCAGGTCGAGCGGGTCGGGCGCCGGGTCGGCCAGGGCTCGCGCGTCGAGCAAGGTCACGCCGGGCAGCGCAGCCGGCGGATCGCCTTGCAGGCAGACCAGGGTGGTGAGTTGCGACAGCTCCAACTGATCGAGCCGCGGCACCAACTCGGCGTGGACGATCGCAAGTTTCGCGTCGGAGAGCGCGATCACATGTTCGAGAACACCGCCACGGTAGGCGGTATTGATCGGTACGTAAACCGCGCCCAGATAGTTGATCGCAAACCAGGTGACGAGGCACTCGGGGCCGTTGGGCAACCAGACCAGGACATGATCGGACTGGGCGACGCCCAGCATACGCAGCGCGCGGGCGCGGGCACGCACGCGCTCCCTGGTTTCGCGATAGGTCCATTGGGTGCCGTCTTCGAACACCGTGAACACCTTGTCCGGCGTCCGGTCGGTCCATCTGTCCAGCATGTAGCGCAGCACGCACTCTTCGCGTGGCGGGATACGGGCATCGGTCGTCATGGTTTCCCCGCATCTGCCCCGGCATTCTCCCGGGATGTCGGGGGCGATTCTGGTGACGTTAACCGTCGCTCGCGAACAGGTCAATATGTTGATTCGTCTGCCCGGGCTGGCCGAGCAGGTCGGCCAGCCGCAACGAACGGCTTCCGATGAGCGGGATGCAGCCTGAAGCGTCGTCACGCGCTCACGACGCCCCGGCATGCCCTGGGTGGCGCCCCGGCGGGGGCCACCCAGTGGGCAGCTACTTCGCGATGCGCGCCGCGGTCGCCTTGAAATCGTCGAAGACCTTGCGGATCTTCGAGAAGCCCCGTTTCTCCATCTCGGCGACGTACTCCTCGCCGAGCCCGTCGAGCGCCTTGGCCCATTCGACTCGCTGCTCGGGCGTCAGGTCGTAGATCTCGATGCCCTGGGCCCGGAACTCCTCGCGAACAACCGCGTGCAGCTCGTCCCAGCGCTTGCCTTCGTTTGCCGCCACCGTGCGCGAGGCTTCCATGATGGCGTCCTGGACGTCCTTCGGCAGCTTCTTCCAGGCCTTGTCGTTCATGACCGTCGCGCCGGGGTAGCCGCCGGTGCGCATGCCGTTGGTGATGTACTTCACCAGGTCGTTCAGGTGGTAGGAACGGATGCTCGGGTAGTTGAACACCACGCCGTCGACGAGGCCGCGCTGGACCGACTCGTAGGTCTCGGCCGCGGGGATGCTGACGGGGATGATGCCGTAGCGCTTGGCGATGTTGTCGAACAGTCCGCCGGCGGTCTTGAGCTTCAGGCCCTTGAGGTCTTCGAGGCTGCGCACCGGCTTGCTCACGGTCGCCACGTCGTAGCTCGGCGTCGTGTGGCCTTCGAGCGGCCGGACACCGTACTTGGCGAACTCCTCCACCAGCTCGGGGCTGTTCTCGAGCATCGACTGGAAGATCGCCGAACCTTCGGTCGCCGTTGTCCAGTAGGGCAACACGATCACGTTCCCGTAGGGAAGCTGGCCGGCGAAGTAGGTGATGTGGACCTGGCAGATGTCGGCGACGCCCTTGCCGCATACCGACAGCATGTCCTTGGCCTTGCCGAGCTGCTCGGAAGGAAAGTAGGAGATCCTGACCTTGTTGTTGGTCAGCTTGTGGATCTCCTCGATGTACTGCTTGGCCATGAGGTCGGACGGATGGCCGGCCGGGTAGGGGCCCGCGAACTTCAACCTGATCTCGCCGGCCGCATCGACCTGTCCGGCGGCGGTGGCGAAGAAGCCGGCGACCACCAGGGTAACGAACCTGCCGAGGATGTGCATGGACCTGTCTCCTGTCTTGTCTGTTTCGTACGCGCCGTGAACTGCCGGCCGGATCCCGGACGATTATTCATCGCGTCGGCAGGGGTCGCCACGACAGGATTTCGGTATGCGGAATTATGGAATCCTCGAATTCCCCTTCATGCAGCCTGACTTTCCCGTGCGCGAGCCAGCCAGGTCGTGGAGATCGTCCGCGCCAGGTCGAGGAGCATGGGGCCGTAGCGCGCGGCCTGCCTGGCGGTCGATGCCGCGTCGGGAGACGAGAAGCTGACGTTCAGTGCGTAGATCGCCTGGTCGGGCGCCTTGAGCGAGGTGGCCATGGCGACC
>CAYZBJ010000035.1:0-13526 GCA_964476625.1 uncultured Burkholderiaceae bacterium | reverse complement strand
GGCGACCATGCCATCGTGCCAGTCGGCGATGCAGTACCCGAGGGATGCGAGCTCGGATCGTGATTGGGCGATCCTGGCCATGACGGTCGTGTCGGTCTCCGGGTACTTGGATTCGATGTGCCCGAGAAGCCGCGCGCGCGATGCCGCGTCGAGCGCATCGAGGTAGCACAGTCCCAGCGAGGTCGTCTCGATGGGCCGGCGCGAGCCCGGGACGATGCGCCGGAAGAGGCCTCGTCGGCCCCGCCGCACCGATGCGAGATAGACCATGTCGTGCTGGTCGGGAACCGCGAGCCCGACGTTGACTTCCTCCCCCTCGGCGACGGCCCGCATCGCCGGCAGTGCGAGATCGAGCTCCGGGAAGTCGTCCCGGTACACCAGTGCCAGGCTCAGGTACACCGGCGTCAGGCGGTAGGCGCGCTGCTCGAAGTCGAACGACAGGAAGCCGCTGTCGACGAGCGACCGGGTCAGGCGGCTCACCGTCGGGCGTGGCAGTCCGACTCGCTCGGCAAGATCGGCATTGGTCAGGGCCGGGCCACCCTGGCGGAACGCCCGCAGAAGCGCCAGGCCGCGTTCGAGCGAGCGGCTGCCGGGCGTCTCGCGGATGAAGCGGCCGGTCGTCCGGCTGCGTTGCCGGGACGATGTTCCGCGGCCTGTGATGCTGTCCATGGGAGCTCTCCGCTGCCTGGTGACAGTTCATGAGGATTTCGGATATCGAAATCCTAGCGTGGCGCGGCCGGGCCATGCTGTCAATAATCGGACCCGATCGAAAGGCTTTGCAGCCTGCCCGTCGACTCGAGTCGACGCGAGAAATGGAGACAGTCGATGCAGGTCCTGAACCGCGTGCTCGCGTTCTTCGAGCGGATATTCGTGTTCGTCGCCGGGGTGAGCCTGATCCTCATGATGCTCCTGACGACATTCGACCTGCTGTCGCGCAAGTTCCTCGATTTCTCGATTCCCAGCCTCTACGAGTTCACCGAGGACTACCTGATGGTCAGCCTGGTGTTCCTGACCTTGAGCTACGTCTACACGGTCGGTGGCCATGTCCGGGTGACCCTTTTCGAGAAGCGCATCCCCCCTCGGGTGAATGCCGTCTGGAGGCGGGTCCACAAGGCGATGGCCTTCATGCTGTTCGCGCTGATCGCCGTCAAGGGCTGGGAAGCGGCGGTCGAGGCGCATCGGTTCAACGAGATGTCCAACAGTCTCCTGGCCTATCCGCTCGCGCCCGCGCTGCTGATGGTGCCGATCGGCAGCGTGATGCTCTGCCTGCGGATCCTGCAGTCGTTCTTCGACGACTCGACGCAAGAGGACTCCCACGAGCTGCCGCTCGTCGACTGACGGCCAGCTGCCGGCCGCACAACCCGAAACTCCGACCAGGCGACATTCATGTTGGGCATATCGCTCGTTCTGCTGATGCTGGTGTTCCTGTTCACCGGCATGCCGGTGGCCTTCGCGCTTGCGGTCGCCGGCGCGATCGGTCTCTACGTCTTCGACGGCATGGACACGGTGCTGGGCCTGCTGGGGACCGTGCCGTACCGATCGGCCGCGCACTACACCTTGTCGACCGTCCCGATGTTCATCCTCATGGCCCAGTTCATCTCGGTTTCGGGGATCGTCGACGATGTCTTCACGGCGGCCCAGCGCTGGCTCGAGCGCCTGCCCGGTGGGCTCGCGATCACCACGGTCTTCGCGGCGGCCGGCATGGCGGCCATGTCGGGATCGAGCACGGCTTCCGCGGCGACCCTGTCGACCATGGCCGTTCCGCAGATGATCAAGCACGGCTACTCGCCGCGTATCGCCACCGGCGTGGTCACCATCGCCGGCACCCTGGCGATCATGATCCCGCCCAGCATCGCGTTCGTGCTCTACGGGATCATCACCGAAACCTCCATCGGCAAGCTGCTGATCGCCGGCATCATCCCGGGGATCCTGACGGCGACCATGTACTGCCTCACCATCGTGATCTGGAGCAAGGTCTCGCCCGGCAGCATGCCGGCTTCCACGGTCCGGCATTCCTGGAAGGCCCGGGTCTCCTCCCTGCGCAACCTGTGGCCGTTCATGATCCTGGCTTCGATCGTCGTCGGGTCGATGTACGGCGGCCTGGCGACGCCGACCGAGGCCGCTGCCCTGGGCGCCTTCGGCTCGCTCCTGATTCCCCTGCTCATGGGCCGGATGAGCGTCGGGAAGTTCAGGACCGCGGTCATGCTCACCATGCGATCGACCACGATGATCTTCGCGATCATCATCGGCGCGATGATCTTCGGCTACTTCCTGACCATCACCGAGTCCACCCAGAGCCTGATCAACTACATCGGCAACCTCGACGTGAACCGGTGGGTGATCATGCTGTTCATCGTGGCCCTCTACCTGGTGCTCGGCTGCATCATGGACCAGGTCGCCATCATCCTCGTCACCCTGCCCCTGGTGTTCCCCCTGGTCGTGAGCCTCGGCTTCGATCCCATCTGGTTCGGCGTCATCTGCACCAAGACCGCCGAGATCGGCATGGCGACGCCGCCGGTCGGCATGAACGCATTCGTGGTCAGCGCGACGACCAAGGTCCCGCTCGAGGACGTGTTCAGGGGCACCGGGCCGCTGCTGGCGATGGACTTCGTGGCCCTGCTGGTGTTGCTGGCGTTTCCCGCGCTGTCGACCTGGCTGCCCTCGACCATGGTCGGATAAGGGAGCAGGGGATGTCGCAATCAACCGGAGGTTCTGTCGTGGGTCAATCGTCGTCCGGCTTCCCCGATCCCCTGGCGGGGATCCGGGTTCTCGACATCAGTCACGTCCAGGCGGGGCCGATATGCAGCATGATGCTCGCCGACATGGGCGCCGAGGTGATCAAGGTCGAGTCCTTCGCCGGCGACATGTTCCGCTACCCGATCGAGGGGGCCAACTTCCAGAACTTCAATCGCAACAAGCGTGCGATCGCCGTCGACCTGAAATCGCCCGAGGGCCTGGAGATCGTCCTCGAGCTGGCCAAGAGCGCGGACGTCCTGCTCGAGAACTTCCTGCCGGGCTCGATCGACAGGCTCGGCCTTGGCTACGATGCGATCCGGCAGCTCAACCCGGCGATCGTCTATGGGTCGATCTCCGGGTTCGGACAGACGGGCTCGATGCGTCATCGACCCGCCGTCGAGCCGATCCTGCAGGCGGTCTCGGGCATCATGGAAGCTACCGGTGACCCCGATCGTTCGCCGGTGCGGGTCCGGCCGGCGATGATCGACTATTGCACCGGCACGACCATGGCCTTCGCGATCGCCGCCGCGCTCCTGCGGCGCGCCAGCACCGGTCGCGGCGAGCACATCGATATCGCGCTGCTCGACATCGCGCTCTACGCCATGGGCCCGTACATCACCCACTACAGGAAGCGCGGAGTCCTGTTTCCGCGTACCGGATCGGCGCATCCGGCGACCGCACCGAACCAGAACTTCCGCACCAGCGACGGCTTCATCTGCATTGCCGCGACCACCGACAAGATGTGGCAGGGCCTGTGCCGGGTGCTCGGGATCGACTGGGCCGGCACGGACCCGAAGTTCGCAACGCGACAGGCGCGCGTGGAGCATGCCGCCGAGCTCGTGGCGGTCGTCGATGCGGCAACCCGCAATCATGCGGGGCTGGAGCTAGAGACCCGGCTGCTGGCCGAAGGCGTGTCCTGCGGGAAGGTTCGCTCGGTCGCGGACATCCTCGCCGAGCCGTATGTGGAGGAGCGCGGCATGCTCGAACGCACCGAGCACCCGACCCTGGGCGAGATCGAGGCCTTCAGGACGCCGATCCGCCTGTCCGGCGAATCATCGCCCCTGCGTCGCCGTGCGCCGCTCCTGGGCGAGCACACCGACGAGGTGCTCGCCGAGCTGGGCTACAGCGCGCAACGGATCGACGAGCTCGTCGAGCGGCGCGTCGTGCTGCGGCCCGCCGGCTCTCCGTAGGCTCGTTCCCCGGCCTCGACCTCGCCTCCGAAAACTCGCCCTCGACTGCTCTCCCAGGATGCCAACATGACGCAGGACAGCCTGATTCTCGAGAAGGACGGCCATCTCGCCGTGCTGACCCTGAACCGCCCCGATCGGCTCAACGCGATCGACCCGGTGATCCGACGAGAGTTCCCGCGGATGCTCCAGGAGGTCCAGGACGACGATGCGATCCGGGCGCTGGTCATCACCGGGGCGGGTCGCGCCTTCTGCTCCGGCGCCGACCTTGCCGCGCTCCCGGGTGGCGTTGCCGCGCCGCCGCCGAGCCGCCAGGGCAAGCTCGCGCTCGTGGGCGAGTTCGTCCAGTGCTTCGAGAAGATCAACAAGCCGGTGATCGCCGCCGTCAACGGCGTCGCCGCCGGCATCGGCCTGACGATCGCGCTGTCGTGCGATGTTCGCATCGCGTCGGCGGACTCGCGATTCTGCGCCGTCTGGGTCAAGCGGGGCCTGATCGCCGATGGCGGCGCCACCCTGCTGTTGCCGCTGATCGTCGGTCTCGAGAAGGCGCTCGAGCTGGCGATGACCGGCGACATGGTCGACGCCGACGAAGCCGCCCGGATCGGGCTGGTCTCGCGGGTGGTCCCGGCCGACGCACTGATACCGTCGGCGATCGAACTTGCGCGGAAAATGGCCGCGATGCCGCCGATCTCGGTGGAACTCGTCAAGCGTGTGATGATGGAGAAGATCCGCAGCCAGCTTCGCGAGCAGTTCCTGCTCGAGACCTACGCGCAGAACGTGTGCCGTGGCACCGACGACCAGAAGGAAGCGGTCAGGGCATTCGTCGAGAAGCGCGAGGCGGTCTTCAAGGGCGCGTAGGTCGCGAGGGCGAGCAGCCTGGCCGGCCGCCGCGAGGCCTTCCGGTGCGGCCACCGCGCGCCTGCGCTACATTCCTCCCAGCAGCCGGGTGTGCGAGGCACGAAGCAGGCCCGATCCACGAAGCAGGTCCGATCCGCCCCTTTCCGGGGCGGATTTGCCATGGGCCGTCACGAGAGACCGGAGGGAGATGACGATGGAGTTCGACGAGGTCATACGCGCACGCCGCAGTATCCGGGGTTACCAGAAGCGGCCGGTGCCCAAGGCACTGATCCGGGAGATCATCGAGCTGGCCATGCGCGCGCCGACCTCGCTCAACACCCAGCCGTGGAACTTCTTCGTCGTGGCCGGCGAGGTGCTCGACCGCATTCGCCACGGCAACGTCGAGCGCAATCTCGCCGGCGTCCCGGACTCGCGCGAGTTCCGCATGGGACCCGGCTATACCGGAGTGCATCGCGAGCGGCAGGTCGAGATCGCCAAGCAGCTGTTCGGTGCGATGGGCATCGCGCGCGAGGACAAGGAGAAGCGCCAGGACTGGGTGTTGCGCGGCTTCCGGCAGTTCGATGCGCCCGTGTCGATCGTCGTGACCTACGATCGCTCGATCCATGGCAGCGACATCGCGCCCTTCGACTGCGGTGGCGTGGTCAATTGCCTGGTCAACGCGGCATGGTCCAGGGGGCTGGGCTGCGTCATCAACAGCCAGGGCATCATGCAGTCGCCGGTGGTGCGCGCCGAAGCCGGGATCCCGGATGATCAGGTGATCCAGACCTGCGTCGCAATGGGCTGGCCGGACGATGTCTTTCCCGCCAACGCCGTCGTCTCGCGCCGCAAGGGGGTCGACGAGGCCGTGCGCTTCGTGGGCTTCGATGACTGACCATGGGCTCCCGCGCGTGCTGCGCCGGTCCCGCTAGAATCCTTCAATGCGAGCCGGCCCGCACCGGACCCACCCTACACGCCACCCAGGATCGCCGAGACGGCAGGAGAGCACACCATGAGAATCGATTCGAACATCAGCGCTGTCGTCACCGGCGGTGCCTCCGGCCTGGGCAGGGCTTCCGCGGAGGCGCTGGCTGCGGCGGGCGCCAAGGTTGCGATCTTCGACATCGACGAAGCCCGGGGCGCCGAAGTCGCCAAGGCCATCGGCGGCATGTTCTGCCGGGTCGACATCACCGACGAGCAGAGCGTCGTCGACGGCTATGCCAAGGCGCGCGCCGCCCAGGGGCAGGAACGCGTGCTCGTCCATTGCGCGATGACCTCGCGGCGCGGCAAGACCCTGTCCTTCGACAAGGCGGCCAACAAGCTCAAGCGCCTGTCCACCGAGGACTACGAGGCCGGGATCAAGGGCGTCCTGGTGGCCAGCTACCGCCTTGCGGCGCACGCCGCCGAAGGCATGGCCACGCTCGAGGCGCTCGAGGACGACGAGCGCGGCGTCATCATCCTGACCGCCTCGGTGGCGGCGCAGGATGCCCAGATCGGCCAGGTGATCTACGGGTCCGCGAAGGCCGGCGTCAACGGCCTGGTGCTGCCGATGGCGCGCGACCTCTCCGACCTCGGCATCCGGGT
This sequence comes from uncultured Burkholderiaceae bacterium, assembly GCA_964476625.1. Lineage (GTDB taxonomy): Bacteria > Pseudomonadota > Gammaproteobacteria > Burkholderiales > Burkholderiaceae_E > JAMLIN01. The sequence continues at coordinate 7,188 of CAYZBJ010000035.1, read as the reverse complement.
CAACTCGATCATGCCCGGCATCTTCGCGACCCCGCTGATGCTGGGCGCGCAGCCCAAGGTGCTCGAGAGCCTGGCTGCCTCGGTGCCCTTCCCCAAGCGCCTCGGCAAACCGCAGGAATTCGGCAGCCTCGCGCTCGAGATGGCGCGCAATACCTATTTCAACGGGCAGTGCGTGCGCCTGGACGGGGCGATTCGCATGGCGCCGCGCTGATCTCGTCGATACCGGCTGCCCGGGTGTGATGGACCTTGCGGACTTCCACTTCCTGTTCGATTCGGAGAACCCATGAAGACGTACCAGCATTTCATCGACGGCCAGTACGTCGACCCCCTGGGTGGCGAGTGGATCGATACCGTCAATCCGTATAGCGGCGAAGCCTGGGCCCGCATTCCTAATGGCTGCGAGCGCGACGTCGATCGCGCGGTGCTCGCGGCCAGGCGCGCGATGACCGAAGGTCCGTACGCGAAGATGACGCCCACCCAGCGCGGCAAGCTGATGCTGAAGCTGGCCGATCTCGTCGCCGCCAATGCCGAGCGCCTGGCGCAGGTCGAGGTTCGCGACAACGGCAAGCTGTATTCCGAGATGAAGGGGCAGCTTGACTACCACCCCGAGTGGTGGCGGTACTACGGCGGGCTTGCCGACAAGGTCGAAGGCGCAGTGATGCCGATCGACAAGCCGGATCACTTCGGCTTCACCACCCATGAGCCGATCGGCGTAGTGGGGGCCCTGACCGCCTGGAACTCGCCGTTGCTGTTCGTCGCCTGGAAGTGCGCGCCGGCGATCGCCGCCGGTTGCGCCGTGGTGGTCAAGCCGTCGGAGTTCGCGTCGGCCTCCACCCTCGAGTTCGCCGCGCTCACCAGGGAGGCCGGTTTCCCCGACGGTGTCTTCAACGTGGTCACGGGGCTGGGCGCGTCCACCGGTTCGGCGCTGGTCGACCACCCGGACGTCGCCAAGATCACCTTCACGGGATCGGACACGACCGGCGCACGCATCTATGCGCAAGCCGCGAAGACCATGAAGCGGGTGACGCTCGAGCTCGGCGGGAAATCGCCGAACATCGTCTTCGCCGACTGCGACCTCGACAAGGCCGCGGCGGGGGCGATTTCCGGGATCTTCGCCGCGACCGGACAGACCTGCATCGCGGGTTCGCGCCTGCTCGTGCAGAACTCGATCAGGGAAGACTTCATCGAGCGGGTGGCGAAGCTCGGCGCAACCGCGCGTCGCGGCGACCCGATGAAGCCCGACACCAACATCGGGCCGGTGACCACGCCGCCGCAGTACCGCAAGATCCTCGACTACATCGACATCGCCCGCCAGGAAGGCGCGCGCTGCATTCTCGGCGGCAAGCCCGCCACCGACCAGCCGGGCGGCCAGTTCGTCGAGCCGACGATCTTCGTGGACGTTACGCCGCAGATGCGGATCGCGCGCGAGGAAGTCTTCGGCCCAGTCCTGTCGGTCATCGGCTTCGAGGACGAGGCCGAGGCGATCCGGATCGCGAACGACACCATCTATGGTCTCGCGGCCGGAATCTGGACCGAGAACATCGGCCGGGCGATGCGGGTGTCCAGGGCGATCAAGGCCGGCACCGTGTGGGTCAATACCTACCGCTCGATCAGCTACATGATGCCCTTCGGGGGCATGAAGCATTCCGGCATCGGCCGGGAGAGCGGGATCGAGTCGATCCGGGGGTATCTCGAGACCAAGAGCACCCTGATCTCCTATGCCGAGGGCGCGCCCGCCAATCCGTTCGTGATGCGTTGATGCGCGGACTTGATCGGCGGGCCTGTCTCCATTAGACTGGTTTACAAACTAGTCTAATGGAACGGGCATGAAAGAGATCGGTGCGTTCGAGGCCAAGACAAAGCTGGGAGCGCTGCTTGACCTGGTCGAGCACGGCGAGGAAGTACTGATCACCCGGCGCGGAAAGCCCGTCGCCAGGCTCGTGCCCAGCGCGGCGAGGCCCGACATGCAGGTAGCGGCCGAGGCCGCCGCGCGCATCCGCGCGCGTGCCCGGCGGCTCGATGGTGGCAAGTTCGATTGGGGCGAATGGAAGGATCTCCGCGACGAGGGGCGGCCTTGAGCCTGGTTCTCGACAGCTCGGTCACGCTTGCGTGGCTACTTGACGATGAAGGCTCCCCTGCCGTCGATGATGTCCTGGCGCGAGTGACTACGGCGCGTGCGTGGGTCCCCTCGATCTGGCGGCTCGAGATCGCCAACAGCCTGACGATCGCTGTGCGGCGCCAGCGCATCACAAGGGAGTTCCGGGACCAATCGCTCGCCGATCTTGCGCTGCTCAGGATCATGACCGACCCGGATACGGATGGCTTCGCGTGGGCTGATACGATCGCGCTCGCTGACGCCCACCGCCTTACGACCTACGATGCCGCCTATCTTGAATTGGCGTTGCGTCTGGGGCTGCCGCTTGCCACCCTCGATGGCGATCTGCGCAGGGCAGCCTCGAAACTTTCCGTTACTCTTCTCGGCGCATGAACCTGGGAAATGCGAAAGCCGCGTCTCCGCGGCTTGTGCAGGATCTTGATTCGCAAGGAATTTCTGGTCGGGGTGAGAGGATTCGAACCTCCGGCCTCTACGTCCCGAACGTAGCGCTCTACCAGGCTAAGCTACACCCCGACATGCAAAAGCCCGCCTGACGACGGACCCTGGCTCCCCCGGTTTCCGGCACGGATCAGCGATCGCGCGAAACCGAGTAAGTCGTAAAGTATAGCAGCGCGCCCCGGTATGCGGAAGTGGCCGCGCCGTCGCCGAGGCGGGCGACCGCGTCGCGTGCGAGGCCTGCTTCCTGCTCGGCCAGGGTGCGTGCGTACTCGAGGGCGCCGGTGCGCCCGATGGCCGCCAGGATCGGGGCGAAGTTGTCGGTATGGCCGCGCTCGATGGCCTCGCGCACCAGGCTGCGTTCGGCTTCGGTGCCGTTGGCCATGACGTGGATCAGGGGCAGGGTGGCCTTGCCTTCGCGCAGGTCGTCGCCGACGTTCTTGCCGATGTCGCCGGTCACGCCGCTGTAGTCGAGTACGTCGTCGATCAGCTGGAATGCGGTGCCGAGGTGCCGGCCATAGGCGGCGGCCGCTTCCTCGGCCGCCGGCGGTGCGTCGGCGAGGATCGCCCCGAGCCGGGCGGCCGCCTCGAACAGGCGCGCCGTCTTGTAGCGGATCACCTGCAGGTAGCGACCTTCGTCGACATCGGGGTCGTTGCAGTTGATCAGCTGCAGGACTTCGCCCTCGGCAATGGTGTTGGTGGCATCGGCCAGCACCGACATCACCCGCATCCGGTCGGTCTCGACCATCATCTGGAAGGCGCGGGAATAGAGGAAGTCGCCCACGAGGACGGAGGCCGCATTGCCGAAGGTGGCATTGGCGGTGTTCCGGCCCCGGCGCAGCGCCGATTCGTCGACGACGTCGTCGTGGAGCAGGGTGGCGGTGTGGATGAACTCCACCACCGCGGCGAGCAGGTGGTGGTCGCGCCCCTGGTAGCCGAGCGCCCGGGCGGTCAGCAGCAGCATCACCGGACGCATGCGCTTGCCGCCGGCGCCGATGATGTACTCGGAAATGGTGTTGACGAGAGCGACGTCCGAGCGCAATCGCGCCCGGATGACGGTATCGACCTCGGCGAGATCGCTCGCCAGCACGGGGAATAGTTCAGCGGGTTTCATGCGCGTGGGCATTGTAGCGGCAAGCGCGGGCCGGGCCGGTCGGCCCGAGTGTCCGCCGGCGCGCCATCGGTGGCAGGTATCGCCATCTTGCCCCGTCCCTGGAAGACCGCTATCATAACGGGTTCGTCGCTGAGCCTGCGTTGGTCGCTGGAGTCCCCTTGCGGGGTAAGTGGACCGGGTTGGATCAGGTGCCGGGGGGTGTGCCCCAAGAGTAACGAGGGCTAGCCGGCGGCGAGAAGCAGCTGTTGCCAATTTTGCGGTAGCAGGACTCAACTGAGGTTCAAACCATGTACGCGGTCATAAAAACCGGCGGCAAGCAGTATCGCGTCGCTGCCGGCCAAAAACTCAAAATAGAACAGATACCGGCGGACATCGGAGCGGAAATCACGATCGACCAGGTCCTGGCGGTCGGCAGCGGCGACCAGCTCTCGGTCGGCGCGCCCCTCGTGGACGGGGCAACGGTTTCGGCAACGGTGATTGCGCAGGGTCGTCACGACAAGATCCGCATCTTCAAGATGCGTCGGCGCAAGCACTATCGCAAGACCCAGGGCCATCGCCAGCCGTATACGGAGGTCTTCATCGCGAAGATCGCTTCGGCGCTCGGCACGGTCGAGGCCGATACGGCCGCGCCGCTGCCGTCTGGCGCGCCCGCTGGCGACGACCTGACGATCGTCGAGGGGATCGGCCCCAAGATCGCCGAGGAAGTGCTCGGTGCTGCCGGCATCCTCACCTGGGCCGAACTCGCGCAAACGCCGGTCGAACGCCTGCGCGAATTGCTGTCGGCGGCGGGCCCGCGTTTCGCGGCCCACGATCCGGGCACCTGGCCGGAGCAGGCGGCGCTGGCCGCCAAGGGCGATTTCGAGGCGCTCGACAAGCTCAAGGCGGAACTCGACGGCGGCAAGCGCGCCTGAACCAGGAGAAACGAACATGGCACACAAGAAAGGCGGCGGCTCTTCGCGCAACGGCCGCGATTCCAATCCGAAGATGCTCGGCGTCAAGGCCTATGGTGGCCAGACGATCCCGGCGGGTTCGATCATCGTGCGCCAGCGCGGTACGCGCTTCCACGCCGGCGAGAACGTCGGTCGCGGCAAGGACCACACGCTGTATGCGCTGGTCGACGGCGAAGTCCGCTTCGCGGTTCGCGGTGCGCTGCGCAAGAACGTGGTCAGCATCGAGCCGCGCCAGTAAGTTCGCCCGGGGCAAGCTCGCGGCGCCGCTGGCGCGACCGCGCCGGATGCTGCTACCGAGGCGCAGCCGGCTGCCGCTTGCGCAGCGCACGGATGCGGTCAAGTTCCGTATGTGCCTGCGCGCTCCAGGGGCCGTCGGCTTCGACTGCCTGGCTGGCGGCCTGCTCCGCCTCGTCGAGCCGGCCCAACTCGCGCAGGACCACTGCCAGGTTGTGCCAGGCCGCCCCGTCGCCGTGCCGCAGCGCGGCCGCGCGGAAGGCGTCCGCCGCCGTGGCCCGGTCGCCGTCCGCGTAGGCGGTATTGCCCAGGCCGATCGCCAGCACCTTGCTGTCGGGCCAGCGCGCCACGGCGCTGGCATAGGCCCGCCGGGCCTCGCCAGGCGGCGCCCCGCGCTCGAATGCCACCAGCGCGGCGGTGAGTTCGGCCTCGGTGGCAGTGGCGGGCAGCTGGCCGGGCGCGAGGGCGACGAAGGCCCAATTTCCGCCTCGCGCCCAGGTATGCTCGAAGGTGGACAGCGCAAGCTGCTGGCGGGGCACCGGGCCTGAACGCAACAGCAGCTCCTCGCGCCCGAGGTCGTAGCCGATCGCCACCGCGTAGTGCCAGAGCGGGCTGATCGCCAGCGACAGGTTTTGCAGCACGACGACCGGATGGCCGGCGGCGAGTTCCCTCAGCAGCGCGTCCAGGCGTCCGGGGATTCGCACCGCGACCGCACCCTGGCCGCGCGCCGCGGCGATCATCTCGATCTGGAGGCTGCCCTGGCGGCCCGGAACGAAAACCCGGCCGATCAGGTCCTCGGGGCGGGTGTCGATGCCCGCCGCGCCGAGCGCCATCGAAAGGGAAGCCGGCCCGCACTGGTATTCGGCCTGTTCGAAGTAGGGCGTGCGCTCGAGGTCGACCCGCTGCGGGATGTCCACGGGCGGTGCGGCCAATAGTGCGCGCGTCTGGCTGGCGCAACCTGCCAGCAGCGTGGCTACGAATACCAGGGCCAGCGCGACCAGGCCCGGCACCCGACACATTCCCCGGGCGCGCGGCGCGCGCCCGTTTTCCGCCCGCACGGGGTTCAGCGTACCGAGCGGGTGAACGGATAGACCTTGGTGAACCCGAGGATGTCGGTGACCAACAGGAGCACGAACACGAACACGACCACGCCCAGGACGCTGCCACCGGCCGGGGCGTTCTCGAGGGTCCCGGCCAGCCGTGCGGCCTCCTCGTCGGTCAGTGCCGCGATGCGCTCGGTGGCCTGCTGTGGATCGACCCCGAGTTCCTGCAGTCGCTCGCGGATGTCGGCCCGTGTCAGCGCGGCGTCGATCCGTGCCCGGTCATCCGTCCGGTTCGCGGAAGCCTGGGCCACCTGTTCGGTGCCGATCAGCGTCGCCTGGGCGGTGTGCAGGAATCCGGTGCACGCTATCGAGGCCACCAGCAGGCTGGCGATGCCGCGTCTGAGTCGCTTCATGGTCGTTTTTCTCCGCTGTGCATGGCGACCGGGCGGCCACCTTGTGCCATTGTAGGTAGGGGTAGGTAGAGCCGAGCAAGAATGGCGCCTGCATCAGGCACCGGCGGCTCGATGGCCGCTTCGACGGGTTCTTGCCCCCCGGCAGTCCGAATAAAGCTAATCTACCGTCCCGCGCCCCGCGCCGCAGGGTCGGGGCCAAGGAAAAGGATCCGATGAAGTTCGTCGATGAAGCCCGAATCGAAGTGCTGGCCGGCAAGGGCGGCAATGGCGTCGTATCGTTCCGGCGCGAGAAGTTCATCCCCAAGGGGGGGCCCAACGGCGGCGACGGCGGTCGTGGCGGCAGCGTGTTCGCCGTGGCCGACCGCAACATCAACACCCTGATCGACTATCGCTACGCGCGCCTTCACCGGGCCCGCAATGGCGAACACGGGCGGGGTTCCGACCAGTACGGCGCCGGCGGCGAGGACATCGTGCTGCGCATGCCGGTCGGCACCCAGATCTTCGACGCCGAGACCGACGAACTGCTCTTCGACCTGACCGAACACGACACCCGGGTCACCCTGGCCAGCGGCGGGGCCGGCGGCCTGGGCAACATCCATTTCAAGTCGAGCGTCAACCGCGCGCCGCGCCAGTCGACCCCGGGCACCGAGGGCGAGTCCCGCCTGCTGCGGCTCGAGCTCAAGGTGCTCGCCGACGTCGGCCTGCTCGGCATGCCCAATGCCGGTAAATCGACCTTCATCGCCGCGGTCAGCAACGCCCGGCCGAAGATCGCCGACTATCCGTTCACCACCCTGCATCCGAACCTCGGCGTGGTGCGGGTCGGTGTCGGACAGAGCTTCGTGGTCGCGGACATCCCGGGGCTGATCGAAGGCGCGGCCGAAGG
>CAYZBJ010000034.1:25371-39563 GCA_964476625.1 uncultured Burkholderiaceae bacterium | reverse complement strand
GGTGGGTCAGAATTCAACCGACGCTAGTGGGTCAGTTTTACACCGGCGCTGACACCATCGCCACGGCCCCGCGCAATAGCGAAAGGTGTACTCGCAGAATCATACCTCGGCGCGTAGGAACCGAAGCCACGCGATGCATGTCGCGCTTCCCGCCCGACCTGAAGCGACCGTTCCAACACCATCGCTGACCGCCCGTCGCCGGAGCAGTGCACGCTGGTATGTGTGCTGGGTACGCTTGGCCCACCAGACCGATAACACCTGTCACTAGGTAACCCACCTTGAGCGACATTCGGCGCATCGGCGCCTACTTCCTGTTCCTAGTCGACACGCTAGCCAAGGGATTGGCCGCTCTAGCGATCCTCAGCGGCATCTTGTTCGCCGTGGCTCTGTTGACTTTGGATCATCAGCTCGAGCCTGTGCATCGTCTTGTGTTCCGGACGGCAGGAGATGTCGAGGGGACCCTGTCCGTTGCGACCGCGCAAGCGCTTCTCAAGGAACAAACATCAAATCAGCAAGCTGTGCTCGACACTCGTCGAAAAGAGCATGTATTTTGGATCCTTACTGAGAAATTTCATTCTATTTCTCAAGACGGCATCGCACTCGAGATAAGCTCCAAACATATCCAAACGGCTGAGATCTGGCTTATCGACGAAGATGGAGGTGTTTTTTCTCATGCAAGTACATCCGTAAATTCGACACCAAAGCTTACTCGCGAGCGGGCGGGCATGTCCTTAATCGTTCCACCGTTTCACGGTGAGTTGCGTGCGCTTATAAAAACGAACGCTAGCGGTCCGGCGAAGATCGGAGTCCAACTGTGGGATTCGGCCGCACTCTCAGCAGTCACCAATCGCTACAACGCTAACGGTGGCTTGCTCTTCGGGTGTCTCCTGATGCTTGCTGGCTTCGGAGCTCTTGTGTCGTTGCTGACGCGCGACTGGGCCTTCTTTATTTTCGCCGGCTGGGTACTAGCGAGTCTTAGGATCTCTTCTTATATGGCCGGATGGGATATGTCCTGGATGGGACTACCATTTCTCGAAGATTATCCTGTCATATCGAGAAACATACCCCTGGCTGCATACGCAATGCTAATGATCGCGCTTTTTCGGGCGATATTCTGCAATGAAATTGTCAAAGAACAAGACAAGCGATTAGTAAGTGGGCTATCGGCAATTTCTCCATTCCTGCTAATTGCCGCAATCATCCTACCGCACGACCAATACCTGCCCGTACTCTGGGCTATCGCCGCCCCAAGCCTTCTTCTGCTGATGTGGCTCACTGGGCGCATATTTTTCTCCACTGGCTCCTCAGTCGCTCTTTGGTATGGCGGCTCTTGGATCGTAACATTGGCGGGGGCTGCGGTCGAAGTTGGTTACGCCTCCGGAATTCTTAGCATAAAACCTCCTCTTCTTAATGGAGTATCAGGCGCGGTCATTTCCGCAGCTTTGGCGGGTGTCGCGCTCGCCGAACGCATTAAAATGGAGCGATCCCAACGGCTTGCCGCACAAAAGCAATCCTATACTCTCTTAGAGCGCTTTCGAGAAAACTACAATTCGATGCCCATCGGGCTTTTCAGCTCAACACCCGAGGGATCGGTTGTATTGCGAAACCCAGAGTTTTCAAAGATTTTTCATTTAGACGACACGAATTCGAATGTAAGGCTTTCTGACCTGATCGGTGAAGGGCCAGCCAGAGCTGTGACACGGGCAGTTGAACACACTCCAGTCGCCGACTGTGAAGTCCTGTCGGACAAGACGGAAGGCGAACCGCGCTGGTTCCTCGCGCGAATCAAGCGCTCCGCCGAAGGGATCGAGGGTTCCATCCAGGATATTTCCGCGCGCAAGCAGGCCGAGGGCAAGCTCAAACGCTTGGTCACCCACGATTCGCTGACCGGCTTGTTGAATCGCCGGGGTCTGGACATTGCACTCGAGCGCCTGCTCGACAGCGCTCGTCTGGGCAATGCCTGCGCGGTGGCATACGTCGATCTGGACCGTTTCAAGGTCGTCAACGATCTTCACGGCCATGCGACTGGTGATGCGGTGCTTCGGGTCGTTGCCCAGCGCCTGCAGGAATCCGTGCGCATCCAGGATTCGGTCGCGCGGATCGCCGATTCCTTCCTCGTGGTGTTCAATGACTGCCCCGACTACGCGGTGTCGGGGTTGAGCGAGCGAATTCGCGAATCGATCAGCGGGCAGCCTTTCGAGGCCAACGGCAAGGTCCTGAGCGTCACCGTCAGCGTCGGCGTGGTACAGGTCGACCCTGTCATGCAGGCCGTGGACGTGATCGCTACGGCGGACCGGGCTTGCATGGAAGCAAAGTCCCAGGGGCGCAACCGGGTAGTGTTCCTCAACGACAAGGACAATTCGCTGCGGACGCATCTCGACGAGATGAAGCTCGTCGCCGACATGCATGGCAATGCGCTGACCGACCGCTACTTCCTGGAGTTCCAGCCGATCGTCGCGCTGGCCAGCGCCCAGCTGTCGCTCAACTACGAAGTCCTGATCCGGATGCGGGGCCTGGACGGCGAGGTGATCCCGCCTGGACGATTCATCGGGGCAGCCGAGCGAAACGGGCTGATGTCGCATATCGATCGCTGGGTCCTCAAATCCACGCTCGAATGGCTCGACAGCCATCCGGTGCATCGCGACAGGCTGAGCTTCGCGACGCTCAACATCAGCGGTGCCTCGCTCAACGACGCTCGCTTCGTGGAAGATGCGTTCGCGATGATTGCCGACCACCCTCTGGCGGTCAGCAAGCTGTGCTTCGAGATCACGGAGAGCGTCGCGTTGCATGACATCGGGTCGACGCGCAGCTTCGTCGACCGGCTGCGCCGTTGCGGGGCCAAGCTCGCGCTCGATGATTTCGGCGCCGGCTATACGTCCTTCAACTACCTGAAGGAAATCCCTGCGGACCTGATCAAGATCGACGGCAGCTTCGTTCGCGATATCAACCGCAATCCGGCCAACTACGCGATCACCCGCATGATCGTCGATCTCACCCATGAGCTCGGCATGGAGAGCATTGCCGAGTGGGCGGAGACACCCGATACCGTCAAGGCCCTGATCGGCCTCGGGGTCGACTATGGGCAGGGCTTCGGCCTCGCCCGCCCGATGGACAAGGGAATCGTCACCGCCGCCACTTCGGGGCTGGAACTGGTCAAGGACCAGCGAGTCGCCGACCTCATTTCCCGCGCGCGCGACGTTCGCATCCACATGGTCTGAGCCGTGCCGCCGCCGCGGCGCAGCATTCTGCCTGCCGGTTTATGATTGGTCGCTCGTAGCAGACCTCGGCGACCATGGATTCGACTCCCTCGCAGACCCGCCCCGACGGCATCGCCGTCGTCACGATCGACTTGCGCGATCGCTCGCCGGCCGATGGCCTGGCGACGCTTCGATCCGGCATCCGTGCCATCGTCGATGGCGGCCTCGCCTCCGCCGCGCCGACAAGCGGAATCGTCATCCGGCTTCTTGCGAACCAGGACGTACCCGGCATCGATCCGACGGCAATCCTGGGCAACCAGGCCGAGGACCGGCTACTCGCCGAGGCCGGCGAGTTCGCCAGCCATCTCTCCCAGCTCGAAGACTCCCCGCTGCGCAGTGTCGCCATCATCGAAGGCGTGGTGCTCGGGGCCGCCCTGGAGGCCTCGCTCGCCTGCAGCCGCAGAATCATGGTGCGCTCGCCCGATGCGCGTATCGGCATGCCGGATCTCTCGCTCGGGCTGCTGCCTGTGGCCGGTGGCATCGGCCGCCTGCTTCATCGCCTGCCCGTCAGGACCGCGATCGAGTTTCTCGCACAGGCCGAATCGGTCGATGGCTCGACAGCCCTCGAGCTCGGCCTGATCGATGATCTCGCGGATTCCGCCGAAGCAGCCCAGGCCACAGCGTTCACCTGGCTTGCCGATCCATCACACCCTCGGGCTACCAATCGCGCGCCGATCGACCCGAGCATCGACCCTGCGGCCGCCCAATCGGCGGCATCCTTGGCGATGGGCGCCCTGCCCGGCCGTCGCCGCGCTGCGATCACCCTGGCTGCCGTGGTCTCGGCCTGGGCAACGCAGGACCGTACCGCCGCCGCCGCGACCGAGTTGCGCCGCGTGATCGCACTGGCCTGCCACGCCGATACGCGCGCCTGGCTGTCCGCGCACTGGCAACCGGCCGGATCGTCGACGGTGGATCGAGCCGAATATTCCCGACACGATGTTCCGCAGGATCCGCGACAGCGCACCGATCGGGCCGTCGCGAGGATTCGTGCGGCCGGATTGCTCGAGGCCATGGCGCTCGTCGGGGACGGCGTACCGGCGGCACGAGTCGAACAACTCGCCCTGACCGCGGGCATGCAGCGCGGGCCGCTCGCGATCCTCGACGAGATCTCGCTGGCGCCCATCGATGCAGCGCACCACGCGGCGGAAGGGTCCGCGCACGACCATGCACATGACCACGGGCACGGGCACGGGCACGGGCACGATCATGACGACGGGCATGAGCATGCCCATGGCCACGACCATGCACATGGACATGACCACGAGCACGAGCACGAACATGGACAGGCCCACGGACATGCGCACGGACATGCGCACGGCGGCAGCCACGCGCCTTCCAGCCATCAGCACATACATGGCGACGAATGCGACCATGACCATGCCCACAGCGACGAATGCGGCCACGGCCATGCTCACGAGCATGGCTTCGATGCGGCTGTCTGGCCGGCAGTGCCGCCGGCAGCGGTCCATGTACTCGAGAAGATGGCCCACGGCTTCGGCCGCAGCGGCCGGGCAACGGGCGGCGGCTTCTACGACTACCCGGCCGGCTCGGCGCCGTCGCTCTGGCCGGGCCTGGACCGCTTCGAACGCCTTTCGGTCCGCCTGACGGACGAGGAATGCTCCGACCGACTTCTTTTCGCCCAGGTAGTCGAAGCGTTGTCGAGCCTCGCCACTGGCCTGGTCGACGGGCCGTCGGAGCTTGACCACGGCGCCCGGGTCGCCGGATTTCCGGGCGCCGACGGCATCACCGGTTTCATCGCCGCCCGTGGGCGAGCCTCCTTCATCGCGCGCTGCGCCGATCTGGCATCGCGATTCGGCGACCGATTCGCACTTCCCGCCGATGCGCTGGATCGCCTGCCGACCGGTACCTGAACGACCGACCTGGAACAGAAGAGCCATGGCAAGAGAAAGCAAGAGAGTCCACTCCTATCGCGAACCGGTCACACCGCGCCCGGCCGCGACCGTCCTGCTGATGCGCGACACCGGCGCGGATTTCGAGATCCTCATGACCCGGCGTTCCGCGACGGCGAGCTTCGCCCCGGGGGCCTTCGTGTTTCCGGGCGGCGCCCTCGACGCCGCCGACCGCGCCACCCGGGCGCAGGCGCTTGCCCGGTTCCGCAGGAGCCAGGACGATGAGCTTCGCGCGTTCTCGATCGCGGCGATCCGCGAGGCTTTCGAGGAACTCGGGATCCTGCTCGCATACGACGGCAATGGTCGCCTCGTCGCGCAGGATGGCATCGAGCGGCTCGACCGCAGCGACCAGGCCTTCTTCGACCAGATCGAGCGTGAGTCCCTGACCCTCGCCGGCGACAGCATGCACTGGTACTGCCACTGGGTGACGGACCCGGACCTGCCCAAGCGCTTCGACGTCCGCTTCCTCGTTGCCCGGATTCCCGAAGGGCAATCACCGGTCGCCGACGAGGCCGAGCAGTTCGAGCCGACCTGGATATCCCCCCGCGAGGCGCTCGATGGCCACGAGGCCGGCCGGATCCCGATGATCTTCCCGACCATCCGGACCTTGCGCCGACTCGCCGAGAGCCGCTCGGTCGACGAGGTCCTCGCGCAGTGCCGCGACGAAGCGCCGGTCTTCTTCTCCTCGCCCCGCGGCGGCTACCGCAAGGGCGAGATCGAGCGCTTCTCGGAGCACGAGTCGCCCTACGGCGAGCTGGAGCTCGTCTGTCCCGATGGCCAGATCCTCCATCACCTCGACTGGCAACACGAGTCCGCGGTCGCGCTCACGCGCAATGTCCAGCGCCTGACGGCGCCGAACCCGGGGGTCATGACCGGCCCCGGCACCAACACCTACATCGTGGGCGATGCCGATGCCGGCTATGCCGTGATCGACCCGGGCCCCGACGATCCGGTCCACATCGAGCGGATCGCGGCGCTCGTCGGCGACCGGCTCCGGTACATCATCTGCACCCATTCTCACCCGGACCACTCGCCGGGCGCGGCGCCACTCAAGGCACTCGCCGGCGGCACGATCATGGGCCGCCCCACCGCCGAATCGGTACGCGAGATCTGGCCCTTCGAGCCCGACCAGGTGCTGGAGGACGGTGACCGGATCAGCATCGGCGACTCCACCCTGCGGGCGCTGCACACCCCCGGGCACCAGTCGAACCATGTCTGCCTGCTGCTCGAGGAAGACCGGCTGCTGTTCACCGGCGACCACATCATGAACGGCTCGACCGTGGTCATCAGCCCGCCCGACGGCGACATGCATGCCTACATGAAGGCGCTGGAGCGGTTGCGCGCGGAGCCGGTCGACTACATCCTGCCGGCACATGGGCATGTGCTCGGCTCACCGGTCGCTGCGATCGACGCCCTGATCGCCCACCGCCTCGGTCGTGAGCGCAAGGTGCTCGCGGGACTGGGCAAGGTCGGGCCGGGCGCCACGATCGACACGCTGCTGCCGGTGGTCTACGACGACGTCCCGACCGCGCTGTACCCGGTCGCGGCCCGGTCGCTGCGCGCCCACCTCGACAAGCTGGTCATCGACGGTCGCGCTCGCGTTGCCAATGAATCCTGGACCATGGCCTCGAGCGACCGATAACCGCCCGGGACTCGCGGCAAGGCATCGCAACGAGCAATCTCGACCAGCAAAAAGGCCGCCCCGAGGGGCGGCCTTTTCCACTGCGGTTCGACCAGCTTACTCGCCGGGCGTACCCGCCGGCGGGGCATCGTCGGCGGCAGCCGCCTTCATCGACAGGCGCAGCCGGCCCTTGTCGTCGGCCTCGATCACCTTGACGCGAACGACCTGGCCTTCCTTCACGTAGTCGGAAACCAGGTTCACGCGCTCGTTGGCGATCTGCGAGACGTGGAGCAGGCCGTCGCGACCCGGCATCACCTGGACGATCGCGCCGAAGTCCAGGATCTTGAGGACGGTGCCCTCGTAGATCCGGCCGATCTCGACCTCGGCGGTGAGGTCCTCGATCATCTTCTGGGCGCGCTTGGCGGCATTGCCGTCAACCGCCGCGATGGTGATCGAGCCGTCGTCCTGGATGTCGACCTGGGTCCCGGTGGTCTCGGTGATCTGGCGGATCGTGGCGCCGCCCTTGCCGATGACGTCGCGGATGCGCTCGGGGTTGATCTTCATCTTGTACATCCGCGGCGCGAAGTCGGAGAGCTCTTCGCGCGCGCCGCCGATGGCACGGGTCATTTCGCCGAGGATGTGGATCCGCGCCTCACGCGCCTGCGACAGCGCGACCTGCATGATCTCCTTGGTGATGCCCTGGATCTTGATGTCCATCTGCAGGGCGGTCACGCCGGTATCGGTGCCAGCCACCTTGAAGTCCATGTCGCCGAGGTGATCCTCGTCACCGAGGATGTCGGTCAGGACGGCAAACTTGCCCTCGTCCTTGATCAGGCCCATCGCGATGCCCGCCACGTGGCTCTTGACCGGTACGCCGGCGTCCATCAGGGCGAGGCAGCCGCCACAGACCGAGGCCATCGACGACGAGCCGTTCGATTCGGTGATTTCCGAGACGAGGCGGATCGAGTAGCCGAACTCTTCGCGCGACGGCAGCAGCGGCGTCAGGGCGCGTTTCGCGAGCCGGCCATGACCGACTTCGCGACGCTTCGGCGAGCCGGTGCGACCGGTCTCGCCGGTGGCGAAAGGCGGCATGTTGTACTGCATCATGAAGCCTTCACGGTACTCGCCGTTGATCGCGTCGATGAGCTGTTCGTCGCGCGAGGTCCCCAGGGTGGCCACCACGACCGCCTGCGTCTCGCCCCGGGTGAACAGGGCCGAACCATGGGCGCGCGGCAGCACGCCGGTGCGGATCGAGATCGGCCTCACCGTGCGGGTGTCGCGCCCGTCGATGCGCGGCTCGCCGGCAAGGATCTGGCTGCGAACGATCTTGTACTGCAGGTCGAACAGCATGTTGTTGACCGTCGTGCGATCCGGCTCGGCAGTACCGGCAGCCTGCGCCTCTTCGGCGAGCCGGGCCAGCGTGCTGGATTCGACGTCGCGGATCTTGGCGGTGCGCTCCTGCTTGTTGCGACTACGGTAGGCCTCGCGCATCGGCTCCTCGGCCAGCGCGCTCACCCGGCTCACCAGCGATTCGTCGGTCTTGGGCGCCGTCCATTCCCACTCGGGCTTGCCGGCGACTTCGACCAGTTCGTTGATCGCATTGATCACGACCTGCATCTGCTCATGGCCGTAGACCACCGCCCCGAGCATGACTTCCTCGGAGAGCTCCTTGGCCTCGGATTCGACCATCAGCACGGCGGCCTCGGTGCCGGCCACGACCAGGTCGAGCTGGCTGTCGGCCATGCGCGAGGTCGGCGGGTTGAGCACGTAGCTGCCGTCGATGTAGCCGACCCGGGCAGCGCCGATCGGGCCGTCGAAGGGAATGCCGGAGATCGCCAGCGCGGCCGAGGCGCCGATCATGGCGGGGATGTCGCTGTCGACTTCCGGATTGCTCGAGAGCACCTGCAGGATGATCTGGACTTCGTTGTAGAAGCCCTCGGGAAACAGCGGGCGGATCGGTCGGTCGGTCAGCCGGCAGACCAGGATCTCGCGCTCGGTGGGACGCCCTTCGCGCTTGAAGAAGCCGCCCGGGATCCGGCCGGCCGCATAGAACTTCTCGACGTAGTCGACCGTCAACGGGAAGAAATCCTGTCCCGGCTTGGCCTCCTTGCGTGCGACCACGGTGGCGAGCACCACGGTGTCGTCCATGGTCACGACCACCGCACCGGTGGCCTGGCGGGCGATCTCGCCCGTTTCGAGGGTGACCGTGTTGGTACCCCATGTGAAGGTTTTCTTTGCGATTTCGAACACTCTCGTTCCTCTTTTTTGCCCGCGCGGTCGGCCCGGCGGCGCGGTTCGCTCTCGTTGGCCCGCTGGCCCGTCAAGCAAAAAGCCCGCAAGCATGGCTTGCGGGCTTTGCATGCGGACTCATCGAACCGGTACGGGGCACATCAGTTACGCAGTCCGAGACGCTGGATCAGCGTCTTGTATGCCTCGAGGTCCTTCGACTTCAGGTAGTCGAGCAGCTTGCGGCGGCGACTGACCATCTTCAGCAAGCCGCGACGCGAGTGGTGGTCCTTGGCATGCGTCTTGAAGTGGTCGGTCAGGTCGACGATACGCGCGGTCAGCAGCGCCACCTGGACTTCCGGCGAACCGGTATCGTTGTCGGAGCGGCGGTAGTCGGCGACGATCTTCGCCTTGTCGAGATTTGCAACGGACATTGGATTCCCCAAATGACTTGCGGCCGGGCTGGGTGACCGGGCCGTGCCTGCAACGTTGAAATTGGCGCGATCGCCTCGCCAGCCAGGCCTTCGCCCCTGCTGCCAGGCTCGATGACCGTCCGGAGCGGATGCGTCGCACCGATGAAAATTGCCCTGCACGCCGCATGGCGAACAGGGCAGGCGAATATTACCGCAATATGGGGCCGCTGGCGAGCCGCCGATGCCCTGGCGCCACCCCCTACGGCGTGCTGGTTTGCGGATCCAGGCGCTCGACCGGCGACTGCAGCCGGTTGACCGCGTTGACATAGGCTTTCGCCGACGCCACCACGATATCGGGGTCGGCGCCGACCCCGTTGACGACCCGGCCGGCCTTCTGCAGCCGGACCGTGACCTCGCCCTGGGCCTCGGTCCCGCCGCTAATGGCATTGACCGAATACAGGGTCATGTCGGCGCCGGAGCCGACGAGTGACTCGATCGCCCGCAGGGTCGCGTCGACCGGCCCGTTGCCGGTCGACTCGGCGGACATCTCCTGGCCGTCGACCGACAGGATCACCTCGGCCTTCGGCTGCTCGCCGATCGCCGAGGATTGCGACATCGCGACCAGTCCGATCCGCTCATCCGGGCGCTGGCCGGTGACCTGCTCGGACACCAGAGCGTGGATGTCCTCGTCGAAGATGTCCGACTTGCGATCGGCGAGATCCTTGAAGCGCTGGAATGCGGCATTGACCTCGGTCTCGGACTCGAGTTCGATGCCGAGCTCATGCAGGCGCTGCCTGAACGCGGTGCGGCCCGAGAGCTTGCCCAGGACGATTCTGTTGGCGGCCCAGCCCACGTCCTCGGCCCGCATGATCTCGTAGGTATCGCGCTGCTTGAGCACGCCATCCTGGTGGATGCCCGAGGCATGCGCGAAGGCATTGGCCCCCACCACCGCCTTGTTCGGCTGGACCACGAAACCGGTGATGCCGGACACCAGGCGACTCGCCGGCACGATCTGGGTGGTGTCGATACCGACCTCCAGCCCGAAGTAGTCCCGCCGGGTACGCACCGCCATCACGACCTCTTCGAGCGACGTGTTGCCAGCCCTTTCCCCGAGGCCATTGATCGTACATTCGACTTGACGAGCTCCAGCCATTACACCGGCCAATGAATTGGCCACCGCCATCCCGAGATCGTTATGGCAATGCACCGACCAGACGGCCTTGTCCGAGTTGGGAATCCGCTCGCGCAGGCTGCGGATCAGCTGGCCGTAGAGCTCCGGAACCCCGTAGCCGACGGTATCGGCGATATTGATGGTGGTCGCTCCTTCATCGATCACCCCCTCGATCACCCGACAGAGGAAATCCTCGTCCGAGCGGCTGCCGTCCTCGGGAGAGAACTCGACGTCGTCGGTGAACCTGCGCGCGAAGCGCACCGACAGCCGGGCCTGCTCATGGACCTGCTCGGGGGACATCCGCAGCTTCTTCTCCATGTGGAGGGCCGATGTCGCGATGAAGGTATGGATGCGGCTGGATCTTGCGTTGGCAAGCGCCTCGGCGGCCCGGGCGATATCGCGGTCGTTGGCCCGCGCCAGCGAGCAGACGGTGGAACCCCTGACGGTGTCGGCGATCGCCTTGACCGCCTCGAAGTCGCCGTTGGACGAGGCCGCGAAGCCGGCCTCGATGACATCGACCCGCAGCTTCTCGAGCTGCCTGGCGATGCGCAGTTTCTCTCCCTTCGTCATGGAGGCGCCCGGGCTCTGTTCGCCGTCGCGCAGGGTCGTATCGAAGATGATCAGCTTGTCGGCCATGACGGACTCCTCCTCGGTCGTCCGGCGCGGCACCGGGCGGGCCACGCCGGCGCAGCAATCAGGTTCGCGGCAGGGTGACGCCGGTCTGTCCCTGGTACTTGCCGGCTCGATCGGCATACGAGGTCCCGCAGACCTCGTCGGATTCGAGAAAGATCATCTGGGCGCAGCCCTCGCCGGCATAGATCCGGGCCGGCAAGGGGGTCGAGTTCGAGAATTCCAGGGTGACATGCCCCTCCCATTCGGGTTCGAGCGGTGTCACGTTGACGATGATGCCGCAGCGGGCGTACGTGGACTTGCCGAGGCACACCGTCAGCACATTGCGCGGAATCCGGAAGTACTCGACCGTGCGGGCCAGCGCGAAGGAGTTCGGGGGAATGATGCAGACCGGCCCCTGGAAGCTCACGAAGTTCTTCTCGTCGAACGCCTTCGGGTCGACGATGGTCGAATTGATGTTCGTGAATATCCGGAACTCGTCGGCGCAGCGCACGTCGTAGCCGTAGCTCGAGGTGCCGTAGGAGACGATCCGCTCTCCCCCCTGCGAACGCACCTGCCCGGCCTCGAAGGGCTCGATCATGCGGTGCGACTCCGCCATCCGGCGAATCCAGTGATCGGATTTGATGCTCATGGGCGCGATTCTAGCGCCGAATCCGGCGCCCGAATCGCCGGCCGGGCCCGGCCGGCCAGCCGGACCCGCAAAGCGATGACGGCCGAGCCGGGCCGAAGCGATACGGAAGCGATACAGAAGCGCATGATTCTGGAAGAATGGGATACCCGGCGCCCGGAGGCGGGCTCCCGGACCCGGCGCCAGCGCCCGGCGCCGACCGGCGCGGTAGGCAACGGTCGGCAGCAACCCGGCGCCCGACACTTCGACCAACCGGAGGAGACAACCCATGGACCAGACCATCACCCTGACCGTCAACGGCAAGCAGTCGACCCTGTCGATCGACCCGCGAACCCTGCTGTTGCAGGCCCTGCGCGAAAAGCTCGGCCTGACCGGCTCCCACCAGGGTTGCGACACCGCCCAGTGCGGGGCCTGCACCGTCCATGTCGATGGCCGGGCGGTCAAGTCCTGCTCGATCCTCGCCCTCCAGGTGGACGGCTGCTCCGTCACCACGATCGAGGGCCTCGCCAATGGCGACGAACTCCACCCGGTCCAGGCCGCGTTTCGCGAGTGCCACGGCCTGCAGTGCGGCTTCTGCACCCCCGGCATGGTGATGTCCGCCGTGGCCTTGCTGGCCGACAATCCGCAGCCCTCCGAGGCCGAGATCCGCGAGTACCTCGAAGGCAATATCTGCCGCTGCACCGGCTACCAGAACATCGTCAAGGCGGTCCAGCACGCCGCTGGCGTCACGGCCTGAGCCCTCGGACCAACCGGAGATCGAAATGACCGACATGTCGAATTCGCCGATCGGGAAGTCCATGGTCAGGCGCGAGGACCAGCGCTTCCTGACCGGCGCCGGGCGCTACACCGACGACATCGTGCTGCCCCGGCAGACCTGGGCCTGCTTCGTGCGCTCGCCGCACGCCCACGCCCGCATCACCTCCATCGACACCGCGCCGGCCCTGTCCGATCCACAGGTGCTCGCCGTATTCACCGGCGCGGACCTCGCGGCGGCCGGCGTGGGCGGCCTGCCCTGCGGCTGGCTGATCCACAGCAAGGACGGCAGCCCGATGAAGGAGCCGCCACACCCGGTGCTGGCCGTCGACAAGGTTCGCCATGTCGGCGACCCGGTCGCGCTGGTCGTCGCCGAGGACTACGCCAGCGCGCGCGACGCCGCCGAGCGGATCGAGGTCGAGTACGAGACTCTTGCCGCGGTCGTCGAGCCCGCCGGCGCGGAAAGCGCCGCGGCGCTGGTGCACGACGATGTCCCCGGCAACCTCTGCTACCACTGGTCCCACGGCGACGAGGCTGCGGTCGATGCGGCCTTCGCTGGCGCGAGCCATGTCGCCCGGCTGGAGTTGGTCAACAACCGCCTGGTGCCCAATGCGATCGAGCCGCGGGCGGCCAATGCCGAATACAGCCGCCACGACGACAGCTACACCCTGTACGTCGCGAACCAGAACCCGCATGTGGAACGCCTGCTGATGTGCGCCTTCGTGCTCGGGATCCCGGAGTCGAAGCTCCGGGTGATCGCACCCGATGTCGGTGGCGGCTTCGGCAGCAAGATATTCCTCTACGGGGAAGAGACCGCCCTGGTCTGGGCGAGCAAGCGGGTGGGCAGGCCGATCAAGTGGACCGCCGAGCGCAGCGAATCCTTCCTCGCCGACTGCCATGGCCGCGACCACGTCACCACCGCCGAGATGGCGATGGACGACGACGGCGCGTTCCTCGGCATGCGGGTGCGGACCACCGCCAACATGGGCGCCTACCTGTCGACCTTCGCCTCCTCGGTGCCGACGATCCTCTACGCCACCCTGCTCGCCGGCCAGTACAGGACACCGGCCATCCATGTCGAGGTCCGGTCGGTGTTCACCAATACCGCGCCGGTCGATGCCTACCGTGGCGCCGGCCGTCCCGAGGCGACCTACGTCGTCGAGCGGCTCGTCGAGCAGTGCGCCCGCGTCATGAAGCTCGACCCCGGCGAGATCCGCCGGCGCAACTTCGTGACCGAGTTCCCCTACGCGACGCCGGTCGGCCTCACCTACGACATCGGCGACTACGCCGCCACCCTCGACCGCGCGATCGAGCTCGCCGACGTGGCCGGGTTCCCGGCCCGCAAGGCCGAGGCAGCGGCCCGCGGCAAGCTGCGCGGGCTCGGTTACTCCTGCTACATCGAGGCCTGTGGCCTGGCGCCGTCGAACATCGCGGGCCAGCTCGGCGCCCGCGCCGGCCTGTTCGAGGCGGGCGAGGTACGGGTCCACCCCACCGGCACCGTCACCGTGTTCACCGGCTCGCACAGCCACGGCCAGGGCCACGAGACCACCTTCGCCCAGGTCGTCGCCGGCCGCCTCGGCATC
>CAYZBJ010000034.1:0-25361 GCA_964476625.1 uncultured Burkholderiaceae bacterium | reverse complement strand
GGCCGAGCAACTCGGCGTGCCGTACGAGGATGTCGAGATCAAGCACTCCGACACGCTCGGGACACCGTTCGGCTACGGCTCCTACGGCAGCCGTTCGCTCTCGGTCGGCGGCACGGCGATCGTCAAGGCGGTCGACAAGGTGATCGCCAAGGGCCGCAAGATCGCGGCGCACATCCTCGAGGCGGCCGACGACGACATCGAGTTCATCGACGGCGAGTTCCGGGTCGCGGGGACCGATCGCAAGCTCGCCTTCGGCGAAGTCTCGCTGGCGGCCTATGTGCCGCACAACTTCCCCCTCGACAAGCTCGAGCCCGGCCTCAACGAGAACGCGTTCTACGACCCGACCAACTTCACCTATCCGGCCGGCAGCTACATCTGCGAGGTGGAGGTCGACCCCGAGACCGGCGTTACCCGCATCGAGCAGTTCGTCGCGGTCGACGACTTCGGCAACATCGTCAACCCCATGATCGTCGAAGGCCAGGTCCAGGGGGGCGTCGCCCAGGGGCTCGGCCAGGCGATGCTCGAGCAGTGCGTCTACGATCCCGACTCCGGCCAGTTGCTGACCGGCTCGATGCTCGACTATGCGCTGCCGAGGGCTTCGGACCTGCCCAATCTCGTCATCGATACGCGGGTCACGCCATGCACCCACAACCCGCTCGGGGTGAAGGGCTGCGGCGAAGCGGGCGCGATCGGCTCGCCGCCGGCGTTCATCAACGCGCTGACCGACGCGGTCGGCGTGACCGACATCCGGATGCCCGCGACCGCCGAGCGGGTGTGGCAGGCGATCCAGGCCCAGGCCTGAGCCGGCAACAAGAGGAGACTCCAGCATGTACACGTTCGAATACCTCAAGCCCGGCAGCAGCGCCGAAGCGGTCCGCGCCGCGGGTGACGAGACCCGCTACCTCGCCGGTGGACAAAGCCTGGTGCAGTCGATGCGACTGCGCCTGGCCTCGGCCACGAGCCTGATCGATCTGCGGGCGATTCCCGACCTGGCCGGCATCGAGGTCGGCGCCGGCTCGGTACGGATCGGTGCGATGACCACCCATGCCGCCGTGGCCGCCTCGGCGGAAGTGCGCAAGGCCATTCCGGCGCTGGCCGAGCTCGCCGCCGGCATCGGCGACCCGATGGTGCGCAACATGGGGACCATCGGCGGCTCGCTCGCCAATGCCGACCCGGCCGCCTGCTATCCAGCCGGCGTGCTCGGCCTCGGCGCTACCCTCCACACCGATCGCCGCGAGATCGCCGCCGACGACTTCTTCCTCGGCCTGTACGAGACCGCGCTCGAACCCGGCGAGCTGATCACCGCGGTCAGCGTCCCCGTACCGGAACGCGCCGCCTACATCAAGTTCAAGCAGCCGGCCTCGCGCTTCGCCCTGGTCGGGGTGATGGTCTCGAAGGGTCCGGCTGGCGTACGGGCGGCGGTCACCGGCGCCAAGTCCTGCGCCTACCGCTGCGCCGAGATCGAGGCCGCACTGTCGCAGGACTTCTCGGCCGCCGCGCTCGACCGCGTGAAGCTGCCGGCCACCGACATCAACGGCGACCTGCACGCCAGCGCCGAGTACCGGGCCGCGATGATCGTCGTGATGGCAAGGCGCGCGGTCACCGCCGCGCTGGCGCGCTGACGCTTCGCTCCACCCCAGGGCGCGCATCCCGGCGCGGGTGCGCGCCCTTTTCCCTTTTCATGACACCCCTGTCCGAGCACCCATGGCAGCAGACGATTCGATCCATTCGGTCGACGACGCGACGACCCGCCTCGCGGCGCACGGCTACCTCGCCGGTCGCGAACTCGCGACCGCGGTATTCCTCGCCGCCCGGCTGCACCGCCCGCTCTTCCTCGAAGGCGAGGCCGGCGTCGGCAAGACCGAGCTCGCCAAGGCGCTCGCGCTGGTGCTCGACACCGAACTGCTGCGACTGCAGTGCTACGAAGGCCTCGACATCGCGCAGAGCGCGTACGAATGGAACGTCGCCCGGCAGATGCTCGAGATCCGGCTCGCCGAGGCGACCGGCCGCGCCGCCGAGCCGGGCTTCGCGGCAACACTCTATCGGCGGGAGATGCTCATCGAACGGCCACTGCTGCGCTCGCTCACCGCGCCGCGGCCGCCGGTGCTGCTGATCGACGAGATCGACCGCGCCGACGAACCCTTCGAGGCCTTCCTGCTGGAGATCCTCTCCGACTACCAGGTTTCGATTCCCGAGTTCGGTCCCATTCGTGCCCTGCAGCCCCCGCTGGTGATCCTGACCTCGAACCGCACCCGCGAGATCCACGACGCGCTCAAGCGCCGCTGCCTCTATGCCTGGGTCGACTACCCGGATGCCGCGCGCGAACTCGAGATCGTCCGCCTCAAGGCGCCAGGCGCCAACGAGCGGCTCGCCCGCGAAGTGGTCGAGTTCGTCCAGCGGGCCCGCAGGATGGACCTCTTCAAGCTACCCGGCGTGGCCGAGACGATCGACTGGACCAATGCCCTGATCGCCCTCGATGCGATGGCGCTCGACCCCGACACCGTGAGCGACACGATCGGCGTCCTGCTGAAGTACCAGGAGGATGTCGAGCGGATGCGCGCCGGCGACCTCGGTGCGATGCTCGACGAGCTGCGCGCGCTCTCGCCGGCGGTCCCCGGCTGAAAGCCCGTGAACGGATCATCCACCGATCCTGGCTCGATGTCGCACCGGATCCTCGACAACATCACCCATTTCGTGCGGATATTGCGCCGGGCGGGGTTGCCGGTGGGCACCGACCGCGCCTTGCGAGCGGTGCAGGCGCTCGAGGCGGTTGGCCTCGAACGGCGCGAGGATGTCCGCGCCGCCCTGATGTCGACCCTGCTCACCCGCCACGACCAGCAGGATGTCTTCGATGCCGCCTTCGAGGCGTTCTGGCGCGACCCGAAACTGCTCGAGCGCATGATGCTGATGGCGCTGCCGACGATCCGCGGCCGTGGCGGCGAGCGCGAGCGCCCGCAGCGCCCGCGCCGCGTCGAGGAGGCGCTGCAGGCGAGCACTCCGCCCGGGGCAGGCGATCGCGGCAAGCAGGACGAGGAGATCCGCCTCGAAGCCCTGCTCGGGCATTCCGAGCGCGAGCGACTGCGCAAGGCCGACTTCGAAGCCATGAGCGCCGACGAGTACCGGGCAGCACTGCGGCTGGCGGCCACGATCGAACTGCCGCTCGCCCCGGTGCGGGTACGCCGGCTCGCCGGCTCGCCCCGCGGACGGATCGACCTGCGCCGGACCCTGCGACGGATGTCCCGCCACCCCGACACCGTGGTGCCGGCGCTCTCGGCGCACCGTCGACGCCCGCCACCGCTGGTGATCCTCATCGACATCAGCGGGTCGATGGAACGCTATGCCCGCCTGTTCCTGCATTTCGCGCACGGCCTGACCCGGCGCGACCCGCGCATCCGGACCCTGGTGTTCGGGACCCGGCTGACCTCGCTCAGCCGGACCTTGCGCCACCGCGACCCCGACGCCGCGCTGCAGGCCGCCGCCGGCCTGATCACCGACTGGAGTGGCGGCACCCGGATCGCGACGAGCCTGGCCGAGTTCAACCGGAAATGGGCCCGCCGACTGCTGACCGGCAATGCTGCCCTGCTGCTGGTGACCGACGGGCTCGATCGTGACGAGGGCGGCCATCTCGAACGACAAGCCGCCCTGCTGTCGCGCTTCGCGCACGAGCTCGTCTGGCTCAATCCCCTGCTGCGATTCGACGGCTTCGAGCCGCGCGCAGCCGGCGTGCGCGCCCTGCTCCCCCATGTGGACAGGTTCCTGCCGATGCACAATCTCGATAGTCTCCATGCCCTCGGTCGTGCGCTGGCCGCGCCTGCGGGCCGGAGTATCCTCGAGACGGCGCGCAAGGCCCGCCGCCCTGCCAGCCGACACCCTTCCCGGCCGTAACGCCGGGAACAAGCGGAGCAACAGAACAGATGAAACTCGAAGGACAGAAGACGATCCCCGCCCCGATCGAGCGGACCTGGGAGGCCCTGAACGATCCCGAGGTGCTGCGCGCCTCGATCGCGGGCTGTGAATCGCTCGAGCGCACGGGCGAGGATGAGTACGCAGCGGCCATGAAGGTACGCATCGGCCCGGTCAACGCCCGCTTCAAGGGGAAGCTGAAGCTCTCGGACATCGTCGCGCCACGCTCCTACCGGATCGCCTTCGAGGGACAGGGCGGCGCGGCCGGCTTCGGCAAGGGCAACGCCGATGTGCGGCTCGAGCCCGCGGGCGATGCCACCCTGCTCAGCTATGTCGCCGAGGCGCAGGTGGGCGGCAAGATCGCGCAGATCGGCTCGCGACTCGTCGATGCCGCCGCGGCCAAGATCGCCGAGGATTTCTTCACCGCCTTCGAAGCGCGGCTCGCCGCCGACGGCGCCGAGGCGGGCGATGCGACGAGCGCGGCCGACGGTCCCGGCACGCCCGGCCCCGCCGATCCGGCCGGCGCGGACGACGCGGGCCGGTCGCCAGCCATCGAGCGGTCCGCCACGACGACGACCGGAACCGCCGCCGCGGCGCCCGTCCCGGCCGCGCCCGTCGGCAGCGGGAGCCCCAAGGTGCTATGGTGGGTCATCGCTGCGGCAATCGTCGTCGCGCTCGCCTACGCGTTCCTGGGCTGAGCGGACCCTGGCCCGGGGCATGGGGCGAGCGGGAGAATCCTGATGGACAGCCTCGATCGACAAGTCCTGAAACAGGCACGCCAGTGGCATGCCGCCGGCCATGACACCTGGCTCGTCACGGTGATCGAAACCTGGGGCTCGGCGCCCCGTCCACCGGGCGCCCTGCTGGCCCTGCGCAACGATGGCCTGGTGGTCGGCTCCGTCTCGGGCGGTTGCGTCGAGGACGACCTGATCGAGCGGGTCCGCACCGGCGAACGGGTCGGACGCCCTTCGCTGGTGCTCTACGGCGTCAGCAAGGAAGAAGCGGCGCGCTTCGGGCTGCCCTGCGGCGGCACCCTGCGCCTGGTCCAGGAGCCGCTACTCGATACCGGCTGGATCGACGAACTCCTCGAGCGCACCGGCCGCCATGAGCTGGTGCGCCGCTCGCTCGACATCGAGACCGGAGAAATCCGCCTCGAGAGCGTCGGACGCGAGCAGTCCTTCGAGTTCGACGGCCGCTTCGTGCGCACCATGTTCGGCCCGCGCTGGCGAATGCTGGTGATCGGTGCGGGGCAGCTGTCACGGGCGCTCGCCCAGATGGCGCTCGCCCTCGACTTCGAGGTCATCTGCTGCGATCCGCGCGAGGAATACAACCTCACCTGGGATGTCGACGGCACCGGGTTCACCACCGGCATGCCCGACGATGTCGTCCTCGAGATGAGGCCCGATGCGCACACGGCCGTCGTCGCCGTGACTCACGACCCCAAGCTCGACGACATGGCGCTGCTCGAAGCGCTGAAGTCCGACGCCTTCTATGTCGGCGCGCTGGGCTCGCGACGCAATACCGCGGCGCGCAAGGAGCGCATGGCGATGTTCGATCTCGAACCCCACGAGATCGACCGCCTGCACGGCCCGATCGGCCTGGATATCGGCAGCCGCACACCGGCCGAGATCGCGGTATCGATCCTCGCCGAGGTGGTGGCGGTCCGCAACGGCGTCACCCTGCTGCAGAAGAAGCCCGCCGAGACCGCCGAAGCCTGAGGTAGCCCTGCGAGCCGGCTCATACGGCTTCGCATTCGAGTGCAGGGCAAGGCGGGGCGCCGAAGACAGTGCGGTTGCACGGCAAGGCGCCCCAACGCGGCCATGCGCTCGAATGCGGAGCCGTCAGCTTTTCTGGAAGACGATGGTAGGAAACTTCGCAGTACTCTCCTGGCTCTTCTGGCCGACGCTCACCGCGATCCGCCGGGCGATCCGGCGGTAGGTCTCGGCGATCTCGCTGTCGGGCTCGGCCACCACCGTCGGGCGACCGCCATCGGTCTGCTCGCGAATGCGGATGTCGAGCGGCAACCCGCCCAGGTAGTCCACTCCGTACTCTGCGGCCATCTTCTCGCCGCCGCCGGCGCCGAAGACATGCTCGGCATAGCCGCAGTTCGAGCAGATGTGGATCGCCATGTTCTCGACGATGCCGAGGATCGGGATGCCGACCTTCTCGAACATCTTGAGCCCCTTGCGCGCATCGAGCAGCGCGATGTCCTGGGGAGTCGTCACGATGACCGCGCCGGTGACCGGGATCTTCTGGGCGAGGGTGAGGTGAATGTCGCCCGTTCCCGGCGGCATGTCGACGATCAGGTAGTCGAGGTCGCGCCAGTTCGTCTCGCGCAGCAGCTGCTCGAGCGCCTGGGTGACCATCGGCCCGCGCCAGACCATCGGCGTATCGGGGTCGATCAGAAAACCGATCGACGAGGCCTGGATACCGTGGCCGATCATCGGCTCGAGGCTCTTGCCGTCGCGCGATTCGGGCTTGCCCGAGATGCCGAGCATGGTCGGCTGCGACGGGCCGTAGATATCGGCGTCGAGCATCCCGACGCTGGCCCCCTCGGCCGCGAGCGCGAGCGCGATGTTGACCGCCGTCGTGCTCTTGCCGACGCCACCCTTGCCCGAGGCAACCGCGATGATGTTGCGCACGTTCGGCAGGTTGCGCATGCCGCGCTGGACGCCGTGCGCCTCGATCTTCTGATAGACATTGGCCGCGACCCGGCCCACGCCAGGCAGCGCCTCCACGACCGCAGTCGCGGCGCGCCGGATCGGGTCGACCTGGGTCGCCGCGGGATAGCCGAGCACGACATCGAAGGCGACGAGGTCGCCATCGACGCGAACGTTGCGCACGGCATTGCCGGCCACCAGGTCCTTGCCCGTATTGGGGTCGACGACGCCCGACAACGCTTCGGTGATCTGCTCGACGGTGGGTGACATCTCGGTGGTTTCTCCGGCTGCGCGACTCGACGCGGGGATCATGCACGCCAAGTCTAATTGAATTGGCACCCCGTCGTTCGGTCACCCTAAGCCCCTGATATGATTAAAGGTTTCGCGGCTCCGAAAACACGGCACCGTATTCGCAGCCAGCCTGCGCGCAGATCCGAGAAAACCCGACGATGGCCCAAGCCCGCACCCTCTTCGTGACCACCGCACTGCCCTATGCGAACGGGGCGTTCCACGTGGGCCACATCATGGAGTACATCCAGGCCGACGTCTGGGTGCGCTTCCAGCGGATGCGGGGCAACACGGTCCATTTCGTGGGAGCCGACGACGCCCACGGCGCGCCGATCATGATCGCGGCCGAGAAGGCCGGCACCAGCCCGCAGGAGTTCGTCGCCGGCATCGCGGCGGGGCGGCACGCCTATCTCGAAGGCTTCCACATCGCCTTCGACCACTGGCACAGCACCGACTCCCCCGAGAACGTCGAGCTCTCGCAGGGCATCTACCTCGCGCTCAAGGATGCCGGCCTGATCGACCGCCGCGAGATCGAGCAGTTCTACGATCCGGTCAAGGGCATGTTCCTGCCCGATCGCTACATCAAGGGCAAGTGCCCCACCTGCGGCGCGGTCGACCAGTACGGCGACTCCTGCGAAGTCTGCGGCTCGGTCTACTCCCCGACCGACCTGATCGAGCCTTTCTCCGCGCTGTCGGGCGCCACGCCGGAATTGCGCCGCTCCGAGCACTTCTTCTTTCGCCTGTCGGATCCGCGCTGCGTCGCCTTCCTGCGCGACTGGACCCGCGACAACGGCCGCCACGGCAAGTCGCGGCTGCAGCCGGAGGTACTCGCCAAGGCGCGCGAGTGGCTCGGCGGCGAAGATCCGCATGGCAAGCTCGCGGACTGGGACATCTCTCGTGATGCCCCCTATTTCGGTATCGAGATCCCGGGCGAGCCCGGCAAGTACTTCTATGTCTGGCTCGATGCGCCGATCGGCTACCTGGCTTCGCTCAAGGCCTACTGCGGCCGCGTCGGCATCGACTTCGACGCCCTGATGGCGGATCCCGAGGTCGAGCAGATTCATTTCATCGGCAAGGACATCATTTACTTCCATGTCCTGTTCTGGCCGGCGATGCTGCACTTCGCCGGCCGCAAGACCCCCGACCAGGTCAATGTGCACGGGTTCATCAACGTGAGCGGCGAGAAGATGAGCAAGAGCCGCGGCACCGGCATCTCGCCGCTGCGCTACCTGGATCTCGGCTTGAACCCAGACTGGTTGCGCTACTACATCGCCGCCAAGCTCAACGGCAAGGTCGAGGACGTCGATTTCAACCCGGACGATTTCATCGCCCGCGTCAACAGCGACCTCATCGGCAAGCTCGTCAATATCGCGAGCCGGTGCAGCAACTTCCTGGTGCGGCGCTTCGAAGGTCGGCTCGGCCAGGCCGATCCGCAGGCGATCGCCGGCTTCGCGAAGGCCTGGGCCGGGCCCGAGGCCGTTGCGCGGCTCTACGAGGACCGGGACTACGGCAAGGCGATCCGCGAGATCATGCAGTACGCCGATGCGGTCAACCAGTACATCGACACTGCCCGCCCCTGGGACGTCGCCAAGGATCCCACCGCCGGCGAGTCGCTGCAGCGGATCTGCTCGACCGCGATCAACGGCTTCAAGGACCTGGTCCTGCTGCTCGTGCCGGTCATGCCCGCGACCACCGCAAGGGCGCTCGAGCAGTTGTCGCTCCCCCTGTCGGACTGGTCGGCGATCGGCGTGCCCCTGCCCGCGGGCCACGCGATCGGTCCCTACAAGCACCTGATGACCCGGATCGATGCGAAGGCGGTTGATCGCCTGCTCGGCATCGCCGACGAGACAGCGGCGCCCGCCCCGGCCGCCGCGAATTCGGGCACCAAGGCTGCCGCGACGGGCGACTCGCCTGCGGCCGCGGCGGCGACAGCATCCGACGGGGAGCTCATCACGATCGACGACTTCGCGAAGCTCGATCTGCGAGTCGCCCGGATCGTCTCGGCGAGCCGCGTCGAAGGCTCGCGCAAGCTGCTCCAGCTCTCGCTCGACCTCGGCGAGGAACGGCCGCGCCAGGTGTTCTCGGGCATCCAGTCCGCCTACGCGCCCGAAGACCTCGTCGGACGCCTGACCGTGATGATCGCCAATCTCGCGCCGCGCAAGATGAAATTCGGCGTCTCCGAAGGGATGGTGCTTGCCGCGGGCCACGAGGATCCGGAACGCGGTGAAGGCATCTACCTGCTCGCGGCCGACGCCGGCGCCGAACCCGGCATGAGGGTGAGCTAGAATAATCCGCACAACAAGGGGGTCGGCGCGGGAATGATTAAGTTGCGGTTTCGACCGGCACTGGTCGATGCCTTGAAGAACTATCGGCGCGACGACCTGGTGGCCGATATTTCGGCCGGGATCACGGTCGGCTTCGTCGCCCTGCCGCTGGCAATGGCCTTCGGGATCGCCAGCGGGGTAAAACCTGAACAAGGCCTCGCCACCGCGATCGTCGGTGGCGTCCTGATTTCCCTGCTGGGTGGTTCGAAGGTCCAGATCGGCGGGCCCGCCGGCGCCTTCGTCGCCCTGCTCTACGCAATCGCAAGCCGTTACGGCATCGCGAACCTGCTGCTGGCCACCATGATGGCCGGCGTGCTGCTGTTCGCCATGGGTGCGCTGCGCCTGGGCAACCTGATCCGCTTCATCCCGGTCGCGGTGGTGGTCGGCTTTACCAATGGCATTGCCGTCATCATCGCCCTGCAGCAGGTGCGCGACTTCCTCGGCCTGCAGGTCGACAACGTGCCGGCCAACTTCTTCTCGATGGTCAACGTCTTCGCCGGCGCGATCCACACGATCCACTGGCCGGCGATCGCGATCGGGCTGTTCTCTTTGGCACTGGTCACCTTCTGGCCCAAGTCGCGGGGCCCCGACGACCCCGCCTGGCGGCTCTGGATGTCGCGCGTTCCGGGTACGATCATCGCCCTGATTTTCGGGATCGTCGCGGTCGCGCTCTTTGGGGTTCCCGTCGAGACCATCGGCACCCGCTTCGGCTCCATTCCCCAGGGGCTGCCAATGCCGAGCCTGCCGGAGTTCGAGTGGTCCGGCGCCCAGAACCTCGCCGGCCCCGCGATATCGATCGCCCTGCTGTGCGCGATCGAGTCCCTGCTCTGTGCCCGAGTGGCCGACAAGATCACCGGCGAGCGCCACGATTCGAACCAGGAACTGATGGGACAGGGCATCGCGAACTTCGTGTCGCCGCTGTTCGGCGGCATCGCCGCGACGGGAACCATCGCACGGACCGTCACCAACGTGCGATCCGGTGGCAGGACGCCGCTGGCGGGCATCTTCCACGCCATCACCCTGCTGCTGATCTTGCTGCTGTTCGCGCCCTACGCCGGCAACGTGCCAATGGCCACGCTGGCGGCGATCCTGCTCTACGTCGCCTACAACATGGGCGACTGGGGGGCGTTCCCACGACTGCGCCGGTTCACGCTGCACCATCGCACGCTGATGCTCACCACCTTCGGGCTGACGGTCGTGTTCGACCTCACGGTGGCCGTCCAGGCGGGGCTGGTGCTGGCAAGCCTGTTCTTCATCTACCGCGTGTCGGCCCTGACCCGGATCGAACGCATCCCACTCGCCCCCCAGGTCGCCCAGCGGACCGGCCTGACCGTGCGGGCGTACCGACTGTTCGGCTCGCTGTTCTTCGGCTCGGTCGGCAAGATCGACGCCCTGCAGACGCCCTTCGATCCCTTGCCCGGCGTGATGATCCTCGAGTTGCACCAGGTCATCAATCTCGACACCAGCGGGCTGGAGGCCCTCGAAGGCCTGCTTCATTCCCTGCGTAGCGGCGGAGGCCGGATGCTCATCGCGGCCCCGAACGAGCAACCGCTGTCGCTCATGAACCGCAGCGGATTCATGGAAAAGCTCGGGCCCGACAGTGTGTTCGACACGCTCGAGGCGGCGCTCGCCTCGATCCGGCCGGCAGCCGATACCACCGGGGTCGACGACACCGCCCGACCCGGCGATGCGCCATCGGGCCCGACTACTGCGCGTTGATCGCCTCCGGATCCGGAGTCCGGCTGACGCCGGTGAGTCGACCCTGGTCGTCGAAATGGGCGTTGAAGTACTCGAGTCGCCCGCCGTCCGCGCGGTATTTCCAGCTCAGCACCCGCTCGCCGCGCCGGGGAAAGTCGGCCGACGCCCCTGGCCGGCCGAGCCGGCGACGCACATCGGCCATCTCGTCGCCCAGCGCGAGTTGCGCGAAACAGGCATCGACCAGCACGTTGCGCATCCCGCGATAGCGATCGTCGGGGCCGATCTCGACCATCCAGGTCTCGGTACCGGCCGGGCCGCGCGGATACTCGTGGATCCGGGCGCCGTCCACACCCTCGTGGACCGCATCCGGCTCGCCCAGCAGCGCGCGAACGGCCGCCGCGGTCGATTCGCCGGGCCGCAGCGCACCGCGGGCGAGGTCCGGAAAAGGCCCCAGCCCCAGCCGGGCGAGCCCCGTCGCGATCCAGCCACCGATACTGCCCATCGTCACCTCGCCCTGTCCACCTCGCCGCCTTCGGGTTTCGCTAGAATACGCGGGACGAACCACGAGCAGCCATGTACGAATCCGACATCACCAAGTTCCTGCGCGAACTCAAGCAGACCCGGCCGCAGCTCGAGGCCGAGCAGCAGCGTGGCCGCGCCATCTGGTGGGATCACCCACAGAGCCTCGAGACCCAGAAGCGCAACCGCGAATCGCGCCTGCCCCAGCCGCCCTACGTCTTCTACCAGACCAAGCCCGACCGGTGAATAGCGCCGAGCGCGCCGACGCAACGGCATCGACCGATGAGGAAGCCGGCGTCCCGCCGGTTGCGATGCCTGGCGAACAGCTCGAGCTCAAGGTCTTCGCGAGACTCTACGGCGAGCCGGTAGTCCAGCTGCCGCAGGACCTCTACATCCCGCCCGATGCCCTGGAGGTCTTCCTCGACTCGTTCGAAGGGCCGCTCGATCTCCTCCTCTACCTGATCCGCAAGCAGAACTTCAACGTCCTCGACATCCCGATGGCCGAGGTGACCCGCCAGTACCTCACCTACATCGAGGAGATCCGCCAGCACAATCTCGAGCTGGCGGCCGAGTACCTCCTCATGGCGGCCCTGCTGATCGACATCAAGTCGCGGATGCTGCTGCCGGTGCGCAAGGCGGACACCGACGAGGAAGCCGAGGATCCGCGCGCCGAGCTGGCACGACGACTGCTCGAGTACGAGCGGATCAAGTACGGCGCCCAGCTGCTCGATTCGATGCCGGTCGCCGGGCGCGATTTCCTCGCTGCCCAGGCCCACATCGAGCACGACATCGAGGCCCAGCTGCCCGGCGTCGACCCGAACGACCTGCGGGCCGCCTGGGCCGATATCCTCAAGCGCGCCCGCCTGGTCCAGCACCACCGGATCACCCGTGAACAATTGTCGGTGCGCGAGCACATGACGATCGTCCTGCGCCGGCTCCAGGATCGGCGCTTCGCCGAGTTCCAGGAGCTTTTCGATACCGACCAGGGCATGCCGGTCCTCATCGTGACCTTCATCGCGCTGCTCGAGCTTGCCCGCGAGTCGCTCGTCGAGGTGACCCAGGCCGAGTCGTTCGCGCCGATCTACGTGCGCCTCGCCTACCAGCCGAGCTAGCGGCGCGCCACGCCCGGCCCCTCACGGAGCATGGCACTGCAACCGACCATCGAATCCGACGTCCCGCTGGCGGGATTCAACAGCTTCGGCGTCGCCGCCGTGGCCGGGCAACTGGCGACCCTGCGCGACACCCGGGAGCTCCCCGCCCTCCTGCGCTGGCTCGGATCGGGCCCCGCGGCGCAAGTACTGGGAGCCGGCTGCAACACGCTGCTCGCCACCGGATACATCGACCGGATCCTGCGGGTCGCCCTCGCAGGACGCCGCGTCGTGGCCGATGACGGCCGTCGGGTCCTCATCGAAGCGGCCGCGGGGGAAGACTGGCCGGCGCTGGTCGAATGGACCCTGGCCGAGGGGCTGTGCGGACTGGAGAACCTGTCGCTCATCCCGGGCAGCGTCGGTGCGGCGCCGATCCAGAACATCGGCGCCTACGGCGCGGAACTCGCCGAGCATTTCGAATCGCTCGACGCCGTCGATCTCGATACGGGCGAGCGCCGGCGTTTCACGGGCGCCGACTGTCGCTTCGGCTATCGCGACAGCGCGTTCAAGTCGCCGGACCATCGCAACTGGCTGATCCTGTCGGTCCGGCTCGCGCTCTCGCGCACCCTCGAGCCCCGGCTCGACTACGGCGACATCCGCAAGGAACTCGCCCATGCCGGTGCGCCCATCAGCGCCCGCGCGATCGCCGACGCCGTCATCGCCCTGCGGCGCGCCCGCCTGCCCGACCCGGCCGTCCTCGGCAATGCTGGCAGCTTCTTCAAGAACCCCATCGTCGACACCGCCACCCTCGAGCGCTTGCGCGAGCGCCATCCCGAGCTCCCGGCCTGGCCGGCGGGCCAAGGCCTGGCCAAGCTGCCCGCGGCCTGGCTGATCGAGCGAGACGGCTGGAAGGGCCATCGCGACGGCGACGCCGGCGTGCACGAACGCCATGCGCTGGTGCTGGTCAACCACGGCCGCGCGTCCGGCGCCGCGCTGCTCGCGCTGGCCACCCGGATCCAGCACGCCGTGCTCGCCCGCTTCGGGGTGAAGCTCGAAGCAGAGCCGCTCATCCTGCGCGGGGCCGACGGCTAGCACCGCCCTATGCACCGCCCACTATCAAGGTCGCCGGAACACCCAGCGCAGGTCGTCGGATGCGGCCGGATCGAAGGCATAGCCGTCGCGATCGAAATCCTTCAGGCCCTCGGCGCGATCGAGCCGCTGGTCGATCGCGAACCGGGTCATCGCCCCCCGGGCGCGCTTGGCATCGAAGGAAATGATCTTCCATCGACCACCATGCCATTGCTCGAACACCGGCTGGATGATCGGTGCTCGCCATCGGGCGCGGTCGACGCTGCGGAAATATTCCTGCGAGGCGAGGTTGACGAGCACCCCGGCGCCGGCATCGGCCATGGCCCGGCGCAGGGCGTTCGCGATGCGCGATCCCCAGAAGCTGTACAGGTCCGGGCCGCGTTCGTTCGGCAGGCGCGTGCCCATCTCGAGCCGATAGGCCTGGATCAGGTCGAGCGGGCGCAGCACACCGTACAGGCCCGATAGAATCCGCAGGTGTTGCTGGGCCCAGTCGAGCCCGGCATCGTCGAGCGATCCGGCGCGCAGCCCGTCGTAGACATCACCGGCGAAGGCGAGCACGGCCGGCTTCGCGTTGGCCGGCGTGAAGGGCGTCTTCCACTGCTCGTAGCGGGCGGCATTGAGGCTGGCGAGCGTATCGCTGATGCCCATCAACCGGGCCAGGTCGGCCGGCGCATAGCCCCGCAGGCGCTCGACGAGGCGCCGCGATTCGGCGATCATCGCCGGCCGCCCATCGGCCAGGCGGGTGGACGGAGTCTCGAAATCCAGGCGCTTGGCCGGGGAAAGAACGATCAGCATCGACGATTGGAGAGCAGCGGAGCAAAGCCGCGATGATGGCATGGAAGCGATTCTCGACACCAATGTCTGGCTCGCCTGGCTCGTCTACGACGACCCGGTGACCCGCAGCCTCGGGCAAGCGGTCGAGGACGGCCAGCTGATCCTGCCGACGCTGCCGCGCATCCGGGACGAATTCGAGCGGGTCCTGGCGTATCCGCGCCTGCGCCTCGAGCCCACGCAGCGCGCCCGCGCCCTGCTGCGCTTCGATTGCCACGGACGGATGGGCCTGCCGGTCCCGGCAACCGACCTCACCTGCCGGGACCCCGACGACCAGGTCTTCCTCGACCTCGCCCTGCACCGGGGCGTGGGCTGGCTGCTCAGCCGCGACCGGCAACTCCTCGCGCTGCGCCGGCGCGCACTCGCCCGCGGCCTGCGGATCGCGCGCCCCGAGGACGACGCCTGGCAGGCCCGTCTGCACCGGCCCGGCACGACGGCGCAGCGCACGGCGATCCTATAATCGGCGCTTTGCCCGGCGCACCGGGGCGCCATCATCTGGGCGGGCACATGAAGATTGACAGCAAGCTCCCATCGGTCGGCACGACGATCTTCACCGTGATGTCGGCGCTTGCCGAAACGCACGGCGCCATCAACCTCGGCCAGGGTTTTCCCGATTTCGAGTGCGACCCGAAGCTGGTCGAGGCCGTGGCCGCGGCGATGGCCGCCGGCCACAACCAGTACCCGCCCATGGCCGGCGTGGCGGCGCTGCGCGAGGCGATCGCCCGCAAGATCCATGCTTGCCATGCCGTGACCTACGATCCGGCCACCGAGATCACCGTGACGGCCGGGGCCACCCAGGCCCTGTTGACCGCCCTGCTCGCGGTGGTCCGCGCCGGTGACGAAGTCATCGTGATCGAACCGGTCTACGACTGCTATGTGCCGGGCATCGAACTCGCCGGGGGCCGCGCGGTGGCGGTGCCGATGACGGCGGACTACCGGATCGACTGGGACCGCGTCGAGGCCGCCGCCGGGCCGGCCACCCGCGCGATCATGATCAATTCGCCGCACAATCCGACCGGCACCGTGATCGATGCCGATGATGTCGAGCGGCTCGCCGCGCTGGCCGAGCGCCACGACCTCGTCGTGATCTCCGACGAGGTCTACGAGCACACGGTGTTCGACGGCGCGGCGCACCGGTCGCTGAGCGCCCATCCGGCGCTGCGCGAGCGCAGCTTCGTGATCTCGTCATTCGGCAAGACCTTCCATGTCACCGGCTGGAAGGTCGGCTATTGCGTGGCCCCGGCATCACTGATGACCGAGTTCCGCAAGGTCCACCAGTTCAACGTGTTCACGGTCAACACCCCGATGCAGGCGGGCCTGGCGGCGTACCTGGACGACCCCGCGCCCTACCTCGGCCTGGCCGATTTCTACCAGGCACGGCGCGACCGCTTCCTCGCCGGCCTGGCCGGCACCGCATTGCGCGCCCGGCCTTGCGAGGGCACGTACTTCGTGGTCTGCGACTACACCGCGATCAGCGACCTGGGCGATGCCGATTTCTGTCGCTGGCTGACGTCGACGATCGGGGTCGCGGCGGTACCGGTGTCGGCGTTTCGCAGCGACGGCCGCGACGAGCACCGGATCCGCTTCTGCTTCGCGAAGCGCGAGACCACGCTCGATGCCGCCCTGGCGCGGCTTGGAGCTCTCGGCGAAACGCGCCGAAGCGCTTCGGTGTAGCGAACGGATGCGGAAGGGACGAGCGGATGCGGGTGATCCGTTCGTGGACTCCTAGCCCTCGGCTGCGGTTCCGCCCGGCGGACTGGCGATGACGTCGATGGGCGCAGCGGCCCACGTCACGGTCGCCGGATCGTCGACCGGATCGGTCGTCGACTCCGAGACCGGCTCGGCATCGGCCGCGCTTCCCACCAGTATCGTGTCGGCGGCGTCGAGTTCTGCCAGGGCGTGCGCCATCCGCGGCCGCAAGCGGCGATTCGCACCCTGCACCCCGTACTTGGCCGCCTGGTGGCGAACCCAGACCTCGAAGTCCTCGCGGGTGAGTGGGCGACCGACGTAGTATCCCTGCGCCTGGTCGCAACCCATCTCGCGCAGCAGCGCGAGCTGCTCGGCGGTCTCCACCCCTTCGGCGACCGACTGCAGCCCCATCGAGCGGGCCAGTTCGATCACGGCGCGCACGATGATCGCCGCGCGCGGATCCTCGCACATCGCGCCGACATAGCGCCGATCGATCTTCAGGCTGTGCAGCGGCAGCTTCTGGAGCTCGTCGATCGAGCCGAAGCCGCTACCGAAATCATCGACCGCGAACATCGCCCCGACCCGCGACAACAGCTCCATGTTGCGGGTGACGATCGCCGGAGCGCCCAGCAATACCCCGTCCGGAATGTCGAAGCTCAGGGCCGAACCGGCCAGCCCGTGCTGGCGCAAGGCCGCGACCACCTGGGCGGGAAACTCCGGGTTCATCAGGTCACGCCGCGAGAGATTGACCGAGATGGTCATCGGCAGGCCGTCCCGGCTCCATTCAGCGGCATGCCGCAGCGCCCCGTCGATCGCCCAGGCGGTGAGCTTGCTGATGAAGCCGGTCTTCTCGGCGAAGTCGACGAATTCCGCCGGATTCTGCGGGCCGCGCTCGGGATGGACCCAGCGCATCAGCGCCTCGGCCATCAGGCCCGATTCGGCGCCGAGCGAGATCTTCGGCTGGAACACCATGTGGAGTTCGCGCCGCTCCAGGGCCATGCGCAGGTCGGCCTGCACCCCGAGCTGGCGCTCCCTCTCGGTTTCGAACGCGGGGTCGAAGATCGCCACCCCGCCGATATCGGCCGCGGCGCCCACGAGCGCGTAGTCCGCGGACTGCATCAGGTCGGGAATGGTGGCGCCATGGACCGGATAGCCGGCTACCCCGACCCGCAACGCGATGCCCAGGGTCTGGCCTTCGTGTCGAAACGGCCGCCCGGCCATGTCGGCCAGGCGCATGCCCACGTTGCGGGCGGTCACCGGGTCGCAGTCGCGCAGCATCACCGCGAACTCGTAGGGACCGGTCCGGGCGAGCACCGATCCCTCCTGCGGCTCGGACTTCCCGTCTTCGCGTGCCAGCATCCGCGTACCGCGCAGCACGCCGCGGAAGCGCTCGGCCAGCTCGGCCAGGACCTGCTCGGCGGCCTGGCGGCCGAGCGTGTCGTTGATCTCGCGAAGCTGGTCGACCTGGAGCAGCATCAGGCTCACCTTGCGCTCCTTGGCGCGCACCCAGGCGAGCATCGCGCCACCGCGCTCATCGAAGAGCACCCGGGTCGGCAGCCGGGTCACCGGGTCCCGATAGGCGGCCTGGCGAATCCGCTGTTCGCGCTGGTGGACCGCCTCGTGCATGGTGTTGAAGGTCTTCGACAGGCGCGCGAGTTCGTCGCGGCCGGCACGGACGACCGGCTGGTACTGCCCCCGTCCGGCGATGAGTTCGCGGGCCGCCCGATCGAGTGCCAGGATCCCCTTGCGCACCGAACTGGCGGCAAAGGCGATGGCGAGAATCCCGCCCAGGCCGATCGCGAGCAGCGCCAGTGCCATGACCAGGCGGTACTCCTCGAGCAGGGCGCCGGCGCCGCTGTCGCGGGCGGCGATGGCCCCGACCAGGGTCGCGCCCTCGTGCGCCTCGAGCCGCACCAGCCGAACCGATTCGGCGTCGTTCCCGGTATCCGATGCGCGACGCAGGGCATCGGCCGAGGCCGCGGCATCGAACAGCTGCTGCTGGCGGCTGGTCGTCGCATCCGAACCCAGTACCAGGGTGCCGCTGCCGGCAGCGGGTACGCCGGCCAGCGCGATCTCCACGCCAACCGAGCTGGCGAAGCGGCGAGCCAGTTTCGAATCGATCGACAACTCGAGGACGCCTGCCGTGTCGGTGTTCGGAACGCCGACGATATCGACCCAGGCCGCGCGCTGGCCGTCGAATACGAGCCCCGACGCGCGGCCGGCGTTGCGCGCCGTCGCGAGCAGTGGCGCGAGTGCCTGCGTGCCCCGGAAGTTCAGGCCCTCACCCTGCTCGGCGACCAGGGAGCCGCGGGCGGACTGGACCCAGCCGCGCGAGGCGCCTGCCGCGACGACGGCGCGGTCGAGCCGTTGGGAAGCGACGGCCGCACTCGGGGCATCGAGTGTGCGTTCGAGCATCGGGCCGGTGACGGCAAGGTCGCGAACCGCATTGCTCCATTCGCGACGCAGGCCGGCTTCGGCTGCCTCGCGCCGCTCCTTCCACACGAGGGCGCCTGCCGACTCGAGAGCCAGGTTCGGCAGCAGGAATGCGACCGCCGTCATCGCGACCGCGAGAACGGTGACCAGCGCAACCAGGCGAACACGCAGGGACATTACAGGCAAGGGCCTCCACAGGCTGGCCAGTACCACGACATGGTCCTGGCGTCGGATCTATCGGCGAATCATGCGCCCGGGCCCAGTGGCCGAAGGCCCACAGCGGACGGACGGCGGCTGTGGCTTCACTGGCGGCGCGGGCCGTGGGCGCCAGTCGACGGGCGGCGGTAAGCTTGGGGCCCCGCCTTCGGGAATTCCACCTCGATGGACCGTTTCAAGCAGATCGCCACCTTTGCCGCCGTGGCCGCGCGCGGCAGCCTGAGCGCGGCAGCGCGCGCCGAAGGCCTCTCGCCCGCCGTCGTCTCGCGACGCATCGACGCCCTCGAGGAGCGGCTCGGCGTCAAGCTCATGCAGCGGACCACCCGGCGCGTCACGCTCACCTTCGAAGGCACCGCTTTCCTGGAGGACTGCCAGCGGATCCTGCGCGAGATGCACGACGCCGAAGCCTCGGTCACCCTCGGCGGGGTGAAGGCCAGCGGCCACCTGCGCATCACCGCCCCCGCCGGCTTCGGTCGCCAGCATGTCGCCCCGCTGGTCCCGGCCTTCGTTGCCGAGCACCCGGAGGTCAGCATCACCCTCCTGCTCTCGGACCGCATCGCCGACATCGTGAACGAGGGCGTCGATCTCGCGATCCGGATCGGCAGCCTGGAGGATTCGAACCTGGTGGCGGTCAAACTGGCCGACAACAGCCGGGCGGTCGTCGCAAGCCCCGCCTACCTCGAGCGGCATGGCACGCCGCGGCATCCCGACGAGCTTGGCGGACACCGCTGCCTGACCCTGGGCCCGGAGGCGAACCAGTCGCGCGGATGGCAGTTCATCGTCGATGGCGAGTCCTACGCGGTGCGCGGCGACGGCCCGTTCGAATGCAATGACGGGGCCGTGCTGCACGACTGGGCGCTCGCCGGCCAGGGCCTGGCCTGGCGCTCCCTGTGGGAGATCGGCGACGACCTGCGCGAGGGGCGCCTGCTGACCGTCCTGGACGAGTTCGCTGCTCCCGGCACGGCCATCCACGCGGTGTTCGCCGAGCGCCGCCGGCTGCCGCTGCGGGTTCGCATGTTCATCGACATGCTCAAGAATACCTACGCGAACCCCGCCTACTGGCGCCGGAAATAGGCGAAAAAAGGGGCGATCCTTCGATCGCCCCCGTGCTGCGATGCCCTCGCGGGCAATTACGACAGGTGCTTGTTCACCAGGGCCGTCATCTCGAACATCGATACCTGCGGCTTGCCGAACAGCACGCGAAGCTTGTCGTCGGCATTGATCATCCGCTTGTTGGCGGAGTCCTGCAGGTTGTGCTTCTTGATGTATTCCCAGATCTTCTTGACCACCTCGGTACGCGGCACGGCCTTGTCACCGATCACGGCCGCCAGCTCGGGGCTGGGGGTCTTGGCTGCCATGAACGCGGCATTGGGCTTGCGGGCGGGCTTCTTGGCTGCCGTCTTGGCGGCGGGCTTCTTGGCTGCTGCCTTGGCCGCCGGCTTGCGCGCCACGGGCTTCCTGGCGGCGGGCTTCTTCGCTGCGACCTTCTTGGCGGCCGGCTTCTTCGCCGCTGCCTTCTTGGCGGCAGGCTTCTTGGCCGCTGCCTTCTTCGCCGCCGGCCTGGCAGCTACCTTCTTCGCAGCCGGCTTCTTGGCCGCTGCCTTTTTCGCGGCGGGCTTCTTCGCCGCGGCCTTCTTCGCCGCCGGCTTGGCGGCTACCTTCTTCGCAGCCGGCTTCCTGGCTGCGGTCTTCTTCGCACCCTTGGCAGTCGCCATGGATCACCCTCCTTTGATTTCTTGGGGAAGACATGATCGATACCCGATCACACCGCGAAGAATGACGCGCTTTGTCATCGCCAACAACAGAAATGTGATGACGGGGCAAGTCCTTGGCGTGCAAGTTGCGCAGACTGTTGTATCCGCGATTCAGTCGTGCCGAAAACACCGCCTGATGCGGCTCTCGGGCGATGCGCAGGCACCCCCCGATGCGCATCCCCGATGGCCGCTCAGGCGACCTCGGATTCCCTCGATGCCCGCTTGCGTTCATGCTCCTTGAGCATCCGCTTGCGTAGCCGAATGCTCTTGGGCGTGACCTCGACGAGCTCGTCGTCGGCAATGAACTCGACCGCCCGCTCGAGGGTCAGCTCGATCGGCGGGACCAGCATGATGTGCTCGTCCTTGCCGGAGGCGCGCACGTTGGTGAGCTTCTTCTCCCGGATCGGATTGACGACCAGGTCGTTGTCCCGGCTGTGGATGCCGATGATCATGCCCTCGTAGAGGGGCTCGTTGGGCTTGACGAACATGCGGCCACGGTCCTGCAGTTTCCAGAGTGCGTAGGCAACCGCCGCGCCATCGTCCTGCGAGATGAGCACGCCGTTGCGCCGCCCTTCGATCTCGCCCGCCCAGGGGCCGTAGTCATCGAAGACATGGCTGGCGATGCCGGTGCCCCGGGTCATGTTGAGGAACTCGTTGTGGAACCCGATCAGGCCCCTGGCGGGAACCCGGTACTCGAGCCGGGCCCTGCCCTGGCTATCGGATTCCATGTTCGTCAGTTCGCCGCGCCGGCGACCGAGCAGTTCCATCACCGGGCCCTGGTGGGCCTCCTCGAGATCGATCGAGAGGATCTCGTAGGGCTCCTCGCGCCGGCCTTCGACCATCCGGATCCGGGGTTTCGGACGCGAGACCGCCAGCTCGTACCCCTCCCGGCGCATGTTCTCGATCAGGATCGTCAGGTGGAGTTCGCCACGCCCCGACACCACGAAGGTGTCGGAATCCGCCGTGAACTCGACGCGCAGGGCGACGTTGCTCTTGAGCTCGCGCTCGAGCCGTTCGCGAAGCTGGCGGCTGGTGACGAACTTGCCTTCGCGCCCGGCCATCGGCGAGGTATTGACGAGGAACTCCATCGTCATCGTCGGCTCGTCGACGGTGAGCACCGGCAGGGCCTCGAGGTGTCGGGGATCGCACAGGGTCGACCCGATGCCGATTTCCTCGATGCCGTTGATGGCGATGATGTCGCCCGCCTCGGCTTCCTCGACCACGGTGCGCTCGAGCCCGGCAAAGCGCAGGACCTGGTTGACCTTGCCGGTGACCGGCGCAATGCCCGTCTCGGCCGGATCACCATTGAGGATGCTCACCGTCTGGCCGGCGCGCACCCGGCCGCGGTTGATCCGGCCGATGCCGATCTTCCCGACGTAGCTGGAGTAGTCGAGCGCCGAGATCTGGAACTGCAGCGGCCCGTCCGGATCGTCGCCGCGCGCCGGGACCTGGGCGAGGATCACGTCGAACAGCGGACGCATGCTCAGCCCGGCGGCGGCGGCCGACGTCGCGTCGAGGGGCCCGGGCGGCAGGTCGCCGTGCGCGGCCAGGGCAAAGCCGTTGACCGCCGAGGCATAGACTGCCGGGAAGTCGAGCTGCTCCTCGGTGGCGCCGAGCCGGTCGAAGAGGTCGAAGGTCTGGCTGACGACCCAGTCCGGCCTAGCGCCTGGCCGGTCGATCTTGTTGACCACCACGATCGGCTTGAGGCCCAGCGCAAGCGCCTTGCGGGTCACGAAGCGGGTCTGGGGCATGGGTCCTTCGACCGCATCGACCAGCAGCAGGACGCCGTCGACCATCGACAGCGCGCGTTCGACCTCGCCACCGAAGTCGGCGTGCCCGGGAGTGTCGACGATGTTGATGCGGGTGCCCTCGTACTCGACCGCGCAGTTCTTGGCGAGGATGGTGATGCCGCGCTCGCGTTCCAGGTCGCCGCTGTCCATGACGCGTTCGGTGACCTGCTGGTTGGCCCGGAAGGTTCCGGCCTGGCGCAGCAACTGGTCGACCAGGGTCGTCTTGCCGTGGTCGACGTGCGCGATGATCGCGATGTTCCGGATGGCAATGCTCATTTGGGGGTGTTCCCGGATGTCGTGGTGAGGGAGGATTCGTTTTCGGTTTCGGTGGCGCCGAGGTCGCCATGCCGGGCAGCCGCGGGGGCCTCGGCCATCGCCACCAGGCGGGTCGGCGCGAGGAGTCCGGCCTCGAACCTGGCGAGGCCGAGCAGGCCCGCCGGACCGTAGACCCGGGCCATGCCGGCGGGCCCGGTCGCCGCGGGCAGGCGCAGCCTTTGCCCGTGGCCGAAGCGCGCTGCGTCGGCGGAGTCGAGTTCGATCGCCGGCAGGTCGCCGAGCAGCGAGTCCATGGGTGCGAGGCGCGCCGCTGCCGCCGGTTCGTCGAGCCCGAGGAGCTCATCGAGGGTGATGGCATCCTCGATGGCCAGCTTGCCCACCCGTTCGCGGCGCAGGGCCGACAGGTGGGCGCCGCAGCCGAGCGCTTCGCCGATGTCCTCGGCGAG
The DNA here is from genome assembly GCA_964476625.1 of uncultured Burkholderiaceae bacterium. Lineage (GTDB taxonomy): Bacteria > Pseudomonadota > Gammaproteobacteria > Burkholderiales > Burkholderiaceae_E > JAMLIN01. The sequence goes on along the minus strand of CAYZBJ010000034.1, from coordinate 2,357 downwards.
TACCCGGATATAGGTTCCCTTGCTGCAGGCGACCCGGATACGCAGCCGCTCGCCATCGAAACCGAGCGGCTCGATCCGGTGGATGCGGATCCGCCGGGCCGGCCGGTCGAGGGTCTGGCCTGCCCGGGCATACGCATAGAGGGGCTTGCCGTCGCGCTTGAGCGCCGAATACATCGGCGGGACCTGCTCGATCTCGCCGACGAAGCGCTCGAGCACTGCCTCGCAACACCGCATGTCGATGCCATCGAGCCGGTCGCGACGATCGACGCGAACCTCGCCCTCGGCATCCCCGGTCGTCGTGGTCTGCCCGAGGCGCAGTTCCGCAAGATAGGTCTTGTCGGCGTCGAGCAGCCCGTGGGCGAACTTGGTGGCCTCGCCAAAGAGCAGCGGCAACAGGCCGCAGGCGAGCGGATCGAGCGTCCCGCCATGGCCCGCCCGCGCTCCGCCGAGAGCGCGCCTCGCCCTCATCAGTGCGGCGTTGGACGACAGGCCGGTCGGCTTGTCGAGCAGCAACACCCCATCGTGACGGGCGCGCGGTCCGCGGCGCCCTTTCCCGGTCTGGTTCATCGATATGCAGGCCCCCTGGAGAGCCTGGGTTTGGCTCAATCGTCCGCCTGGCGGGCGTTGGCCTCGTCGATCAGGCGGGACATCTGCATCCCGCGCTCGGTCGAGCGGTCATGGACGAAACGCAGTTCGGGCGTCGTGTGGATCCGTACGCGCCGCCCGAGTTGCGATCGGAGGAAACCCGCGGCATGCCGCAGGCCATCGAGAGTGCTGTCGACCGTTTCGGCATCGTCGGGCAGCACGGTGAAGTACACGCGGGCAACGGCGTAGTCCGGGGTCAGCTCGACCCCGGTCAGGGTCACGAGGCCGACACGCGGATCCTTGACCTCCGAACGGATCATCTCGGCAAGTTCGTGGTGAACCTGCTCGGTGACCCGCACACCCCTCGGGGTCTGGACAGTCCGGTGTCGTCCCATGTCGTGGCGATGGCGCGTACGCTCAGAGCGTACGCGCGACCTCCGTGACCTCGAAGACCTCGAGCTGGTCGCCGGTCTTGATGTCGTCGTAGCCCTTCAGGGACAAGCCGCACTCGAAGCCTTCCTTGACCTCGCGGACATCGTCCTTGAAGCGCTTGAGGGAATCGAGCTCGCCGGTCCAGATGACCGTGTTGTCGCGCAGCAACCGCACGTTCGCGCCCCGGCGCACCGCGCCTTCGAGGACCATGCAACCGGCGATGTTGCCGACCCTGGAGACCCGGAAGATCTCGCGGATCTCGACCAGGCCGATCGCCTGCTCCTTCTTCTCCGGCGACAGCAGGCCGCCCATGGCCGCCTTCACGTCGTCGACCGCGTCGTAGATGATGTTGTAGTAGCGGATCTCGACCCCGTTGCCCTCGGCGACACGCCGGGCCTGCTGGTCGGCGCGCACGTTGAAGCCGATCAGGACCGCGCCGGAGGCAGCCGCCAGGTTGACGTCGGACTCGTTGATGCCGCCCACCGCCTGGTGGATGATCTGGACGCTCACCTCGTCGGTCGCCAGCTTCTGGAGGGCATGCGACAGCGCCTCCTGGGAGCCCTGCACGTCGGCCTTGATGATCAGCGCCAGCGACTTGTTGGCGTCGCCATCGGCCATCTTCTCGAAGATGTTCTCGAGCTTGGCCGCCCGCTGGCGCGCCAGCTTGACGTCGCGGAACTTGCCCTGGCGAAACAGCGCGATCTCCCGGGCCCGGCGCTCGTCGCCCAGCACGATGACATCCTCGCCGGCGGCCGGCACTTCGGCCAGGCCCTGGATCTCGACCGGGATCGAGGGGCCGGCCGCCTGGATCGGACGGCCGGTTTCATCGAGCATTGCCCGGACCCGCCCGAAGGAGGCGCCCGCGAGGACGACATCGCCCTTGCGCAGGGTGCCGGCCATGACCAGCACGGTTGCGACGGGACCGCGGCCCTTGTCGAGCCGGGCCTCGATCACCAGCCCCTTGGCGGCACCCTCGGCGGGCGCCTCGAGCTGGAGCACCTCGGCCTGCAGCAGGACGTTCTCGAGCAGGTCGTCGACGCCATCGCCGGTCTTGGCCGAAACCGGCACCACCGGGACATCGCCGCCGTACTCCTCGGGGATGACCTCGTGGGCGACCAGCTCCTGCTTGACCCGCTCCGGATTCGCCTCGGGCTTGTCCATCTTGTTGAGCGCCACCACCAGCGGCACCCCGGCCGCGCGGGCATGGGCGATCGCCTCGGCGGTCTGCGGCATCACGCCGTCGTCGGCGGCCACGACGAGGATCACGATGTCGGTTGCCTTCGCGCCGCGGGCGCGCATGGCGGTGAACGCCTCGTGGCCCGGCGTGTCGAGGAAGGTCA
>CAYZBJ010000033.1:0-41054 GCA_964476625.1 uncultured Burkholderiaceae bacterium | reverse complement strand
CCCGCGCCCGTACTCGGCCGGGGTGGTGGGCGCCGCGGCGGCCACCGACATCCTCATCCCGCCGTCGGTGGCGATGATCGTGTACTCGGTGATGGTGCCCGGCGCCTCGGTGCCGGCGCTGTTCGCCGCCGGCATGGTGCCCGGCGTGCTGGCGGGGCTGGCGCTCATCGTGCCGGCGGTGTGGCTGGCGCGGCGCCACAAGATGGGGGCGCTCGAGGCCGAGCAGCCGCGCCCGCCGTTCTGGAAGAGCCTGCGCGAGGCCTCGTGGGGGCTGGCCGCGCCGGTGCTCATCCTGGGCGGCATGCGCGCGGGCTGGTTCACGCCCACCGAGGCGGCCGTGGTGGCGGTGTTCTACGGCCTGTTCGTGGGCATGGTGGTCTACCGCAGCATCAAGCCGCGCGACGTGTTCGCCATCTTCTCGGAGGGCGCGGAGATCTCGGCCGTCATCATGACGGTCGTGGCGCTGGCGGGCGTGTTCGCCTACTCGCTGTCCACGCTCAGCCTGATCGACCCGATCGCCAACGCGCTCATCCATTCGGGCCTGGGCGAATGGGGCGTGATGGCGGTGCTCGTCCTGCTGCTGATGATCGTGGGCATGGTGCTCGACGGCATCTCGATCTTCCTGATCTTCGTGCCGCTGCTGATGCCGATCATGCGGTTCTACAACTGGGACCCCGTCTGGTTCGGCGTGATCCTGACCTACATGGTCGCCATCGGCCAGTTCACCCCGCCGCTGGCCGTCAACCTGATGATCACCTCCAAGCTCGCCGGCATCGGCATCGAGCAGACCGTGCGCTGGGTGCTCTGGTTCGTCGCCGCCATGCTGATCCTGCTCGTCGCGCTGATCGCGTTCCCGGAGATCTCGATCTGGCTGCCGAGGGTGTTGGGGTATTGAGGATATACGTGTGGTGCTGGTCACCAGCCGCGCGCCGGGGTTCCCAACGTGGAGATTAACAACCGAGCCCGGCCTTCGCTACCGAGTGAATGAATCGCGATCTTCTATCGAAGTAAGGCTACTGAGGCCGCCGACGCTCACGACGCGAATATCCCCCGCGCTACGAATCTCAATTAAGCCCTTTTCCTGCAAGCGACGGAGAGCGAGGTTGGCGCGCTGGCGCGACATTCCCGCCATCGACCCGAGCTCCGCCTGGGTCAACTTCAACATCATGTCCGCCGGCGAATGCAGGTCGGGCTGAAAGAAGCTGGCGATGAGCTTTGCCATCCGGACATCGGGGTCCTGCGTTCGTTCTGCACCGAGCAGGCCCACGTAGAAGGCGAGTCGCGCATTGAGCAGGTTCTGCAGATAGTGATTGAAGGGAATGCTGGTCTGCCGCAGGGAATCGAACGTTGCGGCCGGAATTGCCGCCACCTGAGTCGCCCTGAGGGCGATGCAATCGTAGCGCCAACGTTCCGATCGCAGGAGCGTTCCCTCCCCGAACCAGGTTCGTCGCTGGGCAGTAGCAAGCTGGGCGCTCTGCCCCCCTTCGGAGACGATCACCTGGACAAGGAGCCCATCGATAACGCCGTACCAGTATTCTGAGGCATCACCGGCATGGAAGAGCGCTTGGTGCTTTGCGACAAACCGGTACCGCGCCGACCTGGCGACGAGCTCCCATTCGGCCGACGAAAGTATCGTCGCCCAAGGCGCCGACTCCAGAAATTGAATCAGTGCGGCATGCCGATCCGGACTTGCTTCCTTGCGCTGCATCCTGCTTTGAACAACGGGTGCCCGCGTGGCCGCGGGCACCGGGCCAGGGAGAATCAGAATCGCGGCGTCTCCAAAGTTTGCGAGCTTACCGCCGCCGCCGTAACTTCTTCCGGCGTGAAGTGGTTCCTGTCCCAACCGTACTCGGAGTACAGCTTCGTCTGGTCGGCATAGTGAGGCGAGTCCGGATTGGTGGACTGCGAGTAGGTCAGAACGGCCTCACTCTTGGGACCATCGGGACCGAACTCGACTGCCATGATGAAGCTCGCACCGGTTCGCGCAGTGTTCGGAATCCAGCCGACACCGTCAATGAGTTCCCCGACGCTTGGGATCACGTTGAAAGTACCATCAGTAGTATGCCCCCCGTGGATCGGGATTCTCTCGCCTTGTCGCGTGACTCCCTGGACATCACCGAACGGAGCATCAAGAGGGATATGTGCGGCGTTCAGATCGGTGACCGCTTCAGCAAGCGCGTCCATCACCCGCGGATCTGACGCCGCCAGGGTGTTCGGAGTGTTCACCGGATCATCAGGATTGAACGGAACTGCCCACACGAGGCCACCGTTCTGTGCGAAGCGACGCCATACAGCAGCTCCGCGACTGGTCAGGTTGTATCGACGATCCCAGTTCTGCAACGTATGGCACGCGAGGTTCAGATCAACGCCGTTCCATGTGTAGCCGGCCGCCGCACACTGGGCCACCAGTGCATCGCGCCCGAGATCCGCACTCATGATCTCGTTGCTGAACATTGCGGACTCCAACGTTTCAAGGTCGAACAGCGGCGCCCCGAGACCATCGGTACCTGCGACCCTGTTTTCGACGATCTTGAGCCCCATCCGCGTACGAAGTGTTCGTGCCGTACGTTCCGGGCCGAAAAGCTGTGTGAAGCCCTCCAGCGGCTGGTTCGGATTGGTGACCCAGTAACTGTCGTTGGACTGAGTTACGTAGTCGTCCCGGAAGATGTTGGGCGCGCTCGCGAGCCCGGCCAGGCCCGGTACGGCATCAGGATCGTTCTGCCAAGCACAATCCGCACGAGAACCGTCCAGCACCGGGTAGCGATTCGCCCATTGCGCAACGCCTACATCCTGGTCGAGACAGGCCCCGGGCGACGAGCCGCTGATGCCGCTCACCTGGGCCGCCGACACGTTGGGCACGTGTCCCACATCTCCGTACCACGCCCGCCCACTGGAGTCCGCAGCGGTGGTATTCGTGCCGTAAGCGGCGTACTTGTTCAGAATCGCGGCGAGTTCCTCTACGTTGCGTGCACTCGCTTGGGCGATGAACTGATCGATCGAACGAAGCCCCTCGCCTGCATCCCGTGAGGAGTACGCTTTCGTGGTTGTCCACGGAAAGGTGTTGGTTCGAAGGACCGGGCCCCAACGGCTCGAGTAGAAGGCCTTGGTAATGTTGGAAACCGTCCCGTCAGGTTGCTTGACCTCTGCCGTCACGCAAGTGGCCGTCATCGGCTCGTACCCACCTTCGTAGAGGTACCGGGTCGGATCTTCCGGATCGAGCGTCAATCCCCAGTAGCCGGCGCGCCGGGCGGTGGAAAGAGTCAGCGTCCAGCCGACGTGTTCGTTATGCCCCTTCAGAATCCAGGGCGTATTGATGAACGATGCGCCGATGACGTTGACTTTGCCGGGGATCGTTATGTGCGCCCGGTAGAATCGGTTGGAGCCTTCCCAATACCAATGCGGATTGGAGAGCAGCATTCCGCTGCCGTTCTTCGTCACCTCCTTGCCCAGGCCGAAGGCATTGCTGCCCACTCCGCCCTGCTTGAGCTCATCGCTGTCGACGACATCGGCTCCGGGAGGGACGTCGCTCTGACGGGGCATCCAGACCACGTCTCTTGTGGCGGCGGACGCCGACTTCGGTGCCATTCCGGTAGCCTGGGTACAAGCCTGTGAAGCAACGGCGACCGGCGGAACGGCCGCGCGAATTCCCGCCGAGTTGGTGATCGAACCGACGGTTTCCCAGACCGTTGCCTGATACATCCAGGCATCGTTCATGTCCAGCGGCTGAATCCATGGATTTCCCCTGCATCGGGCGTCCGGGATACCGTCCGTGCCGCCGACTTCGGCCAAGTACTTGTTGACGCCAGCAACCCATCCGGCGATTAGCGCACGTGCATCCGGCGATGGCGACTGGACGGACGTCGCCGGTTCTTCGAGCCAGGCATCCACCTTCGTTTTCAGCCACTTGTAGTAAAGGTCGGCGTTGATATTCGCGTCACCCTCACCAGGGCCCTTGTACAGGGCCTGCTTTCCGCTCGCGACAATGACGCGGTCATACAGCTCGCAGATCGTGTGGGTCGATTGCGCGTATCCCATCGCCATTCCGACGCTACCCCAATCGTCCGCAGAAACGTGCGGCATGCCGTACTTGGTCCATGTCAACGTGGCCTGATACGGACTATCGCCGGCCCCGCCTCCACCTCCGCAGGCGCTCGCGAGCGCGATCACCCCAGCCACGCAGGATAGAGAAACGAGCCGCAAGCCTCTCTTCATGTTCCCGATGGTTCGAATTGTCGTAAGCACTCTTGTCTCCTCCCGAAAGCACTGGGAGGAAGGCTAGCAGCACACTCTCTTGCGGCGTGTCATCTCAATGACAGGCAACGAGACATTGCAATAAGGGTTTTTTCGAATTGACTCGAAAATCATCGAAATCGAGGAGAAGAATTATCGCGTCGACGCAACCCGCGAGTGCGCGCCACCCTGCCGATGTCGATCCACCGCCGCTTGTTTCCCTGCAGCCTATCCGGCAACCAGGCGATCACGCCTGGGGACAGGGCATCATGGTGACGAAAGCCACCATAGTCAGGGAAAAGGAGAGCGCCACCATAGCGATTGCGGAGATCTCCAGCTTGAGGCCCGCCTCGTACTGCCCGACCTCGGCATAGAGCGATTCAGCTCAACCGCTGCGCAGAAGCTGCCCCAGGTCAGGGATGGCATCGTTGCGGCCGGCCGCGCGCAAGACGGCCCATAGCGTCGCGGAGTTGCTGCTGATCACCGGCTTGCCCAGTTCATGTTCGAGTTGTTCGATCAGCCCGAACGTCGGGAAATCGGTGCAGCTGACCAGTACGGCCTCGGCGTCGGATCGGTCTACCGAGCGCACATGGTCGAGGATCGCCGATTGCGGCACGCGTGCGATCCGCACGTACTCATGAGGCCCGCCAGCGCCGATCCCCAGTCCTTTCGCGCCGCATACCGAGATGGCGTTGCCTTCCAGGAACGCGATCTCATGCTCATTCAATGCGTCGTGGTACGGCGTCGCCAGGGCCACCCGCTCGATCCCGATCGCGCGGCACGCCTGCACCAGCGCAGGCGCGGTGGCAACCGAGGGCACGCCGGCCAGCGACGACATGAATCCCGACAGGCGCTCCAGGGGGCGAAGCATCGATCCTGCCGTGCAGCAATACGCGAGCACATCGATTCCCGCTTCGGAGAGCACCGGAATCGTATCGCGCAGGTCGTTCAACAGGCGCTCCTGCCCTGCCTCGGTGCCTGAATCCTCATGCAGGGCCATCCGGGCCAGGTGAAGCCGTATGCTCGCCGGGAGGACGGAACGCCATTCCGCTTCGTTCACGGAGTTCGTCGTGGGGACGATCATCCCGACCGACAGTGGCCGGTCCGCGCGCGCCGCCGTGACATGCAGGTTGGTGGACACTTGATGGGCCCTCGTGATGCCTACCGGGGATTCAGCCCGATCGAGGTGATTCCGGGCACCAGGCCGACGAACAGTGCGAATCCCACCAGGATAAAGAGGAAGGGCAGCGAGTACCACGCGACGCGCCCGATCCGCTCCTTGCTTATGGTGCTCGTCACGAACAGGTTGAAGCCGACGGGGGGTGTTATCTGCGCCATTTCGATGACGATCACCAGGAAGATGCCGAACCAGATCTTGTCGAAGCCGGCCTGCAACACCAGCGGTAGCGTGACGGGCAGCGTCAGCACGAGCATCGAGAGCCCGTCGAACAGGCAACCCAGGACCATGTAGAGCACGATAAGGGCCACCACGACTCCCATCGGCGAGAGATTCCATTCGGCGACCGATCTCGCGACGAACTGCGGAATCCCCAGGAAGGCGGCGGCAACCGACAGGAACACGGCGCCAATCATGATGAGAATGATCATGCACGTCATGTTCACCGCGGCCAGGGCCGCGCCGACGAGTCGCTCCCGATTCAGCGTGCGCTGCGTTGCGCCCAGACACATCGCTCCCGCCGCGCCGACCGCGGCCGCTTCTGTCGGGCTGGCGAACCCGAAATACATCGACCCGATGACCGCCGTGATCAGGAGCAGCAAGGGCGCAAGCCGCAAGACATCCCGCGGGTCCCCTTCGGGCGCATCCCTGCCGACCTTCGAGATGCCCTTTGCCCAGGTAGCGACCACGATGTACGCCGAGAACAGGCAGGCCAGCAAGATCCCGGGCACGATCCCCGCGACGAACAGCTGCAGGATGGAGGTATCCGACAGCATGCCGTAGATGATCAACGGTATGCTCGGCGGAATCAGGAAGCCCAGAGTAGCCGAACCGGCCAGCGATCCGATGGTGAGCGATCGGTCGTATCCGCGCGCCGCAAGTTCCGGAAGGGTAATCCGCCCGACGGTTGCCGCGGTCGCAGCAGACGATCCGCACATCGCCGCGAAGATCATCGAGCCGGCAACGTTGATATGGAGCAGCCCCCCGGGAACACGGGCGAGTATCGGCGTCAGCCCCTTGAAGAGGATTTCCCCGGCTTTCGTGAAATGCAGTATCTCGCCCATCAGGATGAACAGCGGGAGGGCGATCAACTCGGGGCTCGTCAGGGTATTCCAGACATTCTGGGAGAGCAGATCCGAAACCGGCATGGAGCGAAAGACTTCGAGCGATACGACCCCGACGCCAATCAGGGACAGCCCGATCCAGACTCCGCCGCCGATCAGGACGGTCAACAGCAGCAATACGAAAGTCGACGTGGCCAGCATTCTCTATTCGCCGTTCCCGGATTCGTAACTGGTCGTCGAGGGGTCGGCGATCAGCCTGCCGAGCCTCGAAAGAACCGACAGTGTGAAGAGGCAGAACGCGATCGCGAGCAGGCTCTGCGGGACCACGAGCGGCGTCTCGCTCGGGTAGAACGACTGGGCGCCGGAAAGCCACGACCTGTATGCCAGCGCGGACATCGCATACGCGAGGAACGCGGATATGGCGACCGACACCGCCGTCGCGACGACCTCCAGCAGCCACCCCAATCGAGCGGGAAGCGCCCGTTGGACGACGACCACCCGGATGTGGGTGTTGCTCGCCAGCGCCTGCGACATGCCGAGGGCGGCGATGACGGCAAGGTTGTACGTACTCAACTCGTAGTTGAAGCGAAGCTCGGTACGAAAGATTCCGCCGATGATGATCTCGGCCCCCATCTGCGCCAGGAGCAGGTACATCAGGAACGCGGCCAGGCGGGCGCTCGCGCGCCCTGCCAGGTCGATCATCGAATGCAGTCTTCCCATGCCGGAATCAATCCTGGGTTACGCCAACGAGCCGCGCTTTCATGAAACGCCTGGAAACCGGGCGCCAGGCTAGCGGTTCGTGCGCTTCAGATAGGCGTCGACCACCTGCTTGGCAGTGCTGCCCGCGGACGTCACGAACTGGTCCCACATCGGCCGGGCGACCTTCTGCATTTCGGCGGTGAACCCGGCTGTCGGCTGGACCACGACCATGCCGTTGCGCTCCAACTGGGCCAGGTTCTCGGCGTCTTCGCTCGCGCTGCTCTTCCAGTACTTGTCCTCCACCTCTTTCGCGATGGCGACTACCGCCTTGCGCTGATCATCGGTCAGCTTCTCGAACGCGGCCCGATTGACGGACAGTGCGTTGGTCGCCCAGAGGTGGTTGGTCCGGTGGATGTACTTCGAGAACTCCCAGAACTTCCCGTCCATCGCCGACGGGGACGAGGTCGCCACGGCGTCGATACGCCCGGTCGCCAGGGCAGGGACGACGTCGCCCCAGGACATCTGGACCGGCGACATGCCGAGGTTGGACATGAAATCGGTGATCAGCTTGCCCTGCGTACGGATCTTCACGCGCGCGAGATCGGCGATCGACTCGGCGCGGCGCTTGGCGAAGATGTTCTGGCTCGGCCAGGGGATCAGGTACAGCAGGATCTGGTCGTGTCGCTTGTAGATGCTCTCGAACTCCGGACGCGCGTACTCGTGCAGGACGCGAAGCTCGTCGAGGTCATTCACGAGGAACGGCAATGTCTCGATGCTGAGGAACGGCTCGGTGCCGGCCTGCTGGAACAGGGACATCTCTCCGATCGGTACGACGCCCGACTTCACCGCAGCGAGAATATCGGGCCCCTTGTGGCCGAGCGCACCGCCAGCGTGCACGGTAATGGCCAGCTCGCCGTTCGTGGCTTCACCTACGCGCTTGGCAAACTCCTGCGCGGCCCGCGTATGGAGGTTGCCTTCGGGCCAGACGATGGTCATGTCCCAGGCAGTCTTTGCCGCGAAGGCTGCGGAACACCCTACCGCCAGCAAGCAGGCCGCAGCGATGCGACCGAGCAAACGAACACTCATCGAAATTCTCCATTGATCCAGAGGAAGTGAAGGCCGGAGTTCAACCGCCCTGGTTCTGCGTCCTGGTCGGCGCAAGAATGGGACAGTTGTCTTCCTTGCTCACCAGGTCGTATACGAACAGGAATTTCGCCATCCCCGTCAGGATGCCGGCGGTCATTCCGAGCTCGAAGATCTCGGCGTCGTCGAAATGCTCGCGAAGCGCGGCGTACAAGGCAGGATCCAGGGACCCCTGCATGTTGGACAACTTGATCTGGTCGGCCAGCCGAAGCACTGCCCGTTCCTCGGCGCTGAAGACCGGAGACTCGATGTCGGCGAGTGCATCGATCTGCTCCCGGCGAATGCCCGCCGCGAGTGCCTTGCGCTCGTTGCCGAGGTTGCAGAACCCGCAGCCATGCTCCGTCGAAAGCTTGATGCGGAGCAACTCCTTCAGGCGAACCGGAATCCGTCCGCCATAGAAGACGTCGGCGTAGAAACTGTCGTAGTACCAGGACAGCAGTTCCGGCGAGTTGGCGGCGACGCCGATGAAGGTCGCCTCACCGCGGACCCGCATGTCCTCGTCCCATCTCGCGGCTGCAGCATCGGGCATCTGGTCGCGCTCGACGACCTTGAGCAGGGGGTTGGGCACATCTCACCTCGATTCTGGTTTCGGAAAGGCGGAAGAGCCGCTTTCGCCTGCCCATGCGGGCAGGCCCGGGCCGTCTCCCGTTCCTCGGTCGAACTCACCGCCGGACGCTCCCGGCGGGCGAAGCCCAGGAGACTGCCGGACAAGCCGCGCCTCACAGTGGCTGCCATCATTGTCGACAATTCAGCCGATAGTCAAGAATATTTTCAGCCCAATCGGCCCAATCGTATACAATTTTGCCGATGCCCACCTGAAGAATCCGCGGAGGCCCCATGTCCGATTCACTCGGATGGCGACACAAGTTCGCCGTCCTGGTCCCGTCGACGAACACCAGCGTGCAGCCCGAATTCGACGCCATGCGCCCGCCCGGCGTGACGAACCACGTCAGCCGGATACGCATTCCCAACATCCCCCTGAACAACGACGGGGATTTCAACCGCCTCATCGCCCTGATCGCCGAAGCCCAGGACGAAGCCGTCGACTCGGCCATGTCCTGCGAGCCGGATCGGTTGGTCCTGGGAATCTCCGCCGAGACGTTCTGGGATGGCCTCGCCGCCAGCCGCAAGCTGAAGGCAGAGCTGCACGAGCGCACCGGCCTGCCGGTATCGATGGGATCGGAGGCTTGCGAGGCCTCCTTCCAGGTCTTGGGCATGAAGCGGATTGCGGTCATCACGCCGTACCACCCGGTGGGCGACAGGAACGTGGTCCGCTTCTTCGAGGAAGCGGGTTTCGAGGTCAGGCGCATCAAGGGCTTGCGTTGCGAGAGCCCGGTGAAGATCGCCCACGTGTCGCAAGCGCAGTTGCGCAACGCCCTGCTCGAGCTCGATGGCGATGATATCGATGGCCTGGTCCAGGTCGGCACGAACCTCGCCATGGCACGCCTGGCAGGAGACGCCGAGACCTGGCTGGCGAAGCCGGTGGTGGCCATCAACACCGCCATCTACTGGCACGCCCTGCGACAGTCGGGCGTTGCCGATCGCATCGAAGGCTTCGGCTCCCTGCTCGAACGCCACTGAGATCCGGGCCGCCCATGGAAACCGTTGCTTCCCGCATCTATGGCGCCATCCGTGAGCAGATCATCGATGGGCACTATGAACCGGGCACTCGCATCACCGAGCAGAGAGTCGCTGCGGAATTCAAGGCCTCGCGCACACCCGTGCGGGAAGCCATGCGGCAGTTGGTCGCCGACGGGTTTGCCCTGTTCACGCCGAACAGCGGCACCGTGGTGCGGCGATGGACCCCCGAACAGATGCGGGAGATATTCGAGCTCCGTGTCCTGATCGAAAGCGAGATCGCCGGGCATGCGGCGGAGCGGATCAGCGAAGCCGACATCGACGCCCTGGTCCGCCTGCAGGACGAGATCGAATGCAGAGGCGACGAGGACGGCGCCGGGTACATCGCGCGCGTGGGCAGGCTCAATCGCGACTTTCATCGCGTCATCGCCCTGGCCAGCCAGAACGAACGACTGTTGTCCACGCTCGCCAATGCCATAGAGGCGCCCATCGTGCAGCAGACGTTTCGACGCTACACGGCACAGCAGCTCGCGCGCAGCTTCAACCATCATCGCGAACTCATCGAGGCCTTCCGTGCCCATGACAGCGCGTGGGCCAAGAGCGTCATGAGCGCCCATATCCACTCCGCCAAGCAGACCCTGCTCGGGAAGGCCGACGATGCCAGGTCCTGACCCCTTGGCCGGCGGCGCGGAATCCGTCGAGGCCAACTACGACAATGGAGCCTTCGGACAGAAGCTCGGATTCGGCACCCGACAGGCCGTGGTGATGATCGATTTCGCACAGGCCTACTTCGTGCCCGACTCGCCCCTTTTCGCGAAGTGCCCGGCGGTTGTCGACAACGCTCGCGCACTGCTGGACTGGGCCCGGCTTCGCGGCATGCCGGTGTTCCACACGCGGGTCGAATACCGGGCGGACGGCATCGATGGCGGCGTCTTCTTCAGGAAGGTTCCGGCACTCAAGGTGTTCTGCACGGGCCACCCGCTCGCCGAGTTCGTGCCCGCCCTGCGGCCGGCCGCCGCCGAGCCGGTCGTGACGAAGCAGTACGCCAGCGCGTTCTTCGGCACCTCCCTGGCCAGCACCCTGCGAGCGCAGCGTGTGGACTGCGTGCTGCTGGCAGGCATGAGTACGAGCGGATGCGTGCGAGCCAGTGCGGTCGACGCGATGCAGCTGGGCTTCATCCCCATCGTGATCAGCGACGCCTGCGGCGATCGGCATCCGCAGCCCCACGAAGCCAATCTGTTCGACCTGAACGCGAAGTACGCCGACGTGATGTCCCTGGCACAGGCCCGGGCCGCGTTGGCCGCTTGAATCCGAAGACACCGCACCCGAGGCGCGCGCTCACCACCATGGCTCTAGAACACATCACCGTCATCGATCTCACCCACATGCTGTCGGGCCCCTACGGCACGATGCTGCTCGCCGACCTGGGTGCACGCACCATCAAGGTCGAGCCCCCCGGCGCGGGCGAAGCCACGCGCCGCCTCCTGGAGAACGACCCCGACTACTCGCGCGACGGGATGGGCGCCTACTACCTCACCCTCAACCGGAACAAGAAGAGTGTCTGCATCGATCTCAAGAGCGACGCCGGCAAGGCCGTGTTCCTGGATCTGGTGCGCCATGCCGACGTGGTCTACGACAACTTCAGCGTGGGCGTGCCGAAGCGCCTCGGCATCGACCACGAATCGCTGGCCAGGGTGAATCCGCGCATCATCACCTGCTCGGTGACGGGCTTCGGCGAAACCGGCCCGGAGACGCAGCGCCCCGCGTTCGACCAGGTTGTCCAGGCGATGGGCGGCGGGATGTCGATCACCGGCACGCCCGAGACCGGCCCGACGCGCAGCGGTATCCCGATCGGCGACCTGGGCGGAGGCGTGTTCGGCACCATCGGAGTGCTGGCCGCGCTTGCCGAGCGCGAACGAACCGGCCGCGGGCAGCATGTCGACGTCTCCATGCTCGACGCCCAGATCTCCCTGCTGAACTACATGGCGACCATGCACCTGATGTCCGGCAACGTTCCCCAGGGAATCGGCAACGGCCATTTCGTGCATGTGCCCTACAACAGCTACCCCACGTCCGACGGCCATGTCATCGTGGCCTGTATCGGCGACCCCTTCTACGAGCGCTTTGCCGCATTCATCGGCATCCCCGAGCTGCTCGATCCGGAACTCAGGAAGCAACCGGTGCGCTTTGCCGCCAAGGATCGCATCGATGCGCTGATATCCGGGAAATTCCGGACCCGCGACACCGCCCACTGGCTGGAGCAACTGCGGGCCGCCCGCATTCCCTGCGGGCCGGTCAACAACCTCCAGCAGGCGCTGGACGATGTCCAAGTACGGGCGCGCGACATGGTGGTGGATGTGACGCTGAAGACCGGCGAAACCCTGCGCATGCCAGGCAACCCCATCAAGCTGGCGGGCGACCCGCGGCAGACCTACGACTGCCCGCCGGCATTGGGCGAACACACCCACGAGATCCTGTCGGACCTGCTCGGCTACAGCCCCGAGAAGCTGGCACGGCTTCACGCCGCCGGCTCGATAGCCTGAGGCATGCCCACGGAGAAAGGAGTGCCGCCGATGGACCGGATCCACATCACGGACGTGTCGCCGCGCGACGGCCTGCAGAACCAGGAATTGCCGGTCAGCACCGAAGCCAAGCTCGAACTGATCGGCCTGCTCGCGGCCGCCGGCGTGCCAAGCGTCGAGGCCACCAGCTTCGTGTCGCCCAGGGCGGTGCCTCAGATGGCAGACGCGTCCGACCTGGTGCAGCGCGTGCATGCGAGCTTCCCGGACCTGCGTACATCGGTCCTGGTGCCGAACCTGAAAGGCCTCGAGCGTGCGCATGCCGCCGGCGCCCGCGAGATCGCCGTGGTGCTCTCGGCCACCGAGACGATGAACCGGAAGAACATCAACATGGGCCTGGCGCAAGCGTCCGAGGTCAGCGAGCAGACGCTGCGGGCGGCGCAGGCGCTGGGCATGCGTACCCGCGCCTATGTCGCGGTGGCATTCGAATGTCCGTTCGAGGGACCTACTCCGCTGGGCACCATGACCTCGCTGGCCGGGCGCATGCACGCCGCCGGCGCGCACGAGCTGGTGATCGCGGACACCATCGGGGCCGCATCGCCCGGCATGGTCAAGGAATACATGGGCGCACTCGCGGCGCTGATCCCGGTCGGCCAGCTCGCGGTGCACTTCCACGACACGCGCGGCATGGGCGTGGCCAACGCCTGGGCAGCAATCGAAGCCGGCATCCGCCGCTTCGACGCCAGCGTGGGTGGAATCGGCGGCTGTCCGTTCGCTCCCGGCGCAGCGGGCAACCTCGCCACCGAAGACCTGGTCCTGATGGCCGAACGCAGCGGCCTGGCTACCGGCATCGCAATCGACGGCCTGCTCGAGGCCATCGATTTCGCCGAAACCCGCTTGCAGCGCCTGCTGGGCGGACGCGCCATCACCTGGCTTCGCCGCCGGCGACGAGATCGAGCCGCTGGCATCCTGATGTAGGCTAGCCCGGCGGGCCCGGATAGTCCGCGTCGAATCGTTCCGCGGGTGCCTCGGCACCACCTTCGCCGACGCTACACTGCGCCTCTGCGGGGTCCACGGCTTCGATGCTGTTGCCGTCCGGATTGCGCAAGAAAGCGGCGTGGCGGCCGACCAACCCCGCTGATAGCTGACGGCGGCGGACAGCCCATGGTAGAAATCCAGGGGCTGGGCCTCGATGTAGTGCAGGATCGAGGCAGCAGGGTTCCAGTTGGCGGGTCGGATCGAGTTGAGGAAGGATTTGGCGGCAAGCGGAGAAACTGACAAGCGAAATGGCGAAGCCCGGGGCTTTGCCGGGCTTTCCCTGCTCGTGTCCGACGTGGACGCGGTCCTGCGCTCCGTTCAGGGACAGGGGGCTTCCGCAACAGCACGGACACGGGAAGCACCAGCCGCGTTCGCCATGCCCGCTCACGGTCCGGGCGCCGCAGCTGCCCCGGGAGATGCCACTGCCGGCATCGATCCCGGCGCCGCCCCGGTCTTCTCGCAAGCATCGGCACTGCATCCGCCTCTCCCGAACCCGCCCCGCAAGTCCCGGCGCATGCGAATCCTGGCCGCCGGAATCGCCGGGATCCTGGCGATGATCTGGCTCGCCAGCCTGCTCGGCAAGCAGGCCGGCGAGCTGGCCCCGGCGCCCAGCGCTGCGACCCCGGCCGTGACGCTGCCCTCTTCCGCGCCACCGCCCTCGTCGCCGGCCTCGTCACCTGCCTCGTTACCTGCCCCATCACCCGCCGCGCCCCCCGCCCCGGTGGCGGCGGCCACACCGGACGCGCAGAGCCCTGCCGATGTAGCGCCAATCCGGCCCGCCCCGGCTGCGTCCGCCGGACCGCCAGCGGCTGCACCCCAACCCGAGCCCGACACCACCGCGCTCGCCGTCCAGCGCAGGCTCAGGGAACTGGAGCAGGATGCAGCCCTGGAGCGTGCGCAGGCGACGGACAGAGTGGCAACGCAGGCGACGCCAACGCCCCGGCCGGCGCATTCGACCGAGACGGCGGCAGCGGCGCCCGTCCGGCAGGACTCGACGCCGGCGCAAGCCGAAGTCCTCCCGTCCCCCCTCTCGCCACCGGTGAGCCAGGCCGAGATACCTGCGGCCGAACCGCGACGGGAGGCGCCTGCCCGGACCGATGCGTCGACCCTGCTCGGCAACGTGAGCGCGTTCGAGCGGATCAGCATCGAGATGTCCTGCTCGGCCCAGCGCACGGGCAGCGGCCCTGGCCAGTACGAGAGCTGCCTGCGTCATCAACTGGCCAGCCTCGCGGCTTCGCCCGGGCGGCCCAACCTGCTGCAAGCCTCCCGGGAGGACCAGGTTGCGATCGAGAACGCCTGCGCGCATGACAAGCGGGAAAGCGGCCCGGCACAGTACTACCAGTGCCTGCGCCGCGAACTGGGCCAGCGGGGCTATGCGGCGGGCGCCTCCGAGGGCCGCGGCGCTGCAGCGGCGCAACCCGGGCCCACGGCGCCGGCCGCGAGGACGGCAGCAACCGCCCCGCCAGCGCCGGCCCCCGTCTCCCCCGACGCCATCCTCGCGGGCACGAACACGTTCGAACGCGTCAGCATCGAGCAGGCCTGCGCCTCGGAGAAAGCCGCTGCGGATCCGAGCAACTACCACAGCTGCCTGCGCTGGCAGATGGTGAACCTGTCCCGGTCGGGGCGCCCCGATCTTTCCAGCGCGACACCGGCCGAATTGCTCGCCCTCGAGAACGCCTGCTCGGTCGAGAAGAACCGGGCCGGCCCCGTGCCGTACTACGACTGCCTGCGCCGCGAGATGAACCGCCTCGGCGTCGAATAAGGGAGCGCAAGCCCAGTGTCGGATCCAGCAACGGCAATCTGCTTTCGATGCGGCACCACGAAGCCGCGGGCGCTCGATACCTGTACGGGCTGCGGCTCGAGCCCCCGCACGAACCGCGACTACCTGGTGTCCGCGGCGCTTTCCACGTTCCTGTCATCCGAGAGCGAACTCCTCCGGTATCGGGACGAAATCCTTGCAGGCGAGCCCCCTTCCGTACCCCACGAAACACTGCTTCGTGCGATCGAAGCCCTGAAGGACCCGGCGGCCCTGACCGTCCTGCGCTCCCGCCCCCTGGGCGCGACCCCATCGACGGCGCCAGCCCCGGTCACGGCCGCACGAACCATTCCGCCGGCATCGGCGCCGCTGCCGGCGCAGCCAGCCAACCTCGGTCGACCTTCACCACCGAATCCGAAGGCTTCCGCCCCTGCGCCAGGCCGGCCCACGGCCCGGGGCGTCGCGGGCGCGCTCCTCGAGTCGCCCTTCGCGATGCTCGGAGCCACGTCCCACGACAGCCGCCGCCGGATCGGCGAGCTCGCCGAAGCCGGGGCTTCCGAACTCGGCGATGACCTCAGTCGGCAAGCGCGCGCCGCGTTGACCAATCCGAACACCAGGCTGGGCTCGGAGATCGGCTGGCTGCCCGGCGTCGACCCGGAAGATGTCGCCCGCCTGCTCGGCCATGTGCGCCAGGCCCCCTTGGCCATTGGCCAGGAACCGGGGCTGCCGACGCTCGCGCATCTCAACCTGCTCGCCGCGGCGATCCAGGCCATCGACGGTGAAGCGCACGCACGGCAGCTCGCTGCACTGGTCCAGGACATCGGGAGCCTTGCGCAACACCTCGACTCGCAGGCCGTGTTTCGCGAGATCAACGCCGACCGGGCGATTTCCGGCTTCGGGCCGTTGCTCTCGGCGGATCAGATCGAACCCGAACTCGCACAGCGCCAACGATACTATCGGGCCGCGATCCAGGACGCGCTCGACAGGCTGCCCTCGGCAACGCTGATCCAGGTGATGACCGATACCGCACAAGGCGCAACAGGCGACGGCGGGCGCCACGCACCCGGTCTCGTCGAGGAGCTCATCGACCGATACGAAACCGAGGCCCAGGCCGGCTTCCTGCCAATGGAAGCGAAGAACATCGGCAAGCTCATCGATGGCAGCAGGATCGCGGCGAACGCCCGACAGACCGAGCTCGATCCGCATATCAAGGCGCTCGACGTCGTCGTGCAGAACTGGAACAAGGTCGCGCGCCCGATCCAGCTCAATGCCAGGGCCCGGGGCATGGACCACGGAGCGAGCCGCCAGATCGCGGATGACATCCGCAGCCTCGGCATCTACCTGTTCGACCAGCACGGCCTGCTGACGCCGGCCCTGCGCATCATGAATCTCCTGCGGCAGCATTTCGACGCCATGCCGGCCATCTCGGAGCGCGCCGCGCGCGACGCCATCGCGATCGAGGGACTTTCCCGGGAACAGGAACGGCCTGCGCCGCGCTGAACGCGCGGCCCGACCCACTCGACATCGCGGGCGCGCCGTCCGTCGCCAGCCGGCCGACTTTCGCCTCCTTTCGTGAAATTGTTCCGTGTCCGACGCATCGATCGGTGTGCTTCCATGACTTTGTGCACTTCGGCGCCAGGCAGACTCGCGACAATCGCTTCGAGCGCGGGCTCGCCGGGAGCGTCCATCGCCCCTGCGGCGACCGCCCCTGGGCCCACAAGCCCTTTCGGACAAGGACTGCAAGGAACCGACATGATCCGCAACCGGACCAACCAACTTTCTTCGCCCGACAGCCGCGACCAGGCGGTTTCGAGCGCTCGTCGCCTGAGCCCCCTGGCCTTCGCCCTCGCCGGGAGCATCGCCCTGTTCGCCGGCTGCGGCAGCGGTGGCGGTGGCAGCAGCAATGCCGGCGGTGGTAGCGGCGATGGCGGTGGCGATCCGGCCGCCATCTACACGATCGCCGGCACCATTTCAGACCTCAAGGGCAGCGTCGTCCTGCAGAACAATGCCGATACGGTGAGCGTGGCGGGCAACGGCAGCTTCATGTTCCCCACGGCGGTCACCGCTGGCGATGCCTACGACGTGCAGGTGCAGTCGCTCCAGTTCGCCAACCAGACCTGCCTCGTGGACAACGGTAGTGGCGTGGCGAGCGACGATGTCGACGACATCGAGATCAGCTGCAAGCCGCACAACGTGCCCAAGTACGCCTACGTCGCCAACTACAACGACGCCAGCCTGTCACAGTACGCGATCGGCGCCGACGGCAGCCTCACGCAGGTCGCCGGCGGGACCGTCCCGGCCGAATCCGAGCCCAATTCGGTGGCGGTCCATCCGGGCGGGCGTTATGTGTACCTGACGAACAGCGCCAGCAACTCGATCTCGCAATACACGATCGCCGAGGACGGCTCGCTCGCGCCGATGAACCCGCCGAGCGTCACCACCAATAACGGGCCGTCGTTCATCGCCCTGGCGCCGGGCGGGGGCTACGCCTATGTCTCGAACTTCAGCGACAACACGGTGACCCAGTACGCGATCGGGGCCGATGGCGCACTCTCGCCGCTGCCCACACCCAGCGTGGCGACCGGAACCAACCCCCAGGCGCTCACGATCGATCCGAGCGGCCGCTATGCCTACGTCACCGATTACCAGGCCGCTGCGGTGTCGCAATACACGATCGGCGCCGACGGCGCGCTTGCGCCGATGCCGACCGCCACCGCCCCCGCCGGAACCAATCCGATCTTCGTGGCGGTGGAGCCGACCGGGCAGTTCGCCTACGCGATCAACCTGACCGACGATACCGTTTCGCAGTACGCGATCGGCGCCGACGGCGCGCTCGCGCCGCTGGCCACACCGACTGCGGCGACCGGCATCGCGCCCATCGCGATCGCATTCGATCCGGATGGCCGCTACGCCTACGTCGTCAATCGTGACGGCGACTCGGTGTCGCAGTACACGATCGGTGTCGACGGCTCGCTCGCGCCGATGACAACGGCGACCGTGGCGACGGGCAACTTCCCCTCCTCGATCACGATCGATTCGCGAGGCGCATACGCGTACGTCACCAACCTGATCGACGCCAACGTGTCCCGCTACGAGATCACCGGCGACGGTTCGCTCCAGCCCGCGGGATCCCCGTCGGCGACCGGCGACACCCCGTACTCGGTATCGATCGCGAGCGACTACCAGTAAGCAGCAAGCCCGTGCCTGGGCAGACGGGCGGCGCCGCTCCACCGGCGCCGCCCGTCTTGCTGTTGCAGCCCTCGAGCGCCGTCCGAAGCCCGGGCGCCGATTGGATCCTCAGGCGTCGATCAGGAAAGGGGCGGCGGTCCGCCGCCAAGGTACAGGCGAACGAGGTCCTTGTCGTCCCGCAGCTTGCTACATGCGCCTTCCAGCGCCAGCTTGCCGTTGTGCAGCACGTAACCGCGCTGCGCGAGATCGAGCCCGAGTACCGCGTTCTGCTCCGCCACCAGGATCGCAACACCGCCCTCGCTGGCGAGCCGGCGCAGGGTCTGAGAGATCTCCTCGACAATGCGCGGTGCGAGCCCCAGCGAAGGTTCGTCGAGCAGCAGCAGGCGGGGATTGCTCATCAGCGCACGACCGATCACGAGCATCTGCTGCTCGCCACCGCTCAGGCTACCGGCAACCTGGTCCATACGCTGGCCGAGCTTCGGAAAGAGAGCGACGATCCGCTCGATCCCGTCGGCCCGCATCCTCGCGCCGCGCAGCGCCCGCTTGCCATACGCGCCGAGCTCGAGGTTCTCGCGCACAGTCATGTCCGCGAACACACCCCGCCCTTCGATGACGAGCGCGAGCCCGTCGCGGACCCGATCGGCGGGATGACGCGCCGTGATCGAAACACCGCCGAGGAGTACCTCCCCGGCCGCAGGCCGCACGAGCCCGGCGATGGTGTTGAGGACACTGGATTTCCCGGCCCCGTTGGCGCCGATCAGCACCACGATCTCGCCGCCGTCCACCTGCAGGTCGAGGGCATCGACAGCCAGCACCGCGCCATAGCGAACCTGCAGGCCACGAACCTCAAGCATGTGACGCCCCTTCGCCCAGGTAGGCTGCGCGCACCCTCGGGTCTGCAATCACCGAGGCGGGATCGCCGTCGGCAATCCGGACGCCGCCGTCGAGCACCAGAATGCGGTCCGACAGCGGCATGACCAGCGCCATGATGTGGTCGACCAGCACGATCGCCGTTCCCATCGTCCGCTGCTCACGCAGCACGTCGGCGAGTTTCCCGATCTCGGTCGCCGACAGGCCCGCACCGGGTTCGTCGAGCAGCAGGAGCGTCGGCTGCGCAGCCAGCGCACTGCCGATCTCGGTCAGGCGCCGTTCGAAATGGTTGACCTCGTCGGGGAAGCGCTGCGCCGACTCCCGCAGCCCCAGCTTGTCGAGCACACGCTGGGCGCGCACTTCACTGTCCTGGCGCGAGCCGCCACGAATCGACGCGCCGAGCACGATGTTCTCGAACACGGTCAGTGTCGATATCAGCCGGGCATGCTGGAACGTCCGCCCCAGGCCCGCCCGTGCCCGTTCATGAGCCGGCCGGCCGGCGAACTCCTGGCCATCGAGGCGGATGCTCCCTGCGTCGGCCGGCAAGGCGCCGGAGATCAACGCCAGCGCCGTCGACTTCCCGGCTCCGTTCGGGCCGATGATCGACCGAATCTGCCCCGCGGCGACCTCAAACTCGACACCGCTGACGGCGGTGACGCCACCGAAGCGCTTCTCGAGCCCGCTCACGCGCAGCGTCTGTCCATCGGCGCCCACGCCGGCCTCTTGCGGTACGCCTCCTTCGCGTGGCGCGAAGGACGAACGCCGCCGGGCCAGGCCGGCGAGCCCGCTCGGGGAGAACAGCATGATGAGCGCAAGCAGGCTGCCGAAGATCACCGGCTGCCAGGTGGCGGCGTCGCGCAACAGCTCGGGCAGCCATCCGAGCACGATCACGCCGACCACGCCGCCCCAGACGCGCCCCATGCCGCCAGCCACCAGCATCACGACGAGCATCAGCGAATAGTTCAGCCCGAAGGTGCCAGCGGCGACGAACTGGACGTTATGGACATACAGGCTGCCGCTGAGCGCCGCGATCGCCGCGCTCAGGGTGAAGATCGCCACCTTCACGCGAACGACGTGAATGCCGCGCGCCATCGCCGCGGTCTCGTCGGCATGGATGGCGCGCAGTTTCAGTCCGAGGCGCGATCCCATCAGGTTCCACGCGAGCAGCAGCACGATGGCCAGGAATCCCAGCACGAGGTAGTAGTAGGTGGTCGCGTCCCGCAGCGCCAGGTTGCCGAACGCGAGGCGCGGAATGGCGGTCACCCCCGAGGAACCGCCCGTCCAGTCGGAGCCGACGCGTATGATCGCGTCGAACAGGATCGGAAAGCCGAGTGTCGCCATGGCCAGGTAGTAGCCACGCAGGCGCAGGGTCGGCACTGCGATCAGCGCGGCGAGCAAGGCGGCGATGAGCATCCCGGCCGGCATCGCCGCCCACCCCGACCAGCCGACCCTCGTGGTGAGCAGAGCGGAAGCGTAGGCGCCGATCGCGACGAAGGCGCCATGGCCGAGCGACAGCTGCCCCGCGTAGCCGAGCAGCATGTCGAGCCCGATCACGACGATGATGTTCAGCAGGATGAACGTCCAGACGCCCAGCGAGTAGTCGTCCTGCGTGAGCAGCGGGACGCTTGCGAGGGCGAGCAGGATCAGCGCGGGAACCAGCTGCCGGCTGGCCATCGCATGGGCCGGCGGGTTCATCGCGACCCCGCTGGCAGGATGCGACCGAACAATCCCTGTGGCCGCAACAACAGGATCGCCAGCAGCGCGATGAACGCATAGGCATCCTGCAGGTCCGACGAGATCACACCCACGCAGAGGCCTTCGAAGAGGCCCAGCAGGATCCCGCCCACGATGGCGCCGAAGGGGTTCGCCAAACCGCCGACGATGGCCGCGGTGAAACCCTTGATCCCGAGCAGAACCCCGAACTCGGCGGACATCATCAGCGACGGAGTGACCAGGATGCCGGCGAGCCCCCCGAGAGAAGCGCTGGCGAGGTATGCACCGAGCACCATCCGCCGGGGCCGGATGCCGACAGTCTGCGCGACTCGAGGGTCGTTCGCGCAGGCTCGCATCGCCTTGCCGACCAGCGTCCTGTAGAGGAACAGCCAGAGACAGAGGCACACGAAGAGGGTGACAGCGAGAGTCGCCAGGGTGCCGTAGCTCACCGACGCCCCGAGCAGGCGGACAGCGCCTTCGGGGTAGAGCGTGAAAGTAAGATAGTCGGTGCCCCAGATCTGGTGGGCCAGGCCTTGCCAGGCAATCGCGATCCCGATCGTCACCATGATGAAGGTCAGTTCGTCACTGCCGCGCCTGGCCGTGGCGAGCAGGGCTTGCAGGAGGCCGCCGAGCACGACGCAGGCGAGCACTGCGAGCGGCAGGGCGAGCACAGGCGGGATGCCCGAAGCGATCAGCGATACGGTAGCCAGTCCGCCGTAGACGACGAACTGGCCCTGTGCAAAGTTGATCACCCGGCTCGTGTTGTAGATCAGGGAGAAGCCGGCCCCGATCAGGCCATAGACTGCGCCGATCGCCAGTCCACCGGCGAGGAACTGCGGGATCGTGACCAGCCACTCCATCTCGTTCGCCTCGCGCCTACTTCTCGTAGTCGGCCAGCCGCCAGCCGTCCTCGGTGGCGACCATCATCACCAGCGCATCGCTGGTGAGCCCCGCATGATCAGTCGGACCGAAGTTGAAGACGCCGGTGATGCCGACGTAGTTCTTCACCTTGTTCTCCAGCCAGTCACGAATCTGCGCGCGCTCGCCGTCGGTCTCGCGGATCGCCTGCAGCACCATCTGGGCCGCGTCGTAGGCAACGCCGGCGAACATGTCGGGCGCCATGTCGAAGCGCTTCGTGTATGCATCGACGAATGCGGCGGCCACCTGTTTCTGCGGATGGGAGTCCGGCAGTTCGTTCCAGACCAGCACCGGCGCGCCGACGATCGGCTGGCCCACCACGGCGTTGCCGACGGCATTGCGGAATGCGCTGTTCGCCTGGCCGTGGCCAGAGATGATCGGCGGCCTCAGGTCGAGCTCGCGCGCATTGCGATAGACGATCGCCGAAGGCGCGCCCAGGCCGTGCATGAAGATCGCGTCGACCCCCGCGGCCGAGAGCTTGGCCAGCTGCGGCTTGAGATCGGTCGATGCCGGCGGGAAGGATTCCTCCCGGGTCAGCGCAACGCCGGCGGCAGGCGCGAGCTTGCGCATGTTGTCGCGGCCGTCCTCGCCATAGGCATCGGCCGAGTACAGCACACCGAGCTTCGTCCAGCCGGCGCGCTTCGCGTAGTCGAGCACCTTGCTCACCGACAGATCACCGCCCTGGCCGGGACGGAAGATCCACTTGCGTTGCGCCACCGGCTCGACGACGGCCACGCCCGAGACCGGCGCCAGCATCGGTACCTCGGACTCGGTAGCGATCGGCAGGACGGCCATGGCACCGCCGGTGCGGCTGGTCCCGATCAAGGCGAGCACCTTGTCCTGCCCGATCAGCTTGCGCACCGCCAGTACCGAATCGGTTTCGGTGCTCTTGCTGTCCTGGAACGCGAGCTCGACCTTGCGGCCCCGAATGCCGCCAGCCGCATTGGCCTGCTCGACGGCAAGCATTATCGCGTTGTGTTCGGGCTTGCCGAGGAAGGATGCGCCGCCGGTGACATCCAGTGCGGCGCCGATGCGCCAGGGCTCTCCTCCTCCTTGCGCGCTGGCCATTGCCGGCGCCATCGCGAGCGCCCCGGCAATACCGATGGCCTGCAGCACCCGCCTGCGATCCCGACTACGTTCGATCATTGCTGTCTCCTTGTACTTCGTGGGGTGGCCCGGGCCTCCGCCCCTGGCGGCGGTCCGGGCCGTTGCTGTTGCCGATGGAATCGATTGAGCACCGCGGGAGGGTCAGACCTTCACGTCCCGTCCCGACCAGAAATCCTTGCGAACCTCGCGACGCAGGATCTTGCCGAAGGACGACAGCGGCAGTTGATCGCGAAACTCCACCTTGCGAGGCACCTTGAAGCCCGACAGGCGCTCCTTGCAGTAAGCCACGAGCGTGGCCTCGTCGAGTTGCGCATCCGGCTTGAGCACGACGGCGGCGGTGACGACCTCGCCCCAACGCTCGTCCGGCGCACCCACAACGGCCACCATCTGCACCGCCGGGTGCGCGAAGATCACATCCTCGATGTCGTTCGGATAGATGTTCTCGCCGCCGCTGATGATCATGTCGTTCTTGCGATCGACGATGTAGAGGTAGCCCTCCTCGTCGAATCGCCCGAGATCGCCGAGGGTGAAGAAGCCTCGCTCGCTGCGCGAGCGGGCGGTCGCTTCCGGGTTGCGGTAGTACTCGCGGATCAGGGTGGATCCGCCGATGTGGATCTCGCCCACCTCGCCCTGCGGCACCGGCTTGCCGTCCTCATCGCGAAGCTCGACGAACATGCCCATCACCGGGCGTCCGACCGAGCGCGTCTTGCGCCCCTGGTCTTCGGGACCCAGGTTGCTGATCAGGCCGACTTCGGTGCCGCCATAGAACTCGTTCAGGCCGGCGCTCGTGAACTTCTCGATCAAGGCATCCTTGGTCCGCGTCTGCAGCGCCGAACCGCCACTGATGAGCAAGCGCAGGGAGGAGTGGTCGAACTGGTCCATCTCGGGGCTGGCGACCAGCATGGTCCACATGGTCGGGACCATGAATGCCCAGGTGACCTTGTGGGCCTGGATCAGGCCCAACAGGTTTGCCGGCGTACTGTCCGGCGTGACCACGACGGCGCCGCCACGCATGAGTTGCGTAAGGGCGAAAAGTGCCGGCGCCTCATGAAACAGCGGCGCAGCGACCAGTTCGACGTCCTCGGGCGTGATGCCGTAGATCGTGCGCAGCCGCCGCAGACAGTCGGCGAATGGCCGATGCGGATTGACGCAGCCCTTCGGAAAGCCCGTCGTGCCGGCGGTGTAGCCCTGGAAATAGCAGGCCTCGGGGTCCGCCGGTTCCCACCACTCGGTCAGGATGCTGGCGGCAACCAGCGCCTCGTAGTCGACGAGACGCTCGATCGGCGCGGCCGCGACGGATTTCCCTTCGGCCGCGCCGACCATGACGAAGCGCAGCCCGTCGGCCGTGAGGCGGTCGCGGATCGAGGCGATGATATCGGCATAAGCCCCATCGAACACCAGGACCCGGGCGCCTGAATGATTCATCACATACTCGATCTCGCTGCCGACGAAGCGAAAGTTCAGCGGCACCACGGCGGCGCCAAGCAGGGCGGCCGCGTGATAGAGCTCGATGTAGGGAGCTCCGTTCTGGAGCATCGCCGCCACCCGCTCGCCGGGCGCGATGCCCAGGCGGCGAAGGCCGTCGGCCAGGCGGACTGCGCGCGACCAGAGGTCCGCATAGCTGGCCCGGCCATCGGGCGATACGACGGCTGTCTTCTCGGGGGTATACGTGGCGTGCCAGCGCAGAGCATCGCCGATCAGAATTGGCATGTCGTCTCCTGTTGTCGAATCGCCGCCGGACCCGCCAGCGTCGGAGCCGCACCGCCCGCCGTACAGGCGGGCGGGCGTCTGCGTTCAATCGGGCAGGTTGTAGCCGACCTCCGTCAGGCCGACCAGGTCGC
The DNA here is from genome assembly GCA_964476625.1 of uncultured Burkholderiaceae bacterium. Classification (GTDB taxonomy): domain Bacteria; phylum Pseudomonadota; class Gammaproteobacteria; order Burkholderiales; family Burkholderiaceae_E; genus JAMLIN01. Next base: position 16,212 of record CAYZBJ010000033.1, on the reverse strand, counting down.
CCGAGGTATCGCGCGCCTCGACGACGACCTTGACCCAGTTCCTGCCGGACCCGAAGTGGTGCTTGCTCTTGACCTTGCCCGTCGCCGTGAGGGTTTCGCCCACCTTCACCGGCTTGGTGAACTTGGACTCGGTATAGCGGACGCTGCCGCCGTTGTCGCTGACAACGCCCCATTCGCGGGTGACGACCGAAGCCATCGTCGACATCGTCATCATTCCGTGGCCGACGGTCTCCGGCAGGCCGAACACCTGGGCACGAGCGGCCCATTCGGTGTTGGTGTGCACCGGGTTCATGTCGAGCGATCCGAGCGCATAGCGATCGATCGCTTCCTGCTTGTACGACTGGACGACCGGCGCGAACTCGAAACCGGTCTCGATCTTGCTGAAGCTGGGGGCCTTCATGGTTCCTCCGGATCTCAGGCGTTGGCGAAGCGGGCGACGTCGGCGCGAGTCGCCGGCAGGATCAGCGAGCACAGCCAGCGCGCGCGCAGGTCGCCCTTCTCGTTGTGGAAGTCGAGCTGCATCTGCAGGTATGGCTTGTTGCGCTGGGTGAACTTGTCGTGGGTGGTGACCGTGGTGGTGATCACCTCGCCGATCCGGAAAGGCGAGAAGATCTCGATGTGCTGGTGCGGGTTGCGTGCGCCCGGCGTACGGATCCATGTGCCGATTCCCGACTCACCCAGACTGTAGAATGCGATCGCCGTCACGAAGATGGGATGCTGCAGGACTTCGCCGGTGGGCGAATGCTTCGCCGCATGGGCCGGATCGACCAGCAGTGGATCGGTCTCGCCGCAGGCACGGTTGTAGGCGACGATGTCCTCTTCGGTGATCACGAAGGTGCGCTGCGCGGGGCCGCTCTGGCCAACCGTCGCCTCGTCCCAGGTCTCGTACGCCTCCCAGCCCTGCATGAAGTCCTTGGGGAAGTGGCGCTGCTTCTCGGTCTCGATGTATTGGTCCAAGCGTTGTGGTACCGCCATGTGTCTGTCTCCATGAAGACGATCGACCGTGCGAAGGGAGCGATCGGGCATCAAAATTACTAACGGGCGTTAGAATCTTCGGAAATACTAACCCAACGTTCGTTAGAAAACAATGAGGAGGTACTGCTGGATGTCCAGAGCGACGAATTCGGTGCGCCGCAGCACCCGCGCCCGCCAGCCGGAGCCCGCCGTCACCGACGCCGGGCCGCCCACGACCAAGGGGATCGAAGCCAGGCAGCGCATCATCGCGGTGGCCGAATCGCTCTTCACCCGCAAGGGCTTCGCCTCTGCCTCGATGCGCGACATTGCGGCGGAGGCGAACATGCAGGCCGCCTCGATGTACTACTACTTCCCCTCGAAGGAAGAGCTGCTGTGGGCCGTCTGGGAGAAGGGTGGCCGCGAACTGCTCGAGCGCGCCCGGTCGGCACTCGAAGGGAAGACCGACCCATGGGAGCGGATGGAAGCGGCCTGCACGGCCCACGTCGCCGGCCTTCTGCTCGGTTGGCGCAACGTCAACCAGGTACTGTTCATCATGCCGCCCTGGCAGTACCCCGAGAACATCCGCGACCGCGTGATCGCCCTGCGCGACGAGTACGAAGAGATCTTCATCGAGCTGATCGACGAGCTACCGCTTCGCAAGGGCGTCGATCGCCACCGCCTGCGGCTGACCCTGATCGGCGCGCTTTCCTGGCCGCTCTTCTGGTACAAGCCGGGTGGCGACAAGCCCGCCGTGATCGGCCGCCAGATTCTCGACCTGCTCCGCAAGGGCATCGAGGCCTGATCGATTCGTCTGGTGGGCAGGAGCCCACGCAGGCGCGGCCCCCTTTCGGTCGTGCCTTATCCGCCGCGCAGCTGAGAGCGCAAGCGTTGCACTTCCTCGATCAGGTCCGCGACCAGCGCGGCGAGCTCCTCGTTGGCATCGAAGTCGCGCTCGAGCGCGGCCAGGCGCCGGGCGCGGGCAAGCTCGGCGCTCGCGAAGCGCCACTCCTGCATGCTGCCGCTGGCGACCGTGCCGAGCAGGCCGGCTTCGACTCTCAGCACGACCCATTGCCGCTCGACGCGACAGGCCTGCGCGAGCTCGTCGATGGTGAGCGTCTCTTCTTCGAGCACGACGCCGGTCAGTACGCGATTCCGTGCCATGTTCAGCCTCCGCTGGCCTTGCGCGGGTCGAAGGCCATCTCGCGCGCCATCGCCTCGTAGAGCTTGCGCGCGCTCTCGGTGTTCGCCGGCGGCAGCACCACCCGCAGCTCGAGATACAGGGCGCCGGGCGGCTTGCCCGGGATGCCCCGGCCCTTGAGCCGCAGCTTGCGCCCCGCCTGCGAGCCCGCCGGCACCTTGACCTGCACCGTGCCGGAGGGCGTGGCCAGGTCGATCTCGGCGCCGAGCGCGGCTTCCCAGGGAGTGACCGGAACCGTCTGGTAGACGTCCCGCCCTTCCACCCGGTAACGGGCATCGGGCGAGAACCGCACTTCGAGATAGAGGTCGCCCGCAGCCGCGCCGCCGATGCCCGGGCCGCCCTGCCCGGCGAGCCGGATATGCTGGCCCTCCACCAGGCCTTTCGGGATCGCGACCTCGAGCACCCGCTCTTCGCTGACCACCCGCCCGTCGTCATCGAGCCGCGCCCCGCGCAGGCTGATCGAGCGGGTCGCTCCCTCGTATACATCGGCAAGGTCGACCATCACCCGCGCATGGTGGTCGCTGCCGCGCATGCGGTGGCCGCCGGCTGCCGGCGCTCCGCGCCGCGCCCGGCCGAACAGGCTGGAGAAGAACTCGCTGAACTCCTCGGCCCCGGCGCCCTGTGCGTCGCCGCCGGAGAACTCGAAACCGGTGCCCCAGTCGGGCGGCGGGCGGAACTCTTCACCGGCCCGGGGGTGCTGGCCGATCTGGTCGTAGGCGGCGCGCTTCTCCGTATCGGACAGCACCGCGTAGGCTTCGTTCACCTCCCGCATGCGCGCCTCGGCATCGGGCTCCTTGCTGACGTCCGGGTGGTACTTGCGCGCGAGCTTGCGGTAGGCCTTCCTGACCTCGTCGGCCGACGCATTGCGTTCCACGCCGAGATCCCGGTAGTAGTCGCGATACTCCATCCCGCAGATCCTACTCTCCGAACATCTCCCCGACGATCCGCTGCACCATGCGGACCACTGCATCGCGGTCGAATTCGGGATGGCGCACCACCCGTACCATCAGGCCGTCGAAGATCGCCAGCAGGATCTCGATCTTTGCCTCGACGTCGTCCTCGCCGGCTTGGGCGGTGGCTGGATGGATCGCGCCGAGCACGTCCTTGAGTCGCGCACGCACCGCGGCATCCATCGCCTGTACGGTGGCGGCGACGCTCGGGTTGCGCGCTGCTTCCGCGACGATCTCGAGGTCGAGCGGCGAGCGCGCGACCTTGATCTCTATGCCTTCGGCGACGCCGGCGACCATCGCCCGCTGGGTCTCGGCGGCGCTGCGCAGCCCCTCGATATGGTCGAGCGCCATCTCGAGGTCGCGCTCGACCAGCGCCTCGATGATCGCTTCCTTGCTCGCGAAGTAGTTGTAGATGTGGCCGGCGCTCATGCCGAAGGTCCTGGCGATCTCGGCCATGCTCGCGGCATGGAAGCCTCGCCGCGCGAAGCAGGCGCCAGCTGCGTCGAGGATCTGCCGGCGACGCATCTCGGCCGGCGAAGCCTCGTCGCACCCCGGCCCGCAGGACGACCCTTCGATCATGGGTTCCGGGTTCATCGTCCCCTCACCGTTGGTTGGCGGTGCTCGACTCCAGCCCCGCCGGAATGCCCGTGCCAGTCACCTCGCCCGCAGCGCTCCAGCCCCCCCCCAGCGCCCGATACAGGGTGACGAGATTGTTGCTGCGGGCCGCCCGCAACTCGATCAGGCCCTGCTGGGCGGCATACAGCGAGCGTTGCGCATCGAGCACCGCGAGATAGCTGTCGACCCCCTGCCGGAAACGCAGGTCGGCGAGCCGGTTGGCTTCGGTGGTCGCTTCGAGCAATGCCGTCTGGGCGGTGATCTCGTCGTTGATCGTGCCCTGCTGCGCCAGCGCATCGGCGACTTCACGGAAGGCCGACTGGATCGACTGCTCGTAGCGCGCGACGGCGATGTCGCGATCGGTCTCGGCCACTTCGAGCCGGGCGCGATTGCGACCGCCGTCGAAGATCGGCAGCCGGACCGAGGGAACGAAGTTCCAGGTACCCGAACCGCCGTCGAACAGGCCCGAGAGCTCGCCGCTGGCGGTCCCGATGCCGGCGGTCAGGCCGATCGAGGGGTAGAAGTTCGCGCGCGCCGCACCGATGTTGGCGTTGGCCGAGCGCAGCAGGCGCTCGGCCTGCGCGATGTCGGGCCGGCGCTGCAGCACATCGGAGGGCAGCCCGGCAGCCAGCTGGGTGACGGCGACGACCCGGTCGAGGTCGGGCCCCGGCAGCAGCTCGGCGGGCACCGGCGCGCCCACCAGCAACGCGAGCGCGTTGCGGTCCTGGGCGAGCAGGCGCTGGAAGCGGGCGAGGTCGCCGCGCGCCGATTCGACCGTGGTCTGCGACTGGCGCAGGTCGAGGGCCGACGCGACGCCGAGCTCGTGGCTGCGCACCACCAGCTTGTGGGCCTGCTCGCGGTTGGCGAGGGTGTCGCGCACCAGTTCGAGCCGGGCCTGGTCGGTCGCAAGCGCGACCCAGGCGCGCGAGACTTCGGCGATCAGGCTGATCGCGACGCTGCGGCGCGCTTCACCGGTGGCGAAGTACTGCTCGAGCGCCGCATCGCGCAGGCTGCGCACCCGGCCGAAGAAATCGAGTTCGTAGGAAGCGATGCCGATGCTGGCGCCGTAGGTATGGGTGGTCTGCGACTGGCCGGTCATCGAGAGATCGGCCGGCACCCGCTGGTGGGTGCCGCTGCCGCTCGCGTCGATGCTCGGGAAGCGGCCCGCATCCTCGATCTGGTAGAGCGCCCGGGCCCGCTCGATATCGAGTGCGGCGATCCGCAGGTCGCGGTTCTGCTCGAGCGCAATGTCGATCAGGCGCTCGAGCCGGTCGTCGGCGATGAACTCGCGCCAGGGCACGTCGGCGCCGGCGGCCACTGGCGCGCCCGCCGTACCGGCGGCCGCCGTCGATGCCGCTGCGGCGGCGGTCGCGGCCGGTCCCTCGGGCCAGTCCTGCTCGACCGGTGCGTCGGGTCGCTGGTACTGCGGCGCCATGCTCGCGCAGCCCGACAGGGCGGCGGCGATGGCGAGGGCCAGGAACCCGTGAACGGGTCGGGCGTGATGCGCGGGGGCGGATGATCGGCCCACGGGTGCCGGGGCAAGGGGTTTCATGGGAAGACTCCTAGGCATCGGTCGTCGGCTCGACGGCGACCGGCTTGCTGTCGCGACTGAAGATCCGGCGCACCACCACGAAGAACAGCGGCACGAAGAAGATGCCGAGCACGGTGCCGGCGATGGTGCCGCCGAGCACCCCGGTGCCGATCGCGTTCTGGCTGCCGGAACCGGCGCCGGTGGAGATCGCCAGCGGCACCACGCCGAGCGCGAAGGCAAGCGAAGTCATGACGATCGGCCGCAAGCGCAGCTTGACCGCGGTGAGGGTCGCCTCGACCAGGCCGAGGCCCTGCTCGACCTGTTCCTTGGCGAACTCCACGATCAGGATCGCGTTCTTCGCCGACAGGCCGACCGTCGCGAGCAGCGCGACCTGGAAGTAGACGTCGTTCGACATGCCCCGGCCCACCGACGCGAGCACCGCGCCAAGGATCCCCAGCGGCACGATCAGCATCACCGAGAACGGGATCGACCAGCTCTCGTAGAGCGCGGCCAGGCACAGGAACACCACCAGCAGGGACAGGGCGTAGAGCAGCGGCGCCTGGTCGCCGGTCTGGCGTTCCTCGTAGGACAGCCCGGTCCAGGAGATGCCGATGCCGGGCGGCAGCTGCGCGGCGATCCGCTCGACCGCCGCCATCGCTTCGCCGGTGCTCTTGCCCGGGGCCGCCTGGCCGAGGATCTCGAGCGCCGGCAGGCCGTTGTAGCGCTCCAGGCGCGGCGAGCCGGAGGCCCACTTCGCGCTGGCGAAAGCCGAGAACGGCACCATCTCGCCACTGGCGCTGCGCACATACCAGCGATCGAGGTCTTCCGGCACCATCCGGAACGAGCTGTCGGCCTGCACGAAGACCTTCTTCACCCGGCCCTTGTCGATGAAGTCGTTGACGTAGGTGCCGCCCCAGGCGGTCGAGAGGGTGTCGTTGATCTCCACCATGGTTAGGCCGAGCGCACCGGCGGCCGCGCTGTCGACCTCGATATGGTACTGCGGCGTATCGGGCTGGGCGTTCGGACGCACGCCGGCCAGGTCCGGGTCCTGCGCCGCCGCGCCGAGGAACTGGCCGCGCGCGGCGAGCAACACGTCGCGGCCGACCCCGGCCTGGTCCTGCAGGAAGAAGTTGAAGCCGGTGGCGATGCCGAGCTCGGGAATCGCCGGCGGGGCGAAGGCGAAGGCCATCGCGTCGCGCATCGACATGAACGCGCCCATCGCGCGGCCCGCGACCGCCTGGGCCTCGAGCGCCTCGCCCGGGCGCTCCGCCCAGTCCTTGAGCCGTACGAAACCGAGGCCCATGTTCTGGCCGGTACCGCCGAAGCTGAAGCCGGCGACGGTGAACACCGAGGCGACCGCCTCTTTCTCCGTTTCCAGGAAATGGTGCTCGACCCGGTCGAGCACCTCGAGGGTGCGCTCCTGGGTTGCGCCGGAAGGCAGTTGCACCTGGGTGAGCAGGATGCCCTGGTCCTCGTCGGGCAGGAACGCGGTGGGCAGCTTGCCGAAGCCATAGATGACCACGCCGATGATCGCCGCGTAGATCAGCAGGAAACGACCGGCGCGCGCGAGCATGCCGCCCACCATCGTCTGGTAGCCGCGGTTGCTGCGCTCGAAGGAGCGGTTGAACCAGCCGAAGAAGCCGCGCGCCTGGGCCTGGTGCCCCTTCTCGACCGGCTTGAGCATGGTCGCGCACAGCGCCGGGGTCAGGATGAGCGCGACCAGCACCGAGAGCGCCATGGCGGCGACGATGGTGATCGAGAACTGTCGATAGATCACCCCGGTCGAGCCGCCGAAGAAGGCCATCGGCACGAACACCGCCGAGAGCACCAGGGCGATGCCGACCAGGGCGCCGGTGATCTGGCCCATCGACTTGCGGGTCGCCTCGCGCGGCGACAGGCCTTCCTCGCTCATGATGCGCTCGACGTTCTCGACCACCACGATCGCATCGTCGACGAGCAGGCCGATCGCCAGCACCATCGCGAACATGGTCAGGGTGTTGATCGAGAAGCCGGCGGCCGACAGCACCCCGAAAGTGCCCAGCAGGACGACCGGCACCGCGATCGTCGGGATCAGGGTGGCGCGGAAGTTCTGCAGGAACAGGTACATCACGAGGAAAACCAGCACGATCGCCTCGATCAGCGTCTTGACGACCCCCTCGATCGACAGCTTCACGAAGGGCGTGGTGTCGTAGGGCACCAGCCATTCCATGCCATGCGGGAAGGACTGCGCCAGCCGCTCCATCTCGGCCTTGACCAGGTCGGCGGTATCGAGCGCGTTGGCGCCCGAGGCGAGCCTGATCCCGATGCCGGTGGCCGGCTTGCCGTTGTAGCGCGGCACGAAGTCGTACTGCTCGCTGCCGAGTTCGACCCGGGCCACGTCGCCGAGGCGGACCACGGCGCCGTCGGTGGTCGTGCGCAGCAGGATCTGGCGGAACTGCTCGGGCGTCTGCAGCCGGGTCTGCGAGGTGATGGTCGCGTTGAGTTCCTGGCCGCGCAGCGCCGGCGCACCGCCGAGCTCACCGGCCGAGACCTGCGCGTTCTGCGCGAGGATCGCCGACTTGACGTCGGCCGGCGTCAGCGAGAAGTTCTGCAAGCGCTCCGGGTCGAGCCAGATGCGCATCGCATAGCCGCCGCCGAAGACCTGGATCTCCCCCACGCCGGGCACCCGGCTGACCGGATCCTGGATATTGGTGACGACATAGTCGGCCAGGTCGGTCTGGTTGGTACCGGGATCATCCGAGATGAGGGCGAGCACCATCAGGAAGGCGGCGGTCGACTTGTTGACCTGCACCCCCTGGCGCTGGACCTCCTGGGGCAGCACCGGGATCGCCAGCGAGAGCTTGTTCTGGACCTGCACCTGCGCGATGTCCGGATCGGTGCCGGCATCGAAGGTGAGGGTGACGGTGGCCCGGCCGGTGGAGTCGCTGGTCGACTTCATGTAGCGAAGCCCGTCGATCCCGGTCATGCGCTGCTCGATGACCTGGGTGACGGTGTCCTGCAGGGTCGCGGCCGAAGCGCCGGGATAGGCGGCGTTGATCGTGATGCTGGGCGGCGCGATCGTCGGGTACTGCGAGACCGGCAGGCTGAAGATGGCCAGCAGCCCCGCCAGCATGATGACGATCGCGATGACCCAGGCGAAGACCGGGCGATCGATGAAGAAGCGTGCCATGGCTGGTTCCGTCCCCGCTCAGTCGGCCGCAGCCGGGGCCGGGGTGGCAGCGCCACCGGCTGGCGCGCCGCCGGTCGGCACGGCGGCGGCTGGCGCGGGGCTGGGCTCGACCACGGTCACCGGGGCGCCGGGGCGGATCTTCTGCAGGCCCTCGATGATCAGGCGGTCGCCAGCGGCCAGGCCCTCGCTGACCAGCCACTGGTCGCCGAGGGTGCGCTCGGTGACGAGCTGGCGCTGCTCGACCTTGCCTTCGGCATCGACCACCATCGCGACCGCCTGGCCGCGACCATCGCGGGTCACCCCGCGTTGCGGCGCGAGGATCGCGTTGTCGCGCACGCCTTCTTCGAGCAGCGCGCGAACGTACATGCCGGGCAGCAGCTCGCGTTGCGGGTTGGGGAACACGGCCCGTAGGGTGACGCTGCCGGTGCCCGGATCGACCGTGGCCTCGGAGAACTGCAGCCGGCCTTCATGCTCGTACTCGGTGCCGTCGGGCAGCAGCAGCTTCACGCTCGCCTGGTCCTTGCCGACGCTGCGCAGCTTGCCGCTGGCGAGATCGCGGCGCATCTGCATGAGCTCGTTCGATGAACGGGTCAGGTCGACATAGATCGGGTCGAGCTGCTGGATCGTCGCGAGCGACTGGGCCTGGTTGGTGGTCACCAGGGCGCCGGCGGTGACCGAGGAGCGACCGATGCGCCCGCCGATCGGCGCGGTGATCCGGGTGTGGTCGAGGCTGATGCGCGCCGACTCGACCGCGGCCTTGGCGGCGGCCACATCGGCCTTGGCCAGCGCAAGCGCGGCGCGGGCGTCGTCGCGCGCCTGGCGGCTGACCGCATCGACCCGGGAGAGCTCCTCGTAGCGGTTCGCGGTGATCTGCGCGCTCTTGAGATTGGCCTCGGCCCGGGCCTGCGCCGCGCGGGCGCTTTCGCTGCTGGCCTTGTAGACCGCGGAATCGACCTGGTAGAGGACCTGCCCCGCCTTGACGTCGCTGCCCTCGGTGAACTTGCGCTCCTGGATGATGCCGGAGACCTGGGGCCGCACCTCGGCCACGAGGAAGGGCGAGGTCCGGCCCGCCAGCTCGATGCTCAGCGACACCGTCCGCGGCTCGATCGTCACCGTGACCACCTCGGGCGGCGGTGGTGGTGGCGGCGCCGGCGGCGCCTCCTGGCTGCAGGCGGCCAGTGCCGCGGCGACGGCAACGAGCGCGGCCGGCGCCAGGCGGCGAACGGGGATACGGGTTGCAGGAGCGTGAGTCTTGTTGGTGTGCACGGGAGCCCCGATTCGGTTCGTTCGGCTCGAGTTCGAGCGGGTTGCGGCTGCGGCGCCAGGGGGAGAGCGGCCAGCGAGGAGGGAGCAGGCGGGGCGCTGATGATGCGGCGGCGCAGCAAATTCGACTGAATGAACGTTCATTCTGCCGATCGGGCTTTTGCCTGTCAATCATTTTCAAGTGGCCGCCCGCCTGTGGCGACATCCCCGGGATACCTGGATGGGCATTTGTTGCCGCACGGCACAAGGCCCGGGGCGCCATCCTGTCCGGCTACCCATCACCCCAACAACTATCGTGATCGTTTCCCAACGTCATCGATTCGACGCTGAAAAGACGCAAATCACTCACAAACGGAACACAGACTCCCCGCTGTCGTGCCCGGTGAAATGACGCCACGCCCGACCGAGCCGGCCGCAGTGCAGCAAACGACGGCCGGCGCGACCTACGAACGAACCTGCTGGAAACGAGATGAAACGACATGCCATCGCGCTGGCCCTGGCCGGCCTCCTCCTGTCCCCCGCCGCCCGCGCGGATGTCGACCTGATGGGCAAGACCCTCCAGGTGTACGGCAAGCTGCACGTTTCCTACGACCTGTACGACCGCGGCGCCGCCACGGCCGCGGTCAGCGACCCTTCCGATTCGGAAGTGGTGTCGAACTCCTCGCGCCTCGGCTTCAAGGGCGAAGTCGACATCGGCGCCACCACCAGGGCGCTGTGGAGGTTCGAATCCGAGATCGACGTGGTCGGCGAAGTCGGCGAGCTCCGGGCCCGTTCACGCTACGTCGGCGTGGGCGGCGGCTGGGGCCACGTCCTGGTCGGCATCGAGGACACCCCGCTCAAGCGGCTGGCCGGCGCCTACACCGAGTTCGGCGACACCATTGCCGACCGCCGCGGCATCCTCGGCCAGGTCTCGAACGGCGCGCACCTGTTCAACGTGCGCGCCAAGAACATGATCACCTACGGCTATCGGGGCGGCGGCTTCTCCTTCGACCTGATGGCGGCCAACGACTTCGAGGACGTCACCGATCCGGACCAGAGCGACAACCAGCTCTTCGGTGTGGGCCTGTCGTACAAGGCGAAGAACTGGGGCGCGGGGATCGCCTGGGAATCGCAGTCGGACATGGGCGGCACCGCGGGCGCCGACGCCAGCGCGATCCGCTTCGGCGGCAACTATTCCTTCGGAAACTTCCAGATCGGCGGCCTCTACGAGATGCTGACCGACGACGGCTGGGGCAACCGGGTCGAGCGCGATGCGTTCGCGCTCAATGCCTCGATGAAGATTGCGAAGGACTGGAAGATCGCGGTCCAGTACATGGAGGCCGACGAATCGGACGCCGGCAACGACGGCGCCAGCGAGATCGCGATCGGCGCTTATTACAGGATCAACAAGGCCGTCGAGGTCTACGCGATGTACGCCGAGCTGTCGAACGACGGCGACGCGAGCTACCGCCTCGCCCGCTCGGGCCACGGCCAGGCCTACCAGCCGACATCGGCCGGCGAGAAGGTCAACGCCTTCTCGGTGGGCCTGTCGGTCAGCTTCTGAGCGAGCGGCGTCGAACAGGCGTCACGCCTGGTACGAGCCACGGACCGCCCCGCCAGCGGGGGCGGTCCGCAGCGGCGGCCCCCGGCCACACGGCCCGGGCCGCCGCGTCGTTCATGCGCCTGGCAACTATCGTCATGCGCAAACAGTTGAAACTCGTTGGACAGACGGCTTCATAATTCGGATTCCGCATGTACGGGCGCCTGGCCGGCCCATCCGATTGCCGTGAACTTCCAGCAACTCCGATCCGCCCGCGAGGCCGTGCGGCGCGATTTCAACCTGACGACCGTCGCCGAAGTCCTGCATACCTCGCAACCCGGAGTCAGCCGACAGATCCGCGAACTCGAGGACGAGCTCGGGGTGGAGATCTTCGCGCGGGCCGGCAAGCGCCTGACCGGACTGACGCCGCCAGGGCGCACCATCCTGCCCCTGATCGAGCGCCTGCTGCTCGAGGCCGACAACCTGCGACGCGCCGGCGAGGACTTCGCCGCCCAGGATCGCGGCACCCTGACGATAGCGGCCACCCACTCCCAGGCTCGCTACGCCCTGCCCCATGCGGTGCGCGACTTCAGCGCGAGGCATCCCGAGGTGATGCTCACCATGCACCAGGGCTCACCGCGACAGATCGCCGAACTGTTGCTGTCGGGTGAAGCCGACATCGGCATCGCCACCGAGGCCCTGGCCGACTACCCGGAACTGGCCGCGCTGGCGAGCTACCGCTGGACCCACTCGGTGATCGTCCCGCCCGGGCATCCGCTCGCCCGCGACGCCGAGGAAGGCATCGAGCTGAGCCTGGAGCGGCTCGCGGAGTTCCCGATCATCACCTACGAGCCCGGCTTCACCGGGCGCAGCCACATCGACGACGCATTCCGCCGGGCGGGACTGCGACTCGCGCCGGTGCTCTCGGCAATGGATGCCGACGTCATCAAGACCTACGTGGAACTCGGCATGGGGGTGGGCATCATCGCCGCGATCGCCTTCGACGAGGCGCGCGATCCGGCGTTGCGCGCGATCGACGCCCGCCACCTGTTCGCGGCCAACCTGACCCGGCTCGCGCTGCGCCGGGGCAGCTTCCTGCGCAGCTACGTGTACGACTTCATCGAGTTGTTCGCCCCGCCGCTGACCCGCGAAGTCGTCGACCGCTGGTTGGCTTCACCACCGGGCTCCCGACTCGACCCCTGATCCACGAGTGGCGAAGGCGGCGGCACCCGCGAGCCGTCCGCGCACGCTCGCTACGCTTATCGCTTGACGCGCGGCCGTCTCGCGGGCACCGCCGCCTTCGATGTAGCGATGGTGGCCGAGGCGATAGGCGCGAAGCCGTGCGAGCCGGGACCGGATGGGACGGATTACTGGGTGACCGGCAGCCCCGCGGCGTCGAACATGCCGTCGAACAGGATCGAGCTGAGGTAGCGCTCGCCGGAGTCGGGCAGCACGACCACGATGGTCTTGCCCTTGTTGGCGGGCAGCTTCGCGAGCCGCACGGCCGCGGCCACCGCGGCGCCGCTCGAGATGCCCGACAGGATGCCCTCTTCCTTCGCGAGGCGCCGGGCATAGTCGACCGACTCCTCGTTGGAGACCTGCTCGACGCCGTCGATGAGCGAGAGGTCGAGCGTCCCGGGGATGAAGCCGGCGCCGAGGCCCTGGATCTTGTGGGGCGACGGGGTCAGCGCCTCGCCGGCACGCGCCTGGGTGATCACCGGGCTCGCCGTCGGCTCGACCGCGATCGACTGGATCGCCTTGCCCTTGGCCTTCTTGATGAAGCGCGACACGCCGGTGATGGTACCGCCGGTGCCTACGCCCGAGACGAGGATGTCGATCGCGCCGTCGGTATCGTTCCAGATCTCGGGGCCGGTGGTCGACTCGTGGATCGCCGGGTTCGCCGGATTCTCGAACTGCTGCAGGAGCACGTACTTCTTCGGATCGGAAGCAACGATTTCCTCGGCCTTCGCGATGGCGGCCTTCATGCCCTTGGCGCCCTCGGTGAGCACCAGCTTCGCGCCGTAGGCGAGCAGCAGCTTGCGCCGTTCGATGCTCATGGTGTCGGGCATCGTGAGGGTGAGCGGGATGCCCTTGGCGGCAGCCACGTAGGCGAGCGCAATGCCGGTGTTGCCGCTGGTCGGTTCGACCAGCTCCTTGCCCGGGCCCAGCAGGCCCTTCTTCTCGGCATCCCAGATCATCGCCGCGCCGATCCGGCACTTGACCGAGTAAGCGGGGTTGCGTCCTTCGATCTTGGCCAGCACGGTCGCGCCAGCGCCATCGGTGATGCGGTTCAGCCGTACCAGCGGGGTGTTCCCGATGGACAGCGAATTGTCGTCGTAGGTTCGGCTCATGGATTGCCCTCGGAAGAAATGGAGGGCGACCGGGTCAGTCCTGGATCCAGGGCAGGCCATGGAAGCGCCACCCATCCAGCAATCCCCGCCGCCCGAACGCATCGGCCTCGCCCTCGAAGCCCTCGCGCACATTGAAGACACGGCGAAAGCCCGCGCGAAGCACCGCCTCGGTCGCCGCCGCCGAGCGCTTGCCGCTTCGGCACAGCAGCAACAGCGTCTCGGCCTTGTCGAACCGCGATTCTACCGCCGCGACGAAGTCGGGGTTGGGCGCCATGTCGAGTCCCTGCGCCCAGGGCACATGGGCGCTGCCGGGCACGCGGCCAACGAACGGAACGAAGCCTTGCGCGCATGCATCATCGATTCGCGCATGTCACGCCACGGCTGCCGGCGCCGCGCCCGGAACCACGCATCCCGTCGCGCGCCGGCGCGCCATGGTCCTCAGCCGAGGTTGGGCGCCAGCGCCCGGCGCAGCTCGTCCTCGTCGCGGCCCGAGCGGGCGAGGTAGTCGGCGAACTGGTCCGCCCCGATCGGGCCGACGTTGAAGTAGTCGGCCTGGGGATGCGAGAGGTAGAAGCCCGAGACGCTCGCCGCCGGATGCATCGCCAGCGACTCGGTGAGCTCGATACCGACCGCGCCGGCCTGCAGCAGGTCGAACATCGCCCGCTTGATGGTGTGCTCGGGACAGGCCGGATAACCGGGCGCGGGGCGGATGCCGACATAGCGCTCGGCGACCAGGTCGTCGACCTCGAGCGCCTCGTCGGGCGCATAGCCCCAGAGGTCGCGGCGCACCCGCTCGTGCATCATCTCGGCCAGTGCCTCGGCGAGCCGGTCGGCGAGCGCTTCGAGCATGATCGCCGAGTAGTCGTCGTTGTCCTTCAGGAAGCGCTGGATGTGCGGCTCGATCCCGGCGCCCGCGGTGACCGCGAACATGCCGACGTAGTCGGCGATGCCCGAGGGCTTGCCGTCGAGCAGGCGCGGCGCGACGTAGTCGGCCAGCGACTTGTTGTCGATGCCCTCGCGCTTGGCCGTCTGCTGGCGCAGGTTGCGCCAGGTGAAGACCACCTCGCTGCGCGACTCGTCGGCGTAGACCTCGATGTCGTCGTCGTTGACGGTATTGGCGGGCCAGAAACCGACCACCGCGCTCGCCGTCAGCCAGCGCCCGGCGATGAGCTGCTCGAGCATCCGGCTCGCGTCCTCGAAGACCTTGCGCGCCGATTCGCCGACCACCGGGTCCTCGAGGATGGCCGGGTACGGCCCGGCGAGATCCCATGCCTGGAAGAGCGGCTGCCAGTCGATGTAGGCGGCGATGGCGGCGAGGTCGATGTTGCGGAATTCGCGCCGGCCGATGTATTTCGGCTTGGGCGGCACATAGTCCGCCACCGGCCGCGGCGCTTCGCCGGCACGGTCGGCGGCGGGAAGGTCCGCGGGCGCCCGCCAGGCCACCGGCGCCTTGTTGGCGCGAGCTTCGGCGATCGACACCAGGGTCGGCCCCTTCTTGGCGGCATGCTGGGTCCGCACCCTTTCGTACTCGCTGCGGATTGCCTCGAGGTAGGCCTCGCGCGAATCGGGGCTGATCAGCTGCTGGACCGCCGGCACCGAGCGCGAGGCGTCGGGCACATAGATGACCGGGCCGCTGTAGTGCGGCGCGATCTTGACCGCGGTATGCACCCGCGAGGTAGTGGCCCCGCCGATCAGCAGCGGCATGTTGCGCTCGCGGCACCAGGGGTCGCGTTCCATCTCGCGGGCGACGTGGGCCATCTCCTCGAGCGAGGGCGTGATCAGCCCGGACAGGCCGATGATGTCGGCGTCGACCTCCTTCGCCTTCGCGAGGATGTCGGCGCAGGGCACCATCACCCCCATGTTGACGACCTCGAAGTTGTTGCACTGGAGGACCACCGACACGATGTTCTTGCCGATGTCGTGGACGTCGCCCTTGACGGTGGCGATCACCACCCGGCCCTTGGTGCGCACGTCGCCGCCGGCGGCCGCGATCTGCTCGCGCTCGGCCTCGATGTAGGGAATCAGGTGGGCGACGGCCTGCTTCATCACCCGGGCCGACTTGACCACCTGGGGCAGGAACATCTTGCCGGCGCCGAAGAGGTCGCCGACCACGCCCATGCCGTCCATGAGCGGCCCCTCGATCACCTCGATCGGGCGGCCGTTGCGGGCCTGGATCGCCTGCCAGGCCTCCTCGGTGTCCTCGATCACGAAGTCGGTGATGCCGTGGACCATGGCGTGCGTGAGGCGCTGGCCCACCGGCAGCGGCGCCTCGGGCGGGCCGCGCCATTCGAGGACCGAGGTTTCCTTCGCCGCGCCGCCCTTGAGCCGCGAGGCGGCCTCGATGAGTCTCTCGGTGGCGTCGGGCCGTCGGTTGAGCACGACGTCCTCGACGAGCTCGCGCAGGTCGGCCGGGATGTCATCGTACACCCCGACCATGCCGGCGTTGACGATGCCCATGGTCAGGCCGGCGCGGATCGCGTGGTAGAGGAAGACGGTATGGATCGCCTCGCGCGCCGGGTCGTTGCCGCGGAAGCTGAAGGAGACGTTCGACACCCCGCCCGAGAGCTTGGCGCCGGGCAGGTTCGCGCTGATCCAGCGGCAGGCGTCGATGAAGTCGACCGCGTAGTTGTTGTGCTCCTCGATGCCGGTGGCGATCGCGAAG
>CAYZBJ010000032.1:37981-41208 GCA_964476625.1 uncultured Burkholderiaceae bacterium | reverse complement strand
CGCCGCTGCGGATCGTGCGCCCGCCGATGCGCAGCGGCGGCCACGGCTTCGTCGGCATCGGCCGGCGGCGGATGCTCAACATCCTGCAGGCTCGTGCGGAAGCCCTCGGCGTCGAGCTCGTCTTCGACCGCGAGGTCGAATCGGATGCCGAGTTTCCCGATGCTGACCTGGTGGTGGCGAGCGACGGTATCCATTCGCGCATCCGCGCGCGCCATGCCGGGACCTTCGGCCCGGACATCGTGGCCCGCCCGAACCGCTTCATCTGGCTGGGCACCCACAAGCTGTTCGACGCCTTCAACTTCATCTTCGAGAAGACCGAGCACGGCTGGTTCCAGGCGCATGTCTATCGCTTCGACGAGTCGACCACCACCTTCATCGTCGAATGTCCGGAAGCGACCTGGCGTGCCCATCGGCTCGATGCGGCCAGCCAGGAAGAATCGATCTCCTTCTGCGAGCGGCTCTTCGCCGGCCATCTCGACGGCAACCCGCTGATGAGCAATGCGCGTCACCAGCGCGGCTCGGCCTGGCTCAACTTCCAGCGCATTCGCTGCCGTCGCTGGCACCACTTCAATGGCGCGAGCCAGGTCGTCCTGATGGGCGACGCCGTCCACACCGCGCATTTCGCGATCGGCTCGGGCACCCGGCTCGCCATCGACGATGCGATCGGCCTCGCGGGGCTGCTCGCCGAAGCGAGCGATACGCCGGGCGCGCTGCCCGCGGTGCTGGCGCGTTACCAGGCCGAGCGCGAGGTCGATGTCCTGCGCCTGCAGAATGCCGCATGGAACGCGATGGAATGGTTCGAGGCCTGCGGCGAACGCTACTGCGACACCCTCGAGCCCGAGCAGCTGATGTACTCGATGCTCACCCGCAGCCAGCGCATCTCGCACGAGAACCTGCGGCTTCGCGACCGGGGCTGGCTCGAAGGCTACGAAGCCTGGTTCGCCGAGCGCGCCGGCAGTCCGCCAGCGCCCGGGCGCCCGCCGCCACCGATGTTCACCCCGTTCCGATTGCGCGAACTGCGCCTGGCCAACCGGATCGTGGTGTCACCGATGGCGATGTACTCGGCCGTCGATGGCGAGGCGGGAGACTTCCACCTCGTGCACCTCGGCGCGCGGGCGCTCGGTGGCGCCGGGCTGGTATTCACCGAGATGACCTGCGTATCGGCCGACGCCCGGATCACGCCGGGCTGCGCCGGCATGTACCTGCAGCGCCACGTCGAGGCCTGGCGGCGCATCGTCGAGTTCGTCCATGGCAACTCCACGGCGGCGATCGCGATCCAGCTCGGCCATGCCGGGCGCAAGGGCGCGACGCGGGTCGCCTGGGAAGGCGCCGACGAGCCGCTGGTCGAGGGCGCCTGGCCGCTGCTGAGCGCATCCCCGCTGCGCTACCTGCCGGCCTCGCAGGAACCGCGCGAGGCGGGCATGGCCGACCTGGCGCGAATTCGCGACGACTTCGTGCGCGCCACCCGCATGGCTGCGCAGGCCGGCTTCGACCTGCTCGAGCTGCATTGCGCGCACGGCTACCTGCTCTCGAGCTTCCTGTCGCCACTGACCAATCGGCGCAGCGACGAGTTCGGCGGCAGCGTCGCGAACCGGGCGCGGTTCCCGCTCGAGGTATTCCGGGCGATGCGGGCGGCCTGGCCGGTCGGGCGGCCGATGTCGGTGCGGCTGTCCTGCCACGACTGGGCGCCCGGCGGCAACACCCCGGACGATGCGGTCGAGTTCGCCCGGCTGTTCCGCGACGCCGGCGTCGATCTCGTCGACTGCTCCTCGGGGCAGGTATGGCCCGATGACGCACCGGCCTACGGCAGGATGTACCAGACGCCGTTTGCCGATCGGATCCGCAACGAACTGGGGATCGCGACCATGGCCGTCGGCGCGATCTACGAGGCCGATCACGCCAACAGCATCATTGCCGCGGGCCGGGCCGACCTCTGCGCGATCGCGCGGCCGCACCTGGCCGATCCGGCCTGGACGCTCCACGAGGCGGCGAAGCTCGAGTGGCCGAGGCTGGCATGGCCCAGGCCCTACCAGTCGGCGCGTTCGCAGTACGAAACCAATCTCGGCCGGATGGCGGCCGCACCCAGGCCGCAATGAGCGGCATACGAGGAGACACCCGATGCACCGGATTCTTCAACCCGATGGATGGAAGCGCCCGGCCGGCTACGCGAACGGCATGACGGCCCGCGGACGTCAGGTCTTCGTCGCCGGCCAGATCGGCTGGGACGGCCAGGAACGATTCGTGAGCGACGACTTCATCGGCCAGGTCGGACAGGCCCTGCGCAATATCGTCGCGGTGCTCGAGGAGGGGGATGCAGGACCCGAGCACATCGCGCGCATGACCTGGTACGTCCTCGACCGTGACGAGTTCAATGCCCGCGGCGCCGAGATCGGCCCAGTCTACCGCGAGATCATCGGGCCCATCTTCCCGGCGATGAGCGTGGTCCAGGTCAGCGCCCTCCTGGAGCGCGCGGCCAAGGTCGAGATCGAGGTCACCGCCGTCGTGCCCGACTGATCGTTCGATCCCCGAAGCATCGCCGGCAAGGGCTGGGCAGGGGCGGGCGATACCCGCCCCTGGCTTCATGCCTTGTCGAGCGCCTGCGAGAGGTCGGCGATGATGTCGTCGATATGCTCGATGCCGATCGACAGGCGTACCGTGTCCTCGGTGACACCCGCCTTCTCGAGTTCCGTCGGTGAGAGCTGGCGGTGCGTCGTCGAGGCCGGGTGGCAGGCGAGGGTACGCGAATCGCCGATGTTCACGAGCCGCAGCACGAGCTGCAGGGCGTCCTGGAACTTCGCGCCGCCGTCGCGCCCACCTTCGACACCGAAGGTCAGGATGCCCGACGGACGACCGCCGAGGTACTTGCGCGCCAGGGCGTGGTCGGGATGGTCCTCGAGCCCGGCGTAGTTGACCCAGCGCACCTTGGGATGGCCGGACAGGAAGCGCGCGATTGCCGCCGTGTTCTCGGTGATCCGCTCCATCCGCAGGCCGAGTGTCTCGATGCCCTGCAGGATCTGGAAGGCATTGAACGGACTGATCGCGGCGCCCGTGTTGCGCAGGGGCACGACGCGCGCGCGACCGATGTAGGCGGCTTCGCCTAGCGCCTCGGTGTACACCACGCCATGGTAGGAAACATCAGGTTCGTTCAGGCGCTTGAAGCGGTCCTTGTGCTTCGCCCATGGGAACTTGCCCGAATCGACGATCGCGCCGCCGAGCGAGTTGCCGTG
>CAYZBJ010000032.1:37712-37971 GCA_964476625.1 uncultured Burkholderiaceae bacterium | reverse complement strand
TGTCGACGATCAGCGGGATGCCGTGGCGATCGGCGATCGCGGCCAGCGCCTCGATGTCGGTGATGTTGCCCAGCGGGTTGCCGATCGATTCGATGTAGACGGCCTTGGTCCGCGCATCGATCAGCGGCTCGAAGCTCTGCGGATCGCGGGCGTCGGCGAAGCGTACTTCGACCCCGAACTGGGGCAGCGTGTGCGCGAACAGGTTGTAGGTGCCGCCGTACAGGGTGGCGGCCGAGATGACGTTGTCGCCGACCTCGGT
>CAYZBJ010000032.1:0-37702 GCA_964476625.1 uncultured Burkholderiaceae bacterium | reverse complement strand
CACCGAGGTCGGCGACAACGTCATCTCGGTGATCGTCTGCAGCGAATACAGCACCGCCGACTGGCCCGAGGCGAGCGCCAGTGCCCCGATGCCGCCCTCGAGCGCGGCGACCCGCTTCTCGAGGACATCCTGGGTCGGGTTCATGATCCGGGTGTAGATGTTTCCCGGCACCTTGAGGTCGAACAGGTCGGCGCCGTGCTGGGTGTCGTCGAAGGCGTAGGAGACGGTCTGGTAGATAGGCACCGCGACGGCGCGGGTCGTGGGGTCGGGGGAATAACCGCCGTGCACGGCGATCGTCTCCAGCTTCATTTCAGCACTCCTGGGAAGGTTGGGACCGGGCCGGCATGCCCGGGGGATTCCTGCGCCAGCCGTGCGCCGGCGCATATCGAGCCACGCGTATCATGCGACAGGTCGGCTGGATCCGGAACGAAGCGATTCCCATGTCCTGATGCGCCAGGCGCATGAGGGCCCGGCCACCGACCGCAACGCCTGCGGGCTTGCCGTTGCGCATGATTGAAGTCCACAATACCGTACGCAAGTACGAATAAGACGTCGGAGTGGCTCGATGCACGGCTCCCTCAAGGCCATCGCGTTCGTCGTGCTGGCGCTGCTGGTCATCGCGGCGCTTTACGCAGGCTACATGTCGCTGGCCAACTGGCACGGCATCGGAGTCTGAGGAGGCGATGCCGTGAACAAGCGCCAGACCCGGTTGTTCGCCATCATCGGAACCGGTCTCGCGACCCTCGCGTTCCTCGGCCTGACCCTCGACAGTCATCGCCAGTTCGGCAAGCTGACCAACGCCGAGAACATCACCCCCGAAGTCATTCACGGCAAGGATGTCTGGCACAAGTACAACTGCATCAACTGTCACACCCTGTTCGGTGAGGGCGCCTACTACGCGCCGGATCTCACCAAGATCACCCAGCATCGTGGCGAGGCCTACCTCAAGGCCTACATGCGCGATCCGGCGCGCTTCTACGACGAGCAACGCCATCGCCGGCTGATGCCGAAGCAGGATCTCTCGGAAGTCGAGATCAGCGACCTGATCACCTTCCTCGACTGGGTCTCGAAGGTCGACAACCAGGGCTGGCCGCCGCGGCCCATCCTCGTCACCGGCGCCACGATCCCCGGCACCGACCTGAGCGCTGCGCAGCGCACCTCGGGCGGCGAAGAGCAGGGCGCCATGCCGCCCGGCGCGCGGCCGGTCATCGACAGTCTCGACCCGATCGCCCTGGGCGAGGCGCTCTACAGCACCGTGGCGCCCGCGTGCAGCGCATGCCATTCGATCGCCCCCGGCGTCGACATGGCGGGCCCGTCGCTGGGCGGGATCGCAACGACCGCCGCGAAGCGGATCGCCGATCCGGACTACAAGGGCGAGGCCGGCGACGTTGCCGGCTACATCCGGGAGTCGATCGTCGCGCCCAGCGCGCACGTGGTTCCAGGCGCGATGTACTCGGCCGACGGCCAGAGCTTCATGCCGGCCAACTACGCCGAGCTCGCGCCGGAGCAGATCGACCACCTGGTCGCGTATCTCGCGACATTGAAGTGACGCGGATGCCGCAGGGAGTTCCCCGATGAGATACCGTTCCCAGGAGGTCGCCTATTGGTACTTCGCCGTCGCGATGCTGCTCTTCGGCCTGCAGATCGTGTTCGGCCTGCTGTCGGCGACCAAGTACCTCGGCCCCGACCCGCTGCTCTACATCCTGCCTTTCGACGTCACCAAGGTGATCCACACCAACCTGCTGATCGTCTGGGTGCTGACCGGCTTCATGGGCGCGACCTACTGGATGATTCCCGACGAGTCGCGCACCGAGCTCCACAGCGTGAAGCTCGCCTATGTGCAGCTCGTGCTGTGGGTGATCATGGGCGTGACCGCGGTCATCGGCTACCTGTTCCGCTGGGGCACCGGCAACAAGCTGCTCGAGCAGCCCCTGCCGCACAAGATCGTGATCGTCATCGTGATGCTCATGTTCCTCTACAACGTGCTGATGACGATCCGCAAGTCGGGCCGCTTCACCACCACCGAGGGCGTGCTGTTGCTCGGTCTGGGGTGCTCGGCGGTGCTCTACCTGCCGGCCCTGCTCGAGTTCGACAACTACACCGTCTCGATCTTCTACCGGTGGTGGACCATCCACCTCTGGGTCGAGGGCGTCTGGGAAATGATCCAGGCGAGCTTCCTCGCCTATCTCCTGATCCGGCTCTCCGGCGCCGATCGCGAGGTGATGGAGAAGTGGCTCTACGTGATCGTCGGCCTCGTGTTCATCGCCGGCATCCTCGGCACCGCGCACCACTACTACTGGGTCGGGGTGCCGGCGTACTGGCTGCCGATCGGCGGTTTCTTCAGTGTGCTCGAGCCGGTGGCGCTCGTCGGCATGGCGGTCTACGCCTACTCGGCGATGCGTCGCAGCGGCATTGCGCACCCGAACACCCTGGCATTGCACTGGACCCTCGGCAGCGCAGTCTTCACCATGTTCGGCGCCGGCCTGCTCGGGCTCGCCCACACCTGGCCGTCGGTCAACCAGTGGACCCACGGCACCCTGGTTACCGCGATGCACGGCCATGCGGCCTTCTACGGCGCCTACGCCATGATCGTGCTGGCCATGATCACCTACGCCCTGCCGACGATCACGCCGGACCGCCCGGCGGCGGGCTCTGCGGTCGGCTACTGGGCCTTCTGGCTCCAGCTCGCCGGCATGTTCGGCATGACGCTCTCCTTCGGGACCGCCGGGATCGCCCAGGTCTATCTCGAGCGCATCCTCGGCCTCGGCTTCCTCGACACGCAACTCAAGATCCAGGTGCATTTCCTGATGCTGCTCGCCGCCGGCGGTGTGTTCGGCGCTGGGGTAGGGTTGTTCATCTGGGATTTCTTCCGTTTCCGACCCAGGTTCGAGGTCCTCGCCGATGCCGAAGAGCGCGCGGGCGAAGGCGCTTCGATGCAGGCCCGGGCGCGTACCGCCTAGATGCCGGCTGGCGCGACGCCTGGTCCGCGGGCCGAGCCGGCCGTCGGGCCGGAGCCGTTCTACCTGCCGGTCGGCGAGGAGATCGCGGTCTTCGAGCACTGCCATGACCGACAACTCGCGGTCATGCTCAAGGGCCCCACCGGCTGCGGCAAGACGCGCTTCGTCGAGCACATGGCCTGGCGGCTGCGCCGGCCGCTGGTGAGCATCGCCTGCCATGACGACCTCTCGGCGAGCGACCTGGTCGGGCGCTACCTGATCCACCACGACGCCACCGTCTGGCATGATGGCCCGCTCACCCATGCGGTGCGCAGCGGCGCGATCTGCTACCTGGACGAAGCGGTCGAGGCCCGCCAGGACACGATCGTCGTGCTGCATTCGCTGACCGACCATCGCCGCACCCTGTCGATCGACAAGACCGGCGAGACGCTGCAGGCGGCGCCGGAGTTCATGCTGGTGATCTCGTTCAACCCGGGCTACCAGCGCATGCTCAAGGACCTCAAGCCGAGCACCCGGCAGCGTTTCGTCGCGCTCGAGTTCGACTTTCCGGCGCCGACACTCGAAGCCCGCATCGTCGAGCGCGAAAGCGGCATCGCACCTGCCGATGCCAGGGCGCTGGTAGCCCTTGCGGGGCGGTTGCGCGCATTGCAGGACCGGGGCCTGGCCGAGGTGCCCGGCACCCGTCTGCTGGTGGCGACGGCAAGGCTGGCGGTGGCTGGAGTCGGGATTCGCACCGCCTGCCATGTGGCCCTGGTGGCGCCGCTGTCGGATGATCCGGCGATGGTCGCCGGCATGAAGGATCTGGTCGACGCGACCTTCGTCTAGCAATGGCAGAAGCCGAAGACCTGGTCATCGATGCGGCGCGCCATGCGACGGCATACACCCGGGCCCTGCTCGCCCGTCGCCGGCCGGCCGCGCCCGCGGTCCCGGCCCTGCTCGAACTCGCGCCGCGCCTCGACCTGCTGCTGGCCGCCCTGCATGGCCGCCACTGGCCACTGCGGGTGGCGCAACCGCCGGCGCGGGTGACGATCCTGGCGCGGCTGTTCATGCGCCGCTCCCGCCCCTGGCGCGAGGCCGCGGTGCCGGCCAGCGACGGTCGGGTGATCTGGCTGCCGCGCCGGCTCGACGGGCTCGATGCCGAGACCGGGGCGCTGGTCTATCGCACGATGGCGCTTCACCAGGCGTGGCGTGGGGGTCGGCGCGATGCCGCGGCGACAGGAGGCCTGCCCGCAGGGCTGGCGCATGACCTCTATCTCGTGATCGAGGCATTCGTCGCCGGCGAGGCCTTGTCGCGGCAGTTGCCGGGCCTGCGCGGCGGCCTTGCCACCCTGCGCGCCGAGGCGCTGCGTCGCCGGCCGCCGCTGGAGCGCTTCCCGTCGCACCGGCAAGGTCTCGAGCGCTGGTATCGCGGCCTGCTCGACGGCGGTGTCGATGAACTGGCGCCCGTCCTGGATGATCCGGCCTCGATCGGGCCGGCGCAGTGGGCGGCGAAGGCGACGGACCTTGCCGATCGTCATGCCGACGAGTTCGGCGCGAAGGGACTGTTCAAGGACTGGTGGACCGGCGACTGGCCGCAGCAGGAAGGCGCGGCCGGCGTCCTCGATGCCGGGGATGCCGGCGCCACGGCGGACGACGAGCGCCCGGCGCGCAGCGCCCGGCTGTCGAGGCGCCCGACGGTGCGGGAGGCCGGCGAGGACGAGGACGATGATTCGCCCGGCGCCTGGATGGTGCAGACCGCGCAGCCGCATGAATCCGCCGAGGACCCGATGGGGATGCAGCGGCCCGCCGACCGTGATACGGACGATGCGCCCGAGTCGCATGCTGAATCGGTGGCGGACCTCGCCCAGGCCCGCCTGGTCCGCAGCGCGAAGAAGTCGCATGAGTTCCTGCTCTCGGACGATCCGCCGCCGACCGGGCCGGCGCGCTCGCCGAAAGTCGGCGAGGCGGCGAAGGTGGGCATCAGCTATCCCGAGTGGGACTACCGCCGCCAGGCCTACCTGGACCCGGGGACCACGGTGTGGGAGATGCTCGCCGAACCGGGATCGGCGCGATGGGTCGAACGCACCCTGGAGGCACAGCGCGGCATGCTGGCCGCGATACGGCGCCGCTTCGAGATGCTGCGCGCCCATCGGGTCTGGGAGCGGCGCCAGGAAGACGGCGACGAACTCGATCTCGAGGCCTGCATCGATGCGCGGGCCGACCTGCGCGCCGGCGGCGCCATGCCGGCCCGGCTCTATCGCAGCAACCGGGCCCGGCGTCGCGATACCGCCGTGCTCGTGCTGGTCGACATCAGCGGCTCGACCGACGCCTGGGTCGCCGGCGACCGGCGCATCATCGATGTCGAGCGTGAAGCCCTGTTGCCCCTGTCGATCGCGCTCGACGGCTCGGGCGATGCGCACGCGATCCTCGCATTCTCCGGCGAGGGGCCGCAGCGGGTGCTGGTGCGCACCGTCAAACGCTTCGATGAGCGCCATGGCGACGAAGTCGCCCGGCGGATCGCCGGTCTCGAACCCGAGGACTACACGCGTGCCGGCGCCGCGATCCGCCATGCCAGCCGGCTGCTGGCCGGGCAGCCGGCCCGGCACCGGCTGCTGCTCCTGCTGTCCGACGGCAAGCCGAACGACCAGGACCACTACGAGGGACGCTACGGCGTCGAGGACATGCGCCAGGCGGTGCAGGAAGCGCGCCTCGCCGGCCATTCACCGTTCTGTCTCACGGTGGACCGGCAGGCCGCCGGCTACCTGCCACGGGTCTTCGGCCCGCAGCACTACGCGCTGCTGCAGCAACCCGAGCGCCTGCCGATGGTCCTGCTCGACTGGATGAAGCGACTGCTGGCGCAATGATGGACGCCTGATCGAGCCAGCTAACGCACCGGCAGCATCAGCAGGATGTCGAGCGCATCTCCGGGGCCTGCCAGGGGAGGCGCCGCGTACCACTCGATCGCGGGGTCATCGGTCAATGAATGGCCGCTCGTCGCAATCCAGTGGTCGAGCAGGCGGCTGTAGCTCTTGCCGACATCGACATAGCCGCCGTGGTGCGGCTGGCAGATGTAACGCCCCGGTCGCGTCCGGAACTCCCGCAGGTCGCGAAGGGCGAGGCGCTCAGGGTCCGCGGCGAACTCGACGTCGGTGACGACGACGCAGCAGTCATAGCGGACCTGCTCCGGCGGCGTAAAGCGCGGGTCGTCGTAGACGAGCCCGATATACGGCCCTGTTGCGATCGACCGGACGAAGTCCGGCAGCTCGCCGACGAAGGTACGCCAGCGCTGTGGCACGAACTTGAGCGAGCCGAAGAAGCGTCGGGCAACGCATCGGTACGAAGGAGCCTCCTGCTCGCTCGCCGCATGGTTGAGCCGGCCATCGACCGGTAGCGCAGGCCACAGCAGGGAATCATTCCGGAACTGTAGGGGAGAGACGCCGTAGCGTTCATGGAACGCCCGGGTGAACGCCGCCTGGCTGGTGTAGCCGACGGCGGCGGCGACCGTGCCGACGCGCTCGCGGGTCCAGCGCAGCCGAAGCGCGGCGCCGTCGAGCCGGATGCGGCGCAGGTAGTCGGCCGGGGTTTGGCCGACGGACCGCAGGAACAGCCGGTGGAAATGAAAGAGCGACAGGCCGACCTCGGCCGCCAGTGCGCCCACGTTGAGGTTCCCGTTCATCCGGGATTCCATGAGATGGATCGCGCGCAGGATCCTGGCGTCCACCGATCGTCTCTCCCCACTCGGCAAGTTCGGCAAAGATTGCCACAGGCGAAGAGCAAGTTCAGGCAAAAAGCGGCGCTTCTCCCGGGATCGTCGATCTCCTCGTGCCGAGAATGACGACGAGGGGCAAGGCACTGAGGAGAGGCGTCATGACATCAGAAAGCCAGTATGAGCAGCGGTGCGCCAGGGTGCGTCGGATCTTCGGAACCGACGACCTTGCGATGGTGGCCAAGGGGCTGCGCGAGCGGCGTGCAGCCTTGGTCGCGGTCCTGTTGCGCCGGGTGTTCACCGCCGTGCTGCCGGAGCGGGGAACAAAGGGCCTCGCGCAGACGATCCGGCCTCGTCGGCGCATCGCTCAGGCGCCGTCCTCGGCGAACGCCGACACCACGTAGCGCAGCGGGCCGCCCGGAGCCACCGCGTCGAACGGCCAGCAGGTGACCAGGGTGAGCGCGTCGCGGCCCCGGTCGGCGAGGACCCCGAGGTCCCGATGGTCGACGATGCGCACGCCCGACACCCGGTAGCTGCGGCTGCTGCCGTCGAGCCGCTCCACCTCGATGCGCTGCCCGGCGGCAACCCGCTCGAGGATGCGGAAGTGGGTATCCCGGTGGCCACTGACCACGCTGTTGCCGGCGCCGCCGGGCAGCGGGGTCCCGGTGCGGTGGCCGGGGCCGAAGGCCAGGGTCCGGCCGGAGTCGCCCTCGAGCACGATCATCGATCGCGCATGCTCGATGAAGCTTATCCGCGCGACTGCCGTCGTGTCGGCCCATGCCCAGGGGCGCGCCGCCGCCCGGCCCTGCTCGAGATTGTGCTGCCAGGCGTGCGCGATCAGCGCCTGGGCGAGCGCGGCCTTGGCGTGCAGGTACAGACCGGCGCCGACCTGCCACGAGCCGGCGGCCAGGAGCACGAGGACGAGAAGCCGTATCGGGCCCACGCGGCTGCGCAGGGTCTTCCAGCCGTGGCGCCGACCCATGCGCTGGCCGGGTCGCCGGAGCATGATCGCCTGGCTCATCATTGCCGGAATCTCCTGCGCTGCAGCGGACCGAGCGCAAGCATGCCGGCCAGGGCGAGCAGCGCCAGCCCGATCGCGAGATTCAGCGTGGCGGGCGTCGCGCCCCGGGCCAGCTCGCCGGTGCCGAACACTGCATCGGCCTCCCAGCCCGCCGGCAGGTGTGTCGGAACTGCGGTGGAGCGCATCGGTGCGTCGGCGGGGCGCGCCGGGGTGACATCGACCGCGACCAGGCTGGTGTATGCGGTGACCAGGTGATGCTCGAGACCGAGATCGCGCACGTTCGCTCGCAAGGTCGCGATCCGGGTGTCGTCGCCGCCGCGGCCACCGGAGCGGGCGATCTCGTCGCCGAGTTCCTCGATGCGCTGGCGCGCCCATGCCGTATGCAGGCCGCTGCCTTCGGCGGCGCCGGCCGGGACGCGGCTCTCCCAGCGGATTGCGCCGATCGAGCCCGAGACGATGGCGGCGGTGGGCGCGGAAGCAAAGCGGGCGCGCACCACGATCGGTTCGCCGTCGTAGAGCTCCCCGGGCAGCTCGACCGGCTCGAGCGGCTGCGCGCCCTCGAAGCGCAGCCGCAGGTCGGTGAGCATCGGCCGGGCGAGCCGCGAATAGAGTTCGGCCATCCGTGTCTCGACATCCTCGACCCGGTGGATGTAGGTGAAGCTGCCGCGCCCCGTGGCGGCGGCCTTGCGCATGAACCAGCCGTTCGGCGCCGAGCCGATCCCGACGGTGAAGAAGCGTCGCGTTCCCAGCCTGCGTTCGATCAGCGCCAGCATCTCGGCCTCGTAGCCGACGGCGCCGTCGGTCATGAAGACGACCTGGCTGACCAGGCCGGGCGTGGTCGGCGCGTCGAGCGCCTGCTCGATCGCGTCGCGCATCTCGGTGCCGCCTTCGGCGCGCAGGCGGCTGATCCATGCGAGTGCCTCGCGGCGGCGCGCGGCATCGAACGGCTGCGGCGCCGGATAGAGGCTCTCGTGGCGATTGTTGAAGCGGATCAGGTTGAAGAGGTCGCCGGGCTGCAGCTGTGCAATGCCGAAGCGCAGGGCGCGCACCGCCTGCTCGAACGACGCGCCGGCCATCGATCCCGATGTATCGATCACGAATGTGGTCTCGCGGGGAACGTGCGAGACGCCGGCCTGCGATCCGGCCGGGGGTGCGAGCACCAGCTGGCCGTAGTGAAGCTCGCCATGCTGCTCGAGGCGGAAGGCGCCAGCTGGGTGCTGGCCGGGCAGCGGCGCCCAGCCGAGCTCGAAATCGCGGTCGGGAATCGTGCCTTGCGCCAGTTCGACCTGGTACAGATGCTCGGCCTCGCGGGCGACCCGGATCGCGTGGGTCGTCGACGTTGGCGGCGTTACCGGCACGCCGGCGTCGATGCGCACCCTGATCGACAGGCCGTCGCGACTGTCGGGTGCCTCGTCGCTGGTCGCCGGCAGGCGCACCGGCAGAACACCCGGGCCGAGGACCTCGCCCTGTGGGTCGTAGCGCGGAGCGACCACCGTCGGCAGCCGCAGGCGCCACGCCCCGTCGACCATCGCGAGCGCCTGCTGGTACTCGATCCGGACCGCGATCCGCGCTCCCGGCGCGATGTTCGCGACCCGCGCGGTGAAGAGGTTGGGGCGCTGCTGTTCGACCAGCGAGGCCTGCCTGCCGGCTGCTGCGGCATCCTTATACTCGGTGCGAGCGGCTTCGCGTTCACGGATGCGACCCTCGATGATCCGTTCGCCGATGCGCATCCGCAGCCGGTCGACCGCGCTGTCGTCCGGAAGCGGAAACGCGTACACGCCTTCGAGCCACTCCTGCCCCGGGTTGTCGAAGGTCTGGACGACCGTGGTGCGCACCACCGGCCCGGTGACCTCGATGTTCACGTCGGTCGCCAGCAGCGGGGCGGCCTTGAGCCCCTGGGTGGTCCGCAGCAGCAAGGTGGCCCGGTTCTCCTGGCCGGGCGAGCCGACGTCGCGCAGGCGCTCGATCGCAGGGTCCGGTGGTGCAGGCGTTGTCGTGGGGGAGGTCGGCGGCGTCGGCGCAACGGCCTGCGCCAGCGCCTGCGTACCGAAGACCAGGACCAGTGCGCCCAGCGCGAGCCTGGCGAACACGGCGGTGCCGACCAGGTGGCCGGCGAACGCCAGCCATCGGTGCCGGTCGAAGGACGGCGGCGAGGCGAGGGACAGTGGGTCGGTGGCGGCATTCGGGGGCATGTCGTCGGTCTCCTGGGAAAGGCGGCGGACGCCGCAGCAGGATCGATTGCACGCGGTCGCGGCGGCGCGAGCGGGGCGCGAATCGGACCGACCTCGGCCTGATTCGGGCAGACCGCTGACAGCGGTGACGGCGACGGTGATCCGACGGGGCTTTGCGATACATTGCGCACATGAGCCGACGCATCGCCATCATCGAGGACGAGCCTGCGATCCGCGAGAACCTGCGCGACGCGCTGGCCCGCCAGGGATTCGAGGTCCAGAAGTTCGCCGACCGGAGCGAGGCCCAGGCCGCGCTCGCCTCGCGCCTGCCCGACATGGCGATCATCGACGTCGGGCTCGGCGTCGAGCCCGAGGGCGGCTTCGAGCTGTGCCGCTGGTTGCGCGAGCGTGCGCCGACGCTGCCGATCCTCATCCTCTCGGCGCGCGACTCCGAGATCGACATCGTCTCGGGCCTTCGTCTCGGGGCCGACGACTACCTTGCCAAGAGCGTGAGCCTGCCGCACCTGCTGGCGCGCGTCACCGCCCTGTTCCGCCGCGTCGAAGCATTGGCCCAGCCCCGTGAGGGCGGCGATCCGCTGGTGCGCGGGCTGCTGCGGCTCGACGTGCCCCGCTTCGAGGCGAGCTGGCGCGAGCAGCCGATCGAGCTGACGGTGACCGAGTTCTGGATGCTGCATGCGCTGGTGCGGCACCCCGGACATGTGAAGGATCGTGACGCACTGATGCGCGAGGCCAACCTAGTGGTCGACGACCAGACCGTGACTTCCTATGTGAAGCGTATCCGGCGCAAGTTCGAGACGATCGACCCGGCCTTCGATGCGATCCAGAGCGTCTACGGGCTGGGCTACCGTTTCGTCGTGCGCGATGGCGCAGGCACGGCGTAGCGGACAGCCGGGAAACGGTCGTGGCCGGGCCCGAGGCTGGCCTGCCGGGGTTCCGTCGTTTCCGGCAAGGCTCGCAGCCGCACAAGTGTTATGCCTCGAATGGCGGTGTTCTCGAATTTCAAATGCGATTCGGTTATTTAAATAGACCGAACGCTTCGTTCCTCCGATCGGTCGGAAATCCTAGACTCCTCTCCCTGTAGTCGTACCTCCTCCCTTCCTCCTCCTCGACCGAAAAGATGGGACAGATCCAGACCCTGGATGTCAGGGCGGCGCAGCCTTTGCTGCGCCTCGAGAACGTTGCCAAGTCCTTCACGCTCCCTGGCGGGGGCATGCTGCACGCGGTCCGGGACGTCTCGCTGCAAGTGCGGCGAGGCGACATCCTCGGGCTGGTCGGCAAGAGCGGCGCCGGCAAATCGACGCTCCTGCGGACCATGAACCTGCTCGAGCGGCCCGATTCCGGGACGGTGACGATCGACGGCCTCGAGCTGACCTCGCTCGACAAGCGTCGGCTACGGGTCGCGCGGCAATCGATCGGGATGATCTTCCAGCAGTTCAACCTGCTGCAGAACGCGACCGTGTTCGACAACGTTGCGTTTCCCTTGCGCATCCATCGGGGCCACGGCAAGGCCGAGGTGGCCGAGCGGGTGCGCGAGTGCCTCGAGATCGTCGGCCTTACCGACAAGAGCCGCAGCTATCCGGCGCAACTCTCGGGCGGCCAGAAGCAGAGGGTGGCGATCGCCCGCGCGCTTGCGCCCAGGCCGGCGGTGTTGCTGTGCGACGAGCCGACCTCGGCGCTCGACTCCGAAACCACGCGCAGCGTGCTCGATACCTTGCGCGGAATCAACGAGTCGCTCGGCGTGACGATCGTGATCGTCACCCACGAGCTGTCGGTGGTGCGGCGGCTGTGCCGCCATGTCGCCGTGATCGAGAACGGCGCGCTCGCCGAGCAGTTCCCGGTTGCCGAGACCGGGGTTGCCCGCCGGACAGTGCTGGGTCGTGAACTCGCCCGCCTCGCCGACTCCCGGCACGGCGCCGAGATTGCCGAGCTGGCGGACTCGGCCATCGGCTGATCCCTCCGGGCGCTTCGCGCCCGCATCCACCGCCCACTATCCACCACTCTCGAGCGAGCCCGCGAAACGCCATGCTGGAACTCCTGCCGCAGAACATCCAGTCCATCCTGCCCGAACTCGGCACTGCGATCGGACAGACCTTCGTGATGCTCGGCATCGGCCTGTCCGCCGCGGTCCTGGTCGGCGGTCCGCTCGGGGTGCTGATCTTCCTGCTGAGCCCCGGCCAGTCGCTCGCCAACCGGCCAGTGTTCGCGGTGCTCAACTGGATCGTCAACACGGTTCGCTCCTTCCCGTTCATCATCCTGCTGGTGGCGCTGGTGCCGTTCACCCGCATCGTGGCCGGTACGTCCATCGGGCCGCTCGCGGCCGCGGTGCCGCTCAGCATCGCGGCGATTCCCTATCTCGCGCGCCTGGTCGAGCAGTGCCTGCGCGATGTCCCGCGCGGCGTCATCGAGGCTGCCCATGCGATGGGCGCTTCCGAGCTGCAGATCGTCTGGCGGGTGCTGGTGCGCGAATCGCGCTCGGGCCTCGTGCTCGCCCTCACGGTGCTCGCGATCAGCTTCCTGTCTTACTCCGCGATCGCCGGCGTGGTCGGCGGCGGCGGTATCGGGGACCTCGCGATCCGCTATGGCTACTACCGCTTCCAGACCGACGTGATGGTGCTGACCGTCGCGATCCTCGTCATCCTGGTCCAGCTGATCCAGTTCACCGGCAACCATATCGCGCGCCAGCTCGACAAGCGCTGAGCCGGTCCCTCCTGGAACCTTTCGAACTCCCCTCCATCCCCGTACCGCAGGAATCATCGCCATGAAACTCGCCCGCCGCCCCTTCCTCGCCGCTGCCGCCATCGCGCTGGCGACGAGCCTGTCGTCGACCGTCGTTGCGCAGGAGAAGAAGGAACTCGTATTCGGCGCCACTGCCGGTCCGTATGCCGACCAGATCAAGGTC
Source organism: uncultured Burkholderiaceae bacterium (assembly GCA_964476625.1). Classification (GTDB taxonomy): domain Bacteria; phylum Pseudomonadota; class Gammaproteobacteria; order Burkholderiales; family Burkholderiaceae_E; genus JAMLIN01. The sequence goes on along the minus strand of CAYZBJ010000032.1, from coordinate 24,948 downwards.
GGCATCAAGCCCTTGCTCGAGAAGAAGGGCTACAAGGTCCGGATCGTGGAATTCAACGACTACATCCAGCCGAACTTCGCGCTCGCCGAAGGATCACTCGACGCGAATGCGTTCCAGCATGTCATCTACCTGCGCAAGTTCGCCAACGACAACAAGCTGGACCTGAGCGAAGTGCTCAAGGTGCCGACCGCCCCGATCGCGGTCTACAGCAGGAAGCACAAGAGCCTCGACGCGGTGGCCGAAGGCGCGACCGTCGCGCTGCCGAACGATCCGACCAATGCCGCGCGCGCCCTCGCGATGCTGCAGGATTTCGGCTGGATCAGGCTCAAGGCCGACTTCGACCCGATCCAGGCTTCGGAGAAGGATGTTGCCGAGAATCCGAGGAAGATCAAGCTGATCCCGCTCGAGGCCGCGCAGCTGCCGCGTTCGCTCGACGACACCGATTTCAGCTTCGTCAACGGCAACTTCGCGATCGCCTCGGGCCTGAAGCTCACGACGGCTCTCGCGCTCGAGAAGACCAGCCAGGACTACCAGAACCTGGTAGCGGTCCGGACCGCTGATCTCGGCAAGCCCTGGGTCAGGGACATTGCCGACGCCTACCGTTCGCGCGAGTTCCTCGAGGTCACCGAGAAGCACTTCGCGGGCTTCGTGAAGACGGATTACCAGCGTTCACTGGAAGTCGCTCGCCAAAGGTGACGCGCCTCGTCCTATACCAGCGGCGGATCGGTTTCGCGCTGGGGGTGGCGATGTGCCTCGATCGCCTGAACGAAGGAAGCGAGGGCTGCCTTGCCTGCGCGGTCGGCCACGACGAGCCCGGCAGCATCCGCGTCGCCAAGCGGAATCCCGGCCTGGGCCAGCAGGCTGGCGCCGGCGCCGACCGCCATCAAGGCCTTTCCATGCCGGAACTGGTCGCGGACGAACTCCAGCGCCAGGCCGTCGGCGCACAGGGTGTTGACGCCGGTTTCGCCGTCCGGCACCACGGCAGCGTCGAACAGCGCGGACGGGCTGTTCTTGAACGATGCGTCGACATCGAGCGTCTTGCCCGGCCCCGTCCCTGCCAAGCCGACGTGCGGCCCCACCAGCCGCACGACCGCTCCCTTGGCGATGAGTGCGCGGGCTATCTGGTTCACTGCTGCGGTGTCGACGCCGTCGGCGACGACGATCGCGACCTTCCGGGTGCGGATGCCGCCCGAGCCCGGACGGGCCAGCAGCGACAGGAACTCCGATTCGCGGACCTCCGGTTCCGGCGTCTCGCTGGCCGCTTTCGGCAAAGGCGGTGGCAATTCGGGCATGCCGAGGTTGGCCGCAACGGCGCTCGCCAGGTCCTCCGATACATTGCGCAGCATCGCCACGGTTCGTTGCCGTATGCCTGGAACGGTCACCTTGCTCAGTTCGAATGAGAAGGCGTCGATGATGTGCTGCTTCTCGTGCTCGGACTGGCTCTCGAAGAAAAGCGTGGCCTGGTTGTAGTGCTCCGCGAACTTCTCGGGCTTGCCACGTAGCTCCTCGGCATTGACGGGCTCGGGATACGGCACGAATCCGGCGCCGCCTGCCTGGAACGGACAACCACCCGCCAGGGAATTCGGCTCGTAGGCTACCCGCCCCCGATGGATCGCCTGGCGATGCGCGCCGTCGCGCTGGTTGTTGTGCACGGCGGCCAACGGCGCATTGATCGGAATCTCGTGGAAGTTCGGACCACCGAGGCGGGAAAGCTGTGTATCCACGTAGGAATGGATGCGACCGGCCAGCAGCGGATCGTTGCTGAAGTCGATGCCGGGCACCACATGCGCCGTGCAGAACGCGACCTGCTCCGTTTCGGCGAAGAAGTTGTCGGGATTCCGGTTCAGTACCATGCGCCCGAGTGGTGTCACGGGAACCATCTCCTCGGGAACGATCTTGGTCGCATCCAGCACGTCGAAGCTGAAGGCTTCGGCCTGCTCTTCGTCGAAGACCTGGGCGCCGAGCTCCCACTCCGGATACTCGCCCGCCTCGATAGCCTCCCACAGGTCGCGTCGGTGGTAGTCGGGATCAGCGCCGGAGATCTTGACCGCTTCATCCCAGACGTGCGAGTGCGTGCCAAGCTTGGGCGTCCAGTGGAACTTCACCAGGCTGGATCGTCCTTCGGCAGTGACGAAACGAAAGGTATGCACACCGAAGCCCTGCATCATGCGATAGCTTCGCGGAATGCCTCGATCCGACATGACCCACATCAGCATGTGCGTCGATTCGGGCATCAGGGACACGAAATCCCAGAACGTATCGTGCGCCGAGGCCGCCTGCGGCATGCCATGGTGGGGTTCGGGCTTGACCGCATGCACCAGGTCCGGGAACTTCATGGCATCCTGGATGAAGAACACGGGGATGTTGTTGCCCACAAGGTCCCAGTTACCCTGGTCGGTGTAGAGCTTCACCGCGAAGCCGCGCGCGTCGCGCGCCGTGTCCTTCGAGCCGCGTTCGCCCGCCACCGTCGAGAACCGCACGAAGACAGGCGTGCGCTTGCCGGCCTCGGCGAACAGCGAGGCGCAGGTCAGGTCTGTCAAGGGCGCGTAGCACTCGAAGTAGCCGTGCGCGGCGGAGCCGCGGGCATGGACGATCCGCTCCGGGATCCGCTCATGATCGAAATGGGTGATCTTCTCGCGAAGAATGAAGTCCTTCAGTAGTGCAGGGCCGCGCAGCCCGACCTTCAGCGAGCTCTGGTTGTCCGCTATCGGCACCCCCTGGTTGGTCGTCATGGCCTGTCCGCCGCCGTCGGCACGCACACGGGGCAGCTCCCCGCCGGCCGCGTTGACGCCGATGCCGGCCTTGGCCCCGGTCTTGGTGGATCGGTTCTTCTCGGACAAGGTGCTGGCCGAGGCGGAGTCCTCCGCAGGTTTCACGGTAGCCCCCGCCTGCGGTCTGGCGGCGCCTTGCCCGTACTCGGTCGCCTTGTTCTGGTTGGATGGCTGGCCGCCCACCAGCTCGCCGACTGCCCGGGCCTGCCGCAGCGCGGGATGAGTGGCCTTGGCGTCGGGTGGCAACGCCGGAGCGCTGTCGGTATTCAGGTAGGCGGTATCGACTGCTGCCCCCTGTTCGCGTCGTTCAGAACGCTGTTTACGGCCTGGCATGGTGATCTCCTTCAGGGTGGAGCGCAGGTGGTCGAGTGCGTGCGCTGGTCAGCATCTCGCGTGCCCGGACTTGTACCGGACGGCTTCTGCCTGGCGTCGCGAACGGGGAACCCGGCAAGGATGGGGCCGCCCGTCGCTTTACGAGGGTGGGGAGCCGGGCGACAATCCGCCTCTTCACACGCGGCAATGCGGCCGAACATGACTCAATCGCAGCACCAGCTTTCCGCTCTCGCGGATCATCTTTCCCGGCAGCGGGAGCACATCCTGAAGTCCTGGCGAGACGCGATCAGGGGCGCTCCGGAAATGGTCGCTGGCGATGCATTGCCGAGGGCGCAGCTCGACGACCACATTCCCGCGGTTCTCATCGCCTTCGAGGAACGCTTGCGACACCGTCCGAATTCGAACGAGCCTTGTGCCGACAGCGCGGACCAGGCTGCCGCTCATGGACTGCATCGATGGCAGCAGGGCTATGACCTGCGTGAAGTCGTTCGAGAGCTGGGGCTGCTCAACGAGATCATGGTGACGGTTCTCGACACCTACGCCCGGGACAACGCGCAAGTGGCAACGGACATCATGATGACCGCCCGAGGGGAGTGGGCCACGGGCTTTACCGATAACGTCGAGGAAAGCGCCGCCCAGTACTTCCAGCTGCAGCGCATCGAAGCCGAAGGCCATGTGCGTGATCTGGAAGCGGCGCTGCGGGATCTCGGCGAGCTGGAGAAACATCGCGCCGACCTCTGGCGCCAGCTGGCCCACGACCTGCGCGGCAATGTCGGGGTGGTTGCCAGTGTGGCGAGCGGACTCGGCGTGAAGAACGCCCCGGATGCCGTACGCGACCGGTTCGTGCACATGCTGGACCGCAACATCGGCTCGCTGCGCAACCTGCTGGACGACGCGACCGAACTGGCCCGTCTGCAGGCCGGGCGGGAGCGCAGGCAGCTCAGCGCATTCGATGTCGCGCCGATTCTCGTCGAACTGTGCGAGGGATTCCAGGCGTTTGCCGAAGAAAGGGGGCTCTACCTGCGCGTCGAAGGGCCGCCGGCGCTGCCGATCGAAAGTGATCCCGCCAAACTACGCCGCATTGCCCAGAACCTGATCCTGAACGCGCTGAAGTTCACCCGATCCGGAGGGGTCCATGTGCGTTGGGAGTCGGGAGACGAAACCGACCGCAAGCGCTGGATCCTGACGGTTCGCGACACCGGCCCCGGGCTCGGTTCGGGGGCGCCGATCAAGGATGCGCTCAAGCAGGCGACCGACCTGTCCGAGAGCGTCGACGATGATGATCCGGGGTCCGATACGTCCGCATCGCAGCCGCCGGCCTCGGTCGGCGTCGATCATTCGCCTGGCGCGCCGGATGTGGCCGAAGCGCGCAGACGCGGCGCGGGCGAAGGTCTCGGGCTGTCGATCGTCAAGCGCCTGTCGGAGCTGCTCGATGCGACCGTCGAAGTCGATTCGGACCCTGGCAAGGGGGCGACGTTTCGCGTGCGGTTTCCGCTCGAGTACTAGCGCCGCCCTCATTTGCCCTCGAGAACCCGCTTCATGCGTGCGTAGTCCTTCAGATAGCGGCTCGCCAGTCTCGTCTTCTGGGTATCGGTCAGGATCTTGCCCGACACCTGGAAGAACTTCTTCTCTTCCTCCTTGAGATGGTGATGAACCTCCTCGGAGAGCTTCTTCGCCCTGGCAAGCCAGCCGCGACCCCTTTCGTCGACCTTGCCCAGTTCCTCGACGCATTCGTCGATCTCGTGGTGCTCCGACAGGGCATGGCGGGAAGAGTCGAGCCCCATGTCGTCCATGAGGATGGGCGCGTACAGGAAGCGTTCTTCCGCCGCGGCGTGCGCGGCCAGTTCGATGCGTAGCTGGCGGTAGATCTCCCGGCGTCGGTCGCCCTGCGGGCTGGCTCGAAGCAGCTTCCTGCAGAGCGAGCGCTGGAGCCGGTGGCTTTCACGCAATGCATCGTAGATATTGGCGGTGGCGGGCATGCCTCGGTCTCCTTCCTCTGAAAGCCTGTGACAGGATGATGCGGCTACATCGGTCGTGCCGGTCTCCGTCAGCAGTTGCCGTGCCTGAAGAAAGTCGGGTGAAACCTGGCTGCCGGGGAACGGACTCAGGTGGAGGGCGAATCGAAGCTCATGTAGCTGAGCTCCTCGCGCACGATGCAGTCGGAGACCTTGTCCAGGCCGCTGCCGCCGTCCGCCGCTGGGCAGGGACCCGGAACGACGACCACTCGCCGGCTATGATTGCTGTCCATGAGCGCCACTTCCAGCCTGCCTTCGACCGTCCGCAGCCTTGCCGATGTCGCCGCGATCGACGCCGCGGCGCGACGCTTCGAGCTGCCCTGTGGCGATGGCCCGATGGTCTGGCGCTGCTGGGGCGAAGGTCTGCCGATCGTGCTGCTCCATGGCGGCTCGGGCAGCTGGAACCACTGGGTACGCAACATCGCCGCCCTGGTCGCTGCCGGCCGGCAGGTATGGATCCCGGACCTGCCGGGCTCGGGGGAGTCCGCGCCCCCGCTGACGGGCGGCGATGCCGATGCCCTGCCGGAACCGATGGAAGCCGCGCTCCAGGTACTGCTCGGCGACGCCCCGGTGGACCTGGTGGGTTTCTCCTTCGGCAGCATGGTCGCCACGTTCGTCGCCGCGCAGTGGCCGCAGCGGGTGCGACGGCTGGTGCTGTCGGGCGCTCCGGCGCTTGGCATCAATCCCGGATGGAAGCCGGCGCTCAAGCCCTGGCAGCACCTGGAGTCCGGCCCGGAACTGGTCCGGATCCACCGCGCCAACCTGGGCGCGCTGATGCTGGCGCAGCCGGAATCGATCGACGACCTGGCGCTCGCGCTGCATGCCGAGAACCTTCCGCGCGACCGGATGAGGCTGCGCCGGATTTCTCGCACCGACATCCTGCGCCGGACCTTGCCCGATGTGCGCTGCCCGGTGTTCGGCATCTGGGGCGAGGAGGACGTCCTGTATCGCGGCCTGCAGGACCGACTGGCGCCCGCGCTCGCCGGGGCGCTCGGCTTCCGGTGGCTGCGGCTGATCCCGCAGGCCGGCCACTGGGTGCAGTTCGAGCGGGCTCACGCGTACGACAGGGCGCTGGACGAGGCCCTGGCCGGCTGATCCAGCCGACCGCGGGCGCGTTCCCGCTACCGTCTCTCCGGCAGCGCCTGGCGTTCGCGCTTCTTCGCACCGAACGGGTAGGCGCTGCCGGTCTGCCCGGGGAGCGCCGGGATACGTAGCGACAGCAGCATCGTGACGGCCAGCACCACGATCGTGACGCCGAGCGACCAGGCGACCGGGATCTTGTAGACGTCGATCAGCAGCATCTTCGTGCCGATGAACACCAGCACGATGGCCAGCCCGTAGGACAGCAGGTGGAAGCGCTCGTGCATGCCCGCCAGCAGGAAGTACATCGCGCGCAGGCCGAGGACCGCGAAGACGTTCGAGGTCAGCACGATGAAGGGGTCCCGGGTGATAGCGAAGATCGCCGGGATCGAGTCGACCGCGAAAACCACGTCGACGAAGCCGATCAGGATGATGACGACCAACAGCGGCGTGGCCATCCGCACGCCGTCCACCACGGTGAAGAAACGCTCACCGTCGTAGCCCGGGGCAATCTTCATGCGGCGCTTGATCCAGCGCAGCGCCGGGTTGGCATCGAGGTCTGGCTCCTGTCCGGCGGCCCACCACATCTTGACGCCGGTGAAAACCAGGAAGGCGCCGAACACGTACATGATCCAGTGGAACTGCGAGATCAGCCAGGCGCCCATCAGGATCAGCACCGCGCGCAGGACGAGCGCGCCGATGATGCCGATCATCAGTACGCGGCGCTGGAACTCGGCCGGCACCGCGAAATAGGTAAACAGCATCAGGAATACGAAGATGTTGTCGACAGCGAGTGCCTTCTCGACGAGGTAGCCGGTGATGAACTCGAGCGCCTTCGCGTCGGCCAGCTCGCGGACCGCGGGCTCGGGCGAGGCACCGCCCAGGTACCACCAGAGCCAGCCGACGAAGGCGAAGGAGACGGCGACCCAGACCAGCGACCAGATCGCCGCTTCGCGCATCGAGACGGCCCGCGTGCCGCGACGGTTGAGGACGAGGAAATCGACCGCGAGCGCGGCGATGACGAACAGGATGAACAGCGACCACAGCAAGGGTGTGCCGACCGAGAACATCGGGAGGACCTCTTTCCGGCGTGGCAGGCGCCGGACGACAGGATTTCTGGAGGTCCCTTGCCGGTCTTGCCGACCCCGTGCGAATGCGCCCGGGATTCGCGGCACCGGGTGACGATCGCTTGCCAGCACGACCGCACCGTAGTGACGATGCCGCGGCGCGTGCCAATGCCCGCGCCGGCTACTCCCCTGTAAAGGAGCCGGGATTCAAGCAGCAATCCGTGCGATGGTCAAGCTCGGATCGCGGAAGCCCGGCGCCGGCGGGCATGATTCCTGCGCTCCTCGGTCCAGCGCGCGGGATTGGTTACATGGAATCCGACGATGCCCTGGCTCAAAATGCTGCATGTCGCCACCATCATCTGCTGGTGCGGCCTCCTGCTCTACCTGCCAGCCCTGATCGCGCAGGCCGGCGGGCGGATCGCGGCCGATGGGTCGCCGACGCTCGCCTGGAACATGTCGCACCGGCTGTTCACGCTGGTCGCCACACCGGCCGCACTGCTTGCCATCGGCTCCGGAACCGCCATTGTCCTGGTGGAGCAGCCGCTGGGCATCTGGCTGATCCTGAAGCTGACGGCGGTGACCGCGATGGTCGGATGCCATGCGCTGGCCGGTATGCTGATCGTCCGCCTCGAGCACCAGCCGGCCTGGCGGGTGACGCACTACTGCGCAGCCCTGTCCGTCGTTTCACTCTGTCTGATCTTTGTTGTGGCGTGGCTGGTGCTTCGGAAGCATCCATGAGTGCGGCCCTGGTGCGCGGGTCGGGGAGGGCTTGCGTCGGGACGACACTCGCCGTCGTCCTGGCCGGCTGCTCGGGCCCGCAGTCGATGATCGATCCGGCCGGGCCGGCTGCGGCGGCGGTGGCTTCGCTATGGTGGTGGATGGCCGGCTTCGGGACGCTCGTGCTGGCCCTGACCTGTGCGCTCTGGCTCTACGCCATGCGGCGCGCGCCGCGCGCGTACACGCCGCAGGAGGAGCGGCGCATCGCCGCGCGCTGGATCGTGGGCGGCGGCATCGTGCTGCCCGTGGCCAGCATCCTCGTGCTGCTGGCATTCGGCATTCCGATCGGACAACGCCTGCTGCCGGGCGGCGCCGGCCCCGAGCCGCTGCGCATCGAAGCCATCGCCCATCAGTGGTGGTGGGAGATCCGCTATCCGGGCGTGGAGGAAGCTCTCGTCAACGAGTTCCGTCTGCCGACCGGCCGGCCGATGGAGGTCCATGTCTCGAGCCGGGACGTGATCCATTCGTTCTGGATTCCGGGCCTCGGCGGAAAGATCGATGCCATACCGGGACGGACCCACGTCATTCGGCTCGAGGCGACCAGGCCGGGTCGGCTGCGGGGAGCCTGCGCGGAATTCTGCGGTCTGGAACACGCCCGAATGATCCTGGACGTCCACGCGATGCCGGCCGCGGAGTTCGATCGATGGATCAGCGAGCGTCGGCGAGGCGCGCGCCCATGATGACTGCGCATGCCGATCCGTCGGACCGCGCCAGCCTCGAAGCAGTCTGGGCGAACCCGCGCGGCTGGCGATGGCCGAGCAGCGTGAATCACAGCACGCTCGGCCTGCGCTTCATGATCACGGGACTCGCCTTCTTCCTGATCGCCGGGGTGCTGGCGATGCTGATGCGCGCGCAGCTCGCGCGCCCGGAAGCCGACTTCATCGGGCCCGCCGCCTACAACCAGGCGTTCACGATGCACGGGACGATGATGATGTTCCTGTTCGCCGTGCCGATGCTCGAGGGGCTCGCGGTCTATCTGATTCCGAAGATGCTGGGCGCGCGCGACCTCGCGTTTCCGCGTCTGAGCGCATTCGGCTACTGGTGCTATCTGTTCGGCGGCCTGATCATCACCGCCAGCCTGCTGTTTGACCTCGCGCCGGATACGGGCTGGTTCATGTACACGCCGCTGTCGAGCGACGTCCACTCGCCGGGCATGAACGCCGATTTCTGGCTGCTGGGCATCACCTTCGCCGAGATCGCGGCGGTGGCGGCCGGTGTCGAGCTGGTCGTGTCGATACTCCGGCTTCGCGCCCATGGCATGTCGCTCGACCGGATGCCGCTGTTCGGCTGGTACATCCTCGTGACGGCACTGATGATCGTGATCGGGTTCCCGCCGCTGATCCTCGGCAGCATCCTGCTGGAGCTCGAACGCGCGGCCGGGCTGCCGTTCTTCGATGTCGCGCGCGGTGGGGACCCGCTGCTGTGGCAGCACCTGTTCTGGCTGTTCGGCCATCCCGAGGTTTACATCATCTTCCTGCCGGCCGCCGGCATCGTCTCGACGGTATTGCCGGTCTTCGCGCGCCGGCCGCTGGTGGGCTACCGATGGACCGTGGTCGCGGTCGTCACGACCGGCTTCATCAGCTTCGGCCTCTGGGTTCACCACATGTTCACGGTCGGCATTCCGCATCTGGCCCTGGCGTTCTTCTCGGCCGCGAGCATGCTCGTCGCCGTGCCGACGGGGATTCAGTTGTTCGCCTGGCTCGCCACGCTGTGGCTGGGCCGACCCGTGCCGCGATTGCCGATGCTCTGGCTGTTCGGCTTCATCGTGATCTTCGTGGCCGGCGGGCTGACCGGCGTCATGCTGGCGCTGGTGCCGTTCAACTGGCAGGTGCACGATACCCATTTCGTCGTTGCCCACATGCACTATGTGCTGGTCGGCGGCATGCTGTTCCCGCTTTTTGCCGGGCTTTACTACTGGATGCCGCATTTCAGCGGGCGGATGCCGTCCGACCGGCTGGGCCGCTGGGGCTTCTGGCTGACGTTCATCGGCTTCAACGGCACCTTCCTGATCATGCACTGGACCGGGCTGCTCGGCATGCCGCGGCGGGTTCACACCTATACGGCCGGCATGGGCTGGGATCTGCCGAACCTGCTGTCGTCGATCTTCGGCTTCGTGATGGCAATCGGCATCGCCGTCGTGCTGATCGATTTCCTGTTGCATGCTCGCTGGGGCGCGCGAGCGCGGGCGAACCCCTGGCGGGCCGACACGCTCGAGTGGGCGATGCCCACGCCGCCGCCGCCATTCAACTTCGACGTACTGCCGGAGGTGGATTCCCGCCATCCGCTGTGGCACGACGCGCCGGAAGCAGCCGGCGGTGCCCACCAGGCGGCCGGCACGCTCAGGGGAGCCCGCGTGGCGCGGCATCTGACGCACGCGCGTCATGGTCGCCGCGAAACGCTCGGGGTCGATCCAGTGTCGGGCCTGGCACGGGAGATCATCGTGCTGCCCGGCAGCTCATGGCTGCCCTTGCTGTCCGCGCTGGGACTGGCCGGGGTCTGCCTCGGTTTGCTGTTCAAGTCCTGGCTGGTCGCCGCAGCCGCGATGCTGCTCAGCCTGGGCCTGCTGCTGCGCTGGTCCTGGCAGAACGGCCTGGCCATGGACACGATGGACACGACAGGCCGGATGGGCCTGGTGACCGGGTCCGCTGCCGGCGCCACCGATCGTGTGACGACATCTGCCGGCTGGCTGGACACCGCCCCGGGAGGCCTGCCGCTGCACTCGCGGACCTTCGATGGCCCCGGCCGGTGGGGCATGGGCCTCACGCTGCTGGCCGATGCCTCCCTCTATCTGTCGCTGGTTTTCGGCTGGCTGTACCTGTGGACCGCCGCGCCGCAGTGGATCAGGCCGGAGCAGTCACCGCTGCCGATCCTCGCGCTCGTTGCCGTCGGCGTCCTTGTCGCTTTTACCGCGCTCTACCATGGCCGGATCGTATCCGGTCTGCGCCGCGAGCGCGGCACGCCGGATGATGCACCGGGCGATGCGCGCGCACTGGTACGACAGTCACTCGCCGTGCTGGTCGCCGGGGTGCTGGCGACCGGCGTCCTCGTCGCCATACTGCGCACGGTCTCGCTCGAACCGACGCGCAATGCACACGATGCCGTGATGTTCGTGATGCTGCTCTATCAACTGCTGCACATGGGGCTCGGCTGCCTGCTGACCGCGCTGCAGGCCTTGCGAGCCCGACGGGGCCTGATCGGCACGCATGCGCCCTGCGAGTTCGCCGTGCTGACGCTCTGGTGGCGGTTCACCGCCGGCACGTTCTGGATCAGTATCGCGGCGCTCGTGCTGATTCCGACGGCGTTCGAGGGTTTGCGGTGATGCGCGTATCGAATGCCGTTCATCTGTTCCTGGGCCTGACCGTCTGGGCGGTCTGGTTCGTTGCGGCCTATGGCGGATTGTCCCTGGCGTGCATGGCGTCCGCGCCGCCGCGCGATGCCGGTGTCTTCAACGGCATCAACGTCGGCCTTGCGACGCTGACCGTCGGTGCCGCCGCATGGCTGCTGATGGCCGGCCGTGCGTTGCGTCGCGCGCTCGCACGCCTGCCCGCGGAGGCCCCGTCGCGGGAGCGATTCCTCGGTTCGGTATCGAGTTGCCTCTATTTCGTGGCCGCTGTCGCGACCCTGTTCGTCGGCCTGCCCGTGCTGGTGCTGTCGCCATGCCTGTGACCGATGTCCGTCCGGGCATCGCCCCTGCGGGCATCGCCTGCGCCGGCATCATCCGTGCGCGCCTGCTCGCCGGAGCGTCGGTCGCCATCATGCTGCTGCCGGTCGTTGCCCAAGCGCATGCGCCGACCGGGTCCGGGGCCCTGTCGACACTGCCGATCCGGATCAGCCAGCTGATGCTCGCGACCGCCTGGTTCGCCTACCTGATCGGCGGCTTCCGTGTGCCCGCGAATGCCATGCAGCAGGCCTGCATGCACGCCGCCATGCTGATCGCGGCTCTCGCGCTGTTCGGACCGCTGGACGACCTGGCCGCTCACAGCACCGCGGCCCACATGCTCCAGCACATGCTTCTCATCGCCGTCGTAGCGCCCTTATGGGTACTGGCGCGACCGCTCGCGCAATGGCGGGCCGCGGGCGGCCGTATCGCCGACGGCTGGTGGCGGTTCTGGCTGCGGTCGACCCGCCACCCGGGTCTGTGCGCCGTGATCCACGCGGCGATGCTCTGGTTCTGGCACCTGCCCGGGCCCTATATGGCGGCGGTTTCCAATTCCTGGCTGCATGCGCTTGAGCACCTGTGCTTCGTCTTCAGTGCGTGGCTGTTCTGGTGGTCGGTGCTGCGCGCCGGCCGGCGTGCCGCCATGTCGTGCATGCTGGCCTTGCTGTTCACGCTGATGCAGACCGGTCTGCTGGGCGCGTTGCTGACGTTCGCCAGTGTCCCGCTCTACGACGGCGAGTCTCGCGACCTCGCCGATCAGCAGATGGCGGGGCTGCTGATGTGGGTGCCGGGCGGGCTCGCGTACCTGGTGGCTGCCGTCTGGTGCAGCCATCGCTGGGTCACGGGTTCGGCACGCAAGGCCGCCATGGTGCCGCCGCGCCCCGGGTCACGCTGAGGAGAGGAGACGTGCTGCCAGCCGAAGACACCCGACTCGACGACACGGCGGTCGATGCCGTGAAAGACGATCACATGGCGGAGAATCCGATCCGTAGCCGTGCCGCGCTCTTCGGTCACCCGGTGCATCCGATGCTGGTCCATTTTCCGGTCGCGGCGCTGCTCGGCGTGGTGCTGGTGGACGCCGCCTTCCTGATTCTTGGCGATCCGTTCTGGGCGCGAGCCGGTGTCTGGCTTGCCGGTGTCGGTACCGTCGGTGGCTGGTGCGCGACCGTACCCGGCATGATCGATCTGTTCATGGTCCCGCGCATCCGCAGACTGGTCACTGCATGGTGTCATGCGCTGCTGGCGGTGATGATGCTGTCGCTGGCTGCGCTGAACTGGGTCATGCGAATCCCCGATCACGGGATCGGCATGCAGCCCTGGGCTTTCTACCTGTCATTGCTGACGGCCGTGGTGATCTCGGGCGCCTCCTGGTTGGGCGGCCAACTGGTCTATCACCACGGAGTCGCCGTCGATACGGGGAAATAGGCGCTGGCGCAGGATTGACGGGCCGCTGGGGACCCTCGCGAGGGTCACTTCAGGCCGTACCATACGCCGCGTCCGCTGCCGTGCTGCTCAAGGTGCCTGCGCTCGATCAGGTCGCGGAAGTGCCGCTTCAGGGTGTTGCGGCTCGCGCCGGTGAGCTTGATCGCCTCGGCCATCGTGACGCGTCCGTGCTCGCGGACGAACTCGACGATCTGCAACGACAGCGCGGGCAGCGCCGCCAGTACGATCTTCTCGCGTTCGACCTTCTTCTCCAGCCGCCGCACCTGCTCGGCCAGTGAACGCAGGAAGAACAGTAGCCACGGCTGCCAGTTCGGCGCGTCGCCGCGGATGGTGCCCTGTGTCTGCCGGAGCGCGAGATAGTAGGCTTCCTTGTTGGCTTCGACCACGCTTTCCAGTGAGCTGTACGGGACGTAGGCGTACCCGGCCTGAAGCAGCAGCAAGGTCGTCAGCACGCGGGACAAGCGCCCGTTGCCGTCCTGGAACGGGTGGATTTCGAGGAACACGACCACGAAGATGGCGACGATCAGCAGCGGATGCAGCACGGCCTTCTCGCGCTCGTCGTTGACCCATGCCAGCAGTTCCGTCATCAGGCGCGGCGTGTCGAACGGCGTGGCCGTCTCGAAGACGATGCCGATCTGCACGCCGTCCTCATCGAAGGCTGCGACGCTGTTCGAACCAGTCTTGTAGTTGCCGCGGTGCCGCTCGTCCTTTTGGCTGTATTGCAGCAGGATCTGGTGGAGCTGCTTGACGTGGTTCTCGTTGAACGGGATGTCTTCCCATGCGCGGAACATCAAGTCCATCAGTTCAGCGTACCCGGCGACTTCCTGCTCGTCGCGCGTCTCGAACTTCCTGATGGCGAGGTTCGACAGCAGCCGTTCGACTTCGCGGTTGGTGAGCTTGCTGCCCTCGATGCGGGTGGACGAGCCAATGCTCTCGATGGTGGCCACGCGCCGCAGTGCCGACAGCCGGTCGGGCGCAAGCGTACCCAAGGCGCGCCACGCACCCTTGAACTCGTCGGTCCGGGCGATCAAGCCCAAGACCTCCGGGGTAATCTGGAGCGTGTCGACTCGGAACATGAACCAATAATACGCCCATTTACACCCATTTTCTGACGGGCTGGAATCTGGCGAAAATGGGTGTGGAAATGGCGAGCGCCCCATCGAGCTCCGCCAGAACCTGACACGGAAACGGCCTCGCGAGGAGGCCGTCGGTTCTGGCAAGCCTTTGCAGAAGCTTGGTTTGCAAGGCTTTCGAATCTGGTGGCCAAGGGCGGAATCGAACCACCGACACGCGGATTTTCAATCTGCGGGACTCCTCGTTTCGTCGGGATGCGGAGCTTGCTGTTTGCGTTGACTCAGCCTCGAGAACCCAGAGCTGTCGGGCCTTTCAAGCGGTGCGATAGAATTCGGTTGCGTTGATCTGTTTGCGGGAAATCTGCTTACATGGCCGCTTACACGAAGGACGCACTGACTTTGCATCCAGTAGGCGGGGGCAGCTGTGGCACGCGAGAATTTCACGGCGGGGCGAATTGGTGCGTTCTCTTGCCCCCAGGGCAGATCGCAGGCGTTCCTGTGGGACGCGAAGGCAGCGGGGCTGGCCCTGCGGGTGACAGCCGGCGGGGCGCGGGCGTTCGTATTCCAGTCCAGGCTCAAGCACGGTGGTGCGGTCCGGATGACCATCGGAGAGCCGCGACGGGATGATGGCGGGGGGGCCTGGAGTATTCCCGCAGCTCAGGCCGAGGCGCGGCGGCTGCAGGCCCTGATTGATCAAGGGAAGGATCCGCGCCTCGAGCGGGACGCACTCGTCGCGCAGCAAGTCGCTCAGCGAGAGGCGGCAAAGGCGGGGCGGGCGAGGCGGGAGCTGACCGGGCTGGCCGCTTGGACTGTTTACGTGGAGGAACGACGCGAGCGGTGGGGTAAGCGGAGCTATGCGGACCACCTAAGGATGGCTGCGCCCGGCGGAGAGATACGCAAGCGCTCGCGAGAAAAGCTAACTGTGCCAGGGTTGCTATGCCCTCTGCTTGCGCGCCCACTTACTGAAATCGACGCGCAGGCCGTCGAGGAGTGGGTGAGCCGTGAGACTCGAACCCGGCCTACGCAGACCGCTCTCGGATTCAGGCTGCTGCGGGCGTTCGTGAATTGGTGCGCCGAGCACCCCGAATACCGGGCGATCGTGAATCGCGACGCCTGCAGTGGTCGGCGCGTCCGCGAGAAGCTGGCCAAGCCCGCCGCGCGAGACGACGCGCTCCAGCGAGAGCAGTTGGCCGCATGGTTCGCAGAGGTGCGCAAGCTACCGCCAGTGTCCGGCGCCTACCTGCAAGCGCTGCTATTGACCGGTGCACGCCGCGAGGAACTAGCGGGGCTGCGCTGGGAGGATGTTGACTTTCGGTGGCAGTCGCTGCGCATCCGTGACAAGGTCGAAGGGGAGCGGACCATCCCACTGACACCGTACGTCGCCGGCCTGTTACGGGAACAGCGGGCGCGCAATGCTACGCCGCCGACCGTACCGCGCCGGCTGCGAGCGGATGTTGATGCCGCGAAGGCCGAACTCCTTGTTTGGACACCGTCGCCATGGGTGTTTGCGAGCCGAACGGCCAAGGGTGGACGCATTCAGGACCCTCGGGCGGCGCATGTGCGCGCACTCGACGCTGCTGGTTTACCGCACCTCACGCTGCACGGGCTGCGCCGTTCTTTCGGAACGCTCGCCGAATGGGTCGAGTGTCCGGTGGGAATCGTGGCGCAGATCCAGGGTCATAAGCCTTCCGCCATCGCCGAGAAGCATTACCGGGTACGTCCGCTGGATCTACTTCGCCTTTGGCACGAGCGGATTGAAGCCTGGATTCTGGAACAAGGGCGCGTGGAGTTTGCGAAAGCGAGTGGTTCCGATACACCTGCATTGCAGGTCATGGGGGGAACGGATGTCCGATAAAAGACCGCAGCTCCAGGATTCCGTCTATCAACGACTTGTTCGCCGTGTCCATGATGTGGCGGACGTACTGATCGAGCAGGCGCAAACGGGAAAGCATCCGAAGGATGCGATCGTTCTATTCCAGTACTTCATTGCCCAGACTGACCGCGGTGCCCCGGTTGATCCTCGAGTCAACTCGTACATTGCGGCCGCGCTCGCGGAAGCGATTCGGCGCCTGCCAATGGGCGGAAAAGCAGCAGCCGTAGACGCCTTCATCCTGCTTGGGCTGATCCGCGGGGAAGGCGGACGCCCGGTTGGATCGGGTGGGAAGTTCACCAAAGACTGGCGTGAGGAGATGAATCATTTCATCGCGCGAAGGCTCGCGGCCGGAGTCAAGCACATTAGGATCGAGGGGGAGGTTGCGAACGAGTTTGACTGCTCCGAGGATCACATCCGCGACGAGCTTCGGGAGATTGTCAGGCGGTCGAAGGAAGCCGTTGGGCGGGCCGGCGAGAGTGCCAGCAAAGAAAACACTGAGAATGAGCAAGCGTCGGTCGGCGAGTGGCTTGATGACGTCGATCGTTACGCACTCGAACTCGGGGTGACGCGCGAGATCGTGGAAGCGATTGGCCGAGGGCGCCTACCACGTGACGCGATAAAAAGCTAGGTACAGAACCGGGAGGTTCTCTCCCTCTGCATTCGCAGCCGTTCATCGTCTTATGGGGGCGCTTAAGGAGCGACCCGATGACCATTGAACAACAAGCCCCACGGCCCGGCCTGTACCCGCCGATCCAGTACGAGAGCCGCGAGCTCGTCCCGACCGACTGCGCCGCCTTCCATCTGAACCGGCGGCCGCAGACGTTGCGGATATGGGCGTGTCGCGAGAATGGCCCCTTGCACCCCATCCGGTTCAACGGTCGTTTGGGCTGGCGGGTGGCTGATATTCGCCGCGTCCTGGGCGTATCGGCATGATTGCCGCACACCGCGACGATATGGCCGATCAATCTGACAACGCCTCTGCCGGGGCATCCGGTCGACGCGATCGACGTCACCCCTGCATTTTTCACACGGGGGCTGCGGATGTTGAGCGTACCGAACTAGGCATCAAGCAACGCAACGGCTTTTGTGAGGCACTGCGCGCGGCAGTCGGTGATGGATTCGGCGCGTACTGTCACGGCCTCGTGCGGGCGCTCCAGAAGGCCCTCGGACGGGGGGCTCGCCGTGCTTGACCAAACGAAACCGCCGGACTCGATGGGGGGCGAGCCGGCGGTAGAGGAAGCGAATCAGGACACCGCCATCTTCCCGCATCCAGGCCGCTGTGCCAACTGCGGGCAGCGGATCCGCCTGCTTGGCGAGCCGACTGGCTGCGTGACCTGCAATGCATGGCGCCGGTGGACTTCGGCCCTGCGGATCGCGGTCGAGGCGTTGCGGAGGGCGGCGCAGTGACCGACTCCGACATCTACAAGATGATCGTCGCGGCCGAGTCGCGTTCGACCGGCAATCGGCGCGGAAGGGGCAAGGCGCACGCCACTCGGAAGCTTATTGAGGCAGGCCGAGAAATACTCGCCGAGATTCAGCCGGCGACGGTCCGGGCCGTCTGCTACCGCTTGTTCACCATGGGCTTGATTCCCGACATGGGCAAGGGCTCGACGGACAAGGTGAGCAAGCAACTGGTCTGGGCGCGCGAGGTCGGCATCATCCCCTGGGCATGGGTTGTCGATGAAACCCGCGACGCCGAGCGTGTCTCGACCTGGGCGGACCCCGATGTTCTCATCCGCGCCGCCGTCCACGGCTACCGCCGGGACTACTGGCAGGACCAGAACTATCGGGTCGAGGTCTGGTCGGAGAAAGGCACGGTGCGCGGCACGCTGGCGCCGGTACTGCACGAGCTTGGCGTCACGTTCCGGGTCATGCACGGCTTCGCGTCGGCGACCGCCGTGAATGCCATCGCGGATGAATCCCTTGAGGACGACCGGCCGCTGATTGCGCTGTACGTCGGCGACTTCGATCCGTCAGGCATGTACATGTCGGAGGTCGATTTGCCCGAGCGGATGGAGCGCTACGGCGGCGAGGTGCGGATCATTCGGATTGCCCTGCGCGAGTACGACTTGCCGGGCCTGCCGAGCTTCGATGCGATCACCAAGCAAGGCGATGCCCGATACCGTTGGTTTCTTAATCAGTATGGCAAGCAGTGCTGGGAACTCGACGCCATGTCGCCCGTACTGCTGCGCGAGCGCGTCCGGGAGGAAATCCAGTCCTACATCGACGGCGATGCCTGGGACCGGGCAGTCGAGGTCGAGGCGGTCGAGGTCGAGTCGATGCGCGACTTCCATGATCGGTGGAGGCAGAGTATTTCGGGGCCTGCCGGCAAATACCCGGGAGCGTCGTCATGAGTGCCGACGACGCGAAGAAGCTTGTAGACCTGCGGCCCTGCCCGCACTGCGGCGGGCCGGCGCGCCTGGAGGAAGTCGGACCGGGCAGGAAGGTGAAGCTGTGGTTCCGGGTGCGGTGCGAGGACTACGACTGCGGGGGCACTACCTGGGCAATGCTCGGCCCCGAGGCGGCGACAACGGCATGGAATCGGCGAGATGGCCAAGCGTGATTTTCGCAAGGGCGCCATTCCATACGACTTCATCGCAGTGCCCAGAAGGCTGCCGAAGTCGGTCGAATGGCGGGGCTTATCGGGACGCTCAACGAAGCTCCTGTTCGATCTCGCGAGTCAGTACAGCGGGAAGAACAATGGTCGGCTATGCCCGAGCTTCGAAGTGATGAAGCGCGATCACGGATGGACTTCGAAGGACCAGCTCATCAAGGCGAAGCAGGAGCTTCTGGAATGCTCGTTTGTCGTCCAGACCCGCAAGGGCCGGGCGCCGCGCACTGCCGAATGGGTCGGATTGACCTGGTGGAAGCTGGACTACGAAAAGAGCATGGAGATCGACCCGGGCACTTGGCCGCACCTGAACTTCCTGAATCTCCACGACGCCTTGATCGATCCCAATGAGGGCCGCAAGAAGCCGAACGGCACGGCGAAACCTGTGGTCCGCAGCACGGACCGATCGACCCCCCGAATACCCCCTACGAGGTCCGCAGCACGGACCGATGGAGTGCCATGAAATCGCCCTATCGGTCCGCAGCACGGACCACAGAATCTCGACTGAAACTGACCGAAACCCGCGTCCTTAAAGGCTTTCGAACGATTCGCCCGAAATCGACCGCTCGCAATCCCATCGGTCCGCAGTACGGGGATGTTCTAGAGATTGCCATCTCTGTGCTGCTTTCCTGTTCGCCCTGCTACGGGGTCAAAGGATGCGAGCGGCCCGTTTCTCGACCCGCTGGAAGGCCTCCGATGCGCTGGCACACCGGGCGGGGCATGTCGATGCTGCCGACCTTCGCAGCGGTGACCGAGCCCGCCGGAAAGTGCGCGTGTCTCCAATTGGCGGGACGACCCATGCCTGCGCCCCGGCGGGGAGGGTCTCTGCTACCGACCGCGGCACCGGCCGCCGCGCGCCATCCTAATCTCTCACGGCCGCGAAATTGGCTTAGGGGGTGGTAGTGGCCTGGCACAAGCGCGACGACAAACGAAAGCTGGTCGGCCGACCGTGGCGACGACTGCGCGAACGGATCTTGGCGCGGGACAAGTACCTATGCCAGTGCCCGGACTGCCTTGGCGGTATCAAGCGGCTGCGCGTGGCCGATGAGGTGGACCACATCATCCCGGTATCGGACCCGCGATCTACTGATCACCCGTCGAACTTGCGGGCAGTCAATCGCGAGTGCCACAAGAAGATCACCACGATCCAGAACGAGGGCACACCTCGCAGGCGAATCAATGCCGATGGATGGCCGGTGGAGGGCTGACATGGCGGGGGGCCGTCATCGCCTTGGACAGCGTCACCTGGCCCCCGAGGCGCCAGTGATTTTTTCGCGCAGGCGGTTGAGAAATTTGGTTCTCACGGTCGCGCAATGCCTGCAACCCGAGGGGGGCGCTCCGAAGCCTTGGACCCCGCCAGCAGGGACCGAGCGGCCCGGCTTCCTTCCACAAATGGCGTAAATTCTCTAAGGCGGCAACATGACGAGCAAACGCAAGACGACGAAGCCGGCAACGGCCCGCGAT
This sequence comes from uncultured Burkholderiaceae bacterium, assembly GCA_964476625.1. Taxonomy (GTDB): domain Bacteria; phylum Pseudomonadota; class Gammaproteobacteria; order Burkholderiales; family Burkholderiaceae_E; genus JAMLIN01. The sequence goes on along the minus strand of CAYZBJ010000032.1, from coordinate 4,783 downwards.
CCCGGAACGGTCCTGGTGGCCGAGCAACCGGACAAGACGCCCGAGCGCAACCTTGCCGACATGGCGGCGGGGGGCGAAGTGAGCAATGCCCTTGTCATGGCGACCTTCGCCAAGCCGACGATGGGCGAGCTGCAACTTGGCGAGTGCGTCAACGCCTTGCGGGAAATGTCGCAGGGCATCAATGGCGGCGACCTGTCCGGGGCCGAGGTCATGCTTGCGGCGCAGGCTTCGAGCCTCAATGCGATCTTCGCCGAGATGGCCCGCCGGGCGGCGGGGAACATGGGCCAGCACCTCGGGGCGACCGAAACGTATCTGCGGCTGGCACTGAAGGCTCAAACGCAATGTCGGTCCACGCTTGAGACGCTGGCGACGATCAAGAACCCGCCGACCGTCTTTGCGCGCCAGGCCAACATCGCTCACGGACCGCAGCAAGTGAACAACGGGATGGTGGCCCCGCGCGCAGGGGAAACGAAATCGGCGACAACCGGACTATTGGGATCAGACGATGGCGAACGGATGGACACCGGAACGGCGGGCGCGCCAGGCCGAAGCGATTCGACGCTGGAAGCCGTGGGAGCAATCCACGGGGCCGCGCACGGCCGAAGGTAAGCAACGCACACGGATGAATGGTTTCAAGGGCGGCCAGTTGCGCGAGTTGCGCGAGCTCTCCAAAGCGATGAATGCTCTACTTCGGACGCACCGGGAAGGGATGGCCGATCTCTCCGATTAGCCTACTCTCGACCGGTTTGCTGAGTGTCATTTGCGCCCGATCCTGCGCTAGTCGCGGCCGATTCTGTTTCGTTGAGGCTTGGGGTCATATTGCCGGCGCGGCTGGCGGCCTGCTTCGCGTCGCGGCGAGCCGTATCGGGTCGCACCGTTCGGCGGATTGGGTTGCAGGTTGGGTCTACCGCTGTCTTGTTGGCCGCCCCCTGCTGATTGAGCCGGGCGATCAAAGCGCGGGCGCATCGTTCGTTGATCGCATCGTGATCCATGCCGGAATCTTGCGGCGTTTCGCCTGACGACGGTATCGGCCTCAAGGCCTAGACTGAGTGGCTCCAGGCAATCCAACGCCGCGCGCTCTGGCCAGCACGAGGCAACCGCTGGCGCGCGATGCCATCGCGGCGAACCTTCCAGCGCACGGCAGATGGTGGGTCCGACTGCCGACCATTCTGGACACGTCGGAGGCGCTTGTATCGGGCGCGCCGAGGCGACGGCGGACGCTGGGCTAACGCCGGGTCGCACTGACCAAGCCGCCATCCGCGGCTAACGGGCGCGCGCTTCATTAGGCCGCCTTCGCGTGGCTTTCGCAGTCCGGGACATCGCAGGCCAGCAATCGTCGCTGACTGGCGGTGCGCATAGTGTGGAAAGTGCGGTCAAAGTGCGGTCAAAGTGCGGTCAAAGTGCGGTCAAAGTGCGGTCAAAGTGCGCATCCAAGGTGCGAATCGAGGTGCGGATAAGGTACGAGGTCCTCCGATACGCAGGTACGCATCCGAGGTACGCAGCGCGCCGAAGTACGCAGCGCGCTGGAGTGCAGCACGCGACTTGGCACGAAACGGTGGACGTTCGCGTCGGCGGCGGCGTCGTTTACTTGATCGAGTCCGACCTGGATTCCCGCGGTTCGTCGCAGGACGACGGTCGCAGGAGAACGAGATACGGCCCCGGCGGGCTGTGCGTCCCTATGTAGTCCGGCGCCGTCGGATCAGGCCGCATCAGTAGGCGCTCCGGCGGGATTGAATAGCTCCCCCTTGAAATCCTTGGGACTGCGCTTGTCGGACGACTTGCTCTTTGATCCCATCAAGCAGTGCGGCGGGCTCGAAGACGGCGGTGCCATTGGTCAGTCCCTCAGGAGCCCCCGACTGCGGGCTTCCGCCTGGATCAGATCGGCCCGTTTCTCCGGGCTCAGTTTCTTCAAGGCTTTCAGCGCGCGCAATAGCTTCGCCTGCTTCTGCGAGGGCGTCGAGGGCGGCGTCGTCGAGCTCGGATTCTTCATTTCCCGCCTCGGCGAGTAGCGCCTTGATCTGGTCGTCGTCGATCACTTGGCGCGTCACAGGCGCAGCGAACTCCTGGATTCAGATACTCGACGCTGTCCTCGGCAACAGGGCCTTCGACTTCATCGAGCAGGCCACTGCTGGCGTTCCGGTGTACATGGGCTTGATCCAGGAGGACGGGCTCGAGCGAATTCTTAATGGCCGCGTCACCTTGAGTGCTGGCGCGCCGGAGCAGTTCTACGGGTGCGTGGCCCAGTTGCTCAAGGAGACGGAGAGCACGGGCGCCAAGATGAATTTTCTGTAGAACGCTCATTGCGAGGCATAGCGCGCAGTTGCCTGCTCGATCTGTGGGTCCGTTGAGGGCGCGACTCAGCTTCTTAAGGCAAAGAACAGCATGTCGGGAAGCCGTCGCTGGGGCGGCTGCTGATGACATGAAATTGTCCAAAGGGTTACCATGCGTCACCTGCCGGCCGAGTACAGCGCCGCATTCTCACAGCTGCTGAACGTGCCCATGCTTCCACGAAAACTCAGAAACGACAGCATTGTGGAAGCGCTATGCGTAGTGCGCTTTGGGAGTAAGACTCTGCCCGAGATTGTTGTAGGGCGGCTTGTCGACTGCCCACAATGGGAGCATTTCGAGAAATCGCCGCTGCCGGTAAGTGATATTCCGGCACACATTCGACGTATGGGTCCTGATTTCCGCAATGAACCGCTCTTACAACTTACCGCCACGGACAAGATGCGGATAGTTCGTGTCGGAGAGAATGTTCTTTCATATCACGTACTGAAACCGTACCCAGGCTGGGACGTCTTTAAGAGAGAAGTCCATACCGCTCTTGACTGGTTGTTTAGTCGCATTGACTCTGTCGTGATCGAATCGATGGGATTGCGGTATGTGAATGCATTGACCCGCGAAGGGCAGCGCATTACGGGGATACATGATTTGGCGCTTCAGATGCAGATTGCAAACGACGAGGTGCGCGATCCTTTTAATGTTGCAGTCGCAACGGAAGGCGACGTATGTCGGGTTCTTACAAGAATCGCGTCTCCCATGTTTGCGAAAGGAAGATTTCCGAAAGATACAACTGCAGTTATCGATGTGGATGTCACATCGCATAACGACGTTCAGGCGCAAACAGCGACTGAAGCGATGACTTGGTTCGAACAAGCTCATGGGCAAGAGAAGCACCACTTTTTCCAGCTGCTTCCAAAACAAGTGCTAAAAACAATCATCGAGGAGTAATGCTATCGTGCTCGCGTCCGTCTCGTTCACCGTCCCGGATTTTATTGATACGATTCAGCTTCGCGGATTCGTCTTCCCGGATTCGCGAGAATCCGGCAAGTTGGTCCTTGAGCGGCGATTGACCGATGTGGAGGAGATAGAGCTTACAGATGTCGGTGTGCGCGAAGTTACGGAAGACGAGGCTGCAATCCTCCACGCGGCGTTTCGCGCAGGAGCGCGGCTTGTTGGCAGGGGACGGCTGGTTACTAAGTAAAGGATTCGAGGATGACGCCCGAGGACGCATTGATGTGCGTCACTTCGTCTCTCACTATTGACCCCGGTTCGTTTTATTCATCGGGCTCATCACTAAGCCTCGGAGTTGGCAAGATTTACTCCGGAGTGCTCTGCCCTGTTTTCAATGATGAAGACGGGGTGTTTGATACCTACGCGAGTTCGGCCTTAATTCTGAGTCACGAATGTGATCTCGATTCGACCAATAACCGCATATACAATGATCTTGCGGCGGTCTGCCCAATCATTCCGTTCGATCAACTAGTAACGAATGGACTATCCCGCCTGGGGAGAGAGCGTTTCCGAGGATTTCTTTCCGCAATAGCGCGTCGCGAAGTCTCTCGGGTGTTCTATTTGCCGTGGGGTCTTGAGCCCTTGCCAATGGGCGGGATCGTCTATCTAAATCAGATCTGCCATACGCCCGTTTCAATTTTTGCCGGCGGCGACGTTAAATCGGTCGGCGCTCTGACAGCATATGGCTTGCAATGCTTTGATCACATGTTGACGAATCACTTCCTCCGGCCGAAGAGCGAACGGCTGTCATTCGGCTGACCCTAGGCAATGTTATCCCGCGGTCCAAGCCACCGTGGGCCGGCTGCTGCGCCGCGCGGGGCTCAACCGGCTCGCCGAGCTCGAACCGGCCCCGCCCGTGCAACGCTACGACTACGCCCGCCCCGGGGGAGCTGCTGCACCTGGACATCAAGCGGCTGGGCCGCTTCTGGCGCCCGGGCCATCGCGTCACCGGCAGCCGGCTCGGGGGCAGCGCCGGCGCCGGCTGGGAGTAGGTGGACATCGCCATCGACGATCGTTCGCGCATCGCGCGTACGCGACGATCGAGCTTGATGAGCGCGGCCCGGGTGCCTGCCGCGCGCTGCTGACGGCGCTGCGCTACTACTGCAGCCTGGGCATCCGCTTCACCGCCGTGGTGACCGACAACGGCTCCTGCTACAAGTCGCGCATGTTCGCCCGGCTGCTGCGCCGCATGGACCTGCGCCACATCCGAACTCGACCCTACACGCCGCGCACCAACGTCAAGGCCGAGCGCTTCATCCAGACCGCCCTGCGCGAATGGGCCTACGCCCGCGCCTACGAGCACTCCGATCACCGGGCCCAGGCCTTGCCTGACTGGCTGCACCACTACAACTGGCATCGAACTCATGCCAGCCTGGCCAACCTGCCGCCTGCTTCCGTCTCAACATCACGCTGAATAACGTGCTGGGTTTACCCAGTCGGTCCTGAACAACTCAGTTTGCGCCGTCACGGATCACCGCGCGGTCGTAAG
>CAYZBJ010000031.1:0-41250 GCA_964476625.1 uncultured Burkholderiaceae bacterium | reverse complement strand
CGACCACCGAGCCCTTGTACGGCACCCGGCCCTCGATGCCTTCGGGCACGAGCTTGTCGGCGTTCATCTCCGGGTCCTGGAAATAGCGGTCGGCGGCGCCGGCGCTCATCGCGCCGAGCGAGCCCATGCCCCGGTAGGCCTTGTACGAGCGACCCTGGTAGAGGACGACCTCGCCCGGCGCCTCTTCGGTGCCGGCGAGCATCGAGCCCATCATGACGGTGTAGGCCCCGGCGGCGATCGCCTTGGCGAGATCGCCCGAGTACCGGATGCCGCCGTCGGCGATGAGCGGTACATCCGTGCCCTCGAGCGCGGCGGCGACATCGCTGATCGCCGTGATCTGCGGCACTCCGACGCCGGCAACCACCCGGGTGGTGCAGATCGAACCCGGCCCGATGCCGACCTTGACCGCATCGGCGCCCGCCTCGACGAGGTCGCGGGCGGCCCTGCCGGTGGCGATGTTGCCGCCGATCACGTCGATCTTCGGATACTGGCGCTTGACCTCCCGGACCCGGTCGAGCACCCCGCGGCTATGGCCATGCGCGGTGTCGACCACGATCACGTCGACGCCGGCGCGCACCAGCAGCTCGAGGCGCTCGTCGGTATCCTCGCCGATGCCGACCGCGGCGCCGGCGCGCAGCTGGCCGGCGGCGTCCTTGCTCGCGAGCGGATGCGCGGTTGCCTTCAGGATGTCCTTGACCGTCATGAGGCCGCGCAATTCGCCGGCCGCATTGACCACCAGCACCCGCTCGAGCCGGTGCTTGTGCATCAGCGCCTGGGCTTCCTCGGGCGTGGAGCCTTCAGGCACCGTGATCAGGCGCTCGCGCGGGGTCATGATCTCGCGCACCGGCGCCTCGAGGCGGGTCTCGAAGCGCAGGTCGCGGTTGGTGACGATGCCGACGACCTTCGGACCTTCGAGGACCGGGAGCCCGGAAATCTTGTGGCTGCGGGTGATCTCGATGACCTCGCGCACCCGCATGTCGGGGGTGATCGTGATCGGGTCGAGCAGGACCCCGGATTCGAAGCGCTTGACGCGCGAGACTTCGGCCGCCTGCGCGGCGGGGCTCAGGTTCTTGTGGATGATGCCGAGGCCGCCTTCCTGGGCCAGCGCAATGGCGAGGCCGGATTCGGTGACGGTGTCCATCGCCGCCGAGACGAGCGGCATGCGCAACTCGATGTTGCGGGTCAGCCGGCTGGTCAGCGAGGTGTCGCGGGGGAGGACGTCGGAGTATGCGGGGACGAGCAGGACGTCGTCGAAGGTGAGCGCCTTCTTCAGCAGTCGCATGGGAACCTCTGGACGCAAAGCGGCATTATACAGAAGCTCCCGGCCAGTCCGCCGCCCATCGGCTGGCACGCGCCGTCGGCCCGCGCCAGCCCGGAACCACGCCGGCAATGCGGAAGAATCAGCGGACCTCACGGTCCGTGGAGCCCGCGATGATCCGCCATCTCGCCTGTTTCGTCCTGCTGCTGGCCGGCTTCGCCGGCGTGGCCGACGCCCAGTACCAATGGCGCGATACGCGCGGCCGGATGGTCTTCTCGGACCAGCCGCCACCGCCCGGCACCCCCGCCGATCGCATCCTGCGCTCCCCGCGGCCGCCGGCCGCCGCAGCCTCGATGGCGACGACCCCGACAGCCGCCGCCGCGACCGGGAATCCAGCCGGCGTCCCTGCCCCGGCCATGGGCGAGCCGGGTTCGACCGAGCCCGCGCAGGCTGCGCCAGGCTACCAGGACAAGGCGATGGCCTTCGAGAAGCGCCGCCAGGAGCAGGCCGAGCAGCAGGCGAAGGCCACCGAGGCTGCCCGCGAATCGGCCGACAAGGCGCGCTACTGTGGCGAGCTCGAGGCCCAGCGCCGCAACCTCGCGAGCGGCGGCCGGATCATGACCGTTGCCCCCGACGGCGCGCGCCTCTACCTGGACGAGGCCGCCCGCAAGGCTCGCCTCGACGAGAACGCCAAGGCGCTGGCCACGACCTGCAAGGGTTGATCCGGGCCGCTGCCCCGGCTGCCCGCGCCGGCTCAGGCGGGCCCAGGACCCGCCCAGGACCCGCGGATGGACCGGACCCGCCCGGGCGGCGCGTCAGGACGATCCGCGCCCCTTCGACCACATGCGCACGCCCTGCTGCGCGCGATCGGCGCGCACCCGCGCATGGCGCGCGGCCTTGGGGTCGGCGGTGATCGGCCCGAGCAGTTCGATCCGGTCGCCTTCGTAGATCGGCATGCCGGGACGCGCCGGCTTGCCGTAGACCGCGACCCGCCAGTGGCCGCTGGCCACCCGCGCGGCAACATCGGCGAGCCGCGGATCGGCCAGGAAGGTATCGAGATCCGGTGCGCCGTCGTACTCGATCGTCCGGGTCCGCAGGCCCGGCGCCTCGACGCCGGCCAGTCCGAAGGCCGGTTCGCCGGCGATCCCGCCCGCGTCGGCGTCGTCCACCCAGCACAGGGTGATCCGCATCAGGCCGCGCCCTTGTGGTGAACCACGGCGGCCTGCTTGACGAAGGCATCGACGAAAGTCGCCGCGATCTGCCCGAAGACCGGCGCCAGCGCCCTGCCGAGCAGCCCGCCCGCGATCTCGTAGTCGAGGGTGAACTCCACCTTGCAAGCCTGCGGCGCGAGTTCGTGGAACTGCCAGCGGCCGCGCAGGCGGCGAAACGGCCCGTCGACCAGTTCCATGTCGATCGACGCCGGCCGCTCGTGGGTATTGCGGGTGGTGAACGATTGCCGGATACCCTTGAAGCGGATGCCGACGGTCGCGATCATCCCGCCCTCGATCCGCTCGACCTCGGTCGAGGGGCACCAGGGCAGGAAGCTCGGATAGTCTTCGACCTTCTCGACGAGATCGAACATGTCGGCCGCCGGATAAGGCAGCAGGACGGACTTGGTCAGTGATGGCACAAGCGGTGTCGATTAGGGCCGAACGGCGGGTCGCAGGCGCGCGACTGGTAGAATCCCGGTAACGATTTTAGACATGAGCATCGTCCAGAACAAAAAGGCCACCCACGACTACTCGATCGAAGAACGGTTCGAAGCCGGTCTTGCGCTCGAGGGGTGGGAGGTCAAGGCGATCCGCGCCGGTCGCGTGCAGATCAGGGAAGGCTTCATCGTCCTGCGCGGCGGCGAGCTGTTCCTGATCGGCTGCCACATCACCGCCCTGCCCGAAGCGTCGACCCACGTCACGCCCGACCCCACCCGGACCCGCAAGCTGCTGATGCATGCCCAGCAGATCGACAAGCTGATCGGCAAGGTCGAACGCGCCGGCTATACCCTCGTCCCGCTCGACCTCCACTACACCCGTGGCCGGATCAAGCTCGAACTCGGCCTCGCCAAGGGCAAGCGCCAGTACGACAAGCGGGCGGCCGAGAAAGAGCGCGAATGGGCGCGCGAGAAAGAACGCCTGCACAAGACCGTCACCCACCGCTGAGCCGGTCCCTTCCTCAATTTCCCTGCCTTGCCCTTTTCACCTGCTGCGCAATGGCCTCCAGGCCCACGACGCTGCGCTCGGGCGGCGGCACCCGATCGAGCAGGCAGGCAAAGAGCATGGCGGTCGCGAAGGCATCGCTGCTGGCGCGATGGCGCCGCCCCGGCACGATGCCGAAGTGCTCGAGCCACTCGTCGAGCGAACGCGCCCCGACCGTCGGCAACAGGGCCGGGGCAAGATCGGCGATATCCAGCCAGGGGTTCGACAGCCGGATGCCGGCGCTCGCGCGCATCGCCCGCAGCAGGACCTGCCGGTCGAAGGGCGCATGGAACGCCGCCAGCGGGCAATCCCCAATGTAGTCCCTGAAGCGCTCGCAGGCGACCGCGGCGGCGGCCGCCGAGAGCTGCGCCTCGGCGCCGATGCCATGGACCAGGATGTTGTCGCGCCCACTCGCGATCCGCGGTCGCACCAGCATCTCGAAGCTGTCGCCGACCACGACGCGGGCGTCGCGCAGGGCCACCGCGCCGATCGCGAGCAACCGATCCTGGCGCGGGTTCAGTCCGCTCGTCTCGAGGTCGACGACGATCCAGCGCGCCGGCGCCCTGCCCGCCCGGCGCGAGGTTCGGCTCGTCGTGTCAGGGGCACCAGGCATCGGCGGCGACCGGCATTCAGCCGGGATAGTCGAGCTTCAGGCGTTGCTGGAGGCTGCGCGACTGGCGCAGCGCCTCGCGCAGCAGGCGCTGGTCGAGCCGGCTGAGGCGGCGGATGTCGAGCTGGTTGGGGTTCTCGCCGCCACGCAGTTCGACCCGCTGCTGGATACGCAGCCGCAGGCTCTGCAGGAAGTGGAAGGCATCGACCCAGTCGCGCACTTCCCTGGCGTCGAGCCGCCCGGCGGCCGCCAGCGCCTCCAGCCGCTCGACGGTGCCGGTCAGCCGCACCCCGCCGGCGAGCGACAGCACCCGGGCGGCGTCGACGAACGGCATGGTGCCATGCAGTTTCAGGTCGATGCCGCCTCCCGGGCTGGCCCCGAGCAGGGATTCGATCAGGTCGCTCCCCCAGGAACCGGGGCTGCGATTGCGCAGCGCGTCGTCACTCATCTGCTTGAGGAAACGCTGGTTCACCATCGCGCGGCCGGCGACGAAGTCGCGTAGCCGGGTGGCCAGGCCGAGATCACCCGCGATGCCGCGGAAGTCGAAGAAGATGCTCGCCGCGAGCAGGGACTCGGGGGTGCCGTGCTCGATCCAGTTCGCGAAGCAGGATTTCCATTGCCCCAGGGTCAGGCACCATTTCGGGTTGCTCGCCATGACTTCACCGCGGCACAGCGGATAGCCGCAACGATCGAGGCCGTGGTTGACCTGCAGCGCGAAGGCGAGCATCGGCTCGTGCAGCGCCTCGTCGCCATCGCGCAGGATCAGCCCGTTGTCCTGGTCGGTGGCGATCGTCTGTTCCTCGCGCCCCTCGCTGCCGAGGGCGAGCCAGCAAAAGCGCCCCGGACCGATGCCGTGCTCCTCGGCGGTGATCCGGACCAGCCGCTGCGCCAGCCGGTCGTTGAGGCGACTGATCAGCCCGGTGACGAGGGGCGCATTGACCCCTTGCGCGACCAGGTTCGCCGACCATTCGCGGATGTCCGCGGCGGCGCTGGCCAGCACCTCGACCGAGGCGGCGGCCTCGATCGTCTCGCCGATCCGGCGCATGCTGCGCCGCTGCAGCACGAACAGGTCGCGCTCGGTGACGATGCCCGCGAGCGCACCATCGCGCAGCACCGGCAAGTGGCGGATCGAATGCTTCGCCATCGCGAGCACCGCATCGGCGACCGTGTCGACCGTGTCGAGCGAGACTACCGGCTGTGTCATCACCCGCCCGATCGGTGTTTCGAGCGGCAGGCCCGGCAGGGCCACCCGGCCGATCACGTCGAGGTGAGTGAAGATGCCCTGCACCGGCGGCTCGCCCGCGTCGGGCTCGGCCGGCACCACCAGCACCGATCCGACGCGCGCGGCTTGCATGCGCCCGAACACGGTGCGCAGGTCCTCGTCGGCGCGGGCGGTGATCGGGGGGCCCTTCATGACCACCTCGAGCAAGGTGTTCATCTCGCGCCGCTGCGCCGTCTTCAGCGCGTAGCTCGCCTGCAGCCGCTCGCGCGAGAGATCGAGCAGGGCGCCCAGCCTGCGGGTGGTGAACTCGCGCCAGACCTGGCTGCGCCGGCCCAACTCGTCGAAATCGGCCCGGGCCAGGCGCCAGCAGAAGACGTCGCCAGCCGCGCGGAAGACCTCTTCGATCGGGCGCCCGGCGGCGAGCGCCCCAACCGGGAAGGCTTCGCCGGCAACGATCTCCGCGATCGTCGGCTCGCCTTCGGCGCCCGCCTGCAGGACCTCGACGACACCCTGGCGGACGATGAAGCAGGCCGCGGGCGCCTCGGGCGACGGCGCGAGGATGGTCTCGCCGTGATGGAAGTACGCCAGTTCGAGGCGACTGGCGAGATGGTCGAGATCCCGGGGGTCGAGCTGGGAGAACGGGGCGTACTCCGCGAGACTGGCGCGGACTTCGGCAACCAGGCTGGGCGAAGTCACCGGACCGGCCCCATGTGGTCCCCGCTTCGGCGCCCGGCTCAGCCGGCGCCGGCGTTCGGCCCGCGCCGGACCACGGCGGTTGCGGTGGCCACCAGCGACGCGACATCGGTCAGGTTGGCCGGGACGATCATGGTGTTGTTCTCCTTCGCCATCTTGCCGAGCGCCTCGATGTACTTCTCGGCGACCTGCAGGTTGACCGCCGGCATTCCGCCCGGCGTCTCGATCGCCAGGGCAATGCGCTCGATCGCCCGGGCGGTGGCGTCGGCGACCGCCTGGATCGCCGCCGCCTCGCCCAGCGCCCGGTTCACCTCGGCCTGGCGCTCGCCCTCGGAGCGCGCGATCTGCGCTTCGCGATCGCCGCTGGCGAGGTTGATCTGCTGTTGGCGGCGGCCTTCGGACTCGGCGATGACCGCCCGCTTCTCCCGCTCGGCGGTGATCTGCGCCTGCATCGCATGCAGGATGACGGCGGGCGGGGTGAGGTCCTTGATCTCGTAGCGCAGCACCTTGACGCCCCAGTTCAGGGCGGCCTCGTCGAGCGCCTCGACCACGCGGGCGTTGATCAGCTCGCGCTCCTCGAAGGTATGGTCGAGCTCGAGCTTGCCGATCACCGAGCGCAGGGTCGTCTGGGCGAGCTGGGTGATCGCCGAGACGTAGTTGCTCGAACCGTAGGACGCGCGCATCGCATCGGTGACCTGGAAGTACAGCACCCCGTCGACGGTGAGCTGGGTGTTGTCCTTGGTGATGCAGACCTGGCTCGGCACGTCGAGCGGGATCTCCTTGAGCAGGTGCTTGTAGGCGACCCGATCGATGAACGGGATCAGGATGTTGAGCCCGGGGCCGAGCACGGCGTTGAACTTGCCGAGCCGCTCGACCACCCACGCATGCTGTTGCGGCACCACCTTCAGGGCCTGGGTGACGAACACCACCGCCAGGACCAGCACGACCAAGGCAACGGCGATTCCGTTGGACGCTTCGAACATTGTTGCGGCCTCCTCGGTAGGCGTGGCGGGTGGCGGGGCGGACCGACGGGCCGCTCAGTTGCCGGCCGGGGTGACGACGAGCCGGTTGCCGACCACGCCCCGGATCACATGCGGGCCCGGCCGCCCGCTGGGCCCGGCCGCGTCGGCGAGCTCGACCTGCCAGGCAGCGCCCCGGTATCTCGCGATCGTCCGGTGGGGCTCATCCCAGTGCTCGATCTGGATCCGTGCACCGACATCGAGCACGAGGTCGGCGGCCGGGTTCTGGCGGGCAGTCCGCGACCGGCGCGCGCGCCAGATGAGCGCCCAGCCGGCGATCGAGCACGCCGCCGCCGCGAGCAATTGCAGGGTGAAGGATCCGCCGGCCAGCGCGACGCCGCCGCCGGCAACGCAACCGAGCGCCAGCACCAGCAGGTAGAAGGTCCCCGTGAGCATCTCGACGATGCCCAGGACCAGTGCCGCCAACCACCATGCTTCGTGGATCTGCATAGAGCCTCCGCCGCGAATCCTATCATCGCCCGACGCCGCCCCGGCAATCGGCGCGTATCGCCCGGGCCAATGGAATCGGGGCCCCGGGCGTTGATGTGGCAAGGTTTGCCGCGGCTGCGAAAAACCGGCTAGGATCGGGCCACGCCGGCCCACCGGTCCGCGGCTGTTCGATCCTATCCAGCCCCATCGAGGAGAACCAGACATGAAGAAGACTCTGCTGAGCCTCGCGCTCGCGGCCGCCATGGCGCCCCTGGCCATGCCCGTCGCCGCCCAGACGGTCGTGAAGATCGGGCATGTCGCGCCCCTGACCGGCGCGATCGCCCACCTCGGGAAGGACAACGAGAACGGCGCCAGGATGGCCATCGAGGAGCTCAACGCCAAGAAGCTCAAGATCGGCGGCAAGGAGGTCAAGTTCGAGCTCCTCTCCGAGGACGATGCCGCCGATCCGAAGCAGGGCACCGCCGCCGCCCAGAAGCTGGTCGACGCGAACGTCGTCGGCGTCATCGGGCACCTGAATTCCGGCACCACGATCCCCGCCTCGCGCATCTACAACGACGCCGGCATCGCGCAGATCTCCCCTTCGGCGACCAACCCGAAGTACACCAAGCAGGGCTTCGACACCGCGTTCCGGGTGGTGGCCAATGACGGCCAGCTCGGTGGCACTCTCGGGCGCTACGCGGTCAACGAACTCAAGGTGAAATCGATCGCGGTGATCGATGATCGAACCGCCTACGGCCAGGGCGTCGCCGACGAGTTCGAGAAGGCGGCCAAGGCCGCCGGCGCGACCATCGTCGGCCGCGAGTTCACGACCGACAAGGCAACCGACTTCAACGCCATCCTCACTTCCCTCAAGGGCAAGAAGCCGGAACTCGTCTTCTTCGGCGGAATGGATGCGGTCGCCGGCCCCATGCTGCGCCAGCTCAAGCAACTCGGCATGTCGGTCAAGTTCATGGGCGGCGACGGCATCTGCTCGCCGAAACTCGCCGAACTCGGCGGCGACGCCATCGCCGATGGCCAGGTCGTCTGCGCCGAGGCAGGTGGCGTGACCCAGGACCACGTCGCCGCCATGGATGCCTGGAAGAAGCGTTTCAACGATCGCTTCAAGGCCGACGTCCAGATCTATGCGCCCTATGTCTATGACGCGACCATGACCCTGGTGGCGGCCATGCAGAAGGCGGATTCGACCGATCCCAGGAAGTATCTCCCCGAACTGCAGAAGATCTCCTACGAAGGCGTCACCGGCCCGATCGCCTTCGACAAGTTCGGCGACATCAAGGACGGCGCACTGACCCTCTACACCTACAAGGCCGGCAAGCGCGAACAGATGATGGTCGTGAAGTGATCCGCACCTGACGGCGGCTCATCCCGTCGTGAACGAGCAAGGGGCCCGCGAGGGCCCCCTTGTTCGTTCACGGTCCGGCGTTCACCTTGCGACGGCGGCGGGCATTGCCCTCGGGCAGTGCAACGGAAGCCCGCGGGGCCGGTTCCCGCCCCTCGGTTCCCCCTTAGTTCCCGCCCTTGTGCGCGGCGAGCCGCTGCCAGGTATCGACCACCGTGTCAGGGTTGAGCGAAATCGACGCGATGCCCTGGTCCATCAGCCATTCCGCGAGATCGGGATGGTCCGAGGGCCCCTGGCCGCAGATGCCGACGTACTTGCCGGCCTTGCGGCAGGCGGCGATGGCCTGGCCGAGCAGCATCATGACCGCCGGGTCGCGCTCGTCGAAGCCTTCGGCCACCAGGCCGGAATCCCGGTCGAGGCCGAGGGTGAGCTGGGTCAGGTCGTTCGAGCCGATCGAGAAGCCGTCGAAGTACTCGAGGAACTGCTCGGCCAGCAAGGCGTTCGACGGCAGTTCGCACATCATGATGACCCGCAGGCCGCCCTCGCCCTTCGCATCGGCGCCGCTGCCGCGCGACAGGCCGTGGCGCGAGAGCAGGTCGATGACGCCGGCGGCTTCGCGCACCGTGCGCACGAACGGGATCATCAGCTCGACATTGGTCAGCCCCATCTCCTCGCGCACCTTCTTCATGGCCCGGCACTCGAGTTCGAAGCATTCGGCGAAGTCGCCCGCCAGGTAGCGCGCCGCGCCCCGGAAGCCGAGCATCGGGTTTTCTTCCTCGGGCTCGTAGCGTGATCCGCCGATCAGCTTGCGGTACTCGTTCGACTTGAAGTCCGAGAGCCGGACGATGACCGGCTTGGGCCAGAACGAAGCGGCGATCGTTGCCACCCCTTCGGCGAGGCGATCGACATAGAAGCTGCGCGGCGTGGCATGGCCGCGGGCCACGCTCTCGACCGCCTTCTTGAGCTCGGTATCGACGTTCGGGTAGTCGAGGATCGCCTTGGGATGGATGCCGATGTTGTTGTTGATGATGAACTCGAGCCGGGCCAGGCCGACACCGGCGTTGGGCAGCTGTGCGAAATCGAACGCCAGCTGCGGATTGCCCACGTTCATCATGACCTTGACCGGCACCTCCGGCATGTCGCCGGTGCGGGTCTCGGTGACCTCCGTCTCGAGCAGGCCATCGTAGACATTGCCGGTGTCGCCCTCCGCGCAGGAGACGGTCACCAGCGCGCCGTCGGCCAGCACGTCGGTGGCATGGCCGCAGCCGACCACGGCCGGGATGCCCAGCTCGCGGGCAATGATTGCCGCATGGCAGGTCCGCCCACCGCGGTTGGTGACGATCGCCGAAGCGAGCTTCATCACCGGCTCCCAGTTGGGGTCGGTCATGTCGGTCACCAGCACGTCGCCGGCCTCGACCCGCTGCATCTCGGAGGCGTCCGAGACCACCCGGACCGGACCGGCGCCGACCTTCTGGCCGATCGCGCGGCCGCTGACGAGGATCTCGGAACTGCCCTTGAGGCGGAATCGCTGCTGGACGCCCTCGATGCCCTGGGACTTCACCGTCTCCGGCCGCGCCTGCAGGATGTAGAGCTTGCCGTCGATGCCGTCGAGGCCCCACTCGATGTCCATCGGGCGCTTGTAGTGGCGCTCGATGATCAGGGCGTAGCGGGACAGCTCGATGACTTCCTCGTCGCTGAGCGAATAGCGGGTGCGTTCGGCGGCGCTGGTGTCGATCGTGCGCACGGTGCGCCCGACGCTGCTGTCGGCCGCCGCTTCGTCGCCGGCCTCGACGAATTCCATCTTGATCAGCTTGGAGCCCATCTGGCGCCGGATGATCGGGAAGTGTCCCGCCTCGAGGATCGGCTTGTGGACATGGAACTCGTCCGGGTTGACCGCCCCCTGAACCACGGTCTCGCCGAGGCCGTAGGCGCTGGTGATGAAGACCACGTCGCGAAAGCCCGATTCGGTGTCGAGGGTGAACATCACGCCGGCCGAGCCGCGGTCGCTGCGCACCATCCGCTGGATGCCGGCCGACAGCGCCACATCGGCGTGCGCGAAACCCTTGTGCACCCGGTAGGAGATCGCCCGGTCGTTGTACAGCGACGCGAAGACATGCTTGATCCGGTCGAGGACGTCTTCGATCCCGACCACGTTGAGATAGGTCTCCTGCTGCCCTGCGAACGAAGCGTCGGGAAGGTCCTCGGCGGTGGCCGAGGAACGCACCGCCACCGAGATGGCGGCGCCCGACTCGCCTTCGAGCTGGCGATAGTGTTCACGGATCTCGGCTTCCAGCGTAGCCGGCAGCGGCGCATCGATGATCCACTGGCGGATCTGCGCCCCGCATTCGGCAAGCGCCTTGACGTCCTCGGTGTTGAGGCTGTCGAGCCGTTCGCTGATCCGCCGGGTCAGCTGGTTCGACTCGAGGAATTCGCGAAAGGCTTCGGCGGTCGTGGCGAAGCCACCCGGCACCCTGACCCCGGTCGCCGCCAGCTGGCTGATCATCTCGCCGAGCGATGAATTCTTGCCGCCGACGATGTCGACGTCGTCCATGCGTAGCTCGTCGAACGGTACGACGGCCCGCCCCTTGAATCGGTTCATGTGAAAGTCCTGAAATGAAGGAAAACCTTTCGCGCAAAACGCTCTAGCAGGAAGTGACGGGGCCGGCACTTCCTGCTGCAACGCTCTGCCCCGGTGCCGAGGCGCGCGGTCCCGGCCAGGGCCACGGTCGAAACGATGGCCAAGGCCCCGGCCGCAACACCCGCCGCGCCGGACTGCGCTATTTTAGGGTCTGCGGCGTGTACCGCAGCGCCGGCCGGGACGCCGGCGTGACCGACCGCACATCCGACCTGCCCTTCCGGAGCCCCCGATGCCCGATGCAAGCGCCCCGCCCGTCGACCGGACCATTTTCTACGTATCCGACGGCACGGGGATCACCGCGGAGACCTTCGGCCATTCCCTGATGACCCAGTTCGAGCACCTGCGGGTTCGCCAGGTGCGCCTGCCCTTCGTCAATTCCGCCGAGAAGGCCATGGAGGCCCGGCGCCGGATCGACGAGCAATCCCGGCTCGACCGCTATCGGCCGATCGTGTTCAGCACCCTGGTGGACATCTCGGTCAACGAGGTCGTCCGGCGCGCCAATTGCCGCTTCCTCGACCTCTTCGCCACCTTCGTCGAGCCACTCGAGCAGGAGTTCGGGCTCAAGTCGACCCATACCGTCGGCCGCTCGCATACCGTCGGCGACGCCGGCCAGTACAACCGCCGCATCGATGCGATCAACTATTCGCTCGCCCACGACGACGGCCAGGCCCATGCCGACCTCGCCAACGCCGAGGTCATCCTGGTCGGCGTGTCGCGCAGCGGCAAGACCCCGACCAGCCTCTATCTCGCCATGCAGTTCGGGATCAAGGCGGCCAACTATCCCCTCATTCCCGAGGACTTCGATCGCAAGCGCCTGCCCCAGGCCCTCTACGCCTACAAGCGCAAGCTGTTCGGCCTGTCGATCACCCCTGCCCGGCTTGCCGAGGTTCGCAACGAGCGCCGCCCCGGCAGTCACTACGCATCCATCGAGAACTGCCGGCGCGAAGTCTCGGAAGCCGAAGCCATGATGCGCCGCGAGGGCATCCGCTGGCTCTCGACGACCAACAAGTCGATCGAGGAGATCGCCACCACGATCGTCGAGGACCTTCAACTGCGCTCCTGAGTCGTGCCGGGAAAACCCCGCTGGCGCCACTGCTCATAGAGGCAGATCGCCGCCGCGACGCCGACATTGAGCGACTCGACCCCGTCGGTCTGGGGGATCGCGACGGCCCCGCCGGGCGCGCTCGCCCGGATCGCGGCCGCCACGCCCTCGCCTTCGTTGCCGAACACCCAGACCGAAGGCGCGACCAGGTCGACCCGGTCGATGCGCCGGCTCGCGTCGGCCGCGGCATAGCGCAGCTCGACCCGGGCCCGGCGAGCGATCTCGGCCCATTCGACTTCCTCGTGGATGTCGAGATGGAAATGCGCGCCCTGCCCCGAACGCAGGACCTTCGGCGCCCAGCAGAAAGCCGTACCGGGCGCGGTGGCCAGCCTGCGCACCCCGGCCGCGGCACAGGTGCGCAGGATGCCGCCGACATTGCCCGGGTCCTGAATACGGTCGAGATAGACCAGGTCCTCCTCGATCACGTCGGGCAGCTCGGGCCGCGGGGTGTCGATGATCGCGATCGGCCCCGGGCCATTCTCCACCTGGCTCGCCCGCGCGAACAGCCTCGGCTCGAGTACGACCACTTCGGCGCCCGAGGCCGCGGCAAGGCGCATCACCGGCGCCGGCGCTCCGGCCGGCACGAAGACGAGACGGGGCGAACCGAAGCGGCCGATGTAGGCCTCGACCAGATGGGATCCTTCGATCACGCTCGCGCCGTGGCGACGCCGCTCGCGCGATTTCCCGGTCAGCCCGGCCAGCAGGCGAAAGCGCGGATTCGCCGCCGAGCCGACCGTCTCGCCCGGAGACTCGCTCATGGTTGCGAGCCGATGATCCGGCGGACCGGCGCGAAGCTGCGCCGATGGTGCTCGCATGGCCCCAGCCGGGCGAGGCATTCGAGGTGCGTGGCGGTCGGATAGCCCTTGTGCCGGTCGAAGCCGTAGCCCGGGTAGGCGACGTGGATCCGCAGCATGTGTTCGTCGCGCGCGGTCTTGGCGAGGATCGAGGCGGCCGAGATGGCCGGATCGCTGTCATCCCCGCCGACGATCGTCTCGACCGGCAAGCCGAGGGCCGGCGCCCGGTTGCCATCGACCCGCACCAGGCCCGGCACGCAGGCGAGCGCCCCCACTGCCCGCTGCATTGCGAGCAGGCTCGCCTGCAGGATGTTGATCGCGTCGATCTCGGCGGCGCTCGCCTGCGCGATCGCCCAGCCCAGCGCCCGCTCGCGAACCTCCGCCGCCAGTCGGTCGCGCTGCCGGGCGCTCAGGCGCTTGGAGTCGCGCAGGCCGGCGATGGGCCGCGCCGGATCGAGGATGACCGCCGCGGCGTAGACCGGGCCGGCCAGCGGCCCGCGGCCGGCCTCGTCCACGCCGCAGATGCTCGCGGAATCGGCCAATGCGGTGAAGACGGAGGTGTTCATCGCCCAGGCGTGCGACGTACCGCCAGGATCACCTCGGCGGCGCGCTGTGCGCACCCCTGGCGAAGCTGCTCGCCCAACTCGGCGAAGCGCTGGCCGATCGCGCGGCGCCCCGGCGCATCGTCGAGCTGCGCGAGCAGGGCTGCCCCCATCCGGTCGGCCCGTGCGGCATCCTGGATGAACTCGGGAACCACCCAGTCGCGACACAGGATGTTCGGCAGGCCGACCCAGGGCAGGTACCCCATGCGGCGCATGATCCGGTAGCTGAGCCAGGCCAGGCGATAGGCGATCACCATCGGCTTGTGGAACAGGGCTGCCTCGAGGGTGGCGGTGCCGCTGGCCACCAGCACCGTGTCGGCGGCAGCCAGCGCATCATGGGAACGGCCACTGATGATCCGCAGGTCGAGATCGGCGGGCAGGTCGAGCCCGGCCAGCGTGCCGCGCATCGCCTCGAACAGCGAATCCGACGCGGCCGGCAGCACGAACTGCAGGCCCGGACGGCGGACATGGAGCCAGGCGGCGGTCCGCATGAACTCGGCCGCCATGAAGCGCACTTCGCCGGCCCGACTGCCCGGCAACAGGGCCACCACCGGTGCGTCCGGCGACAGGCCGAGGCTGGCGCGCGCCTCGGCCACCGGTGGCTCGGGCGGAATCACGCCGGCCTTCTCGTAGATCTCCTGCTCGAACGGAAAGACCAGCAGCATGTGGTCGACGGACTCGCGAATCCGCTCGATCCGGCCAGCGCGCCATGCCCAGATCGACGGGCCGATGAAATGCACCACCGGCACGCCGGCGGCGCGCATCCGCTTTTCGACGTCGAGATTGAAATCGGGGGCATCGACCCCGAGGAACACCTGGGGATGCCAGTCGACCAGGCGCCGCTTGAGGTCTTCGCGCATCCGGCGCAGGCGGGGATACTCGCGCAGGACCTCGGCATAGCCGTTGACCGAGAGCGCCTCGATGTCCCACCAGCGCTCGAAGCCCGCTGCCGCCATCGACGGGCCGCCGATGCCGCGGGCGTCGAGCCCGCCTTCGGCCCCGGCGAGCGCCGCCAGCACGCCTGCCGCGAGCAGGTCGCCGGACTTCTCGCCGGCGACGGCCGCCAGCGCCAGCCCGGCCCCGGTCCTGGCCACCGCCCTACCTCACGATGCCGCGCGTCACCCGGCCGAGGAACTCCAGCAGCAAGGCGAGGTCGGCGGCAACATCGCCGGTGGCGGCTTCATGCTGGTTGGCGAGTTCGGCGCGCGCCTCTTCGAAGCCGAGTCCGCGCTTGTACAGGCTCTTGTAGGCCCGTCGCAGGGCCTGGATGCGCTGGGCGTCGAAACCTCGCCGACGCAATCCCTCGCTGTTGAGCCCATGCGCGTCGGCCGGACTGCCCGAAGCCATCACGTAGGGCGGCAGGTCGTGCAGGACGACGGTGCCGACCCCGGTCATGGCATGCGCGCCGACCTTGCAGAACTGGTGGACCCCGGTATAGCCGCCGAGGATCACCCAGTCGCCGAGCTCGACATGGCCGGCCAGGTTGGTCGTGTTGGCGAGGATCGTGTGGTTGCCGACGACGCAGTCGTGCGCGATGTGGACGTAGGCCATGACCCAGTTGTCGTCGCCAACGTCGGTGCGGCCGCGATCCTGGACCGTGCCCCGGTTGACCGTCACGTACTCGCGGAAGGTGTTGCCATCGCCGATCACCAGGGTCGTCGGCTCACCGGCGTACTTCTTGTCCTGCGGCGGCCCGCCGATCGCGCCGAACGGATGGAACACGTTGTCGCGACCGATGGTCGTGCCGGCGCCGATCACGCAATGTGCGCCGATCGAGCTGCCGGGGCCGATGCGCACGTCGCGCTCGATGATCGCGTACGGCCCGACCCGGACCGTGGCATCGAGCTCGGCGCCCGGGTCGACGATCGCGCTCGGATGGATCAGGGCGGCGCCGCTCATTGGCCCTCGGCGGCCTTCGTCGGCTCGACGTCGCGCAAGGTGCACATCAGGTCGGCTTCTGCGGTGGTGTGGCCGTCGACGCTGGCGCGCCCCTTGTATTTCCAGATCGACCGCGAGACCCGGGTGATCGTGACTTCGAGCCGGAGCTGGTCGCCCGGCACCACGGGGTGCTTGAAGCGGGCGTTGTCGATCCCGACGAAGTAGTACACCGAGCCCGAGTCGGACATCCGCCCCATGGTCTGGAACGACAGGATCCCTGCCGCCTGGGCCAGCGCCCCGATCTGCAGGACGCCGGGCATCACCGGTAGATACGGGAAATGGCCGGTGAAGTACGGCTCGTTGATCGTCACGTTCTTGAACGCCAGGATCCGCTTGCCTTTCTCGAGTTCGAGAACCCGGTCGACGAGGAGGAACGGATAGCGATGCGGAAGGTGTTCGAGAATCCCCCGGATATCGAGAACGGTCATGAGCGATCCCTGGATTGGAATTCGAGTTGGCGCAAGCGTGCGCGCAGGTCGGGGAGATGGCGCAGGGTAGCAGCGGCACGCTCCCATTGGGCGTTGTCCATCAGGGGGAAGCTGCCCGAGTAGAACCCGGGCTTGCGGATCGACCGGGTCACCAGCGCCATGGCCGAGATGACGACATCATCGCAGATGCTGAGGTGGCCGAGGATGCCGGCACCGCCGCCGATCATGCAGCGCTCGCCGATGACGGCGCTGCCGGCGATGCCGACGCAGCCGGCGATCGCGGTATCGCGCCCGATCCGCACGTTGTGGGCGACCTGGATCTGGTTGTCGAGCTTGCAGCCATCGCCGATGATCGTGTCGTCGAGCGCGCCGCGATCGATGGTGCAGTTGGCGCCGATCTCGACCCGGTCGCCGATGAGCACCCGGCCGAGTTGCGGGATCTTGCGCCAGCCGTCGGCCTCGCGGGCGAAGCCGAAGCCGTCGGCGCCGACCACGGTGCCCGGGTGGACCAGCCCGTCGGCGCCGATCTCGCAGCCGTCGGCGATCGTCACCCGTTCGGCCAGCCGGGTCCGCGCGCCGACCCGGGCGTCGGCGCCGATGCTGGCATGGCTGGCAAGCCGGGCCCCCGCACCGATGCGAGCCCGGGCGCCGACGACGACGTAGGGCCCGATCGACACCGCCGGGCCGAGCTGCGCATCGGGGGCAATGATCGCGCTCGAGTGTACCCCCGCCGCCGCCGGCGGCCCCGCCAGTCGCTGTTCGAACCATTCGGCCAGGACCGCGAAAGCCCGGTAGGCATCGTCGACGACGACCGCGGCCGCGGTGGGCGCCAGGGCATGCCGCTGGGCTTCGGCCACGAGGATCGCGCCGGCTCGCGAGGCCGCTGCTGCGGCGCCATGCCGGAGGTCCGACAGGAAGCCGATATCGGCGGGACCCGCCGAAGCCAGGCTCGCGAGCCGCTCGATCGGCAGCTCGTCGTGTGGCCCGTCGATGCGCCCGCCGACGACGGCCGCCAGCTCGGCGAGCCGAACCGGGTCCGGGAGGGGTCGCATCGCCGGTCTCGTCGCCCTTACTTGGCGGCTTCGCCGCCGAGCGCGCGCAGGACCTTGTCGGTGATGTCGACCCGCGGGCTGGCGAACACCGCTTCCTGGAGGACGAAGTCGTACTTCTCCTTCTCGGCGATGTCCTTGATGGCCCGGTTCGCCCGCTCGACCACCTGGGCAAGCTCCTCGTTGCGGCGCTGGTTCAGGTCTTCGCGGAATTCACGCTGCTTGCGCTGGAAGTCCTTCTCGAGATCGGCGTACTCGCGTTGCAGCCGCATCCGGTCGGTCTCGCTGAGCACCGCGGCGTCGCGGTCGATCCGCTCGCCCATGGACTTGAGCTTGGCGGCGATGTCCTGCAGTTCCTTGTCGCGGACGCTGAACTCACGCTCGAGCTTCTGCTGGGAAGCCTTCGCGGGGGCCGCATCGCGCAGGATGCGTTCGGTGTTCACGAATCCGATCCGCAGGGTGGAGTCCTGGGCCGCCGCGGTCGCCGTCGCCAGGACGAGGCAGCCGGCGAACACAATCCTCGAAAATTTCATCAGTGCCTTCCATCGGGGTTGTTGGGGCATTCTCGCACATGCGACCGGGCCGGCCGGGGGTCAGCCTCTCTCAGCGGCAGGCTCAGAACCCGGTTCCGATCTGGAATTGGAGCCGCTGGGTGCGATCGCCGTCTTTCGCATTGAGCGGGTAGCCAAGGCTGAACTTGAGCGGACCGAAGGGCGACAGCCAGGACAGCCCGACGCCGGCGGAGTACCGGAACTCGCCCGCGTCGACTTCGCCGACCGGAAAGACGTTGCCGCCGTCGATGAAGAAGAACGAGCGGAAGCTGCGATCGTTGCCGGTGCCGGCCAGCGGCATGTGGAACTCGATGCTGCCGACGATCTTGACCTGCCCGCCCAGCGGCACCTCGTCGACGGGATCGCGGCCCGGCCCGAGGGAGCTGGGCTCGTAGCCGCGGATCGAGCCGATGCCGCCGGCGTAGTAATTCTTGAACGGCGGATAGTCGTCGTCGCCGTAGGCCCGGCCATAGCCGAGGTCGAGGTTGAGCGCCAGGGTGTAGTCCTTGGTCACCGGCGCGAAATACTGGTGGCCATAGCCGGCCCGGTAGTAGCGCGAGTCGCTGCCGGGCAGCGAAGTCTCGAGGCTGGCGACCTGGTAGCGGCCGCGGGTCGGGATCAGGATGCTGTCGCGCGTATCCCGGCTCCAGGACAGCGACGCGATGAGGTTGGTGCTCGACTTCCCGACCGCGTTGGCGAAGTCGATGTACCGCTGCGGCGGCGTGTCGCCCAGGGTGAGCTGGTTGTTCTCGACCGCCAGGCCGAAGCCGACCCGGTCGACCTCGGTATAGGGCACGCCGAAGCGCAGGCCGATGCCATTGGCCCGCCACCGGTAGTCACCCAGCCGCAGCGAGGACGCATTGAACAGCCGGGTATAGACGTCGAAGCTGCGGCTGATCCCGTCCGGCGTGAAATAGGGGTCGGTGTAGGACATCGAGATCGTGCGCGAGATCCGGCTGGTGTTGACCTCGAGTGACAGCGCCTTGCCGGTACCAAGGAAGTTCGTCTGGTGAATCGAGCCCGAGAGCACGACGCTCTCGGTGCTCGATACGCCGAGCCCGAGCATCAGGTTGCCGGTGGTCTGTTCGGTGACCTTGACGTCGAGGTCGACCTGGTCGGGCGCCTCGGGCACCGGTGTCGACTGGATCTGCACGTCGGTGAAGTAACCGAGGCGGCCGATCCGCTCGCGCGAGAGCTTGATCCGGTTGGCGTCGTACCAGGCGTCCTCGAACTGCCGCATCTCGCGGCGGATGACGACGTCGCGGGTGCGATGGTTGCCACTGATGTTGATCCGCCGCACATAGACCCGGCGCCCCGGGTCGACCATGATCGTGAAGGCGACGGTCCGCTTCTCGCGATCGAGCTCGGGCACCGCGTTGACGTTCGCGAAGGCATAGCCGAGTTCGCCCAGCCGGCGGGTGATCGCCTCGGTCGAGGCGGACAGCCTGGCGCCCGAGAAGACGTCGCCCGCCTTGAGATCGACCAGGTTGGAGAACTGCTCCTCGCGGCCGAGCAGCTCGCCACCCATCTCGAAGCCCGAGACCGTGAACTGCTCGCCTTCCTTGACGACCACGGTGATGTTGACATCCTCCCGGTCGGGCGAGATCGACACCTGGGTCGATTCGATGGAAAACTCGAGGTAGCCCCGGTCGAGGTAGAAGGAGCGGATCGCCTCGAGATCGCCGGCGAGCTTCTCGCGGGCATAGCGATCGGACTTCGTGTACCAGGTCAGCCAGGTCGGCGTCGACAGGGCGAGCTGGTCGAGCAGCACCTTGTCGGAGAAAACCTCGTTGCCGACGAAGCGGATCGAGGTGATCTTCGCCGATTCGCCCTCGTCGATGTTCATCGCGAGACCGACCCGGTTGCGCTCGAGCGGGGTGATCGTGGTCGTGACCCGGACGTTGTACTTGCCGCGCGACAGATACTGGCGCTTGAGTTCCTGCTCGGCGCGCTCGAGGATGCTGCGATCGAAGATCCGCGATTCCGCCAGGCCCTGGTCGCGCAGCACCTGCTCGAGCGTCTCCCGGTCGAACTCCTTCGAACCGTCGACCTCGAGCGATGCGATGGCCGGCCGCTCGGAGAGGAACACGACGAGCACGTCGCCCTCGACCTCGAGGCGCACGTCCTGGAAGAAGCCGGTCCGGAACAGGGCGGAAACGGCCTCGCTCGCGGTCTCGTCGGTGATGCGGTCGCCGACCTTGACCGGCAGGTAGGTAAAGACCGTGCCGGGCTCGGTGCGCTGGATCCCCTCGATCCGGATGTCGCGCACGACGAAGGGCTCGAACGCGAAAGCCGCGCGCACCCCGAGCGCGAGCAGGAAGGCGGCAACGGCTCCGCGCGCGGGCCACCGACGCATGCGACGGCGCCGCGAAGGGAGTTCGTTGGGCATCAATCAGGAACCGATCAGGCGGGTGATGTCGTTGAACAAGGCCAGCGCCATCATCACCATGATCACGCCCAGCCCTGCCTTTTGCGTCAACTCGATGAAGCGCTCCGACAGCGGCCGGCCGCGTAATCCTTCGAGCGCGTAATATACCAAATGGCCGCCGTCGAGCACCGGGATCGGCAGCAGATTCAGCACGCCGAGGCTGATGCTGATCAGCGCCAGGAAGTTCACGTAGGCGAACCAGCCGATCCGGGCCGTCTGGCCCGCCAGGTCGGCGATGGTCACCGGGCCGCTGAGATTGCGCACCGACAGATCGCCGGTCACCATCTTGCCGAGCATCTTCAGCGAGAACCAGGACATCTCCCAGGTCTGGCGCGCGCCCAGGGCGAGCGATTCCAGCGGGCCGTGGGTGATCGTCTCCATCGCGATCCGGTCGCGCAGCTGGGCGCCGATCCGGCCGATCGTCTCGCCGCTGGACTCATCGGCCACCGCCTCCGGCCGTACCGCCAGGCGCTCCGGCCGACCGTCGCGCAGCACCTCGAACGCCAGTGGCCGCTCGGGGCTGGCCCGCACCCGCTCGATGAGATCGCGGGCCCGACCGATCGGATGGCCGTCGACCGCCACCAGCGTATCGCCCGGCAGCAGTCCCGCCGCTTCGGCCGCACTGCCCGCCACGATGGCGCCGACGTCCACTTCGCCCGGGGCGAGGCGGACACCGAGCTCGGTCATGAAGTCCTTCTCGGCCGCCCCCGGTGGCAAGGCGGAGGTATCGAGGACCAGTTCGATCTCGCCGCTGCCGCGGCGCACATCGATCGTCGCCCCGCGTCGGTCGATCACCGGTTCCAGCAGGCGCAGGCGGACATCGTTCCAGGAACGGATATCGGTACCGTCGATCCTCAGGATGCGGTCGCCCGAGGCGAGCCCGGCGCCCGCCGCCGCGGTCTGCGCCGGTGGTGCGTCGACCACCGGCACCGGCTCCTCGACGCCGACCCAGCCGAGCAGCGCGTAGAGCGCGATCGCGAGCAGGAAGTTCGCGAGCGGGCCAGCCACGACGATGGCCGCGCGCCTCGGCAGCGACTGGCGCGTGAATGCGCGCGGCAGTTCAGCTGCCGGAATCGGCTCCTCGCGCTCCTCGCGCTCGTCGAGCATCTTGACGTAGCCGCCGAGCGGGATCGCCGAGATCACCCACTCCTCCCGGTCCGCGCCCAGCCGCCAGGTGAACAGCGGCCGGCCGAAGCCGATCGAGAAGCGCAGCACCTTGACGCCGCACCAGCGCGCGACCAGGTAGTGGCCAAGCTCGTGGATGAAGATCAGGACCGTCAGCGCCGCGAGGAACGCGACCAGGGTCTGCAGGAAACTCATTGGCATGCTCCGTCGACGAAGGCGCGGGCTTCGGCCCGGGCGCGTGCGTCGATGTCGAGGACCGACTCGAGGCAGGCGCCGGCGGGCTCGCCACCAAGCCGCCCGAGCACCCGTTCGTTGAGTCGACAAATATCGAGAAAGCCGATCCGGCCGGCAAGGAAGGATTCCACCGCGACCTCATTGGCGGCATTGAGGACCGCGGGCGCCGCGCCTTCGGCGCGCAGCGCCTCGCGGGCAAGCCGCAGGCAGGCGAAGCGCTCGAGGTCCGGCGCTTCGAAGTCGAGCCGGCCGACCTGGGCCAGGCGCAGCATGTCGACCCCGCTCTCGATGCGCTCCGGATAGGCGAGTGCATGGGCGATCGGGGTGCGCATGTCGGGGTTGCCGAGTTGCGCCAGGGTGGAGCCATCCGTGTATTCGACCATCGAGTGCACGATGCTCTGCGGATGGACGACGACATCGAGCCCGGCATCGGGCATGTCGAACAGGTAGTGAGCCTCGATCAGTTCGAGCCCCTTGTTCATCATGGTCGCCGAATCGACCGATATCTTGCGCCCCATCTTCCAGTTGGGATGGCGGCAGGCTTCGGCGGCGGTGACTCCCGCCATATCCTCGAGCGACGACTCGCGAAACGGTCCGCCCGAGGCCGTCAGCACGATCCGGCGCACGCCGGCGCCGTTGCGGCCGTCCGGCAGGCACTGGAAGACCGCGTTGTGCTCGCTGTCGATCGGCAGCACGGTCGCTCCGCCCGCCCGGCAGACATCGAGGAAGACCTGGCCCGCCATCACCAGCGATTCCTTGTTCGCGAGCAGGATCTTCTTGCCGGCGCGGGCAGCGGCGATACCCGCCGGCAGGCCGGCGGCGCCGACGATGGCGGCCATCACCACATCGGTGTCCTCATGGGCGGCGACCTCGGCGAGCGCATGCTCGCCGACGAGGATCCGGGTCGGGCGGGCTTCGAGCAGGCCGGCCAGGCGCCCTGCCGAAGCCTCGTCCGGCACCACCGCGAACACCGGCTCGAAGCGACGGCATTGGTCGGCGAGCAGCTCGAGCTGCCGGTATCCGCTCAGGGCGAACACCTGGTAGCGCCCGGGATGCCGGGCCAGCACATCGAGGGTATTGACGCCGATCGAGCCGGTGGAGCCGAGGATGGTGACGTTCTGGGTCGTCCTGTTCATTGCAGCACGAAGTGAAGCAGCGCCGCGAGCGGCATGGTGGGAATCAGGGCGTCGACCCGGTCGAGCACCCCGCCATGGCCCGGCAGGCTGCGCCCGCTGTCCTTGACGCCGGCCTGGCGCTTGAGCAGGGACTCGTGCAGGTCGCCGACCACCGACAGGGCGGCGAAGCCGACGAGGACCACGCCGGCCACCCAGGGCCCGAGCCGCCCGACCAGGACGGCGGGCAGGGACTCGGCCATGGCCGGTGCCGCGGCGGCCATCCAGGCCACGACGACCACCAGCAACGCCCCGCCGATCGCGCCCTCCCAGGACTTGCCCGGGCTGATGCGCGGCGCCAGCTTGCGCCTGCCCACGGCCCGACCGACAAAGTATGCACCGATGTCCGCGACCCAGATGATCGCCATCGCCCCGAGCAGCGCGACCGGGCTGACCAGGCGCAGCTCGTACAGGGCGAGCCAGCACCCGAAGAGCAGCAGCGCCGCCACCGGCCAGCCCCCCTGCCCGGCCCGCAGGCGGGCCAGAGCGCCGAGGCCGAAGCCGACCCACCAGGCGAGCACCACCGCGCACAGGGCGGGCGCGGCCCACGCCGGCCGGGGCAGGAACAACCAGGCCAGTCCGGCGACCAGGAGGACGGCAGCGACCAATGGCGCGCTGGCCGGCCGCGGCAGCAGTCGTGCCCACTCGGCGGCCGCCACGGCAAGGAAGCCGAGGCTGACGACCCCCCAGGCCAGCGGCGGCGCCAGCAGGATCGTCGGCAGCAGGAGCAGGAGCAGCGCGACGGCCGTGATGACCCGCTGCAGCAGCATCAGGCGGTTGCCACCTGCGCGCTGGTCCGACCGAAGCGTCGCTCGCGATCGCGATACGAGGCCAGTGCGCGTGCCAGCACGTCGGGCCCGAAGTCCGGCCAGAAGATGTCGGTGAAGTAGAACTCGGTGTAGGCGAGCTGCCAGAGCATGAAGTTGCTGATGCGCTGCTCGCCGCCGGTGCGGATGAAGAGATCCGGCTCGGGCGCATGGGCCAGCGCCATGTGTCGGGCCAGCGATTCCTCGGTGATCAGCCCCGGGTCGCCGGCGAGTTCGGGATGGGCGCGCAGCAGGGACTGCACCGCCTGCACGATATCCCAGCGCCCGCCATAGTTGGCGGCGATGGTGAGGGTCATGCGGGTATTGTTCGCGGTGCGCTGCTCGGCCTCGCGGATGAGCTTCTGGAGCCTGCCCTCGAAGGCGTCGAGCTCGCCGACCACCCGCAGCCGAATGCCATTGGCCCGCAACTGCGTCACTTCCCGCTCGAGCGCGGTGATGAACAACCGCATCAGGACCGACACCTCGTCGGCGGGCCGGCGCCAGTTCTCGGAGCTGAAGGCGAACAGGGTCAGGAATTCGATCCCCTCGCGGGCGCAGGCCTCGACGGTCGTGCGCACCGCATCGACCCCCTTGGCATGGCCGGCCACGCGCGGCAGCCGGCGCCGCGTCGCCCAGCGGCCATTGCCATCCATGACGATCGCGACATGGCGCGGCACCTGGACGGACGCCGGCTTGATGGGGATCGGGTCGGGGGAAAGGCTCATGCGGGATCGCCTGGCGGTCCTCAGACCGTCATGATGTCCTTTTCCTTGTCGGCCAGCAGGCCATCGACCTCGGCGACGAACTGGTCGGTGAGCTTCTGCACCGCGTCCTGGGTGCGCCGCTCCTCGTCCTCGGAGATTTCCTTGTCCTTGATGAGCCGCTTGAGCTGGTCGTTGGCATCGCGGCGCAGGTTGCGAATCGCCACCTTGGCCTGCTCGCCCTCGTTGCGCACCACCTTGGTCAGCTCGCGCCGACGCTCCTCGGACAGCGGCGGCATCGGCACCCGCAGCACTTCCCCGAGCACCGTCGGATTGAGGCCGAGGTCGGATTCCCGGATCGCCTTGTCGACGACGGCGACCATCTTCTTCTCCCAGGGCTGGACCCCGAGGGTACGGCCGTCGACCAGGCTGACATTGGCGACCTGGCTGATCGGCACCATGTTGCCGTAGTACTCCACCTGCACATGGTCGAGCAGGGCCGGCGACGGCCGACCGGTACGAACCTTGGACAGGTTGACCCGGAGCGATTCGACGGACTTCTCCATCTTCTGTCGCGCCGTGCCCATGACATCGGCTGTGCTCATCTGCTGTTCCTCCATTGCTCCTGCATGTTCACTCGCGCTGCCGGCCGGATCCGTTGCATCAGAGGTGGACCAGCGTCCCTTCCTCCTGCCCGGTCACCAGGCGCCGCATCGCGCCCTCCTTGAGGATCGAGAACACGACGATGGGCAGCCCCTGGTCGCGGCACAGCGCGAACGCCGTGGCGTCCATGACCTTGAGGTTGCGCGAGATCGCTTCATCGAAGGACAGGCGGGCGTAGCGGGTGGCGACCGGATCGAGGGTGGGATCGGCCGAATAGACGCCGTCGACCTGCGTGCCCTTGAACAGCGCGTCGGCGCCGATCTCGGCCGCGCGCAGCGCGGCCGCCGAATCGGTGGTGAAGAACGGGTTGCCGGTGCCGGCGGCGAAGATCACCACCTTGCCCTCTTCGAGGTAGCGCAGCGCCTTTGGCCGGATATAGGGCTCCACGACCTGTTCGATCTTGAGCGCCGACTGCACCCGCGCCACGACACCCGCCTGGCGCAGCGCGTCCTGCAGGGCCAGCGAGTTCATGACGGTGGCGAGCATCCCCATGTAGTCGGCGGTTGCCCGGTCCATGCCGGATGCGCCACCGGCCACCCCGCGGAAGATGTTGCCGCCACCGATGACGATCGCCAGTTCCACGCCGAGCGCGGCGATGTCGGCGATATCGGCCACCATCCGTTCGATCGTCGCCCGGTTGATGCCGTAGG
The DNA here is from genome assembly GCA_964476625.1 of uncultured Burkholderiaceae bacterium. Lineage (GTDB taxonomy): Bacteria > Pseudomonadota > Gammaproteobacteria > Burkholderiales > Burkholderiaceae_E > JAMLIN01. Next base: position 15,586 of record CAYZBJ010000031.1, on the reverse strand, counting down.
CATCCTCGCCCATCAGGGCTTCCCCCGAGAGCTTCAGCAGGATGCGCTTGTAGCGCGGGCCATCCCGCTCGGCCCCGGACGACGCTGTCGATTCCTCAGACCTCACTTGACCTCCACGCCATGCAACAAAGACTGAGGCGCATTATGCGCGAATGAGCCGCCCGCCGGCAGCGCCGCGGGGCGACGCCAAGCCGGGGGACGACCGGACGACACCGCCGGGGTCAGCGCTTGGCCGCGGCCGCCTGCGCCGCCACTTCGGCGGCGAAGTCGTCCTGGCGCTTCTCGATCCCCTCGCCCACCACGTACAGGACGAAGCTCTCGACCGATGCCGACTTCGACTTGAGCAGGGCCGCGATCGTCTGCTTGTCGTCCTTGACGAAGGGCTGCCCCAGCAGGGTCACCTCCTTCAGGAACTTCTGCACCGTGCCCTCGACCATCTTCTCGACGATCTCGGCCGGCTTGCCCGACTCGGCGGCCTTGGCCCGCGCGATGGAGCGCTCGCGCTCGATCTCTTCGGCGGCCACGCCGTCGGTCGACAGGGCGCGCGGCTTGGTCGCGGCAATGTGCATCGCGAGATCGCGACCCAGCGCTTCGTCGCCGCCGACCAGGTCGACCAGCACGCCGATCCGGGAACCACCGTGGATGTAGCTGGCCAGGCTGCCCTTCGCCTCGATGCGAGCGAAGCGGCGAATCGAGAGATTCTCGCCGATCTTGCCGACCAGTGCGGTCCGCACGCTCTCGACCGTGCCGTCACGGCAGGGCAGCGCCGACAGGGCCGCCACATCGGCCGGATCCTGCGCGGCCACCATGGCGGCGAGCTCGGCCACGAAACCGAGGAAATCCTCGTTCTTGGCGACGAAATCGGTCTCGCAATTGACCTCGATGATCGCGCCGAGCCGGCCATCGGCCGCCACATGGATGCCGACCACGCCTTCGGCGGCGATCCGCGATGCCGCCTTGGTGGCCTTGTTGCCCAGTTTGACCCGCAGGATGTCCTCGGCCTTGGCCATGTCGCCATCGGCTTCGGTCAGGGCCTTCTTGCACTCCATCATCGGCGCGTCGGTCTTGGCGCGCAGTTCCTTCACCATGCCAGCGGTGATTTCCGCCATCGTCTTCTCCTGTCAGGGGCGGCTGCCGCCGCGACGCGAAAGCCGCCGGCGACCCGCCGCAGAAACGACGAGGGCTGCCACCCGCCAGACCGGCACCGGTCCGCCGAACGGCAGCCCCCGGGGTTGTTACTCTTCGCCGGACTCGAATTCGTCGGCGCCTTCGACCTCGACGAACTCTTCCTCCGATTCCTTGGCGACCTCGGCCAGGGCGCTGGCGCGCGCCGCCACGATGGCGTCGGCCACCGCGCGGGCATACAGGCGCACCGCCCGTCCGGAATCATCGTTGCCCGGGATCACGTGGGAGATGCCATCGGGGCTGTGGTTCGTGTCGACCACCGCGACGATCGGGATGCCGAGCTTCTGCGCCTCGGTGATCGCGATCTTGTGGAAGCCCACGTCGACCACGAAGAGCGCATCGGGCAGGCCGTTCATGTCCTTGATCCCGCCGAGGCTGCGATTGAGCTTCTCGTACTCGCGCTGGAACATCAGCCCTTCCTTCTTGGACATGCGCTCGAGGCCGCCTTCGGCGATCGTGACTTCCATGTCGCGCAGGCGCTTGATCGAACCCTTGACCGTCTTGAAGTTGGTCAGCATGCCGCCGAGCCAGCGCTGGTCGACGTACGGCATGCCGGCGCGGGCGGCTTCCTCGGCGATCGCCTCGCGGGCCTGGCGCTTGGTACCCACGAACAGGACCGTGCCGCGGTTGGCGGCAAGCTTGCCGAGATAGTTCAGGGAGTCCTGGAGCAGGACGACCGTCTTCTCCAGGTTGATGATATGGATCTTGTTCCGGTGGCCGAAGATGTACGGCGCCATCCGGGGATTCCAGAAGCGGGTCTGGTGACCGAAATGGACACCCGCCTCCAGCATTTGTCGCATCGTGACCGACATGGTTTGAACTCCGCAAGCGAACAGGTTGTGACTTGCACCGAATCGCCGCCCGCCGACTCCACAGACCCGGCAGGCGAGACGGTCCAATGCGGGGCAACACCCTGCCCGGACCGCACCCGTCAACGATTGGCGCGCTGGTTTCGACCCGGGCTCACGCCCGGGGCGCCGGGGACTCCCCCGGGTTTGCCGCCGCCGATGGCGCGCGGGCGTAACATCCGTTCGATGCACACCCGCGATACCCTCGCCGGCTCACCGCCCCGCCCGTCCGAGGGCGACCCTGCGAACGAGAATATGTACAGCGCGGTTAACCTATAATATTAGCATGACTGCAACGCCCAAGACCAGTGACGAGATCGAGGCCATGCGCCTCGCCGGCCGCCTCGCGGCCGACGTCCTCGACTACATCGCCCCCCATGTCGTGCCCGGGGTCACCACCGGCGAGCTCGACCGGCTCTGCCATGCCTACATGCGCGACGTCCAGGGCACCATCCCGGCGCCGCTCAACTACGCACCGCCCGGCTACAGCCCGTTCCCGAAGGCGATCTGCACCTCGGTCAACCACCAGGTCTGCCACGGCATCCCCGGCGACAAGGTGCTCAAGTCCGGCGACGTCCTCAATATCGACGTCACCGTCATCAAGGACGGTTTCCACGGCGACACCAGCCGCATGTACTGCGTCGGCGAGCCCTCGATCGCGGCCCGCCGGCTTTGCAACATCACTTTCGAATGCATGTGGCTGGGCATCGAGGCGGTGCGCCCGGGCGCCCACCTCGGCGACATCGGCCACGTCATCCAGCGCCACGCCGAAGGCCACGGCTTCTCGGTGGTGCGGGAGTTCTGCGGCCATGGCATCGGCCGGAAATTCCACGAGGACCCGCAGGTCCTGCACTACGGCAAGCCAGGCACCGGGATGGAGCTCGCCGAAGGCATGTTCTTCACGATCGAGCCGATGATCAACGCCGGCCGGCGCGAGATCCGCGACCTGCCCGATGGCTGGACCATCGTGACCAAGGACCGCAGCCTGTCGGCCCAGTGGGAGCACACCGTACTGGTCACCGCCGACGGCTACGAGATCCTGACAGTGTCGCCCGGCATGCCGGCCCGCCCCGACCTCGCGCGCCAGACCGCCTGACGCACGCCATGGGCGACCTCGCACAGGCGACGGCGAACACCGGCGCCAATGCCCGGATCGCCCTGCTGCGGGCCGATTATGGCCGGGCACGCCAGGCGGCGATCGACGCCTTCATCCTGCGCCCGGCGCCCGAACGACTCCTCGGCGCACTGAGCCGCGCCGCCGATGCGGCGGTACGCCGCCTCTGGGCCGAATCCGACCTGCCGGCCGGGGCGGCCCTGGTCGCCGTGGGAGGCTACGGTCGCGCCGAGCTCTATCCCCATTCGGACATCGATCTCCTCGTCCTGCTCGGCGGTCCACCCGACGAGCAGGCGGTGGCCGCCCTCACCGCCTTCGTCGGCGCCTGCTGGGATGCCGGCCTCGAGATCGGCCATTCGGTGCGCACGATCGACGAGTGCCTTGCCGAATCGGCCAGCGACGTGACGGTCTGCACCGCGCTGCTCGAGCGCCGGCTGCTCGCCGGCGACGAAGCCAATTACGCCCGGCTCGATGCGCGCCTCGACGAGGCGATGAACCCCGACGAGTTCTGCCAGGCCAAGCAGCTCGAGATGGTCCAGCGGCACGTCAAGTACCACGACACGCCCTACAGCCTCGAGCCCAACACCAAGGAAAGCCCGGGAGGCCTGCGCGACCTTCATGTGATCGTCTGGATCGCGCGCGCGGCGGGTTTCGGCCGCAACGAAACCGAGCTCGCCGACAACGGCCTGATGACCCATGCCGAGGCCCGGCTCTACCGGGTCAACCAGCGCATGCTGATGCGCATCCGCGCCATGCTCCACATCGAGGCGGGGCGGCGCGAGGACCGGCTCGTCTTCGACCTGCAGGCGCAGGTCGCGCGCGCACTCGGCTTCGACGATCGCAGCAAGCGCCTTGCGTCCGAGCGGATGATGCAGCGCTACTACTGGGCGGCCAAGTCGGTGACCCAGCTCAACACGATCCTGATGCAGAACCTGGAGGATCGGCTCTTCTATCGGCTGCACGACGAGGCACTGCCGCTCGACGCCGAGTTCCGCGACCGCAACGGCCTGCTCGAGGTCATCGACCCGGAACTCTTCAAGCGCAAGCCGGCCGCGATCCTGCGTGCCTTCCGGCGCCTGCAGGAAATCCCCAGCCTGACCGGGATGACCACGCCGACCCTGCGCGCCATGTGGCTCGCGCGCCATGGCATCAACGCCGAGTTCCGCCGCAAGCCGGCCAACCGCAAGCTGTTCCTGTCGTTGCTCACCGCCGAGAGCGGGGTGACGCACGAACTGCGGCGGATGAACAAATGGTCGATCCTCGGGCGCTACCTGCCGGCGTTCCGGCGCATCGTCGGCCGGATGCAGCACGACCTCTTCCACGTCTATACGGTCGACCAGCACATCCTGATGGTGGTGCGCAACCTGCGCCGCTTCCAGATGCCCGAGCATGCCCACGAATACCCACTGTGCTCCGAACTCGCCAGTTCGCTCGAGAAGCCCTGGCTGCTGGTCATTGCGGCGCTGTTCCACGACATCGCCAAGGGCCGTGGCGGCGACCATTCGGAGCTCGGCAAGGTCGACGCGGCCCGCTTCTGCCGCGACCACGGCCTGGCGCGTGCCGACACCGACACGGTGGTCTTCCTGGTCGAGCAGCACCTGACGATGTCCACCTTTGCCCAGAAGCAGGACCTCGCCGACCCCGAGGTCATCGGCCGGTTCGCAGCCCTGGTAGGCACCGAGGAGCGCCTGGTCCTGCTCTACCTGCTGACAGTCGCCGATATCCGGGGAACCAGCCCGAAGGTCTGGAACGCCTGGAAGGCAAAGCTGCTCGAAGACCTGTTCCGCCTCACCCGGCGCACCCTCGCGGGCGAGCGCCCGGCAACCAGCGAGCGGCTCGACGCCAAGCGTCGCGAGGCGGTCCGGCTGCTCAACCTCGGCGCGGTCCCGGCCGAAGACTACGCGCCGCTGTGGGAGAAGCTCGACATCGGCTACTTCCTGCGCACCGAGGCCCAGGACATCGCCTGGCACACCCGGGTCCTGCACCCGCATGCGTCCACCCAGGCGCCGGTGGTGCGCTGCCGCGCCGCGCTGTCGGGCGGCGGCTTCCAGGTCGTTGCCTACCTGCGCGACCAGCCCGAACTCTTCGCCCGGATCTGCAGCTACTTCGACCGCAAGAACCTCTCGATCCTCGACGCCCGGGTCCACACCACGACCCATGGCTACGCGCTCGACAATTTCGTCATCGTCGATCCGTCCGGCATGGCCGCCTACCGCGACATCCTGCCGCTGGTCGAAGCCGAGCTGACCGAGACCCTGCGCCGCAAGGACCCCCTGCCCGCGCCCGTGCATGGGCGCATCTCGCGGCGCTCACGCCATTTCCCGATCAATCCGACCGTCGAACTGCGGCCGGACGAGCATGGCCAGCACTGGCTGCTGTCGATCACCGCCAACGACCGCACCGGCCTGCTCTACCGGATCGCCCTCGTGCTCGAGCGCCATGGGGTCAACCTCTACACCGCGCGAGTCGCGACCCTCGGCGAGCGCGCCGAGGATGTCTTCGTCATCGACGGCCCCGCGCTGGGCAATCCGAAGCACGAACTCCAGATCGAGGCACAGCTCCTCGACACCCTGCGCAGCAACAGCTGAAGCCGGACGGCCCACGTTCGCTTCGACCGCGCGAACCGGCGAACCCGGGCCAGCGGTTCGTGTATCCGTTGACCCGGATCAATACCCACTCCCTTTGCATGGATTAAGGTCTGCTTAAGCACATTCTGGTCCGTACTTTCGGGGAGTGAAAACATGAGACTGAAATCCGTCGCCGCGGCGATCGTCCTGGCCGGCAGCGCTGCCGCCGGCCTGGCGATCGCCCAATCCGCCGCACCGGCAAGCCCTCTCGATGAACCCATCACCCCCATCCTGCCCCCGAAGCAGATCGACATCGGCATGGTCGAACTGGGCAGGAAACTCTTCTTCGATCCCCGCCTGTCCAAGTCCGGGTTCATCTCCTGCAACTCATGCCACAACCTGTCGATGGGCGGCTCGGACAACCTGCCGACCTCGATCGGCGACCGGTGGCAGCGCGGCCCGATCAACTCGCCGACCGTGCTCAACTCCAGCCTCAACCTGGCCCAGTTCTGGGATGGCCGGGCGGGCGACCTGAAGGACCAGGCCGGCGGCCCGATTGCGAACCCGGCGGAGATGGCCTTCAGCCACACCCTCGCGATCGACATGCTGGCCTCGATCCCGGCCTATGTACGGGAGTTCCGGCAGGTATTCGGGGTGGGCACGAAGATCAGCCTCGACCAGGTCACCGGCGCGATCGCCGAGTTCGAGAAGACCCTCGTCACCCCCAATTCGCGCTTCGACCAGTGGTTGCTCGGCAAGTCCGACGCCCTGAGCGCCCAGGAACTGGCGGGCTACAAGCTGTTCAAGGAAAGCGGCTGCGTCGCCTGCCACAACGGCGAGGCCGTGGGCGGCAACTCCTTCCAGAAGATGGGGATCGTCGAGCCCTACAAGGGCAATACTTCGGAGGGCCGCGCCGCGGTCACCGGCGACGACGCCGACCGCTTCAGCTTCAAGGTGCCGACCTTGCGCAACGTCGAGCTGACCTATCCCTACTTCCACGATGGCGCCGCCGACACCCTTGCCGAGGCGGTCGACGTGATGGGACGGATCCAGCTTGGCCGGACCTACAGCAAGGAGGAGAACGACAACATCGTCGCCTTCCTGAAAACGCTGACCGGCGAGCAGCCGATGATCATCCTGCCGATCCTGCCGCCGTCGGCCGATCTGACCCCGCGCCCGGTCCCGTTCGACTAGGCTTCAACCGCCGCACACGGCCGACAGCAGCCGGTGGACCCGCTCGATCGCGGTGTCGAGGACGTCCCGGATCCCGGTCATCGAGATCTTCTCCCGACTGCTGCCCAGGCCGGCGGCATGGTTGGCCACCACCGCCACGCAGGCGTAAGGCAGGCCGAGCTCGCGCGCCAGCAAGGCCTCCGGCATGCCGGTCATGCCGACCAGGTCGCAGCCATCGCGGGCGAGCCGGCGGATCTCGGCGGCGGTCTCGAGGCGCGGGCCCTGAGTGCAGCCATAGCAGCCGCCGTCATGGACCGGTTCGCCGGCGCGGCTCGCCGCTTCGAGCAGCAGCCGGCGCAACTCGGCGTCGTAGGGCTCGGTGAAGTCGACATGCGTCACCGTCGCGTCCGGGCCCTCGAAATAGGTGGCCGAGCGCCCGTGGGTGTAGTCGATGACCTGGTCCGGGATGATCACTTCGCCCGGCCCGAGGTCCTCGCGAATGCCACCGACGGTGGCTACCGCGATGATCCGCTCGGCGCCGACTTCGCGCAGCGCCCAGATGTTCGCCCGGTAGTTGATCTCATGGGGCGTGAGCGTGTGGCCGTAGCCATGGCGGGCCAGGAACGCGATGTCGGTCGAGCCGATCCGGCCGAAGGTCAGGGCGCAGGACGGATCGCCATACGGTGTTCGCACCACCCGTCGACGGGTGTCGCTCAGGTCGGTGAGTCCTGCGAGCCCGCTCCCGCCAATGATTGCCAGCATGCCTTCCTTCTCCCCTGGTTCCCTGTTCCGTTGCGTGTTCAGTGTTCGCCGCCCGACCCGGCCAGGAGCGCCTGCAGGCCGGCCTCGTCGATGACGGTGATGCCGAGTTCCAGCGCCCGTGCGAGCTTGCTGCCCGCCGCCTCGCCGGCCACGACATAGTCGGTCTTCGCCGAGACCGAGCCGCTGACCATGCCGCCCCGGGCCCGGATCAGTTCCGCCGCTTCCTCGCGGCTCATGCCGGGCAGGGTTCCGGTCAGCACGAAGCTGCGACCGGCAAGCGCCGTCCCCGTCCCGCCGGCGGCCGCAACCGGCTTGGTCGCAGCGGGCGCGACCGTCACGCCCGCTGCCAGCAGCGCGGCGATCACCTCGCGATTGCGCGCCTCACCGAAGAAATGCTCCAGCGCGGCGATGATCTCCGGCCCGATGCCTTCGAGGGGATCCGGCTCCAGCGGCTCGCCTTTCGGGCGGCGCTTCGCGTTCTCCTTCTGCAGCCGGACCTTCTCTTCCTGCAAGGCCGGCCAGTCGGCGGCCATGATCGCCTCGAGCTCGCCGAAGGCTCCGGCCAGTACCCGCGCGATCTCCTCGCCGACGTGGCGGATGCCGAGCCCGAACATGAAGCGCGCAAGGCTGCACGACCGCGACTTCGCGATGGCGGCCACGAGCCGCTCGGCCGACTTCTGTCCCATGCGCTCGAGCTCGGCGAGCGGGCCCGCCTCGAGTCGGTAGAGGTCGGCCGGACTGTGAACGAGGTCGCGCGCAATGAGCTGCTCGACGATCTTCTCGCCGAGGCCGTCGATGTCCATCGCGCGGCGCTGCCCGAAATGCAGCAGGGCCTGCTTGCGCTGGGCCGCGCAGACCAGCCCGCCCTGGCACCGCCAGGCTGCCTCGCCGGGCTCGCGTACGGCCTGCGACCCGCAGACCGGGCATTGCAGCGGCATCCGGAACTCGCGCAGGCGCTCATGGCCGGGCTCGCCCTCGGCCGGTCGCCGCTCGGGCAACGCGCGGACGATCTCGGGTATCACGTCGCCGGCGCGCCGCACCACCACCCGATCGCCGATGAGAAGCCCCTTGCGGCGGATCTCGTCCTCGTTGTGCAGGGTGGCGTTGCTCACGGTCGTCCCGCCGACGAACACCGGCGCCAGGCGCGCGACCGGTGTCAGCGCGCCGGTGCGGCCGACCTGGATCTCGATGTCGAGCAGCTCGGTTTCCGCCTCCTGGGCCGGGAACTTGTGGGCCAGCGCGAAGCGCGGCGCCCGCGCCACGAAGCCGAGCCGCTGCTGGCTCTGGCGGTCGTCGACCTTGTAGACCACGCCGTCGATCTCGTAGGGAAGCGACTCGCGGCGCGCGCCGAGCTCGGCGAAGTAGGCGAGCAGCGCCGGTGCGCCATCGCAGGTGGCGTGCTCCCCGACCGGCATCCCGAGCTCGGCGAGCGCGGCGAGCAGGCCCGACTGGGTGGCGGGCACCGCGAAGCCGCGCGAGGCGCCGATGCCGTAGGCGAGGAAGCGCAGGGGTCGCCGCGCGGTCGCGGCCGGATCGAGCTGGCGCAGGCTGCCTGCCGCCGCGTTGCGCGGGTTGACGAAGCTGCGCTCGCCGCGCGCCGACTGCTCGGCATTCATCCGTTCGAAATCCGATTTGTAGAGGAGGACCTCGCCACGCACTTCGAGCAGCTCGGGCGGCGCATCGCCACGCAGGCGCAAGGGTATCGCCCGCACGGTACGCAGGTTCGGGGTGACGTCCTCGCCATTCTGGCCATCGCCCCGGGTGGCGCCTTGCACGAAGTGGCCCGACTCATAGCGCAGGGAGATCGCGAGCCCGTCGTACTTCGGTTCGACGCTGTAGCGCACCGGCGCCTCGCCGCTGCCGAGCTGCTCGCGCACCCGCCGGTCGAAGGCGATGACCTCCTCGTCGGCGAACGCATTGCCGAGCGAGAGCATCGGCTCGGCATGCCGCACCGCCGGGAAGCTGGCCGCCGGCGGCGCCCCGACCCGCTGGCTCGGCGAATCGGGCGTGACCCAGTCGGGATGCTCCGATTCGATCTCGAGGAGCTCTCGAAACAGGCGGTCGTACTCGTCATCGCTGCGCGTCGGCGCATCGAGCACGTAGTACTCGTAGGAGAGTTGCTCGAGCTCGGCGCGCAATTGCGCGAGGCGCTCGGCGGCGAGCCCGGACATCAGTTGAACAGGCGCAAGGCGAGCGGCGAGCCGGCCCGGAATCCCGCCGCTTCCAGCGCGCCGTAGCGAGCAGCGAGCTGGGCCTCGATGCGGGTGAATACCGCATCGGTGAGGGCCCGGCCGGTATCGTCGACCATGCGCCCCTGCAAGGCCTGCGCGCAGTGCCAGGCGCAGGCCACCATCTCGCGCAGGGGCTCGCGCTCGGCAGCGACACGAGGCACGTCGAGCAGGAAGGTGAGCCGGTTCGGGGTATCGCCGAGCGCGACCGAGAACACCACCTCGCCCTGGTCGCCGAGCCGCGCATAGCGGTTGTTGCCGCGCTCGATGACATCGGCCGACTGGGCGATGCCGTTGAGGTCGGCCGGCGAGAGCGCCTCGGAGACCTCGACATTGACGCCGATCTGGGCATCGAGGGCGGCGCAGCGCGCATCGAGATCACGGGCCCGCTCGAGGACCTGCATCATGTCGGGCGCGTCGATGAATGCGCCGAGGCTGTCGGCGAGCGCCTGCAGCCCGGCGACGAACTCGGAATACTCCATCGCGTTGAGCGGTCCGTGGCGGTTCGCCATCAGGATGCCGACCCGCAGGCTGCGGTAGTGCCGCCCGGGCGTCGGGGCCTCCCAGGGATCGACCGCCGGCATGGGCGCGTCTTCGACCGGATCGAACCCGCCATCGGCGAGGGCTGCCTCGTCGCGCTCGGCCGCACCACCCGCATGATCCGCATCCAGGCGGGCTGCGCCGACGCCCACCGGGTCGACCGCGGCAAGCGCGAGCGGTTCGATCGACGCCTCGACGACGACCGGCTTGCTGCCGGCGCGCCGGAATCGCCTGGCGAGGTTGATCAGTCGCTCGGCCGCCACCGGCGCGGCGAGATCGACCGCGACACAGCAGTCGGCCACCGGATCGAGGCGTGGCGCCGGCGGGCCGGCCCGCGCCGCCTGCGCCTCGAGGATGCGATCCTGCGCGGAGATCACCGCGCCCCCGTCGTCCGGGCCGGGCACCGGCGCGACCGCTTCGGCCGCTTCAGCCGCTTCCGATCCGGCGGCCGTCGGCATCGCGGGGAGTTCCCCGTCGTCGAACGCCTCGGTATCCGGAAATTCGTCGCCGGACGGGAGATCGACGGACGGGAGATCGAGGTCAGGACCCTTGCCGACCCGGCCGAAGCGCGGCTCCTGGCGCAGCAGCGGCTCGGGCTCGCGGGCATCCGGAACCCGCCGCCGGAAGCTGCCCCCGAGCCAGTAGTTGTACAAGAGAACGCCACCGACGCCGACCAGCGCCAGGATCAGCAGGCTCAGTCCCAGACTGCTCACGTGCAAACTCCTTCGGGCGGTTTGGAACCTGTGGTTCGTTCACAGGTTCTCAAGCCACCTCGGCGTATTCGACAGCCCGATCGAGGTCGACGGCGACGATTCGCGACACCCCACGCTCCTGCATCGTCACCCCGATCAATTGCGAAGCGAGCTCCATCGCGATCTTGTTGTGGGTGATGAACAGGAACTGGGTCTGGTCCGACATCCGGCGGACGATCTCGACGTAACGCTCGGTGTTGGGCTCGTCGAGCGGCGCATCGACCTCGTCGAGCAGGCAGAACGGCGCCGGGTTGAGCTGGAAGAGCGCGAAGACCAGGGCGATCGCGGTGAGCGCCTTCTCGCCGCCCGAGAGCTGGTGGATCGAGGTGTTGCGCTTGCCCGGCGGCTGCGCCATTACCTGGATGCCGGCATCGAGGATTTCGTCCCCGGTCAGGATCAGGCGCGCTTCGCCGCCGCCGAAGAGCTGCGGGAACAGTACGCCGAAATGACGATTGACCGTGTCGTAGGTGTCCTGCAGCAGCTGGCGGGTTTCCTTGTCGATCCGGCGGATCGCGTCCTCGAGCGTCTCGATGGCTTCGCCGAGGTCGGCCGATTGCGCGTCCAGGAAACCCTTGCGCTCGCTCGACTCGGCGAGCTCGTCGAGGGCGGCCAGGTTGACCGCGCCGAGCGCGGCGATCGCGTTGCCCAGGCGGGTGACCTCGCCCTGCAGCCAGCTGGCCCGCGGCCGTTCCTCGGCCATGCCGGCGAGCAGGGCCGCCTCGGCCTGCTCGTCGACGCCGGCGCCGCGCAACTGCTCATCGAACTGCTCGACGCCGAGCCGCGCGGCCTGCTCCTTGAGCTGCAGTGCCGCGACCTCGGCCCGGATCGGCTCCTGCTCATGCTCGGCGCGCAGCCGCGCTTCCTCGCGAGAGCGCAACTGTTGGGCAAGATCGTCGAGGCGCTGGCGCGCTAGCCCGAGCGCCTGTTCGCGCTCGCCACGGGTCGCGAGCGCCGATTGCAGCGCCTGTTGCGCGGGTTGCGCCGACAGGCGGGCGAGCCGCTCGCGCAGGCCGGCCGACTCGGCCACCCCGCGCTCGGCCGCCTGCTGCGCCCGCGCGATCGTCTGCTCGAAGCGCTCGATGTCGGCCGCCGCGGTACGGGTCGCGAACAACGCCTCCTGGGCCGAACGCTCGGCCTCGCGCAAGCGCCCGCGATGCTCGTCGCGCTCGGCTTCGGCAGCCTCGAGCGCCTCGCGGCGCCGCTCGGCAGCCTCCTGTCGCTCGGCGAGGGATTCGTCGAGCGTCTCGAAACGCGCCTGCGACTGGGCCAGGGTTTCGTGGAGCCGGGCCAGGGTTTCCTCGGATTCGGCCTGCTCGCCGGCAACCCGTTCGCGCTCGCCGGCGACCCGCTCCGCTTCCTGGGCCAGGCGCTGCACCTCCAGCCGCACCGCGCCGAGCCGGCGGGCGCAATCGGCGTGCGACTCGCGCAAGGCCTCGAGCGCGCGCAGGCGCTCGGCGGCGCTGGATTCGGCCCGGTGCGCCGCGCTGCGCGCCTCCTCGGCGAGCAGGCGCGTCGCTCGCAGGACCCGATCGAGGTTCTCGAGTTCCTGCTGGCGTACGAGCAGGCCTTCCTGTTCGCTGTCGGCCGCATAGAGCTGCATGGAACCGCGCCCGACCGTGTGCCCGGCCGGCACCACGAAGCGTCCGCCGACCGGCAGCTCGGCGCGCAGGCGCATCGCCGTCTCGATGTCGGGCGCCTGGAAGTGCCCCGCCAGCCAGTCGGCGACCAGGGCCTGGACGCCCGCATCGCCGGTGCGGACCAGCGCTGCCAGCGGCGCGGCGCCCCCCGGCAGGCTGGCGGACGGGCCAGCCATGGCGAGGCTGGCGTCGAAGAACGCGACTTTCGCCGGCGGAGCGTCGCCGGCCAGGCCGAGCGCATGGTCGAGCTGGCCGACCTCGAGCGCGCCGACCCGCTCGCGCATGACCGACTCGATCGCGGTCTCCCAGCCCGACTCGATGTGCAGGTGTTGCCAGAGCCGCTTCATGCGCTCGAGCCCATGGCGAGCGAGCCATGGGCCGACCTTCGCCTGGCTGTCGACACGCTCCTGGAGTTCACGCAACGCCGCGATCCGGGCTTCGACCTGGGCGAGCTTCGCTTCGGTCTCGCGCAGCGCATCGTGCGCCGGCGCGCGACGCCCATCGTGCTCCTGCCATTGCGAACGCGCCTGCTCGAGTTGCGCGGCCGATTCGTCCTCGCGGGCCTCGAGCTCGGCGAGCTCGGCCCGGGCATTCTCGAGCGCGACCGGATCGAACTCGCGCAAGGTCGCCGCATCGGCCGCCAGCCGCTGGCGGCGCTGCTCGATCCGCTCGAGGCGCTCCTGCGCGTTGCGCTGCTCGAGGCTGCACAGCTCCAGGCCCCGGCGGATCTCGGTGACCTCGGCCTGCCCGGCCTCCAGCGCCTCGCGCGCTTCGCGAAGCCTGGTCTCGAAAGTGGGCGAGGACTCGGCGAGCGCTTCGAGCGATTGCTCGAGGCTGGCGTGGCGCGCATCGGCCTCCTCGCGGGTCGTGCGCGACTGCTCGAGTCCCTCGGTCGCCAGGCGCACCTCGGCGGCCAGGCGCTCGGCATCGGCTTCGATCGTGGCGAGCCGCTCGGTGATCTGGCCGCTGGTCTCGTCGACGTGGCGGATCTCGGCCTCGAGTCGACCGACCTCGGCATTGGATTCGTAGAAGCGCGCCTGTTCGGCGTGGACCGTATCGCCCGCCTCGTAGTGGGCGGCCCGGCGCGCCTCGATTTCGGCCTCGAGGGCGCGCTGCTCGGCGATCTTCTCTTCGAGCGCGGTGCGGGCGACCGACTCGCGCTGCTGGCAGGCGGCCTGTTCGCGGCGCGCCTCGTCGCGGCGCACCAGCCAGTGCATCTGCTGCTTGCGCTCGCGCTCGGCTTCGAGTTCGCGGAAACGCTGGGCGACTTCCGCCTGCCGCTCGAGGCGTTCGATCTGGTTGCCGAGCTCGCGGCGGATGTCCTCGACCCGATCGAGGTTCTCGCGGGTATCGGCAAGCCGGTTGCTGGTCTCGCGCCGGCGCTCCTTGTACTTCGAGACGCCGGCCGCTTCCTCGAGGAAGACCCGCAGTTCCTCGGGTCGCGCCTCGATGATCCGGGAGATCATGCCCTGCCCGATGATCGCGTAGGCGCGCGGCCCCAGGCCGGTGCCGAGGAACATGTCGTGGACGTCGCGACGACGAACGACCTGATTGTTGATCAGGTAGGAGGAGTTGCCGTCACGCGTGAGCACCCGCTTGACGGAGATCTCGGCGAACTGCCCCCAGCTGCCCCCGATGCGCCCGAGGCTGTTGTCGAAGATCAGCTCGACCGAGGCGCGCGCGGCCGGCTTGCGATCGGACGAACCATTGAAGATCACGTCCTGCATGGATTCGCCGCGCAGTTCCGAGGCCTTCGACTCGCCCAGCACCCAGCGCACCGCATCCATGATGTTGGACTTGCCGCAACCATTGGGGCCGACGACGCCGACGAGTTGGCCGGGAACATCGAACGCCGTGGGATCGACGAAGGATTTGAAGCCGGCAAGTTTGATCTGCTTCAGTCGCAAGTTGGGTTTTCCTCGCGGCAAGGCCCGTGGGAGCGCTGCGGCCGATGTCGGCTCGCCCAGAAAAGGCAAAAAGCCGCGGTGGCGGCTTGGCGACCGGCCTTGGCGGTGGCTCGATCGGGGCTTCGTATAATAGCATCGCCCCCTCCCGCTCCGAGGCCCATTGCGCGAGCCAATCGCGCGGTGATGCCCTGCGCCCGCGGCCCTGCCGGATACCCAGAATGCCTTCCAGACCCAGCAAGCAGCTCGAGACCTTCCCGAACCCGAATCCGGCGCGGGATTACCTCGTTCATGTCGAAGTTCCCGAGTTCACCTGCCTGTGCCCCATGACCGGGCAGCCCGACTTCGCGACGATCGTCATCGATTACTTCCCCGATCGCAAGAACCTGGAACTCAAGGCCCTCAAGCTGTACATGTGGTCCTTCCGGGATGAAGGCGTCTTCCACGAAGCCGTCGGCAACCGGATCCTCGACGACCTGGTCGCCGCATGCCGGCCGCGCTTCATGCGCCTGACCACCCGCTGGTATGTCCGCGGGGGCATCTTCACCACCGTCGTGCTCGAGCATCGCAAGCGGGGCTGGCAGGCCCCGCCACGGGTGGATCTCGGTGAATTCCCGACCACCAAGAGCATGGGTGGGTAGAGATTTATAATAAAATATCAAGGCACTACGGATAAATGCTAAACCAGAAACTCAATCTACTCCATCCCTATCCGTTCGAACGCCTTGCCGAGTTGCAAGCGGGGATCGAGCCAAATTCATCTCATTTTCCGATCAATCTGTCGATCGGGGAGCCCCGCCACCCCACCCCGGCGGTACTGACCGAAGCGATGTGCGCGAACGTCGCCGGCCTCGCGAGCTATCCGGCCACCGCCGG
>CAYZBJ010000030.1:0-42192 GCA_964476625.1 uncultured Burkholderiaceae bacterium | reverse complement strand
GCCGAGCCCTGGGACATCGGCCCCGGCGGCTACCAGCTTGGCGCCTTCCCGGCCGGCTGGAGCGAGTGGAACGACCGCTACCGCAACCAGGTGCGCGCCTTCTGGGTGCGCAAGGCCGCGTACCGGGGCGAGATCGCCTCGCGCATCGCCGGCTCGCGCGACATCTTCGGCCAGCATCGCCGCTCGCCCACCGCGAGCGTCAACTACATCGCCGCCCACGACGGCTTCACCCTGCACGACGTGGTCAGCTACGACCAGCGGCACAACGAAGCCAACGGCGAGGACAACCGCGACGGCACCGCCGACAACCACAGCTGGAACTGCGGCGTCGAAGGGCCGACGAAGCTGCTCGCGGTCAATGCGCTGCGCGGACGCCTCAAGCGCGCGATGCTCGCGACGCTGTTCCTGTCGCAGGGCGTACCGATGCTGCTGGGCGGCGACGAATTCGGCCGCAGCCAGGCCGGCAACAACAACGCCTACAACCAGGACGGCCCGATCTCCTGGTTCGACTGGTCGCAGGCCGACGACGCGCTCGTCGAGTATGTCGCCAGGCTCGCCGCGCTGCGCCGGCGCTATCCGCAGCTGCGCAGCCGCGCCTGGCTCGAGGGCCAGGCCGATGCGCGGGGCCGGCGCGACATCACCTGGCTCAATCGCCGCGGCGAAGAGATGAACGAGCGCCAGTGGGGCGAGTGGGGCCGCTACGCCTTCGGCTTCGTGCTCGGCGGCACGACCGCCGCCACCCCCACCACCACCCTCCCCGCCGCGCCGGGCCCATCCGGCGCGCCCGCCACCGCGGCCACGCCCGAGCTGCTGGTGCTGATCAACGGCGAGGCGAGCGACTGGACGATGGCGATCCCGCCGGGCGCCTGGCGCGCGGTGCTCGACACCGGGCAGCGCGACGGCACGCCGGCCGAGGCGGATGCGCCGGTGAGCGGCGAGTGGCTGCTCAAGGCGCGCAGCCTCGCCTTCTTCGAGCGCATTCCCTCGCCATGATGGCGCTGATGCCCAGCCGCTCGAGCGGCGTACTGCTGCACCCGAGTTCCCTGCCGGGGCCGCTGGGCGCGGGCGACTTCGGCGATGCCGCGTTTCGCTTCGTCGACTGGCTCGCCGAAGCCGGCATGGGGCTGTGGCAGATCCTGCCACTGGGGCCGGCCGGCGAGGGCGAATCGCCCTACATGAGCCCGTCGGCCTTCGCGATCGACCCGGTCTTCATCGACCTGCAGGCGCTGCGCGACCAGCGCCTGCTCGCGCCCGATGCGCTCGACCGCGAACGACTGCCCGCGGTGTTCGCCGATGCGGGCCGACAGGCCGCGTTTGCCGCCAACCGCGAGTTCCGCATGGCGCGGCTGCGCGAGGCGGCCGGCCGCTACTTCGAGCTGCGCGAGCCCGGCGGCTACGAATCCTTCTGCGTCGCCGAAGGCCACTGGCTCGACGACTATGCCCGCTTCATGGCGATTGCCGCGGCCTACCCCGGCAAGCCCTGGCAGGACTGGCCGGCGGGGCTGCGCGACCGCGACCCGAACGCGCTCGCCACCATCGAGGCGGGCTGCGACGAGGAGATCCGCTTCTGGAAGTTCTGCCAGTGGATCGCCTGGCGGCAGTGGTCGGCCCTGCGCGCCCATGCGAACCGCCGCGGCATCCGGGTGATCGGCGATGCGCCGATCTTCGTCGCCGGCCACAGCGTCGACGTCTGGGCGCATCGCCAGCTCTTCGCGCTCGAAGCCGACGGGCGCTGTGCCCGGGTGGCGGGCGTGCCGCCGGACTATTTCAGCGCCACCGGGCAGCGCTGGGGCAACCCGGTCTACGACTGGGAGGCCAACCGGGCCGAGGACTGGCGCTGGTGGATCGCACGGCTGCGCCGGCAGGCGACGCTCGCCGACATCGTGCGGCTCGATCACTTTCGCGGCTTCGCCGCCGGCTGGGAGATTCCCGCCGACGCGCCCGACGCCACCGCCGGCCAATGGCGCCCGGGACCGGGCGCCGCCATCTTCGAGGCGCTCGCGCGGGCCCTGCGCGGCCTGCCGCTGATCGCCGAGGACCTCGGCACCATCACGCCCGACGTGATCGCCCTGCGCGAAGGCCTCGGCCTGCCCGGCATGCGGGTGCTGCAGTTCGCCTTCGCCGAAGGCCCCGAGCAGCCCTACCTGCCGCACAACCTCACGCCCGATTCGGTCGTCTACACCGGCACCCACGACAACGACACCAGCCGCGGCTGGTTCGAGCAGGCCGGTCCCCAGGAGCGGCGCATGGCGCAGACCTACCTCAAGACCGACGGCCGCGAGATCCACTGGGACCTCATCCACGCCGCCTCGCAGTCGGTGGCACGCCATGCGATCTGGCCGCTGCAGGACGTGCTGGGCGCGGGCGCCGACGAGCGCATGAACCGGCCCGGCGTCGCCGAGGGCAACTGGGGCTGGCGCTTCGACTTCGACCGGATCGAGCCCTGGCACACCCGCCGGCTGCGCGAGATCTCGGCGGTCCACGGCCGCAACGGCGCGACCCTGCCGGAAGACTGAACTCAGGCTGCGGCCCAGTTCTCCACCACCAGGCCGTCGATCCGGCGAAACTCGCGCTCGTTATTGGTGACCAGCACGCATTCCTGCGCGAGGGCGTGACACGCGATCCACAGGTCGTTGGCGCCAATGGGGGCGCCAACGCGCTTCAGGCGGGTGGCATGCTGCGCATAGCAAGCACACAGTGCGGGGCTGGCCCGGTAGTCCACCGGCACGATCCGGGTCAGCGCGGCGAGCTGGCGAAGCACCTCGTCCTTGCGGATGCTGCGCTCGGCGCCCGTGAGCAGCTCGGCATGGGTGACGAAGGACATGCACAGGCTGTCTTCGGGCGCCAGGCGGTTCACATGCTCGGCAACCTCGGGAGGACGGTTCTTGATCAGATGGATCAGGATGTCGGTGTCGAGCATGTAGTTCACAGCGATTCGCGCTCCTGGGGCGGCGCCTGGGTACGGCGTTCCTCCTCCAGCGCCCGGACGAAATCGGGATCGAAGCTGGCCAGGACCTGCAGCAATGCATCCCCGCGTCGCTCGCTGGCCGGCAGTGGGCGCAGGACGAGATCGCCGTCTTCGTTGCGGCTGATGGTCACCTGCCTGCAGTCGAGCCGGAACTCCTGCGGGATGCGCACGGCCTGGCTGTTGCCGTTCATGAAGACGCGGGTGCGGATAGCTTGGGAACGGACGACCCTGGACATGATTCGCCCTCTCATGTGTGTACATATATGTGTGTATTTTAGACTCCACCCTCTCCCCCGTCCATGGGACGTCCGTCCGAGCGGATGCCGTGCCGCGTGCCGCACTGATGGTCCTCGACATCTCCGCGCTCGTCGTCATCCGGCCGCGCTGAACTTCGGCGACTGCTTTTCCTATGCGCTGGCCGTAACCCGCGGCGAACCGCTGCTGTTCAAGGGTGACGATTTCAGCCGGACCGATGCGCCGGTGGCGCAGGGCTGACTAGCGATCGAGCGATCGGCCAGTTGAAGCTTTTCTGGACAGCCTCAACGGCCGACCAGCTGGCGGACCGCGCCCAGCAGGAAACGCAGGTTGGTGCGCAGGTAGCGCCCGAGCAGGCGGCGGGGCTCGCGCGCGAGCCGCCAGACCCACTCGAGGCCGGACTTCTGCATCCACAGCGGCGCGCGACGCACGGTGCCGGCATAGAAGTCGAAGGCCGCGCCGACGCCGATCATGACCGCGCCGACGCGCTTGCGCTGGCGGTTCATCCAGATTTCCTGCTTGGGGCAGCCGAGGCCGACGAAGACGACCTGGGCGCCGGACGCATTGATGCGCTCGATCAGTTCGTCCTCGAGCGTGGCGGGCCACTCGCCCCAGGGCGGTGCGATGGTGCCGACCACCTGCAGGCCGGGGAAGTCGCGCTGCAGGCGCGCGCTCAGCAGGCCGAGGGTGCGCGAGGTGCTGCCGAAGAGGAAGATCCTCTCGCCGCGGCCGGCGGCCTCGCCGCAGTAGTGCCACATCAGGTCGGGGCCGGCGATGCGCTCCTGGCGCCGGCGCCGCAGCAGCGAGAGGAACCAGGCGACCGGCATGCCATCGGCGGTGCTGAGGTCGGCGCGCTCGATGGCGGCGCGCAGGGCCGGATCGCGGTTGGCGGTGACGACGGAATGGACATTGCAGGTGACGACCACGCGCGGTTCGCCCAGACGCACCCAGCCGGCGATGCGGTTGAGCGATTCGCGCCAGCTGGCGACGTCGATCGGCGCGCCGAGTACCGGGATACGGACCCGGAGTTCGGCGTCGTTGGCCGCCGCGGCATGCTGGCTGACCGCTGCACGAGACACATCGACCGGCGCCCCTGCGCCCGCCGAGGAGTCCTGCTGGTCGCCACCGATGCCAGCTTCGATCTGCATTGTGTTCCCCCCGCCTGTCTTGATAACACACCGGCGCCACGATTGGGAGTGCATGGATCGGTTTTATCCGCTTTTCGGGCTGGCCACGTCCGAATAGATCGCCATCAGGCGCTCGAAATTGTGCCGTGGCGTCCAATTGGCCAGGTAGTGAGCGCGCGCTTTCATGCCGCGCCGGCCAATCTCGCCCGCCTTCGCCCGCGCCGCCCGGATGGTATCGACCCAGGCGCCGGTATCGCCCGGCGGCAGCAACCAGCCGGTTTCGCCAGCGACGACGATTTCGCGCAGCGCCCCCTGGTCGCTCGCGAACACCGGCAGGCCGAGCGCATTGGCTTCCACCAGGCTGCGCGGGAAATTCTCGTGGCCGACGCTGGGCAGGACCAGGGCGGCGGCGCGCAGCATTTCGCGACGAACCACGGCGGCGGGCTGCTCGCCGAGCAGCTCGACGTTCGGCAAACCCTCGAGCAGGGCGCGCTGCGGACCGGCGCCGAGCACCCGGATGCGCAATTCGGGCGCCGCCGCGGCGATCGCCGCCAGGGTCGCGATGCCCTTGTCCGGCACGAGCCGGCCGGCGAACAGCAGCGCCTCCCCGCGCGCCGGCGCGGCGCCGATCGCGTCCACCCGGTTCCCGACACCACCGCCCGCCCCTGCGTCGACACCCGCGCCGCCGAGCGAGTCGGCCACGAAATTGGGCTTGACCACGACGCGTCCGGCCGGCAGGCCGCCCGCGACGAACATGCCGCGGCTGAACTCCGACAGGGCAATGAAGCGCGAGACCTTGCGGGTCCAGGTCCCCAGCAGGCGGTGGGCGACCAGCATCGTCGCGAGCACTCCGGTAGCGGCGCGCGAATCGCGATAGCAGGCATGGCGGATCGCGGGCAGCGGCAGGCGGCCGACGCAATCGATGCAGCCGTGTCCCTCGCGCTGGAGCATGCCCTGCGGGCAAACCAGCCGGAAATTGTGCAAGGTCTGCACATAGGGCACGCCGGCGCGGGCCGCCACCCAGGCGAGCGCCGGCGACAGCAGCGGAAAGGTGTTGTGGGCATGGACCACGTCGGGCCGGAAGGCGGCGATCGTCGCGGCCAGCTCGCGCGCCGGCCCCTGCGCCCAGATCGTGTCGCGGGCAAGGTGAAGCGCGCTGCGCCCGGCGAGGGCATCGTTGTGTCGCTCGAAGACATCGACCTGCTGGCCGAAGGATCGCAGCATCGCGACCTCGTCATCGAACACCGCATCCTCGCCGCCATGACGCTGGTAGCGCGCATGGACCAGCAGGATGCGCAGCGTGGGCCAGGGCCCGATCCGGTCCGGCCCGGACCCCGGGCTCAGGACGGCGCCGCCTCGAGCCTCATCAGCAGGGTCACGAGCTCGACCTGGCGCCGCACCCCCGCCTTGCGCTTGGCATGCTTGAGATGGGTCCGGACGGTCTCGACCGAGCAATTGCGTGCCCTGGATATCTGCTGGGTGGACGCATTCTGGTACAGGCGCCAGACGGTGTCGAATTCGGTCGGCGTCCAGCCGAAGAGCTTCGAGGTGCGCGCCGCGAGGCTGGCGCTGTCGGCATTGCGCGCGGGCCGCACGATCAGCAGGGCCGCCGCCCCGGCGAGCGAGATGATCCCGCGACTGCGACCGAGAGCGCGCATCTCGAGCAGGTGGTCGACCTCGCGGCCGGCCTGGCCGAGGCGGGCGGTCAGCCGGGTACTGGGCCGCAGCACGCGCGCCCCGTCCGCATGGCGGCCGCCGTTGGCGAAGGGCTCGCCATCGAGCAGGGGCCGGAAGCCCGATGCGATGGTGCCGGTATCGAGATGCGCTCGCAGCCAGCCGGTGGCTTCGGCCGAGGCGGGCCGCAACGGCCCGCCGGCATCGGTGAACATGCCCTGCTCGATCAGCCGGGCGCCGTCGGCATTGGCCTGCAGCAGGCGGCCGCCAGCGCCGAGCACGAACATCGCCGGTTCTCCCTCGTCACCGCTGTCGTCGTTGTCGAGGCGCGCGCGCACCAGTTCGGCACCGAAACGCTCGGCCTGGACCAGCACCGGACCGAATTCGCGGATGACCTCGTCGTCATGCGCGCCGAAGGGCCCCTGGTCGGCGCCGCGATGCCAGCTCACGACGAAGGGCGTGGCATGCGGGGCATCGGGCGTAACCACCAGGGCACGCATGTGGCGAATGCCATTGGGCTCGAGGAACTCGGTGAAGAACTCGGACTCGAGCAAGGCGTCGCGGCCGCAGAGCTCCTCGCCGCGCACCAGCCGGGCGCGGCCCGGCGCCGGCGGCTCGATGCGCGCCCACCAGGCGTCGATATGATGGAAGTATTCGTAGTAGCGCCGGATCGTGCCCTGGGCGAGGCCGAACTCATACGCCGGGCGATGGTCGGGATTGGGCGCCGTCGACATGATGAAGGCGGAGCTCGCCTTCAGGCAGCGGGAGGTCGACTGGAGGAATCCGACCCAGCAGGCTGCATCGAGAACCGCCTCGAACAGTAACTCTTTTGCAGCGCAGCAACTGACGGCCATCCGTAGCACGCCATCCGTCGATTCCCGACGGATGCCCTCCATCCCGCATGAGACACTCCCCGAACGGGGTGTCTGGATTGTTTTGTAGTGATGCAATACCCAATCTGTATTAGGGAAGTGCCGCCAGATCGAGTCATCCCTTCATTTGACTAGCCAGAATCGCCTAGCTCTCATACCTAAAACGGGTTAGATAATTGCAAGACACCCCCGGCGCCGCCGACATCCCCGGCACATCCGATCCTTCCGACCCGTCGCGGTTGCGCCGCGCCACCGCCCGGCCGGGACTGATCGGCGCGATCGTCCGGCCCGGGCCGGCGCTGCGGTGCGGCGCCGGCGCGCTCGGCCTCGCGCTGGTGGTGACGATGTTCTGGCTCGGCAGCCAGCCGGGCGCCTCGGACCTCATCCCGACCCCGCCCTGGGACCGGTTGCTGCACTTCGTGGTCTACGGCGGCTATGCCACGCTCGCCTGGATCGCCTTCGATGGTCGCTGGCTGCCCGCGGTAATGGCGGCAGTCGCGATCGGCCTGGCCGACGAGGGGCTGCAATCGCTTGCGCCGGGGCGCACCGCCGACTGGACCGACATCGCGGCCGACATCGCCGGCGCCGTGGTCGCGGTCTGGGTGCTCGGCGCACTCCGGCGCCGCTTCGGCCGCGGCTAGACCGACGAGGTAGCCCGGGGCTCGGCACCCTCGGCATCGAGCCCGAGGGCCGCCCGGCCGGCGACGATCGTGGCGGGATTGCCTGCGCACAGCAAGGTCGCGAGGTCGGCGTCGTAGGTATCGCGCAGCTTGCACCAGGCGTCGATCAGCACCGGCGGGCGGTAGCGCAGGTTGTGGGCGTCGGTGGCGACCGCGGTCACCTGTTCGCGCCGCAGCAGCTCATGGGCGGTGTCATGGCAGCGCGGGCCGAACCAGCCGCAGACCGAGGCGGCGGTCAGCTGCAGCAGGCAGCCCTCGCGCACGAAGGGCTCGATCGCATCGGGCGAGCGCATCACCGCCTTGTTGCGTTCGGGGTGGGCGATCATCGGCACGATGCCGGCGCGCATCAGCCAGCGCACCGCATTGAGCGCCCCCACCGGAATATGGCCGTCGGGGAACTCCAGCAACATCACCTTCGTGCCCTGCCAGCCGCCCAGCATCGGGGCACGGCCATCGACCGCCATCTCGAGGGTCTCGGGGGTCAGGTGCACCTCGCCCCCCAGGTGCACCTCGAGCGCGATGCCGGCCGAGTCGATCGCGCGACGAAACGCCTCGAACTCGGGCCGCAGGGTATCGAGCTGGTTGTCGAAGCGCCCCGGGAACACATGCGGCGTGAGGATGGAGGTGGTGATCCGGCCGATCACCGACGCCTTGGCCAGGCCGAGCCCGGCCTGGAGGTCCTGGGCGCCATCGTCGATCCACGGCAGGAGATGGCAGTGGATGTCGACGAGATCAGGGATATCCGGTTGCTGCTGCATGCAGCCAGCATACCAGTGCCATGGGGGCTATCGGAGGAACACCGTCACCTGCTTTACAGAAGCCGCTCGAGACGGCGCACTCGCGTCCAGAGCAAGGCTTTGGGCACATCCACAGCCATCGCCCGCATGCACCGCTCGAGCAATCCCTGCTCTTTACGCAGCCGGTCGATCGACTTGCCCAGATCCCTTGGAATCGACGCCCCGTATGCCCCCTCCGCCTTGATCATTGCCGCGCGCAGTACCGACAGGGGTGCATCGATCATGGCCAGATCGATAAGGTCCCGGCTGAAGACACTGGCATCGAGCCAGCGATCGGAGTTGGCCAATAGCTTGCTGGCCGCCATGTCGAGCGGGGTCAAGGTGGGCACACCGCACAATGCATCCTGCGCACCGGGCATGTTCAACTCGATCCGGCCTTCGAGCACGATCTCGAATTTGAGCGGCGCACCGGCCACCTCGACCGAACTGCGGATACCGTATTGATCCGCCCGGATGGGCTGCATCAGGGGAAATGCCGTGGCGCCCTCGCGTAGCAAGGGCGATATATCGTCAGCAGAGCGGATCAGCTCCCTCAGCTTGCGATAACACACGAGGTTGGAGACCAGGAAATCGACATCGACGGACGTCCGGTATTCCCCATAGCGCATGGCGATCGCGGTACCGCCACCGAACAAGCACTGACTTCGCCGAAGCAACTCGCCGTCCAGAGTGGCCAGGAACCGCGCGACATGCTGGTGGTGCTCTCGCCTATACACGGCCGCCCCCGTCGAACACCTTGCCGAGCATGGCGATCAGATGCTGCTCATGCGGCTCGAGGCTTGCAGCGTCCACATGCCGCCAATTGCGCTGATAGAAGCTCCAGGCCTCCTGTGGAGTCAATTCGTCCACCCCCTTCACCTGCCAGGCGAGGCGTCTGAGCTGCGGAAACTCCGACAGCATTATCCGCAGGGGCAAGAGCTCCTGCCCCGGTCCCTTCGGGATCGCGTCGCCTGCCTGGCCAGAAATCCCCACGGTGACCGGCAAATCAAGGGCATCCAGCGCTGCGAGGTAAGCGCCGAAGGTAGCGGACAGCTGGCCCCGCTCAATACGATGCCAGGTTACCCGCGACATCCCGGCGGACTCCGCCGCGGCAGTTACGGTGACGCCAAGCGCCTTGCGACGATCGCGGATCTGGCGACTGATCCGGGCAGCGACTTCGACGACGGCGGGGCTCACGAGAGGAGATTTGGCGGGCATTCAGCCTCCCCAATAGCTGCTTTTGCATCTCATTTTGAACAAAAATCAAACTATGTCAACAATGAGACACAGATCATCGAGAATCCGCGTACATAGGTGGTGCCCCCGTCCATGTCCAGTGAGATCCGTAACGCCAGACGGATTCCGTCGCGACACGGTCGACCGGATTTCCCCGGACGAAATCCCCGCCCAGGACCTGCGGAAACTACTGGCAGGTGAATGGAAAATCGATATACTGCAATCCATTCAGCCATGGCGCCGCGTATTAGTCCGACAGGCGCCGGGGTGGATCCTCCCCAATAACATCTCGTCAATAAGGCAGCCACTCACATGTCAAGCTACCGCGATTACCTTGCGCAAATCGAGGAACTCAAGCGAAAGGCCGAAGAAGCCCGCAAGCAGGAGCTTGCAACGGTCGTCAACGATATCCGGGCAAAGATCGCCGAACACGGCCTGACGGCCGCCGATCTCGGCCTCTCGGGCAGCGGGCGGCGCAGCGCCCCGGCGCCGCGCAGCGGCGGCAAGGTGCCCCCGAAATACCGCGGCCCCAATGGCGAACTCTGGACCGGCCGCGGCCGCAAACCGGCATGGGTCGTGGCCCAGCTCGGCAGCGGCCGCTCGCTGTCGGAATTCGAGATTCGCTGATCGGCATTGCTTCCCGATCGCGCGTACCGTCGGCGGGCGGCGCGCGCGGTTAATGCCGCAAGGGTGGCGGCATTGGCTTTACAGCTTTACATATAAACCAGCCCCGGAGACGATCACCATGTGGAATCGATTCAACAAGTTCCCCATGCTGCTGGCGAGCGCCAGTGCGGCCTTTCTCATGGCCACCGCGCCGGCCCAGTCTAAGGAAATCCCCACCGCCGATCCGGGCGATGTCGGCCTGTCCGCCAAGCGGCTCGATCGAATCGGCAACTGGCTCGAATCCGAGATTGCCGCGAAGAAGATTCCCGGCGCGGTGGTATTGATCGCCCGGCGCGGGAAAATCGCCTACCACGAGGCCTTCGGGGTACTCGATCCGGCATCGAATACCCCCATGCCGAAGGATGCGATCTTCCGCATCTATTCCATGACCAAGCCGATCGCGACGGTCGCCGCCATGAGCCTGGTCGAGGAAGGCAAATTGCGGCTCGAGACCCCGGTCGCCGCCTACATTCCCGCCTTCAAGGACATGAAGGTCGCGGTCGAGAAGCCCGGCGCCGATGGCGGCCAGCCGACGGTGGAGATGCAGCCGGCGCGCCGGCCGATCACCGTCCAGGACCTGATGCGCCATACCTCGGGGCTGACCTACGGCTTCTTCGGCAAGAGCGCCGCCAAGCAGGCCTACCTCGACGCGAAGATCAGCACCGACGACGACATCACGCTGGCCGAGTTCGCCGACAAGCTCGCCGCCATGCCGCTGGGCTTCCAGCCCGGCAGCACCTGGGACTACAGCTACTCCACCGACATACTCGGCCGGGTGGTCGAAGTGGTGGCCGGCAAGCCGCTGGGCGAAGTCCTGCGCGAGCGGGTGTTCGGGCCGCTCGACATGGGCGACACCGCCTTCTACGTCACCGACCCGGACAAGCAGAAGCGCATCGCCGAGCCCTTCCCGGACGACCGGGCCATCGGCGCCGGCGTGGATTTCTACGACCCGCGCGTAGCCACGAAGATGGAATCGGCCGGCGGTGGCCTCACCGGCACCGCGCGCGACTACGCCCGCTTCGCGCAGATGCTGGTCGCCGGCGGCGAGCTCGACGACACCCGCATCCTCGGGCCCGCCACCCTCGGGTTCATGACGAGCGACCATCTCGGCAGCAGCATCGACCGCGGCAAGCTCTACCTGCCGGGCCCCGGCTACGGCTTCGGCCTCGGCTTCGGGGTGCGCACCGAGGCCGGCGTGGCCGCGTTCCCCTCGAGCGTCGGCGAGTACTACTGGGGCGGCGCCGGGGGCACCTATTTCTGGGTAGACCCCAAGCAGGAGCTCGTGGTCGTCTTCATGATGCAGTCGCCCAAGCAGCGGGTGCCGTACAGGAGCCTGCTGCGCAACCTGGTGTATGGGGCAATAGTCGAGTAAGCGGGTAACGGGCCAGGCGATCGATTCGATCGATCCGCCAAGCTTGCGTCAATCCGTCACGGCAACAAACCTGGGTATTGGCTAACATCGCCGGACGCGAATTGGCGCGCTGACGACGGACCGGCACGATGCAGCCTGGCGCATTGGTGATCTCGCTCGATTTCGAGCTCTACTGGGGCATGCGGGACAAGGTCCCGATCGCAGGCTACCGGGACAACCTGCTCGGTGTGCGCCAGGCCATCCCCGCCATGCTCGAGCGCTTCCAACGCCACGGTGTCCACGCAAGCTGGGCGACCGTCGGCATGCTGATGTTCGACGATCGCGAGTCGCTGCTCGCATCCCTGCCACCCGAGGACCTGCGTCCCGGTTATGTGAAGCGCGCACTGTCGGCCTACGAAGCGCTCGACACGATCGGAGCCAACGAGGCCAGTGATCCATTCCACTACGGGCTTTCGCTGGTGCGGCAAATCATGGCGACTCCCAACCAAGAGATCGCGACCCACACTTTCTCGCATTACTACTGCCTGGAGCCGGGCCAGACCGAGGCGCAGTTCCGGGCAGACCTGGACGCAGCGAAGCGAGCTGCCGCCAGGCTCGGCATCGAGCCGAAGAGCCTCGTGTTCCCGCGCAACCAGTGTGAACCAGCCTATCTGCCAGCCTGCCATGACGCGGGCCTGCAGGCCTATCGCGGCAATGAAAGAGCCTGGATGTATGATCCGCGCGCCGGCGACGAGATCTCCCAGGTCATGCGGGCGGCCCGGTTGCTGGATTCGCATGTGAACCTCAGCGGCCATCATCTGTCGGCGCGACCGATACCGTCGGATGCGTGCGGGATTCGCAACATTGCCGCAAGCCGCTTCCTGCGTCCCGGAGGCACGGGCACCGGTGCGCGAGCGCTCACGCGCCTGCGCACCAGACGCATCGCCTCATCGATGGAAGTCGCAGCACGCACCGGCGGGCTATTCCATCTCTGGTGGCATCCGCACAATTTCGGCACGGCGCTGGCTGAGAACCTCGCGCAGCTCGACAGCCTTCTCGATCACTTCTCGTCGCTGCGTCGACGTCATGGCTTTGAATCACTGACGATGGCCGAAGCTGTCAAAGCGCGAGAATCGCAACTCACCCGTTTTGGGTAGCTTTCCAAGCTAAATCCGGAGCGGAGCTTCGTCATAAAAGTCGATTCCTTGAGCTATGCCATGGAAGCGACTGCACAAGCATGTACCGTTTACTCAAGATATCGGTCGTCGCAAGGCGGCGATCGTATATCGTGCGCAGAATCAATGACCATCGCATCGCGAACGGGGGAACTTGCAAATGTGGCCAGCGGGCCCGGATCGCATCGCGCCGACCAAAACTGAACTGACGTGACTGGCCCCGCAAACCAGGCCGCTCGCCCCCTGCGGATCCTGTTTCTCTCGGATAATTTCCCGCCTGAGACGAATGCGCCGGCCACCCGGTTGCATGAACATGCGATTCGCTGGATCCGCGCCGGCCATGAAGTCACGGTGATTACCTGCGCGCCGAACTTCCCCGAGGGCAGGGTCTTCGACGGTTACGACAACCGCTGGCGCCAGGTCGATACCATCGACGGTATCCGGGTCGTTCGGGTCAAGACCTACATCACCGCGAACGAAGGTTTCGTCCGACGCACCCTCGACTACATGAGCTTCATGGTCACGGCGTTCGCCGTCGGCTTGTTCGAGAAACGTCCGGATATCATCGTATCGACTTCGCCGCAGTTCTTCTGCGCAGTGGCCGGCTGGGCACTGTCCGGCGTACGCCGACTGCCTTGGGTCTTCGAGCTGCGCGACCTATGGCCTGCATCGATCGTCGCGGTCGGGGCTATGGAACACAGCCCGATCATCCGGATGCTGGAGAAGCTCGAACTCTTCATGTACCACCGCGCGGACGCAATCGTGCCAGTCACCGAATCGTTCCGCGACGATCTCGTGTCACGCGGCATCGACCCAGGGAAGATCCATGTCGTCATCAATGGCGTCGACCTCGAGCGTTATGCACCGCGGCCGCGCGATGCGGCCCTTGCCAAGGAGTTCGGCCTCGAGGGCAAGTTCGTCGTCGGCTACATGGGTACGCACGGCATGGCGCATGCACTCGACCGGGTACTCGATGCCGCGGAAATGCTCCGCGACCGCGAGGATGTCGCGTTCTTCTTCGCCGGCTCCGGCGCGATGCGCGACGATATCGCGCGGCAGGTCGTCGAACGTGGCCTGGACAACGTGAGGATGATTCCGCGCCAGCCCAAGGAAGCTATGCCGGCCCTCTGGAGCCTGTGCAATCTCGCGCTGATCCCGCTGCGGGATACGCGTGTATTTTCCACCGTCATCCCTTCCAAGCTCTTCGAAGCTATGGGCATGGGCGTGCCGGTCTTGATGTCGCTGCCACAGGGCGAGGCAACCCGGATCGTGGAAGCTACCGGCTGCGGCGTGTGCGTGCCACCTGAAGATGCCCGGGCGCTGGCCGATACCGTGGCAGAACTTGCGGCAGACCAGGCACTCATGAAAGTGCTGCGCGCTGCCTCGGTCGCTGCGGCACCGACTTATTCGAGAGACCACCAGGCGGCCATGATGGCCGGCATCCTGACGCAAACGCTGCCGGGCGCAACGGAAGGGCTCGGTCCGGATGCGGAAGAAAGCGCAGGCGCCTGACAGCAATACGCCCACTACTGCGCCGGTGCCTGGACCGACACTTACCAGATGAACCGGGTTTCGATCCGATCACGGCGTTTGAAGTCGGCAACCAGCACCCGGCTCAGCACTCTCGCGCCGAAACGAGGATGCCAGGTCGAAGGCTCATTGCGCAGGGCAGCGGTATCGGCCCCGATGTCGACCGGCTCAGTCACGGGATGCAGATGAAAGCGGGCCTCGGCGCTACGCACACGCCCTTCGAGCCGGTCAATGATGTGCAAGCCCGCGGCATCGAGCCGCCATTCCCGACGATGTACCACCTTGCCCGGAAGCCGCCTGTAGCCGTCGTGCGCAGCCTGCAGCCATAGCGTACCATCGGCGTCCCGACCCCAGCGGACGTCGAACGGCCGGGCTCGCCGCCCCGCCCGAAAACTGCTCCAGACCTCCGAGGAGTCCACTCCGTCGACCAGCACGGTATTGTGAGCCGCGGTACCACGCTGGCGCAGGCGCTCGGCATCCGCAGCATAGGTCGAGGTACCGCTGTTGACAATGACGCGGCGACCGTGGAGCGACAGCTCGAAGCTCAGCGTATCGGCGTGGGCATGGCCGGGCAAATAGTCCGGGCCGACGGGACCAATGTCCGCAAGAAGCACCGCCGGGCCGCAACGCAGTCGTGCGTAACCCGAATCCGGCAGGACGATCAACCCATCCTCGGCATCCTTCCGGCCCAAATCGTCGGCAGCCAGCGACCGCGACGCTTCTCGGTACAAGCCGCCATAATAGGCATCCAGGGCAGCGAGCTCGGGTGCGACCCCAAGGGCGGCATCATTGAAGAAGGCTGGGCCGCCATCGGGATGCGTCATGATGCGCAGCCAGCCCAGCATCCGGCTCGCGCTGGCCTGCCAATGGTTGTGCACATGGGCAGGACCCAGCCCTGGATAACGATCACCCAGCTGGATCAGGTCGAGCAGATCCTCGAGCAGGATGGCGTGATACATCGGGCTGCGCTCGAAGTGTCCGCCGTCCGGAAGAATCTGCTCCTTCACCTCGCGGTCCATCAGGGCGAGCCCCTTGTCCAGCCAACCCCTTGCTTCGGGCCCATCGAAGAAAGCACCGGCAAAGACAAGAGCTTTGGCATTGGCCCACAAGTGGTTGCCGAGCAGATGAATCTCGAGCCGTCGGCGCAACCAGCGAGCTTGGATCGCCAGGCTGTCCAGTGCGGCTGGCGATAGGCGTCCCGCACTCGCGCCACTCGGGTCGGCCGCCAGCGCCCACTTGATCCAGTTGACGATGCGCAGCGACGTTGGATACGGCTCCCAGCCGGTACCCGGGCCGGGCGGGTTGTCGGCAATCCAGCGCTCGATCAGTTGCCCATGCCAGACTCGGCGTCCGGCTGCACCATCGGCGCCCAGGTCATCGAAATAGTGAAGGTTGTATCGCCAAAGGCGCGGCCAGTCCGGATCGTCCCACCGGATACGGCCGCCGGCCGCGACGTCACGCGATTGACCAATGAAATCGAAAGTCGTCGACCCGGCCATCGACGCCGGACGCCGGCAGAACAGCCAAGCGCCCGAAGCCGGGCGCAGTGCCGGTGCAGGGCGACTGTCTGGCACCGGTCGATAGAAGCGGAACCACACCCGGCCCCAAATCTGGACCGGTCGCAGCCATCGAACCGTGTGCCAGAGGCGAACGCCCCTCCCCCAGAGACCGACCGCTTCAGCCAAGGAGGCGCTCGAGCTCGGCCACGATACGTTCGCCCGTGCGGCCATCCCACAAGGGCGGAACCGTTCCCTTCTTCCACTGGCCGTCGAAGAGGCGATCCAGCACCGGGCCGAGCTTTGCCGGATCGGTACCAACGAGCTCGTTGGTCCCGAGGCTGATCGTCTCGGGGCGCTCGGTGGTATTGCGCAAGGTGATGCAAGGTACGCCCATCACCGTAGTCTCCTCGGTGATGCCGCCGGAATCGGTGATCACTCCGAACGCATGCTTCACCAACCAGTTGAACTCCAGGTAGGGCTGCGGGTCCACCAGATGCAGGTTCGCTGGCACGGCTGTACCGCCATCGATCTCGCGCAGAGTCTTGGCCGTACGCGGATGGACCGGAAAAATCACCGGCATGCCGCGCGTTGCCGCACCAATCGCCGAGAGCATGCGCACGAAGCCATCCTGCGAATCCACATTGGCCGGCCGGTGAAGGGTGGTGACAAAATAGCGCGCGGGCTCGAGGCCCAGCTCGCCCCAGAACAGCGGCGGCTGCAGTCGCTCCATGTTCGCCAGCAAGGTATCGATCATGGTGTTGCCGACGAAAAAGATCCGGTCGTCCGTCACCCCTGATCGGCGCAGATTCTCATTGGCGACTTCGCTGGTGGTGAAGAACCAATTGGTGATCGCATCGGTCGCCATCCGATTGATCTCCTCGGGCATCGACCAGTCGCCCGAGCGGATGCCGCCCTCGACATGGGCGACCGGAATCCGCAGCTTCTGCGCCGCAATCGCACAGGCCATCGTGGAAGTCACGTCACCGACCACCAGGCACAGCGCGCTCGGGCTCTCGATCAACAGCTTCTCGTAGCGCACCAATATCGCGGCGGTCTGCTCGGCCTGGGTACCCGAACCGACCTCCAGGTTGACGTCGGGCTCCGGAATACCGAGTTGCTCAAAGAAGTCGCCCGACATGCGCGCGTCGTAATGTTGGCCGGTATGAACCAGACGGTAACGCAATGCTCCACCCTGCGCCTCATTCGCTTGCAGGGCGCGGATGATTGGCGCGATCTTCACGAAGTTCGGGCGCGCCCCAGCGATTAAGTCAATTAACATCCCAAAACACGATTCCAGTTCATCGTCAGCAACCATGCGGCCGAGGCATTCCGACGATCACCTCGAACTTCCAGAGTCACCCTTAAACTTATAGTTGAAGATGAAATGCATATCATGAAGCAGAAAACCTCACGAAACATTTCGTCTCAACCCAACACCAACCATCTCCGCTAGATATACCTGAACGAGCGACCCTACAGTATCAATCGGGGCCCTGTATTTCTGCTTACTAGCATTCAGATCAATCTCCAACAAACTCTCGAATACTCGCACCCCAGGCGGCCTTTCAACTACATTCGTCGCCCACGTCGCCACTTCCGCGCTCAATGCCTCGTGAACCGACAACGAATCTCCATCAGTTGTCGTGTTCCGAACAAAGATATCCGCGAACGCCAAGATCGCCGAAAACTCATGCGGGGCACTCATCATAAAAACGTTCTCCGGCCGCTGATTACCGTATCGCCGCGAAAACTCAGATTCATAAGATCCTGATGGATCGGACACGATTAAAAGGGCTCCGATCTCTTTACAGTAGTCGGCCAACGCGAATATTCCATAAATCTCGCGCCCGTTAGCGTCGATGGCATACCTCGATGCATTACTAACAACGACCAAACGGCACTGAGCCGCACGAGACCGGATTTCCTCCACCACATCAGACGGCAACTCCTCCATAGCAAGAGGCGGAATGAAGGCGCCAATCTTGCGAGCGTTGCTATTTAACCTCTTTCCCAACTGAAATGATGATTCATTGATCATTATCGGAATATCGGCCAACCTAATAGCGGATCTTAGTAGAAATGATTCATTAAAAACCGCCCCGGAAAGATCACCATGCACCGTCAACATCACTCGCCGTCTTGCCATTTTTGCTAACAAAACCCCTGCGAACATCGTCGGTGGACTTGAAAAATGAAGATGACACACTCTCGATTGCATCAACATTCGCAATCCCTTCACCCAATCCTCCTTTCGAGGATCGAAATGCACATACGGAAATTTCATGTGAGTGAGATGATGACAAAGCCGCTCGACATGCCTGGTAACACCCCCGATCGGCAAAGGGCGCGTGCCAACAATTAACAGAGCTCCCGGAGGGACATGCCCCCCCTCGCACGACCGTTCATTCAATTTTAGCGCCATCCAATCGCCGGCAATTAAAAGATTCTCTCAAAAACCCCCACAATACCATCCATGGTGCAACGAAGAGATTCACCGTTGTAGCCAACAGTGGTTGACCTCGGCACACTGCATATGCTCCCTCTGCGATTAGTACCATCCCGACAAAATAGACCAAATACGACCATATAGGGCGGATTAGCAGCGAAAAAAACAGCAATAACAAGAAGCCAGCACTAACCAACATGCCGGCAACGTAGCTTTTTCTCGTCTTAATCCATTCCCGCAGAACCCCGGGAGTCAGAATATTCTTGCGCAACACCATGCCCTGATCGGCCGTTCGACCGCTCATCAAATGACTTATGGGCCGAGCAGCATGGGCAAGCGTGTGATGTTCCCCCATAATGACGGGCAATTCTATAATCTTGAAGTTCGCCGCAATTCTGAATCCGTAGTCTATGTCCTCATTGACGTATAAGCGCTCATCGAAGAGCCCGACCCGGTTGATTACCTCTCTCCGCGCGGCAAAGATCCCACCGAGAGTTAGCGTCTCTCGCCTTTCCGGTGGCGTCGTCCGTCTTTTCCGACGCACCTCCGCACAGCGCGGTCGAGATTCGTAAATGACATCCTCCAGGATTCCTGTCACCGCGCCGGCGCTACGTCGCTGCAATTCATCCAGCGCGCGCAAAACAAATTCAACGCGCATTGACACGTCACCATCCACAAAAATGACGAACTTCTTAGTGGACGCAGCAAAACCGGCATTTCTAGCAGCGGCGGCATTTGGACATATTTGTGGCGATACAATGCAAGCGTTCGAATGTTTTCCTGCGAATTCCCTCATGATCGAACCGGTTTCATCTACCGACAGCGAATCAACCAGCACAATCTCGGCTTCGCGGAATACCCTCTCCTCCAGAACTGACAGACAGCGAGCAATGACGTCCGCCTCATTGCGCGCAACCACTATAAATGCGAGATCCGTCAGAGCCCGCTGTGACCGCCGTTGCCCACTATTGGACCGCATCTGCCCTCATCTTCTCATAGTTGAAGCCGATCCAATCATCCAGGCGACGATCATGATTCCGATGACACCGGAAGAGAACTTTAGGTCCCATGTCGCCATACTGACAATGAACCAAAGAACAAGCAGCGGTAGGAACGTATATCCACCCACTGTTCGTGATCGCAAGAAGCTACGGAATCGCGGTGACGCAACAAATACGATTCCAGGAAAGATAGCGACGCCAGTGCCCACTAAGCCCGTCTCAGACAGCAGTTCGAGGACCACGTTATGTGCGTAGGTGCCCTCGCCCGAAGCCGAGTATCCATCAACAAAATATCCGCCCAAACCATGCCCAAGCCACGGAGCTTCGGCGATTCTGTTTATAGCCGAAAAGAAGTTTCGATCTCGATCCGCGGCAACGAGCAGACCTGCGCCCGAATCCCGAGACAAGCTGTCAATCACATCGACGAACAGAAAATTCTCGCGCGCCCCAGCGAGCGACACAATCAAAAATAGCGATCCAACCACCGCCCCAAACCAAAGGAGGTGAGATGTATTCTGCGGGCGCACCAGGAAGACCGAAAGCAATGCCAAAGGTAAGGCAACAAGCCAAATTCTCTGGCCAGTCGACACTATAATCGCGAAGGATGCAAGCAAAGTTAGAACAAAGACCGCCCATGAACCTTTCGACAAGGTCCGACTCACTACAGATCCCGCACAGAGAAGCGCGGCGCTTGCGGCAAGAAAAGCCAGAACATTTGTTTCGGGAAGCGCACCTTGATCGAAATCTAAATGCATTCTCAAGCCAGCGACTTCAAACACGGTCCTGGGCATCATCTCCGGAAAGCGAAGCGCCATACTCGCGTATTGCACGGTCGACGCCCCAATCCCCAAAAGACCCATCTGAAACATATTCACCCGGGCAGAACATGCAAGAAAGTAAAACGCCGCAACTACGATCAACAAATTGCTCACAGACCACAACAACTTGTTTGCCGAATATGTCGTCATCGGGCCATAGATATATGCAAGGGCGAGCACCACGATGAAAGTTGCCCCCCATAGCATTGGCGTGACCACACTTTCGCGGGGTAACGTCGATACTGTCTGGGGCAGCAAGAGAAGAAGAGCCCCTAAGTACGCGAGGACTGTTCCCACGCCCGGCGCTCCGACAACCCGCATGGCAGCCCCTAAGACGGGAGGCCCCCACAAGAGTAAGAACACACCGAGACTCGCTCGATTGCTTGTCCCAACGAAACAAACAAACGCTATGGTTGCAACTCCCAACCCAGCATATCCGGTCGGAAAGGCTAGTAAATAGACGATTACGATCGCAATGCCCGACGCATTGAGAAATGAGAATCCCCGATCTGTGGTCACTCCATTCATCTGCATTAGACTTTTCTCAGAGCCCCTCAGCGACTACCGACTTCGCGCTGCTGTTTCGCCGAGAACATCGGACCATCGTTCCTCCCATCTTGCATGGGAAAAACTACTAGAAGCGGTGAGCGAGGCGTTTCGCCCAAGCCTCGCTCTATAGCTGTCATTCTTAATAACGTCGCGAAGACCTTCCAGGAGCGCTCTCGAACTTGGCTCGACCAACAGACCGTTGAACCCGTCCAGAATCATATTCGTAATGCCCCCCACCGCCGTTGCCACAACCGAGCAACCCGCTGCCATTGCTTCCGCAACAGCTAACGAAGTACCCTCGGAGGCCAAGGAGGGAACCACTGCGATGTGGTGACGAAGGTGAATATTCATTGCATCCTCGCCGGCATAGCGCTCAAACTCGACACGCTCCTCTCCTCTAAACTCATCACGAAGCCATCGCTCATCAGGCCCATCGCCAGCGAAAGTTATACGAACGTTCTTGTGCTCGGATAAAATCTGCTTGCTGGCCGCGGCGAAAATTCGGGTACCGCGGAACTCCACAAATCGGCGAGCAAAGAGGATTCGTAATGGGTTTGCAGAGGTGCCACGGGCAGCGATCCTTGACGCGTCTGGAATTTGGGCGAAATTCGGTATAACCCAGACCCGCTTGCCGGGATCCGGCTCTGGCACAGCGGTCCTATACCAGTTTAGAAAATTATAGTCGACGCAAACGGTATTACGACAGTTCTCAAAGTAGACCTTGCATGCATGTCGAACTCGAGCCTTTACTAGTGAACCAATCAAGGGATAGTTGACCAGCCTTCGGGTAGACAAGAATCGAGCAGGCAAATCGAACGCAACACCATGTTGGATAGAGATATGTCGGGACGATGTGGTGCGGACGCTCTTGTGGTCGGCTCCGAAGACGAGTAGATCGTGCTTCTCGTCGATTTGCGAACGTACGCGATCGTACATCTCCCTACTCCGCGCGTGATATGAACTTTGCGCAACCGGCACGCCAACCACTTGAAAATCCCCGACCTGCCTGATGAAGGAGCGATTTGACCATTGAAAAATGGTAGTGTCGAACCCACTTTTTTGCCCCAAGCACGCCAAATGGTACAAATACGTTTCGACCCCACCTATGCGGCGCTGATCGCCGTCCCGGTCAAAGAATTGGTCATAAATGATTGCCAATCGCATGTTATATCCGGACTTTTAGGAAAAGTCGAACATACGAGAATTGCCATATCGTATGCGCGGTATATGCAAGTATCGACGCGGCGGCCAATCCTGCCGCGCCACCGAGTTGCGCCCATGCGTACGTGCCAGCCAACAGAACGGAAGCCCACATTACATTAAAGATCAATCCAACCCACATTCGATCTGCGGCTGCTATTGTGCTACCCACAACATTATTGATCGCCATCAAAATTGATGCGACCACGACCAGGCGGAGGGCCGTTGAGCCGTGGCTGAACTCTGATCCATATGCAACAAGAATTAGATCGGCGAATAACAGTATTGGGATTCCAATTATGGTAGCGGTGAAAAAATTGAGTAGCAGATTCACTTTCAGTAGCCGATCATGCTGCCCCTTGTCCCGCAAGCCTTGAAGTTCAGACAATATTGGGAGAATGACAGTATGAAGGGCGCCAGGGGCAAACAGAACGACAGCGCCCCATTGAAGTGCAACGTGATAGATTCCAACCTCAGCGACGCCGCCTTGCGATCGCGCCAGTAGGGCGCTACAAAGCCAGGTCGTTGGGCCGACAACCGCCGAGGCTAGCGCGGCGGGAAGACATGACTTCCACAGCAGGTTGCGCTCGTAGAACGCAGCGCGAAACGAAACTTCGATATCGTTCAGGCGGAGTTGATGTCTTATCGCAAGATGATTGAGAGTGCTGGTGAATGCGGCAGCAATAGAAATTGCCCATGCCACGCCATACAATCCTCCGGCCAGCGCCCCAACCGCATAAGAGATTAGGATTAAAGCGGAAGATATGACGTTTATTGTAGCGATTCGGCGAAATTGGGCGAAGCCTGCCAACACCCCTTGCTGCACCGTGCTCACCGCATAAAACACTAAGGCGATAGAGAGCACTTGGAAGCTTGGGGTTAGCAGTGGCTGATCAAACAATTGTGTTGCGACCCAGCCGCTCGATAGGTAGAACCCTAACGCGAACAGGCACGGACTGATGATACCTACGATTCTGGCTCCTCCGAGCACCCTGCCGAGCCGAGCGTGATCTGACGTTCGGAGCGAAGCGACGTATCGAGTGGCGGTAACGTTCAGCCCGACTCCTGCCAAGGCTCCTAGTGCACCCAGTGAAGCCTGAAGCAAGCCGAAGCGACCGAAATCCTCCTTCCCTAATAGCCTAGCCAATAGGACGCCAGCCACTAGAAGCAGTGCGCGTGATCCTGTTGCACCAAAAAGAGCCCAGGAGGCACCTGACGCAAATCGCGAGCTCGTTCCAAGCTTGAACGCACGATTCAGCAGGCGTCCCACGGACGCATTTGGAAGACGAGGCGGCACGATTACTGAACGACGAACCTTGTCAGGGCGGCAACGATTCTTTCACATGCGCGGCCATCACCGTACGGATTGACCGATTGCGCCATCTTTCTGTAGCTCACCTCACAGCCAAACAACAACGACAGTGCTTCGTGGAGCCTCTCCGCCGACGCCCCGACGAGTTTCGCAGTCCCCGCCTCAATCGCTTCCGGACGCTCGGTATTCTCCCGTGTAACGAGCACGGGCTTTCCAAATGACGGAGCTTCTTCCTGGATGCCCCCAGAATCGGTTACCACAACATGACTTCGAAAGAGCATCGCAACAAACTGGGAGTAATCCAGAGGAGTGGTTAAATGCACATTTGGGTAGTCGCCGGCACCGAATACCGCATTCGCGGCGATCTTCGCCTTCGGATTCAGGTGAATGGGATAAACCAAATGAACATTTGGATGGTCCCTGGCAAATCGCGCCAGCCCATTGCAAATTCCTAGGAATTTCTCTCCGAAATTTTCACGCCGATGGCCTGTTATTAAGACAATCCGCGCTCCTCCATCTCTCGGAAGCTTCGTGAGCATCCCGGAGAGCGATGATTTCAGCCGCTCCACGCTTTGCAGCGTGCTTATCATCCTACTATCATGAATCAGAATGTTTCGCATCTGAATCAATGCATCGATGACTGTGTTACCCGTTATGCAGATTCGATCCGACCGAACCCCCTCTTTGAGCAAATTGCTTCCTGCCGACTCGGTAGGCGCAAAATGGAGACTCGCAATCCGCGCAGTCAGCTGCCGGTTCGCCTCTTCAGGCCATGGGCTGCCTAAGTCATGGGTTCGCAGGCCCGCCTCGACGTGACCAACTGGGACGTTCGCGTAAAAGGCGGCCAAAGCTGCAGCGAAAGACGTCGTCGTATCCCCGTGAACCAGCACAAAGTCGGGCGATTCGGACGCAATCGCGGCTCGAAGGCCGAGCAGAACGCGACTCGTCACATCGTAGAGATCCTGCCCATCTCGCATAATATTGAGATCGACATCCGGAACCAGCTTGAAAACTTCCAGCACCGAATCGAGCATCTCCCTGTGTTGCCCAGTGACACACAGCGTTGTGTGAAAGGTCCCATTATGGGCGCGAAGCATCTTAATCAGCGGCGCCATCTTG
Source organism: uncultured Burkholderiaceae bacterium (assembly GCA_964476625.1). GTDB lineage: Bacteria > Pseudomonadota > Gammaproteobacteria > Burkholderiales > Burkholderiaceae_E > JAMLIN01. The sequence continues at coordinate 17,938 of CAYZBJ010000030.1, read as the reverse complement.
ATCGCCTCGGGCCGCGTGCCAAGTGCAATCAGTATCCGTTTCGTTCGAGTCATCGTCATCGTTCTACTGAACAAACGTAAAACCTATCGGGCAAAATTCCCCACGGGCGATACATCCTACGGATTATTCGCATGAACCATCCATCTACCGAAATAGAGGAGCTGCCATATTTTAAATGTATTATTTCGCCCGCCTTCAAAATGAGCAGCGACCGTGTCAAATACAGCCGACCGATTTATGTTCTCCGGCAACCCGCCATCGAGCTCAGACTCGATTCTTTTTCGCCCAAGGAAATTGATCATATTATCCAATGGTGGATTAAATCCAACCTTCGGACGAGAAAGCAACGCGGGCGGAACTCTTGTTGCCGCCAATCGATGAAGAGGCAACTTTGTGCGTGACTTGCTCAGAAGTCGCCCAGGTGGTAGCCGGAGCGCCGTAGATACGACATCCTCAGATAGAAAGGGCACGCGTAGCTCCAACCCCGCCAGCATGGATGCCTTGTCAGCCACCATGAGGTTATGCGCCAGAAAGCCCTTCAAATCAATCTCTCGAACCATTCTCAAGGGGTCGAGTCCTCGCCTCCCAACGTCGTCGCAAATCCGTCGAAGCCGGCACGAATAAATCGCCTCTCGGTCCGAGAAATCCCGAAAAAGCGACTGCAATTCTGCTCGGCTGAAATACCCCACCAATCGCATGTACGCATGTATCAGGTCACACTCTTCGGCAAACGAAACGAGTCGATCAAATCTCTTCGAAAAACTCTCAGGATACAACCCGCGGTTCGATAGACATCGCAAAGGGTATCTTATTTTTCGCAGCATTCGATAAAGACCAAACAGGCGATACCTAGGATAGCCACCAAAGACCTCATCCCCACCCATTCCGCTCAACATCACCTTAAAACCTGCTTCGCGGGCCCGCAATGCCAGCTGATAGGTGGCCCAGAATGTGTAATCGGAGATCAACTCTTCCGTATTTTTCGCCACGATATCTACCGACGCCATGATTGCCGCCGGGTCTGCGGACAACTTGCCGAGTTGTACGATCTGTACCGTCTTGTTGAGATGCTCGCCTATTCGAAGTGCATACCTACGATCAGAATCCGATCTAGAATCCGCTTCGTACTCCGCAAAAAGCAAAGGCGCATTGGACGCACCAATAGCCACGACTGTGGAGTCGAGCCCTCCACTAAAAAAAACCCCTGTCTTAACGTCGGCACGCTGTTGATCCGCGACGGAGTTCAGAACAAGCTCATCTAGCCGCCGCTCTGGCTGAGGGTCGTCGGACGGAGTCGCGTACAGAGTGTTCGTGCATTCACCGGTGTTGATGTCAATCTCGCAAAAACTTCCGGGCAATAGCTTGCGAACATCCTTGTAGCCGGTCCTCGGTTCGTACAAGAAACCCTGATTGAAGAACTCGTAGATGTCGTTCTCATCGGGTACTAATGGGAAGCCCGACAAAGCTCGTAGAGCGCGTATTTCTGAGGCGGCAGCAAATTTGCCGTTTAAGTTGCTGTAATAAAAAGGCTTTATTCCGAGTCGGTCTCGCACTAAATAACAGCGCTGCGTTCGAGTATCGAGCAAGGCGAACGCGAACATCCCACGAAGCATAGCAAATGAGCGCACGCCATCTTGTTCATATGCTTTCAGGATGACCTCGGTGTCAGTTCCACTAGAAAAAACATGACCAGCCCGCTTCAGTTGGTCACGCAATGACGATTCATTATAGATCTCACCATTGAACGAAACGTATATCCCACTGGGAGTTCTCATCGGCTGATGGCCGCGAGCGCTCAGATCAAGGATGCTTAGTCTGGTATGAACCAGCGCTACGCTTCTGGTATCCCCTCGATGAATGTATAAGCCCTCATCATCGGGACCGCGGTGGCGCAATGCCGCGAGACAATTTGTTAGTGAGTCGTCGGAAATGGATGTTGGTGAAATCAGAAGCCCTACGCCGCACATAGATTCAAATCCAAAGGCGTCTTTGAGAATGATCTCAATCGCCATCGCTCAATGTACGACCGCGATTGAAGATCATGTCGGATCGGCCCAAGCCAGTCGGATCAGACTTTAGCGGAAGCGGCAATTGCACCTCTGCCACACCGCGCAACTGCCTGCCCGAAAGGGAACCCAGAATCGACCATAACGCATCAGCTAATGAGTTATTTCTCGCCATAATATCTGGCCCCATACTTCGCATATCCGGTATAGTCCCCGTAGTAGCGCTCGGCCTTCTGATGGTCGTGGCCATTGAGCGCGATACCGAAGAGCCGCACTTCCGCGTCCCGCACCCGCTTGATGTTCTTGCGCGCCAGGGATACAGGCGTCTTGCCCGCCTCGACCACGTAGATCAGCCCGGTGGCGTTGCTGCCAATCACCAACGCATCGGACACCAGCTGCAGCGGCGGGCAGTCGATCACGACCAGGTCGAACTGCGCCCGCAAGGCCGAGATCACCTCCCGGAATCGATCCGTGCTCAGCAACTCGAGCGGGTTCGGCGGCAGCTTGCCGGCGGTCAGCGCCCTCAGGTTGGTGCCCTCCACCGACTGGATCGCATCGACCCCGGCTGCATGCATCAGCATCTCCGTCAGCCCCACGCCCGTCTCGGGCAGACCGAGCTGCCTGGCCACTACCGGCCGGCGCAAGTCCGCATCGATGAGCAGCACCCGTTTGGTCTGGCTCTGGCTTAGCGCCAAGTTCGCCGCCAAGGTGGACTTCCCTTCCTGCGGCAGGCTGGAGCTGATGGCAACTACCTTGTGCGGCTCGTCCAGGGTGCTGAGCAACACGCCGGTGTTGATGGTTCTCACCCCTTCGGAGAACGCCGACTGCGGCTCGGCCAGCATCAGCCGCGCCGCTTTCTTCCCCTGCTCCTTCGACAGCCGGGGCAAGGCACCCAGCAGCGGCAACCCGAGCTTCTCTTCCACTGCCTCAGTGCTCTTGATCGTGTTGTCCAGCCGGTTCAGGAGGAACGCCAGGGCCGAAGCGCTAAACAGCGAGCCGAGCAGCGCCAGCAGGCTGATCTGTGCCTTCTTCGGCTTGACCGGCTGCAGCCCCGGCAGCGCCGGATCCACCACTCGCGCTACCGCATTCTGGATGTCACCCGCCACATCGGTTTCCTTCACCCGCGCCAGAAAGGTCTCGTACAGGTGCCGGTTGGTCTCGACCTCGCGCTCGTAATTGGAGAGGTCAATCTCCGCCCGGTTGGTCTGCTGCACGCCGCCACGGGCACGGGCCAAGGCGTCTTCGAGCGCCTGTTCGGCTGCCTTCGCGGTGCGGAACTCCTTGTCCATCGAGGCGATTACTGCATCAGCCGCCCGCTTGGAGTTCGCCCGTGCTGCTTCCAGTTCCTGCGCCGCCTCCTTGTAGGTCGGGAAGGCCGGGCCGTACTTCGACCGGATCTCGGCGAACTTCTGTTCGGCGGCTGCCTCGGCTTGCCGGGCGGACGATACCGCCAAGTCCCGGATCACGGCCGGAGCACTGTAGCGGTCGATACGACTCGCCTTCAGGCTCTCCTCGGCTTGCGTGCGAGCGATGCGCGCCTCGATCAGGCGCTGGGTCAGCTCCTCGATCTGCTTGCTCTGGCCACCCATGGCCAGGCCCTTGGTATCGGCAATACCGTGCTGCTCCCGGTATGCCTGCAACGCCCGCTCGCTGGCGTCCAGGTTGGTCTTGAGCTCCGACAGCCGGCCGGTCAGCCAGACGTTCGCCTGCTGCGTCATCGAGAACCGAGCATCCATGTCGGCGTCGATGTACGCAGCGGCGATTGCGTTGGCCACCGCCGCGGCCAGGTCCGGATCCCTCGACTCGAAGGACACTTCCACCAACTGTGAATTGCGTACCGGCGTCACTTCCAGGCGCTTGCCGAAGCTGCCCAACACCTGCCGCTCGATCACGCTGTCCGAAGCCAGTTCCGGCTCGGCCTTGCCTCGCAGACTTGCCAGCCACTGCCGCCAGGCCGGCGGCGGGGTCTGCCGCGGGTCGAACTCCGGATGCGTCGTCAGCCCCAGCTTGCGAATCACCCGCAGGGCAACGTCCTTGCTCTTGAGGAACTCCGCTTGGGTGGTGTAGTACTCCCGGCTGCTGCTGATGGCGCCGTAGACCTGGTCGATACCCACCACCTGGCTTGGGCTCTGCTCGATCAGCACGGCCGCGCTGCTGCGGTAGATGGGCGTCATCTGCATCAGCACGAAGACGGTCACGGCCGTCACCAACAGCGAGATGCTCAGGATCATCCACTTGCGCAGCATCAGCCCACGCCAGAGCTCGAGGATCTCCGGGGTGGCGTCGCGGGCCAGGTCAGCGAGGGAACGCTCCGGCGCCATGCCTGCCTGCATCGCGTAAGGATCCCAGGCGGACGGCGGCTGCGGGCTCGGCAAGCCCGAAGGCGGCGTAAACGGCTTGTTCATTGAAGGGCTAGGACTCCATCCCGGGATGCTGCGCCGGTCTGATCTGTTGTAACCGGCATGCTGCTTGGCGTTGGTCGACGAACCGACGATCGCATCAACTCACGGATTCTATCGATCCGTACCCGACGCTCTGTGACGTATTCGCACGGCAGCATCGATTGACATGGCAAATTGCCTGCGGATTTCACCGAGCCAGCCACGATCACCCCAATCGGGTGAGGAGCATGGGTAAACCCGCTGCGGCATTGCCATCGCAGTACGGGATTGCCCTCAGGCGAGAACTATGACCTCGCCAGGTTGAGACAGCGGCCCGACCATCGGCCACAATTCAACCTGGGGAAGGGCCCCGGGTTCATACAAGAGAAGAAGCGACACATGATGTTGCTGCAGGCAACCGACGCGCTCGTCGCGTCCCTGCCGATCGCGCTGTTCGCGGCGGTGGTATTCCTCGTCCTCATCGGGCCGGTTTCGACGCTGGCGCGTCGCCTCGGTTGGGTCGATCGGCCCAGCCATCGCAAGGCGCACGCCGGCGTTGTGCCGATCGCCGGTGGCATCGGCGTCGTCCTCACCCTCCTGGTGGTCGGCATCTGGGCTTCGGTCGCACCAACCAGTGTCGGCATCGACCCCGAGGTAGTCGCCGGGCTGGCCGCTCCGTGGGCGGCTGGTCTGGTCGGTGGCGCCCTGCTCGTCTTCGCGGTGGCCTTCACCGACGACCGCACCCCGATCCGCGCCCGCTGGCGCTTCATCGCCCAAGGCACGGCGGTACTGATCGCCGTCATCGGCGGTACCTTCATCTCCAGCCTCGGCGAACTCTTCTGGGCGGCCGAGATCCCGCTGCCGCTGTTGGTCGCGGTGCCCTTCACCATCTTCGGGGTATGCGGGGTGATCAATGCGCTCAACATGAGCGATGGCGCCGACGGCCTGGCCGGCGGGCTAGCGTTCGTCGCCACGGGCTGGTTCGCGCTGGCGATCGGCCTCGAGGCCAGATCCCACCCGGAAGCGGCCGCCTTGCTGCCGGTTGCCTACGCACTGACCGGGGCGCTGGCCGGCTTCCTGGTCCTGAACCTGCGCACCCCCTGGCGGGGCAAGGCAGCGATCTTCATGGGCGACGGCGGCAGTATGATGCTGGGCTTCATCCTGGGCTGGCTCGCCGTGCGCACGACCAGTGCCTTCGGCGAGGCCGGGCCGGCCCCGGTGGTGGCCTTGTGGATCCTCGCGGTGCCGCTGGCCGATACCATCTCCTGCATGTTGCGCCGCATCGCCTCGGGCGCCACCCCGATGTCGCCCGACCACCGTCACCTGCACCACCTCTTGCCAGCCATGGGCCTGTCGATCCGCCGCTCGGTAGCGATCATCCTCGCCGCCGCCGCTCTTCTCGGGGGCCTCGGCATCCTCGGCTGGCGCCTGGGCGTGGCCGACTGGGCGATGTTCTGGACCTGGATCGCGCTCTTTGGCGCCTACCACTACGCCGCCCTGCGCTTCTGGGCTGGCCAGCCCGAGGACCCGCTCGCGCCGCTGCCGGAACACCGGCGCTATCCCTTGCGCGACCTCGGTCGACGCCTGGGTCGGCTGCTCGGCATGGGCCGCGCAAGCCCGAAACCCTCGGCGGGACGCCCCGCCGACTTCGACCTCGACCCCGCCGACCGCGGCGGCCATTGACCCGGGGCATGCATTCGCCCGCGTCCAGCGCGAGTACGGCCCCCGCGCCAGCCGAAGCCACCGTTGCGGACCATGCCGTCGCCTCGGGTACGCCACTGCGCCCGGTCGTGGTGGCCAGCGTCATGCGCCCGCTGGGCGAGACCGGCGTACGCGCCCATATGCGGGCACTGCTCTCGGCGGTCGCCGCCGGCCGGCGCGACGAAGGCTCGGAGGCCTGGCCGGCGGTCTCGGTGGTGTCGCCCTTCGCCGCGCCCTGGCGCATCGGCATGCTGCTCGGCGCCCGCGCCCTGATCGAGCCCTTTTCCCCCAGCCTCGCGGTGCGCTGGTACCGCACCGGCCATGGCACGCTGCTGCGCTCGGTGCTGGCCCAGCGCCTGGCCGACGGCGCGCCCTGCACCCTCTACGCCCAGTGCCCGGTGTCGGCCGCCGCCGCCCTGACCGCCCGCGCCAGCCCGCGGCAGAAGGTGGTGATGGCGGTGCACTTCAATGTGTCGCAGGCCGACGAATGGGTACAAAGCGGTCGCATCCCGCGCTGCGGCCAGGACTTCTACGCGATCCGCGCCTTCGAGGCCCGCTGGCTGCCCCAGGTCAACGCCCTGGTGTTCGTCTCGCGCTTCATGCGCGATGTGCTGCTCGAGCGCCTGCCGATGCTTGCCCGGGTGCCGCACGCCATCGTCCCGAACTTCGTCGCCGACCCCGGCGAGCCGACCCTGGTCGGCGCCATCGGCGCCGGCGCGAGCGAGGCCTTCGACGCCGACCTCGTCTCGATCGGCACCCTGGAGCCGCGCAAGAACCAGGCGGCCCAGCTCGAGATCGTCGCCGCCGCGCACCGGGCCGGTTCGCCCCTGACCCTGACCCTCGTCGGCGACGGCCCCGACCGCGCCATGCTCGAGGCCCGCGCCGCCGCGCTCGGCATCGCCGATGCGGTGCGCTTCGCCGGCTACGTGCCCGATGCCGCCCGGCTGCTGGCGCGCCACCGCGCGCTGCTGCACACCGCCCGCATCGAGAACCTGCCGGTTGCGCCGATCGAGGCGCTCGCCGCCGGACGGCCGATCGTCGCGGTACCCGCCGGCGGCACCGGCGAGCTCTTCGACGAGGGCGTCGAGGGCCTCGCCCTGCCGGCCGACGACCCGCACGCCGCCGCCGCGCTCATCACCGACCTGCTCGCCGACCCCACGCGGCTGGCTGCGATGGGCCGGGCGGCGCGCGCCCGCCACGCCGCCCGCCACGCCCCGGCCCGGGTCGCTCGCCAACTGATCGACTTCCTGGAGCAGGCATGAACCGCCGCGGCGTCCTGGTTGCAGGCTCCGCGCTCGCATCGAGCAGCCTGCTCACCGGCTTCAACTTCAACTGGCGGCGGATGCTCCCCCCGCGCGACCGCGACATCCTCGAAGGCGGCCCGGTACAGGTACCCGAGGACTATGTGGGCATCCACTTCCACCGCTGGCCGCGGCGCTGGCGCATGGGCGACGTCGACTCCCCGGCGCCGACCTACCGATACGGCACGGTGCGCTCGCTCAACTACGACGGCGTGGCCTGGCGCGACCTGCAGCTCGCCCCCGGCGCCTACGACTGGAAGCGGCTCGATGAGTGGGTCGATACTCATGCGGCCCGCGGCCACACGATGATGTTCACGCTCTACGGCACCCCGACCTGGGCCTCGACCCGGCCCAATGTGCTCGACCCCTACTACTACCTCGGCGGCGACAGCCGGCCGGTCGACATGTCCCTGGTGGGCGAGTTCACCGCCGCGCTGGTGTCGCGCTACAACCAGCCTGGCAGCAAGCGGCGCATCGACTATCTGGAGATCTGGAACGAACCCGACTTCCATGGCGGGCGCTACTGGCGCGATTCGGCCGAAGACCTGGCCGAGCTCTGCCGCGAAGCCTGGCGCGCGGCCAAGCAGGCCGACCCGGACATCATCGTGCTCAGCCCGCCCTTCAACGACCTCTTCGAAGGCCCCAAGGTCTATCCGAAGATCGTGCGCTGGGCCGAGGCCGACGACCGCCATGGCGGCGCCGGCGGCCAGTGGGCCGATGCGCTCGCCTTCCACTATTACCATTACTGGGACACCAATCCGGTGGAGATGCTCGACCTGATCGAGGGCATGCGGCTGACCCGCGCCGCGATCGGCAAGCCGGGCGTCGACCTGCACCTGACCGAGATCGGCGACAACCGGCACTGGGAGAAGGGCGGGGTGTCGGAAGCCGACAAGATCCTGACCATCCGGCGCTGGATGGCGCTGGGCGCGGCCGGCGGCCTGAAGACCCTGGGCCTGTACTCGCATGAGTCGCATCATCTCGGCGAACCGGCCAGCCATCCGGCGGTCGCCCGGGCGATCGACGAGATGCACGGCCTGCTCGCCGGGCAGACCATCGAGGCCGGCCTGCTGCGCAAGGATGGGCGGGTCGAGATCACAATGGCGGACGGCCGGCAGCTCGCCTGGTAGGCGCGCAACCGGGCATACGCCGGGGGAACGGGACTGATGGGGGCTTACCTGCAGGGGCTCGGCAGCTTTGCCGGCGGCATGGCGTTCGCGGCGGCCGGCGCGGTGCTGCTCGTCGTCGGTTTCGGCTTCGGGCTCGCGCTCGAAGGCCGCTATCGGCGCTGGGTCCTGCCCGCCATCGCGGCGCTCATCGCGCTGGCCCCGCCCGCCGGCGTACTGCTGGCCGGGCGCGACCTCGGCGACATCGACTTCATGGAAGGCATCGACGCCGGCGGCCTGTCGGCCTGGCTGCTGCGCCTGTCGACCGCGAGCGTGGTCGGCCTCGCCCTGGTGCGCATCGTCGGGCGCCTGTTCCGCGCCCATGCCGCGCCGGCCGGCGGTGTCGGCGCCGCCGCGGCCGACGCCACCCATGCCGGCCTGCCGCTCTTCCTCGGCTTTTGCGCCTACTACGCCGGCAACGTGCTGCTGCCGGCCGCCTTCGGCACCGTGCCCTCCTTCGCCGTCCAGATGCTCTACCCGCTGGCGGTGGTCGGGGCGATCTACACCAGCCGCCACTACGAGCCCCACGAATGGCTCGACGCGGCCAGGTGGTCGTTGCTGGTATTCCTGGCCGCGAGCCTGCTCGCCAGCGCCATCGACCCGGGCCTGACCACACAGTACGGGTCCGAGGAGACTCGCCTGCCGGGCATGACCTACCGCTACTGGGGGCTGGGCTCCAACCCCAACAGCATTGCGCCGCTCGCCCTGCTGCTGATGCTGCTCACGATCCACCGGCCCTTCCAGTTCAAGCTGCTCACCCTCGCGGCGCTCGCCATGGGCGCCCTGGTGCTGCTGATCGCGCAGTCGCAGACCACCTGGGGCGCGGCGGCGCTGGTGCTCGCGCCCTTCACCGCCTATCGCCTGCGCCACCGCCGCGGTGTGCGCCCGGCCCCGCGGGACTGGACACCCACGCGGGTGCTGGCGCTGGTCGGCGTGCTGCTTGCCACGGCGCTGGCCGTCGCCCTGCTCGTCGTCGAACTGAAGGTCGGCTCGGGCATGCGCAGCGATTTCGCCAGTGCGATGGAGGCCTCGCGCAAGGGCCGCGAGATCTCCGATCTCTCGGGTCGTACCCGGATCTGGATGATCGCCCTCGAGGTCTGGAAGGACAGCCCGCTCTTCGGCTACGGCCCGGCCCTCTGGTCGGAGGCGTTTCGCGCCGCCTGGCGGGTACCCTTCGCCTTCCATGCCCACAACCAGTTCATGCAGTCGCTCGGCGCCGCCGGCCTGGTCGGCGTGCTGGGCCTGCTCGCCTACCTCGGCGCGCTCGTGGCGGGCGCCCTGCGCGCGGCGCGCGCCTCGCGCGGGCTCGCGCCGGCCCTGGTGGGGGTGATGCTGGTGCGGATGGTCACCGAGGTGCCGCTGGAGCTGTCCACCGTGCTGCTGGGCGACTTCCTCTTCCAGCTCACCACCTTCGCCGCGGTGCTCGGCTACCTGCTGCGCGCCGAGCGCCGGCGGCTCGCGCCGGCAGCGTCGTCCTCGACGGGATCGCGCAACGGCTCCTCGGGGCGGCGCCGGCGCCGCAACTCGTCGCGCTCGTCGTCTTCGTCCGGATCCCCGTCCTCGTCAGACAGCCGAGGTGGGCGCCACGACGACCGCGAGGAGATGGCGACGTGAGAATCTCGGTCGTCACCTGCACCCTGGACGCGGCCAACTGGCTCGCCGACAACATCGTCTCGGTCGCCACTCAGAACCATGTCGACTTCGAACAGGTCTTCGTCGACGGCGGCTCGACCGACGGCACCCTCGAGCTGATCGCCAAGGCGCCGCACCGCACCGTGCTGGTCGAGAACGTCGTCGGCCTGTCGGCCGCGATGAACGCCGGCGTCGCCGCCGCCAGCGGCGACATCATCATGCATGTCCATGGCGACGACAGCCTCGCCGGCAGCGATGCGCTCGCCTGCGTGGCCACCGCCTTCGACCGCTTCGGCTGCGGCTGGCTCTACGGGCAGTGCCGCAGCGACTTCGGCGGCGGCCGCATCGAGTCGCGGCGATCGCCACCGTGGAGTGCTCGCCGGCTGCGCACCCGCGGTAACCTCGTGCCGCATCCTGCGGTGGCGATCCGCCGCAGCCTGTTCCTCGAGACCGGCGGCTTCGATACCGCCTTGCGCTGCTGCATGGACTACGACCTCTGGCTGCGACTCGCGAGCGTCAGCCGACCCCGGGTGATCGACGACTTCATCGCGACCTTCCGCTACCACGAGGCGGCGATCTCGAGCCGGCATGCGGCCGTGTGCCTGCGCGAGGATCGCGAACTGCGGCTGCGCTATGCCGAGGGCGCGCTCGAGCGGGCTATCGCGCGGGTTTCGCTGTGGCGCGAGGAACGCCGGCTGCGCCGGGTCGGCCTGCTTTGCAATTGCGAGGCCGCGGGTGCCTGACATCGCGCACCGGGACACGGTCGACACGCCAGCCTCGAGCGGCGCGCGCGAGCAGCACGATGTTCGCGTCTCGCTGGTGCTGGCCACCGTCGACCGGGTCGAAGCGCCGATGGCCTTCGTCGAGTCGCTCGCCGGCCAGATCGAGCGGCGCTTCGAGCTGATCGTGGTCGACCAGAACCCCGACGAGCGGCTCGGCCCGGTCATCGCCCGGGCGCGGGCTGCCGGCATCGAGGTGCTGCACCTGCGCCAGGCGGTGCCCAACCTCGCGCTCGCGCGCAATACCGGCATCGAGGCGGCCCGCGGTGAATGGATCGGCTTTCCCGACGACGACTGCTGGTACGAACCCGAGACCCTGTCGGCGCTGGTGCGGGCAAGCCGCTCGCGCGCCCACGGCTACGTCGGCAGCTGGCTCGAGATGGACGATCCGCTGCGGCCGGCCCGGCGCCGGCTCGACAACCAGAAGTGGGCCCGCATGAGCCTGCGCGGCGAATCCGCCCCTTCGATCTGCCTGTTCCTGCGCCGGCCCCTGCTCATCGAGCTGGGCGGCTTCGACGAGCGGCTCGGCGTCGGCCAGTGGTACGGCGCCGGCGAGGAAACCGACGTCGTGATGCGTGCGCTCGCCGCCGGCGCCCGCCTCGAGTACGCACCGGCGATCGTGGTCCATCATCTCGCGCCCGACGCCCTGCCGCCGCTCGAGCGGGCTAGCCTGCGCGACGCCCGCCGACGGGCCCGCGGCGGCGGCGCCCTGTTCGCCAAGCACCGGGTGCCGGCCTGGCGCTGGCTGCGCACCATCGTCACCCCGCCCCTCGTGCTGGCGGCGACCAACCCGAAACACTTCGTCGGCTTCGTCCACGGGCTCGCGATCGCACGGGGCCGCTTCGAGGGCTTCCTCGCCTGGCGGCTGCGCGAAGGCGCCCGGCCCGGGCCGCTGGTCGCCTATACGGTCAATACCGTCTCGGGCTATCGCTGGGGCACCTTCGCGGCCCTGGCCGAACAGGTCGGCCGGGTCGCCGTCTTCGTGGCCCGCCCGCCTGCCCGCGGCGCGGCCGTCGCCGCCGGCAAGGTCATGGTGAGCGCCTATGTGGCGAGCGAGGTCGGTGGCCAGCTGCCGGGCGGCGGCGCGCGCACCGGCGACCTGGCCTGGGGCCTGCCGGGCCTGATCTGGCGCGAGCGCCCGACCATTCTCGTGGCCAGCGAGTTCGGCTCGCGCAGCGCCATCGGCTGGCTGATGCGCCGGCTGCGCCTCGTCGACCGGCTGGTGATCCACGCCGACCTCTGCGAGGCTGCGGAGGCCGATCGCGGCTGGGGAGTGCGCCTGCGCCAGCGCCTGCTCGCGGCAGGCGCCGATGCGGTCGTGGTCAACGGCGCGAGCGGCGAGCGCTACATGCGCCGCATCGGCTCGCGCGCCCGCCTGCTGCACATCCCCTATGCCACCGAAACGGCCTTCCTCGCGCATCGCCGGGCGCGCCGCCCGAGGCCGCCCGCGAGCAAGCCGGGAGCAGCCGGGACATCGATGCCCTTCGAAGCGTCGGCGCCGCTGCGGCTCGTCTTCGTCGGCCAGTTCGTGCACGGCAAACGAATCGGCGAGTTCGCCGAGGCGCTCGCCCGGGCCCGCGCCGAGCAGCCCGGAGCGCCCGCGGTCGAACTCACCCTCGTCGGCCATGGCCCGCTGCAGGCGGAGCTCGAAGCCATGGCGCAACGGCTCGGCAGCGAGCCCGGCCTGGCGCTGGACCTGGCCGGACCGGTCGGCCACGACGCCCTGCCGGCGCTGCTCGCCAACCACGATGTGCTGGTGCTGCCGAGCGCCTTCGAGACCTGGGGCATGGTCGTCAACGAGGCGATGGCGCTCGGCCTGCCGGTGCTCGGCGCCCGCCAGGTGCAGGCGGTCGAGGAGATGGTGCGCAACGGTCGCGAGGGCTGGGTGTTCGACGCCGACGATGCCGGGAGCGAACGCCAGGCCATCGCCGCCCTGCTCGGGGCAACGCCGCTGCGGCGCGATCGCATGGGCCGGCTCGCCCGCGCCTGTGCCGCGCGCTTCTCGGAAGAAGCGGTCGCGAGCCGCTGGTGCGCCCTGGTGCGCGAGATGTCGGCGCAGCCGCCGGCGTCCGACGAGACCAGCGGCACTCGCCGCCTGCGGGAGCAGGTCGAATGAACGCGCCGTCGATGAACCGGACCCTCGGGCAGGCCATCGCCTCCGGCGCCCTCGAACCGGCCGGGCGCGCGCCGCGCATCGTGTTCGCGATGCTCTCGGCGGCCACCCCGCCGGCGACGGTATCGCAGCTCGCGCGCCTGCTCGCGCCGCACCGGCTCGTCATCCATCATTCGCCGCACCTGCAGCCGGAGTTCCCCGTCGATGCCGCCAACGTCGACTTCGTGCCGAACCCGGATATCGTCGACCGTGGCGCATGGTCGATGAGCCGGGGCGTGATCCGCCTGCTCGAGCACTGCCTCGACAACGTCGACTTCGACTACTTCCAGCTGCTCACGCCCAACTGCCTGCCGGTGCGCCCGCTCGCGGACTTCGTCAGCCACGTCGCCAGCGACCCGCACGACGCCCACGTCGATCGGCTCGAGCTCTCGGGCGATGAACTCGCCTGGATGACCTACGCCTACCGGCTCTATGCGCCGGAGAACTCCTGGCGCTTTCGCCTGCTCTGGCGGATGCACTGCTGGTATGTGCCGGCCAGCGCCCGGCGCGAGGTCCGCGGCGGGCTCGAAGTGCCGGTCGAATACGCCCAGCACCCCGACGGCCGGCCCCGGCTGCGCGCCCGCATCGCCCGCAACGTCACCTGGGCGGCGCGCGGCGGGCTGCTCGGCGAGCACCCCTTCGGGACCGCCTTCAAGCCCTGGGTCGGCAGCCTCTGGTTCGGTGCCCGCAAGCCGGTGTGCCATTACCTCGCGCGGCGCTTCCACGAACCCGGGGTGCAGCACTGGTTCTCGCGGATGAGCCAGCGCGACGAGGTGCTGTTCCCCTCCCTACTCGCGAACTCCGCCTATCGGCTCGGGCCCGGCAACCATTTCGTCGCCGGCTTCGATGGCGCCCGCACCCGGGAGCTGACGATGGAAGAACTGCCGCGGACGGTGGCCTCGGGCCGCTTCTTCGCCCGCAAGTTCCCCGACGATCCGCTCGCGCCGACCCGCCGCGCACTCATCGCTGCCCTGCACGCTTCCACCGAGGACGCACGACCGTGAACTTCCGCCAATTCCTCGCCCTGCTCGCCGCTCGCAAATGGCTTTTCGTCGGGGTCTTCGCCGCGGTCGTCCTGGCCACCATGGCCTGGACCTTCAGCCAGCCGCGGCTCTACACCGGCACGGCGCAGGTCCTGATCGAGGGCAAGGGCGCCGACGGCCGCCCGATCCAGTTGCCCGAGAACCACCTCGCCACCCAGGCGACCCTGATCACCAGCGAGCGGGTCGGCCAGCGGGCGGTCGCGATCCTCGGCCTGGCCGAACTGCCCGAGTACCGCCAGGCCTTCGGCGGCGGCCAGCTCGCCCCCGAGGTACTCGCCCGCGCGATCGCCAACTCGCTCTCGCGCGAAGTCCGGGTGGAGCCGGTGCGCGAGGCCAATGCGCTGCGCATCGCCTTCAGCCACGGCGATCCACAGCGCGCGGCCGACGTCGCCAACGCCTTCGTGCAGGCCTACATCGACGAGTCCACCGCCCTGCGCGCCAACCCGGACCTCGCCGGCGCCACCGTCCTCGAAGCCGAGGCGGCCCGCCTGCGCAGCGAGCTCGAGGAGCTCCAGGGCAAGCTCGCCGCCCTCGAGCGTGAGCGCGGCGTGACCGCCGCGAGCGAGTCGGGCACGGTGGACAACACCCGGCTGCAGCAGATGGCGGCCGAGCTCACCCGGCTCGAACGCGAGCTCGCCGAATCGCAACAGGTCGTCTCGGCCGCCCGCGCGAGCGTCGCCAGCTACGGCAACGGCTCGCCCGAGGTGATGCGCAATTCCCTGGTGACGCAGCTGCAGCAGGAGCAGCTGCGCCTCGAGCGCCGCATCGCCGACCTCAGCCGCAGCTTCGGCCCCGAGCATCCGAACATGGCGGCGGTGCGCAACGAACTCGACACCGTCAACCGGCGCCTGCGCAATGCGGTCTCGACGGTCGTCTCCGGCCTGGTGCGCCAGCACGAGTCGCTGCGCCGGCGCGAAGCCGACCTGCGCGCCGGGCTCGACAGCCAGCGCGGCAAAGTGGTGTCGGTGCGCCAGGACATCGAGGCGGCGCGCAACCTGCGCCAGGATGTCGAGCGGGCGCGCCGCGCCTACGACGAGGCGCAGGCACAGGTCGACAAGGCCGCCGTCTCCGCTCGCACCGTGCAGGCCGACATCGTCCCGATCGGCCCGGCGGTGACACCGACCCTGCCGTCGTCGCCGAACTTCGGGCGCAACGGCGGCATCGCCGTAGTGCTGGGCGCGCTGCTCGGGCTTGGCTCGGTACTGCTCATGGAGGCCAGCCGGCCGCGGGTGCGCCTGGCCGACGACCTCGAACGCATCATCCGCGCCCCCCTGGTCGGCACCCTTGGGCACCTGCCGCGGCGCACCCTCGCGCTCGCTGGCGCCGACCCCAAGGCGGCCGGGGTGCGCAAGCGCATTGCCGCGGCGAATGCGGCCCGGCTGGCCGGGCCAGGCGCGGGCGCAACGCCCGCCAGCGGCGCAGCCGCGACTGCCGGCGCAGCAAACGAGGCCGGCAATGCCCGCGCCACGACCGAGGTCGCCAACGGCAATGAATCCGCCACCGGCCATCCGGTGCTCGACGCCCTGCTCGAGCGCGGCCTGATCGCGCCGTCGGACGTGGCGGGTTTGCGCGAAGCCGCCGAGCGCGAAGGCCTGCGGATCGGCGATGCGGCGGTCGCCACCGGCCTGGTGAAGGCCCGCGACCTGCGCACCGCGATGGCACGCCACAACGACTATCCGCTGCTCGATCCCGACGAGAGCGTGGTCTCGCGCGAGGTCTTCGCCGCCTTCGACGTCAACCATCCCTTCCTCGATGAACTGCGCCGGCTGCGCAGCCAGGTCAAGGCGCGCTGGTTCGACGGCGCCGAGCGGCGCGAGCGCGCCGGGCGCAGCCTGGCGGTGCTCTCCGAAGGGCGCGGCGAAGGCAAGACCTTCACCGCCGCCAACCTCGCGGTGAGCTTCGCCCAGATGGGCGAACTGACCCTGCTGATCGACGCCGACATGTGGGGGGGCAGGCTGCACGACGTGTTCGCGCTCGACAACAGCAACGGCTTCTCGACCCTGCTCGCGCGGCGCTGCAATCCACGCGATGTCTTCCAGGAAGTGCCGGGGCTCGACGGCCTG
Source organism: uncultured Burkholderiaceae bacterium (assembly GCA_964476625.1). Lineage (GTDB taxonomy): Bacteria > Pseudomonadota > Gammaproteobacteria > Burkholderiales > Burkholderiaceae_E > JAMLIN01. The sequence continues at coordinate 1,714 of CAYZBJ010000030.1, read as the reverse complement.
ACCGTCATCCCGAGCGGGCCCGAGGTGCCCAATGCGAGCGACCTGCTCGCCGGCCATACCGCGGAGATGCTGCTGTCCCTCTTCGAAAAGGCCTTCGACGTGATCATCCTCGACACCCCGAGCGCCGACGGCAAGCCCGATGCCGGCCTGATCGCCTCGAAGGCCGGCGGCTACATCGTGGTGGCGCGCCAGCACCAGACCCTGACCCGAGGGCTTGCCCAGCTGACCCGCCAGCTCGAGCCGATGGGCGCGAAGCTGGTCGGCACCGTGCTCATGCGGGCCTGAGGGGTCACCATGCTGCTTGCGGATACGTTCTATGCCATGAAGCACGCGTTGCTCGCGATGGTGCCCCTGTCGGCCGATGCAATGCACATGCACGTCGGGTTCCTGCTGTTCTTCGTGATCGCGGCGATCGCCCGCGGCGAGCGCCGGTTCACCTTCGCATTCCGGACGGTGCTGGCGATCTGCCTCGCCGGCGAGGTGCTGGATTTCCTGTACGACCTTCACGCCGGCAACCCGCTGCGCTGGCGCAACAGCATCAAGGACATCCTGGGTACCATGCTCTGGCCCGGCGTGTGGGCCCTGCTGTGGACGCGAGTCCGGGCGGCGCAGCCGGCTGCGTCGAGAGCCCGGCCCACCCCCGAGGCCAGCATGCCGGCCGCGACGCACGTAACGCAAGACACCGCCAGGACCGCCCACGTCGCATGACATGAACCAGCCGGACGGCACCGACACTTCGACCGCTACGCTGCGTGAGCGCGCGATCGGAGGGGTTCTCTGGAGCGCCGTCGGCACCGCCCTGCGGGTCGGCATGCAACTGGCCGCGCAGATCGCGCTCGCCCGCCTGCTTGGTCCCGAGCCCTTCGGCCTGTTCGCGGTGGCGCTGGTGGTCATCGCGCTCTCGAGCCTGTTCGCCGAGGTCGGGCTCGCCTACGGGCTGATCCAGAAACCAGCAGTCGGGCCGGACGACATTCGCTTCGCCTTCACCTGGCAACTGCTGCTCGGCCTCGCGACCATGGCCATCGTATTGGCGAGCGCCGGGCCGATCGCCCGTGCCCTGGACGACGCGCGTGCCGCCGGGGTGCTGCGAGCACTCGCGCCCGGCATCCTGCTGAGCGCCCTGGCCGCGACCCCGACCATGCTGCTGCGCCGGCAAATGGCGTTCAAGTGGCTGCAGCTCTCGAGCGCCGCCGCCTACGCGGTGGGATACCTCGGCGTTGGCCTGCCGCTCGCGCTCGCCGGCTGGCAGGTCGGAGCGCTGGTCGCCGCCTACCTCGTCCATGCCGCGCTGATGCTCGCGTTCGCCTTCTGGAAGGCGCCACACTCGATCACACCGCTGTTCTGGCACGGCGAGGCCGCCGGTTCGATGCGCTTCGGCGTCACCGCGCTGGCCACCAACCTCGTCAACTGGGCGATGACCGGGATCGACCGGCTCATCGTCGGCAAGCTCTATTCGGTGGCGGCGGCCGGCCTCTACGCCCAGATGCATGCCTTCGCGAGCAGCCCGGCGCTGACCCTGCTCGGTACGGTGCAGCAGGTGCTGTACTCGGCGGGCGCCGCGGTCCAGGACGACCATTCCCGACTGCGCTCGGCGCTGGCCACCATGCTCGGGGCCGCGATGCTGTTCGCCGCACCGCCCTTCCTGTCGGTCGCGCTGGTGTCCGACACGGTGGTGCTCGGCCTCTACGGACCACGCTGGGCCGGCGCCGCCGCC
>CAYZBJ010000029.1:30719-43041 GCA_964476625.1 uncultured Burkholderiaceae bacterium | reverse complement strand
CCGAAGAATTCGGCTTTGCCACGGCGCCGCTGATCACGCTCGGCTGCATCATGATGCGCAAGTGCCACCTGAACACCTGCCCGGTGGGCGTGGCCACCCAGGACCCGGTGCTGCGCCGCAAGTTCCAGGGCCGGCCCGAGCATGTCGTCAACTTCTTCTTCTTCGTCGCCGAGGAGATCCGCGAGCTGATGGCGCAGCTGGGTTTCCGTCGCTTCGACGAGATGATCGGGCGCGCCGACCTGCTCGACATGCGCCGCGGCATCGAGCACTGGAAGGCGAAGGGGCTCGATTTCTCGCGGGTGCTGCATGTGCCGGTCACCGAGGATGCGACCCGCCACCGGACCGAGAACCAGGACCATGGCCTCGAGCGCGCGCTCGACGTCCGCCTGATCGAGCAGGCGAAGCCGGCGCTCGAGCGCGGCGAGAAGGTCTCCTTCATCTCGCCGATCGCCAACGTCAACCGCACCGTCGGGACCATGCTCGCGGGCGAGGTCGCGCGCCGCTACGGTCACGCCGGCCTGCCTGCCGACACCATCCACATCCAGTTCAACGGCACCGCCGGCCAGAGTTTCGGCGCCTTCGCGACCCGCGGCATGTCGCTCGATCTCGTGGGCGAAGGCAACGACTATGTCGGCAAGGGCCTCTCGGGCGGCCGGCTGGTGGTGCGGCCGACCAATGATTTCCTCGGCAGCGCGGCCGACAACATCATCATCGGCAACACCGTGATGTACGGTGCGATCGAGGGCGAGGCCTATTTCTCGGGGGTCGCCGGCGAGCGCTTCTGCGTGCGCAACTCCGGCGCCACCGCGGTCGTCGAGGGCACCGGCGACCACTGCTGCGAGTACATGACCGGCGGCACCGTGGTGGTGCTCGGCGCCACCGGGCGCAACTTCGCCGCCGGCATGTCGGGCGGGGTTGCCTATGTCTACGACCCCGATGGGGCCTTGCGCGAGAACTGCAACATGGCCTCGATCGCCCTGGAGCCGGTCCTCTCGACGGCCGAGCAGCTGGTCAAGACCGACCCGGCGAGCTGGCACCACGGCGAGTGCGACGAGATCATCCTCAAGGGCCTGATCGAGAACCACTTCAAGTTCACCGGCAGCGACCGGGCTCGGGAGATCCTCGGCGACTGGGATGGCGCGCGCGCGCGCTTCGTCAAGGTCTTCCCCCATGAGTACCGGCGTGCGCTGGGCGAGCTGCATGCGGCAAGGCAGCGTATGCAGCGGGAAGACGCGCAGGTCTGAACCGATACGGATTGAGTGAAAGCCATGGGAAAAATCACCGGATTCCTCGAGTACGAACGACTTGCCGAGGCCAGCGAAGCAGCGGACGAGCGCGTCAAGCACTATCGCGAGTTCGTCATGCGCCTGTCCGACGGCGACGCCGCCCAGCAGGGCGCGCGCTGCATGGACTGCGGCATCCCGTTCTGCCAGACCGGCTGCCCGGTCAACAACATCATTCCGGACTGGAACGACCTGGTCTACCGGGGAGACTGGAAGCGTGCGATCACGGTCCTGCACTCGACCAACAATTTCCCCGAGTTCACCGGCCGGATCTGCCCCGCGCCCTGCGAGGCGGCCTGCACCCTGAACATCAACGACGATCCGGTCGGCATCAAGTCGATCGAGCACGCGATCATCGACAAGGCCTGGGAGAACGGCTGGGTCGTCCCCCTGCCGCCGAGCGGGCGTACCGGGCGCAAGGTCGCGGTGGTGGGCTCCGGCCCGGCCGGGCTTGCCTGCGCGCAGCAGTTGGCGCGGGCCGGGCACGATGTCACCGTATTCGAGAAGAACGATCGCATCGGCGGCCTGCTGCGCTATGGCATTCCAGACTTCAAGATGGAGAAGTCGCACATCGACCGTCGCGTCGAGCAGATGCGCGCCGAGGGCGTCGAGTTCCGCCCGGGCGTGCTGGTTGCAACCGACGACGACATCGGCCCGATCACCAATTGGTCGAGCGAGCGCATCTCCCCCGAGCAGCTCCGGAAGGACTTCGACGCGGTGGTGCTGGCCGGTGGCGCCGAGCAGCCCCGCGACCTGCCGGTGCCCGGTCGCGAGCTCGACGGGGTCCACTTCGCGATGGACTTCCTGCCGCTGCAGAACAGGAAGGTGGCCGGTGACAAGGTGCCCGGGCAGATCCTCGCCACCGGCAAGCGGGTGGTCGTGATCGGCGGTGGCGACACCGGCTCGGACTGCGTCGGCACCAGTAATCGCCAGGGCGCGGTTTCGGTGACCCAGTTCGAACTGATGCCGCAGCCGCCGGCGCAGGAGAACAAGGCGCTCACCTGGCCCTACTGGCCGATCAAGCTGCGGACCTCCTCCTCGCACGAGGAAGGCTGCGAACGCGACTGGGCGGTCACCACCAAGTCGTTCAAGGACGATGGCAAGGGCCGGGTCTGCGCGATCGTCGCGACCCGGGTCGAATGGACGCGCGACGAGGCGAGCGGCCAGATGCGCATGACCGAGGTGCCGGGCGCCGAATTCGAGATCCCGGCCGACCTGGTCCTGTTCGCGATGGGCTTCGTGTCGCCGGTCGCCAAGGTGATCGAGGGCTTCGGGGCAGCGCTCGATGCGCGCGGCAATGCCCGGGCGACGACCGACGGCGAAGGCTGCTATCGCACCAGCGTCGACGGGGTGTTCGCCGCCGGCGACATGCGTCGCGGCCAGTCGCTGGTCGTCTGGGCGATCCGCGAAGGCCGCCAGTGCGCCCGCGAGGTCGACGCGTTCCTGATGGGCTCGAGCGAACTCCCAAGGTGAAGGATGTCGATCCGGCGGTGATCTTCGGCGCGCGGGTGCCGATGGCGGGAACCATCGGCGCCCTCGGCGAGGATTTCGGCGAGGACTTCGCCCGGATCCGGATGCCCTACCGGCCCGACCTCACCAACAGCGGCGGCACCTTCCATGGCGGCGCGCTCGCGACCCTGCTCGACGTGGCCCTGTGCTGCGCCGCGAGGCCGTCGAACACCTCGGAACTGATGGTCATCACCCTCGACCTGTCGGTGCACTTCATCTCGTCGTCCGACCGCGACGTGATCGCCGAGGCCCGCTGCCTCAAGCGCGGCCGCTCGGTCGCCTTCAGCCAGGGCGAGGTGCGCAGCCTCGACGGCGAGCTGCTCGCCACCGCTACCGCGACCCTCAAGCTGGTGCCGCGCCGACGCTGATTCCTCGCATCGGCCCACTTGGTGCTAGCCTTCCGGGTGGTTCGACATGTCGGGCGCGCCAGGATGCGCTCGCGCACGAGGAGATCCGATGGCCGATGAAGCCCTGCACCAGCTGAGCGCCGCCGAGATGGCGGCCGGATTCGCCGAGCGCACGCTCTCGCCGGTCGACGTGACCGAGGCGGTGCTGGCCCGGGTGGCGACCTGGGAGCCGAAGCTGAACGCGATGTACCTGGTGTTCGCCGACGAGGCGCGCGCTGCCGCCGCGCAGTCCGAGGCGCGCTGGCAGGCCCGCAAGATGCTCTCGCCGCTCGACGGCGTACCGATCACCCTCAAGGAAAACCTCTACACCCGGGGCCATCCGGCGCCGCTGGGCACCGCGGCCACCATGCTCGAGCCCAAGCGGGCCGATTCGCCGATCGCGGCGCGGGCGCGCGAAGGCGGTTGCGTGCTGATCGGCAAGACCACCATGCCCGACTTCGGCATGCTGTCGTCCGGCGTTTCGTCGATCCACGGCATCACCCGCAATCCCTGGCGGCTGGACCGCAATACCTCGGGTTCTTCCTCGGGCGCGGCCGCGGCGGCTGCGGCCGGCTACGGGCCGCTGCACGTGGGCACCGACATCGGCGGCTCGGTGCGGCTGCCGGCGACCCATTGCGGGCTCTTCTCCCTCAAGCCCAGCCTCGGCAGGATCCCCATCGATCCCCCGTACATGGGGCGGGCCGCCGGTCCGATGACTCGCAGCGTGCGTGATTCGGCGATGCTCATGGAGCTGATCGGTCGTCCCGATGCGCGCGACTTCATGAGCCTGCCCTACCAGCCGACCAGCTATGCGACGGCGCTCGAGGGTTTGTCGGCGCGCGGCCTGCGCATCGGCCTGCTGCTCGACATGGGTTGCGGCCTGCCGGTGGATCCGCCGGTGCGTGCCGCCTGCGAGGCCGCCGCCGCGGCCCTGCAGGCCGACGGCGCCGTCGTCGAGCCGATGGAGACCTTCCTGACCGAGGAGATGTTCGATTCGGTCCTGCGCTTCCTCGAGGCCCGCTCCTTCCTCGACATCGACGCGATGCCGGACGCCACCCGGGCGAAGATCCTGCCCTTCATCGTGCAGTGGTGCAGCCATCGGGCGCGCGACTTCACCGGCGCGCAGGTGATGGCCGCCTACAACGGAGTGGTCGCGATGCGCGAGGCCGCCGTGCGCGCCACCGGCGCCTACGACTTCGTGATCTCGCCGACCTCGCCGATCCTGCCCTACGCGGCGGACCTGCCGGCGCCGAGCAATGATCCGGAGAACGCCTTGCCGCACATCGCGTTCACCGTCGCCTACAACATGAGCGAGCAGCCGGCCGCATCGATCAACTGGACGCACAGCGACGACGGCCTGCCGATCGGGGTGCAGCTGGTCGGCGCGCGCTTCGACGACCTCGGCGTACTGCGGCTTGCCCGCCTGGTCGAGCAGTTGCGCCCGGCCCAGCGGGACTGGCCCGAACCGGGGACCACCCGATGAACGCGTCCCTGTCGGCCGACAGGCTGTCGACCGGTGGCGAGGATGGTGGAGGAGACCGCATGGGCGCTTGCCGGTCCTTGACTGCTCTCACTGCCTGGCCTCGGCAAGCGACGCCGCAATAGCGGCAATCGACCGGAAGAGCACGAGCGGGTCATCACGGGACGGGAGGAAGCCGCGGCGCTGCCAGAAGCGCGCCGCCGCCTCGTCGATGGCGTTGACGACCAGCGCTCTGCCGCCGACGAGTCCGGTCGCCTCGTGTTGCACAGCAAGGTCACCCGCATTGGCGACCTGGGCGGCAAGCATGTGCAACGCGCCGCCGTGCCGGGTGTGCATGGCCCGGTGAAAGTCGGCGCGCAGCGGCCCGGCGGAAGGAGGCCCCGGCTTACCGGCCGGGGGCTTGTGTCGGCTGGCTGGCAGGAGTGACGACTGCGGCCAGCCAGCGCCCAGCGATCGCCGGGATGTCGAGCGGGCGGGCGGTGTCGACCTCGATCGCCATCTCTCGCTCGTCCTCGCGCAGCGCGTCATGGTGGGCGAGTTGGGCCTCCAGCACGCCGGCGTCGGCTTCCGACGCATCATCGCGGCGTTCGCCGCGCTCGCGCACCCGCTCGCGCAACAGGCCCGGATCGGCGCGACAGTGCAGGACCGAGAACGGTACCTGCAACTCCTGCGCCAGTGCCCGGAAGTCGTCGCGTTCCGGCGCGCGCAGGAAGGCGGCGTCGATGATCACCGGATAACCCGCCTGCAACGCGGCGCGTGCCGATTCATGGAGGCTCGCGTAGGTGCGGCGCGTTGCCTCAGGCCCGTAGACGTCGCCGGCGGCCCGCGATGCGGATGACTCGAGCGCGCCCAGCCCGAAGAGGCGCTTGCGCTCGACATCGGAGCGCAGGCGAATCGCGCCGGCGGTTTCGAGCAGGCGCGTCGATACGAAGCTCTTGCCCGAACCCGAGAGGCCATGGGTGATGAGCAGGCGCGGGTCGGCTTGCCTTGACAGGGCTTGCGCCAACCCGGGGTAGTCCGGCTCGCCCGTTGCGCCGGGGTCGTCGGACACACCGGATTTGCCGGATGCACCGCCTTGCGCGCTGCGGATGCCCGCGACGAGCGCACGGACCAGCGCGCGATAGACCTCGTAGTAGCGCAGCACCGCCAGCCCGGCGTGGTCGCCGCTCGCCTCGAGCCAGCGGTCGAGGAAGCGAAACGCGAGGTCGTGTCGGCCATGCGCCTTCAGGTCCATGGTGATGAAGCCGATGTCGCATTGCACGTCGATCCAGCGCAGGGCCGGGTCGAACTCGACGCAGTCGAAGGCGGTGACATCATCGTCGAGCACCACGAGGTTCGCCAGGTGCAGGTCGCCATGGCCTTCGCGCACCTGGCCGCCTGCCTTGCGCGCTTCGAAGCACGGCGCCAGGGCGATGGCCCGGGCCTCGCACCATGCCCGCAGCCCCGCGATGCGCTGCGCATGTGGCTGGGATTCGATGCCGGCCAGCACTCCGGCGGTGGCTGCCCGGATGCCGGCGGCGCTGCCGAAGGGTGACTCCGCATCGGCTACCGGCGCCGTCGCCTGGAAGGCGGCCAGCCGCGAAGCCAGGCGGTCGACCGAGGCCGGTTCGAGCCGGCCCGCAGCGAGTCGTTCGGAGAACAGCGAACCGGCGGCGAACTGCTTCATGCGCAGCACATACTCGATGGCATCGCCATCGCCATCGCCGCCCAGCCGCGGCGCGGCGATGCTGCCGCCAACCGGCACGACATCGAGGTATAGCGAGGGCGCGAGCCGCCGGTTCAGCCGCAATTCCTCTTCGCAGTAGCGACGGCGCAGGTCGACCCGGCTGAAGTCGAGGAAGCCGAGGCGCACCGGCTTCTTGATCTTCCAGGCGTGCTCGCCATCGAGCAGGATCCAGGAGATATGGGTCTCGATGCGCTGCACCGGCCGTCCATGGATCGACTGCAGCAGGCGCCGCAGCGATTCGACCAGCGCGTCGGGCACGCCGGCCTCAGCCTGCAGGCCGGGCCCGGTAGATGTTCCAGCCGACCCAGCGGGCGACGACTTCGTCGCGCTGGTTGATGGCTTCCTGTTGGAGCCGCACCAGGCCGCGGTCCGGCTTCGAGGCGGAGCGGCGGGTCTCGAGGATGTGAATCCGGCCGCGCAGCACATCACCGGGGCGCACCGGGGCGAGCCAGCGCAGTTCGTCGAGGCCCGGCGAGCCCATGCTCGCGACCTCGGAAACGAAGCCGTCGGCGAGCATGCGCATCATGATCGAGCCGGTCAGCCAACCGCTGGCGATCAGCCCGCCATAGGCGGATTGCTTCGCCGCTTCTGGATCGACATGGAAGGGCTGGGGATCGTAGCGCTTCCCGAACTCGATGATCTCTTCCTCGGAAACCGGGTACGCGGCGAGCTCGATGACCTCGCCGGCCTCATAATCCTCGAACCAGCGCTGCTTGAACGGAACGGTGCTCACGGAAGCTCCTGCGTATGTCGATGGCCGTCAGTATGAATCGAATCCTTGCGGCGAGCGCCACATGGTGTCAAGCCTCGGGCCGAGGCGGCGATGGGTAGCGAAGTCCGCATCGACAAGTGGCTCTGGGCCGCGCGCTTCTACAAGACCCGCGCACTGGCCCAGGCGGCGATCGAGAACGGCCGGGTGACGATCGAGGGCCAGCGGGTGAAGCCCGCGCGTGTGGTGCGCATCGGCGATACCATCGGCCTGCGCGCCGGCGAACAGGATCGCAGCGTGCTGGTGCGCGGCCTGTCGACGGTACGCGGACCGGCGCCGGTGGCCCAGGCGCTCTACGAGGAGACCGCCGAATCGGTGGCTCGTCGCGAGCGGCTCGCCACCGAGCGTCGCCTGCATGTCGAACCGGCGCATGCAATCGCGCACGGCCGGCCGACCAAGCACGAACGGCGCGAACTCGAACGCTTCCGGAAGGGGGAAGGATGACCAGGCCCGTGGTTCTCGTCACTGGCGGCTCCCGCGGCATCGGTGCGGCGCTCTCGAGGCGCCTGGTCGATGACGGCTGGCGCGTTGCGATCGGCTATCGGGAGCGCAGCGATGCGGCCGACGCCCTCGTCGATTCGCTGGGGGGCCATGCGATTGCGCTGGCGGGCGATGTCGCCAGCGAGGCCGATGTCCTGCGCATGTTCGCCGCGCTCGATGCCGGGTTCGGGCGGCTCGATGCGCTCGTCAACAACGCCGGCATCGTGGCGCCGGCCGCCCGGGTCGTCGACATGTCGGCCGAACGCATCGAGCGGATCTTCGCCACCAATGTGCTCGGCGCCTTCCTCTGTGCCCGGGAGGCGGTGCGGCGGATGTCGACCGCGCACGGCGGACGCGGCGGCTCGATCGTCAATGTCTCCTCGGCGGCGGCGCGGCTCGGCGCGCCCGCCGAGTATGTCGACTATGCGGCCTCCAAGGGGGCGATGGACACCATGACCATCGGTCTGTCGAAGGAGGTCGCGGCCGAAGGCATCCGGGTCAACGGGGTGCGGCCGGGCCTGATCGAGACCGAGATCCACGCCAGCGGCGGCGCGCCCGACCGGGTCGAACGGCTCGCCGGCATGGTGCCGATGCAGCGCGGCGGCACCGCCGACGAGGTCGCGGCCCTGATCGCCTGGCTGTTGTCGCCGCAGGCTTCCTACGTGACCGGCGCGATCGTCGACGTCGCCGGTGGCCGGTAGCGGGCCCGCCCCTTGCGGACCGGTGCGGGGCTGCCGGCGACGGCTTCATGTCACCGATACGACGGTGACTGTGCATAAAAAGCCGGAGGCGATACTCTTGCGGGTGCCAACTCCGGCAAGCAAACGCCGCTCACGCGGCGTGAGCTCCCTCACTTCTCCGGGGACCGCATTCGGCGGTCCCCGTGTATCCAGTCTTCCCTCAGGCTAGCTCCGGGCCTTGCGGGGCGCCTTGATCAGGATTAATTCGGCTTCGCTTTCCGGGCTGGCGCTTTGCCGCGGATCAGCGCCCGGGGTCCCGGGAGAGCAGCCAGGTCAGGCCGCTCGAGAGCGAGAACAGTACCCAGAACAGCAGGAAGCCCACCGTATAGGCGGCCTCGCGGCTGTCGGCCAGGGTGATGCCGACCAGGGTCAGCTCCTGCGGGTCGACCATCGAGAAGAACAGCCCCTCGGCGACGATCGCCACCAGGAAGGACGGCCAGAGGACCTGCATCAGGAAGCGCCCGGCGGGGCGGTCGCTGGCCGGCTTCATCGCCCGCTCCCCGGCCGCGCATCGGCGCGCGCCTCGATCCGCCAGCCGGTGGCGCCGGCGTCGACGGGCGCGGCGAGCCGCCAGTCGTTTGCCGGGCTCTCCAGGTGCAGGGTCCAGCGGCCGGCCTGCGGCAGTGCCTCGCCGCTTGCGACATAGTGGCCGGCGCCGAGCGCGCGCAGGACGAGGTCCCGGTCATGTTCGGCGCGGGTCGCATGCACGAGGCGCAACTCGAGGCTCGCCGGCCAGTCGATCGTCTCGCTTGCCAGGAGGGACAGGCGCACGCCGTCGGGGGCGCGCTCGATCGTCGCGACCAGGCCGAGTTCGGCGGCGCGCGCGTCGCGGGCGATCGTCCGGTTGATCGCCCGGCCTTCGCGGTAGTAGTCGTCCACCACCAGCGAGTCGGCCGAGCTGATCGCCAGCCAGAGCGTGACCAGGCTGGCAACGACCGCGCATGCCGGCAGCGCGATCAGCATCCAGGGCCAGAACTGGCGCCACCAGGGGGGCTGCTCGGGCATCGGGATCTCCATGTTCGCCGGCACTCCTTGATCGCGGCCCTAGCGGGCCGTCTGCGGGACGTAGAACGTGGCCTTCTCGCTCACGGTGACATCCGGGTCGTCGCTGGCGGTGAGGCCGAAATATATCGCGTGGGTGCCGGGCTCGCCGACGCCGGGCCGGACCCTGACCCGGACCGGCACCATCCGGTTGCCGGCGGCTTCGACCTCGAATTCTTGTGCCGAATCGATGAACACCGTGTCGAGGCCGCGCACCGACAGGACGAAGCGGCGTGGTTCCTCGGCGGCGTTCATGACCTGCAGGCGGTAGACGTTCTCGATCATGCCTTCGTCGACCTCGCGCCCGAGGGTGCCGCGGTCCCGGATCACGTCGAGCTTGAGCGGGGTGCGTGTCGCCATGTGGCCGACGAGCGCGAAACTCGCCGCCAGCAGGATGACGGTGTAGACCAGTACCCGCGGCCGGACGATGCGCCGCCAGAGCCGCGCCCGGCTCCAGTGGTTCCGCATTCCGTTCTCGGTGTCGTAGCGGATCAGGCCCGGCGCATAGTTCATCTTGCCCATGACCGCGTCACAGGCGTCGATGCAGGCGGCGCAGCCGATGCAGTCCGACTGCAGCCCCTCGCGGATGTCGATCCCGGTGGGGCAGACCTCCACGCACAGGCCGCAATCGATGCACGAGCCGAGCCCGAGCACCGCCGGGTCCGCCTTGCGCGGGCGCGAACCCCGGGGTTCGCCGCGCCCGCCATCGTAGGTGATGACCAGGGTGTCGCGGTCGAACATCACCCCCTGGAAGCGGGCGTAAGGACACATGTACCTGCAGACCTGTTCGCGCATGAAGCCGGCGTTGCCATAGGTCGCGAAACCGTAGAACAGGATCCAGAACGTCTGCCAGGGGCCGAGCGCGGCACTCGTGACGAGGCCGCCGAGTTCGTGGATGGGCGTGAAGTAGCCGACGAAGGTGAAGCCGGTCCAGAGCGAGAACAGGATCCAGGCGCCATGCTTGGCGGCCTTCAGGCCGAACTTGCGGGTGGACATCGGGGCGGCGTCGAGCTTCATCCGCCGGAAGCGGTCGCCCTCGATGCGCCGCTCGATCCACAGGAAGATCTCGGTGTAGACCGTCTGCGGACAGGCATAGCCGCACCAGAGCCGGCCGGCGACGGCGGTGAACAGGAACAGCGCGAGCGCCGAGATCACCAGCAGGCCGGTCAGGTAGATGAAGTCCTGCGGATGGAGCACCAGCCCGAAGATGAAGAAGCGGCGGCTCTCAAGATCGAACAGCACCGCCTGGCGGTCGTTCCACTGCAGCCAGGGCATGCCGTAGAAGACCAGCTGGGTGAGCCAGACCATGATCCAGCGCCAGCCGGCGAACCAGCCGCTCACCGCGCGGGGATAGACCTTGCGGCGCAGTTCGTAGAGATCGACGGCCTCGCCGCCGGCGGCGGCCGCCTTGCGGGGGGATGTCACGGCCGGCTATCCCTGCCGCCGGTCGACGGCTTGCCGACGGCTGCGAATAAAAGGCCGGAGACGATGCCTTTGGGGGCGCCAGCTCCGGCAAGCAGACGCCGCTTGCGCGGCGTGAGCTCCCTCACCTTTGCGGGACCGCGTTCGACAGTCCCCACACGTAAGCGGTCAGCAGATGGATCTTGCCCTCGCCGAGCAACTCGCCGAACGCGGGCATCTGGTTCGTGCGACCGTTGTCGATCGCGTCCATGACGGCGGCGAGCGACCCTCCGAACAACCAGGTCCGGTCGGTCAGGTCCGGCGCGCCGAGCAGCGGGTTGCCCTTGCCCTCGGCGCCATGGCAGGCGGTGCAGGCGGCGAAGCCCTCGCGGCCGAGTTCGGCCTTGAGCGGATCGTGGGCACTGCCCGAGAGGCGCAGCACATGGTGCGCAACCTGTTCGACGTTCGCGCCGCCGCCGATCGCGGCCGCCATCGGCGGCATGATGCCGGTGCGCCCATTGACGAGCGTCTCGCGGATCGCTTCGGGCTCGCCGCCCCAGAGCCAGTCGCGGTCGGTGAGGTTCGGGAAGCCCCGGCTGCCGCGGGCATCCGATCCGTGGCACTGCACGCAGTAGGTCAGGAACAGGCGCTCGCCCATCTCGCGCGCCTTCGGGTCGGCCGCGACGGTCGGGATGTCCTGCGCGAGATAGCCCGCGAAGAGCGGATCGTATGCGGCCTTCGCGCGATCGATCTCGCGCTCGTACTGGCCGACCTGGGTCCACCCGAGGACGCCCTTGAAGCTGCCGAGGCCCGGATAGAGGACCAGGTAGGCCATCCCGAAGACACAGGTGATGTAGAACAGGTACAGCCACCAGCGCGGCAGCGGATTGTTCAGCTCGCGCAGGTCGCCGTCCCAGACATGGCCGGTGGTATCGAGCTTCTCGCCGGGCGGGCGTCGCCTCGACATGAGCATGGCGAGCAGGAAGCACGCGACGATCGACACGACGGTGACGACCGCGATGTAGACGCTCCAGCCCGGGTGGGTGAAATCGGCCATTTCCCTCGACTCCTCGTTATCGCGGGGGGCGTTGCAAATCCGAGTCCGGATCGTCGCCGCGACGCTCGGCTTCGGCGCTGCGGCGATCCATCTCCTCGTCGGCGAAGGGCAGGTTCGCCGCTTCGTCGAAGCGCTTGCGGCGGCCGCGGCCGTAGGCGAACCAGACGATGCCCAGGAACACCACCAGGCTCACCACCGCAATGACGCCACGCAGCGTGTTGACGTCCATCACTTCACCCCGCCCACGCTGGTGCCGAGGCCCTGGAGGTAGGCGATCAGGGCGTCGAGCTCCGATTTGCCCGCCAGCTCCTGCGGCGCCTGCGCGATCTCCTCGTCGGTGTAGGGATGGCCGAGGGTGCGCAGCGCTTCGAGCTTGCGCACGATGGTGCCGTCGTCGGCCCTGGCCGTCGCGAGGAAGGGATAGCCCGAGTCGAACATGCCGGGCTATCC
>CAYZBJ010000029.1:0-30709 GCA_964476625.1 uncultured Burkholderiaceae bacterium | reverse complement strand
CTGCGAGTGGCAGCCGTAGCAGCCTTCGCGGACATAGATGTCGCGGCCGGTCTGTTGCAGGGCAGTGTAGGGACGCAGCCCGGCGACCGGCTCGGTGGTCGACTTCTGGAAGTACAGCGGGACGATCTCGACCAGGCCGCCGACGCTGACCACCGCGATGACCAGCACGATCAGCAGGCCGATGTTCTTTTCGATGAGTTCGTGGCTCAGCTTCATGTCATGTTTCCCCTGGCGTCGGCGCTCAGGCGTGGGCCGGCGCGAGCGCCGGGATCGGTGCGTCCTCGGCGCGGCCCAGGCGGATCGTTCGCCACATGTTGTAGAGCATGATCACCATGCCCGCGAGGTACAGGATTCCGCCGCTGAGCCGGATCAGGTAGTAGGGCATGGTCGCCTTCACCGATTCGACGAACGCGTAGGTCAGGGTGCCGTCGTCGTTGGTGGCCCGCCACATCAGGCCCTGCATGACGCCGGCGATCCACATCGATGCGATGTAGAGCACGATGCCGACGGTCGCGAGCCAGAAATGCAGTTCGATCAGCTGCTTGCTGAACATCTCGGTGCGGCCGAACAGGCGCGGCAGCATGTAGTAGGTCGAGCCGATCGTGATCAGGCCGACCCAGCCGAGGGCGCCGGCGTGGACGTGGCCGACGGTCCAGTCGGTGTAGTGCGACAGCGCGTTGACCGTCTTGATCGACATCATCGGGCCTTCGAAGGTCGACATGCCGTAGAAGGACAGGGAGACGATCAGGAACTTGAGGATCGGGTCCTCGCGCAGCTTGTACCAGGCACCCGACAGGGTCATGATGCCGTTGATCATGCCGCCCCAGGACGGCGCGAGCAGGATCAGGGAGAACACCATCCCGACGCTCTGCGCCCAGTCGGGCAGGGCGGTGTAGTGCAGGTGGTGCGGGCCGGCCCACATGTAGGTGAAGATCAGCGCCCAGAAGTGCACGATCGACAGCCGGTAGCTGTAGACCGGGCGCTCGGCCTGCTTCGGGATGAAGTAGTACATCATCCCGAGGAAGCCGGTGGTCAGGAAGAAGCCGACCGCATTGTGGCCGTACCACCATTGCACCATCGCGTCCTGGACGCCGGCGTAGGCCGAGTACGACTTGCCGAGGGTCACCGGCAGGGCTGCGCTGTTGACGATGTGCAGGATCGCGATCGTCAGGATGAAGCCGCCGAAGAACCAGTTGGCGACATAGATGTGCGGTGTGCGGCGTTTGACGATCGTGCCGAAGAAGACGATCGCATACGAAACCCAGACCAGCGCGATCAGGATGTCGATCGGCCATTCGAGTTCTGCGTATTCCTTCGAGGACGTGAGCCCCATCGGCAGCGTGATGACCGCGGCGACGATGACCGCGGTCCAGCCCCAGAAGGTGAACGCGACCAGCGGGCCGCCGAACAGGCGTACCTGGCAGGTGCGCTGCACCACGTAGTACGACGTCGCGAACAGGCCCGAGCCGCCGAAGGCGAAGATCACCGCGTTGGTGTGCAGTGGGCGCAGGCGGCCGTAGGTGAGCCAGGCGATGTCGAAGTTGAGCGCCGGCCAGGCGAGCTGGGCTGCGATGAAGACGCCCACCAGCATCCCGACGACGCCCCAGATGACGGTCATCACGGCGAACTGGCGGACTACCTTGTAGTTGTAGGTTTCGGTCGATGCGGCCGGCGCCGGGGAGCTCATCGGGGGTTCCTCATGGAGGGCGTCTTTTGTGCTTTGCAGCGTAACCCCGGCTCCCATCAGGGTTATTGATCCGGATCAAGTCCCGGGAGGCCCTTGGGCGGTGCGTCGCGCGCCCGCCTCACCCGCGGTTCGATCGGCGGTTTCCGGTGGTCGGTCGTCGTCGAGCAGGACGCCATGCGCCGGGCCGTCGAGGTCGTCGAACTGGCCGGAGTCGCTCATCCGGAAGAAGATCCAGACCGCCACCCCGATCGCGAGCACCGAGAGGGGAATCAGGAGGAAGAGCGATTCCATTGCCATAGCCTCATTGCGTTGAGCGCGACCGCCAGCGACGACAAGGCCATGCCGATCGCGGCGGCCCACGGGGGCACCAGCCCGAAGGCGGCGACCGGAATCGCGGTGGCGTTGTAGGTGGCGGCCCAGCCGAGGTTCTGCGTCATGATCCGGCGGGTGCGACGCGCGGTTGCCATCAGCTCGCCGACCCCGGTGATCGAGGGCGCGAGGATGATCGCGTCGGCGGCGGTGCGCGCGAGTGCGCTCGCGCGGCCGACCGCGATCGAGGCGTCGGCGGCGGCGAGCACCGGCGCGTCGTTGATGCCGTCGCCCACCATCAGCACCCGGGCGCCGGTCTCGCGCAGGCCGGCCACGAAGGCGAGCTTCTCCCCGGGATCGGCCTGCGCCCGCCAGTTCGCGATGCCCAGTTCGTTCGCGATGCCGGCCACCGCCGGAGCGCGATCGCCCGACAGCAGGTGGGTGCGCAGGCCGAGACGCCCGAGGCCGGCGACCAGGGCGGCCGCTTCGGGGCGGGGCGCATCGGCGATCGCGATCCGCGCCAGTACGCGGCGCTCCTCGCCGACCTTGCGCTCGTCTTCGCCATTGCCGTCGCCTTCGCCCCGGTCGGCATGGCATTCGACCAGGAAGACTTCGCTCGCGCCGGCAACGGCCTCGGCCTGCGGGGGCGCTTTCGCGGGCGGCACATCGAGGGCTTGCGATGCGACGGGCTCCGCGTCGCCGGGGCGCGCGTCGACAGGCGCGATCGGCGCGTGGCGCAGCGCATCGGCGGCGGCCTCGTCGATGCCGCACCAGGCGGCCGAGCCGAGCAGGAGGCGATGGACGCTGCCATCGGCGGCGCGCAGGCTGGCGGCGACGCCGAAGCCCGGCTCGTCGATGCGATCCTCGGGCAGGAGCGTGGCACCGCTGGCGTCATGCGTGGCGCTGCCACCCGCATTCCCGGCGGCGGCGATGATGGCGCGCGCGAAGGGGTGCGCCGAACCGGCCTCGAGGATGGCCGCCCAGGCCAGCACGGCCGGCGCGTCGTGGCCGGCGGCGGGCTGCACCGCGATCACCTCGGGCCGGCCCGCGGTCAGGGTGCCCGTCTTGTCGAAGACGACGTCGGTGCAGGTGGTGAGCGATTCGAGGGTATGGCCGCGGGTGACCAGGATGTGCCGGCGCAGGAGCGCGCCGGTGGCCGCGGCCAGCGCGGCCGGGGTGGCCAGCGACAGGGCGCAGGGACAGGAGACCACCAGCACCGCGATCGCGATCGGCGCCGCGCGCGCCGGGTCGATCAGCATCCAGAGCGCGAACACCAGCACGGTGAACACGAGCAGCGCGCTCACGAAGACTCCCGCGACGCGATCGGCGATCCGCGACAGGCGCGGCTTGTCCTCGGCGCTGCGCTCGATCAGCCGCTCGATGGTCGACAGGGTGCTGCGGCCGGTTTCGCGCAGGACTTCCAGCGCCAGCGGGGCGCCGGCATTGACCGCGCCGCCGGGGACCTCGTCGCCCGCCACGACCGGCACCGGCACCGATTCGCCGGTCAGCAGCGCGAGGTCGACTGCGCCGCGGCCCTCGAGCAGGACGGCATCGACCGCGATCCGCTCGCCGCTGTCGACCCGGATCCGGTCCCCGGGGGCGAGGCGGATGGCCGGCACGGTTTCCTCGCCGCCATCGGCGAGCAGGCGCTGCACCCGCTCGGGCGCGGCGCTGGTGATCGCGTCGAGCGCCCGGCCGGCGCGGCGCCGCGCGATCCACTCGAGGTAGCGGGCGCCGAGCAGCAGGAAGACGAACATGGTGACCGAATCGAAGTAGACCTCGCCGCGCCCGCTGATGGTCGCCCAGGCGCTCGCCGCGAACGCGACGCCGATGCCGATCGCGACCGGCACGTCCATGCCGGGGCTGCGCGCGCGCAGGTCGCGCCAGGCGCCGGCGAAGAAAGGCGTTGCCGAGTACAGCACCACCGGCACCGTCAGCACGAAGCTCGCCCAGCGCATCAGGCTCTCGTAGGGCCCTTCGATCTCGCCCGGTGCCGTGATGTAGGCCGGCAGCGCGTACATCATCACCTGCATCATCGCGATGCCGGCGACGAACAGGCGCCGGAACATCGACTTGCTGGTGCGTACGATCGCTTCCTCGCGCCGCTTCGGGTCGTAGGGCACCGCGCGGTAGCCGACGTCGCGAAAGCGCGCGAGCAGGGTCGACAGGCGGGTGGCGGCGGGGTTCCAGCGCAGCACCGCCCTCTCGGTCGCGAAGTTCACGCTCGCCGCCAGCACGCCAGGCTCGGCCGCCAGGGTCCGCTCGAGCAGCCAGACGCAGGCGCCGCAGCGCATGCCCTCGACGGCGAGGCTCACCTCGGTCGCGTCACCCGACTGCGCGGGGCGCGCGAAGCCGGCCTGCACCTGGGCGTCGTCGTAGAGCGAGAGTTGCTCGAGCTCGGGCGGAACCGCCGCGACCCCGCTCGCGGGGCCGGTCCGGTGGCGGTAGTAGTCGGTGAGCCCGGCCGCGACGATCGCGCCGGCGACCGCTTCGCAGCCGGCGCAGCACATCGGGCGCGGCTGGCCATCGACGACGGTCGACCAGCGCCCCGGTTCGAGGACCGGCAGGCCGCAGTGGAAGCAGGCGGGTTCGGCCGCCATCAAAAGCAGTAGGCTATCGCGGCCTTGATGTGCTCGGTCGGATCGAGGCGCAGCAACCCCATGATGCCGAAGGCGATGATCAGGATGCCGGCGCCGGCCTTGACCCAGCGATTCTGCAGCCAGCCGGCGACCCGGCCGGCGGACCAGCCGAGCGCGAGCAGGTTGGGCAAGGTGCCGAGGCCGAAGGCGGCCATCAGGAGCGCGCCGTCGATGGCGCTGGCGCTGGTCAGGGCGGCGACCAGGCCGGCGTAGACCATGCCGCAGGGCACGAAACCCCAGAGCATGCCGGCGATCCAGGCGTCGCGCGTGGTGTCGCCGCGCATCGCGCGCGCCGCCGCCGGCCCGACCGCCCGCCACAGGCCGCGTCCGGCCGCCTCGATCGGGGCGATCGAGCGGATCGCGCCGCTCACGTAGAGGCCCAGCGCGATCAGGGTCAGGTTGGCGAGCACGAACACGACCTGCTGCACCGGCAGGACCCGGCCCATGAGGAAGGCGCTCGAGCCGATGCCGCCGACCACGGCCCCCGCAAGGACATAGCTGGAGATCCGCCCGCCGTTGTAGGCGAGCAGCCGCAGGAGCCGGGTCGCATCGCGGCGTGGCCGCGCGACGCCGACGGGCACCCGCAGCGGTCGTCCGGGCGTGCTGCGCCCGGCGATGCCCATCGCGCTGACGATGCCGCCGCACATGCCGGCACAGTGCAGGCCGCCGAACAGGCCGACGAGGAACAGCGACAGCAGGGAGGGTTCGAGCATCCGGGTTCCGCCTACAGGATCGGGTCGACGCTGGCACGCCGCGCGAATTCGCGCTGGTAGCGATCGAAGCATGCGCTGATTGCGCGCAGGTAGCGCCGCCCCGGCGGCGTCACCACGATCCATTCTGCATCGACTTCGACCAGGTCGGCATCGACCCAGGGTTCGAGGGCCCGGATTTCGGCGGCGAAATAGGCCCGGAACTCGATCAGGTGAGCGATTTCGATCGACTCGATCGCGACCCGACCGGCCCCGCAAAGGCCGTGGATGACGGCGCGCCGCACCAGGTCGTCGGCGTCGAGTTCGATGCCGCGGGCCACCGGCAGCATGCCCTGGCGGACCACCTCGGCGTAGTCGTCGGGAGCGCGCAGGTTCTGGCTGTACGAGGCGCCCACCCGGCTGATCGCGGACGCGCCCAAGCCGATCAGGTCGGATTCGTGCTGGGTCGAGTAGCCATGGCAGTCCCAGTCGAGGTGGCCGGCGCGCTGGGCGCGCGCGAGCGGGTCGTCGGGGTGCGCGAAATGGCCCATGCCGATGAACTGGTAGTCGGCTGCCGCGAGGCGCTCGTGGGCGCGCGCATGCAGGGTGGTGAGCTCGGCGAGCGAAGGCAGTTCGTCGGCCCGGATATGGCGCTGGTTCCGGTGGCGCTGCGGCTGGTGCTCGTAGTCGTGCAGGGTGATCCGGGTCGGGCCCATCGCGATGACCTGCTCGAGCGTGTTCCCGAAGCTGGCCGCGTCCTGGCGCGGCAGGCCGCAGACGAGGTCGACGCCGACCGAACGGATGCCGGCTGCGCGGGCCTCGGCGATGAAGGCTGCGGTTCCGGTGGCCGACTGGGGCCGCCGGATCGCGCGTTGCACCGCCGGATCGAGGTCGGGTACGCCGATGGCGAGGCGATTGAAGCCGATGGCGGCCAGGTGCGCCGCCAGCCCCGGTTCGGCCTCGCGCGGGTCGATCTCGATCGCCTGTTCACTGCCCGGGCCCAAGCGGAACTCGGCGCGAATCGTCTCGGCCAGACCCGCCAGTTCGTCCGCGCGGAAATGGTTGGGGGTACCGCCGCCCCAGTACATCCGGGCCACCGGCTGGCCGCGACCGATCTCGGCGGTGACCATCCCGATTTCGCGTCCGACCTGGCGCAGGTAGTCCCGGGCACGCCCGGGACTCTGGCTGACGAGCTTGTCGCGGGCGCAGTGGCGGCAGCCCGATGCGCAGAAGGGCAGGTGGACGTAGAGCGACAGGGGGGCGGCGCCGGCCAGCCGTCGCCGTTCGAGCCAGCGCCGGTAGCTCGCCGCGTCGAAAGCCTCCACGAAGCGCTCGCGCGCCGGGTAGGTGGTATAGCGCGGCGCGGCGCGGTCGAGCCCGCGCAAGCGCGTCCAGGCGCGCGACGGGGCCTCGCGCTGGTCGTCGCTATGCAATGCCGTCACCTTCATGGCGCTTCATCTTGCCGCGCGGGGCCGCGACCCCGTTGATTTAGGTCAACCGGTTTGGTTCCGGTGAGGTCACCGGGTATCCTTGTGCCATGACCCCCCACAGGTTGGGGCCACGGAGTCAGTGGGTCGCCTCGGCCCCCCATGCATGACGAACCCGATTTCCAGCTCCCGGGCCGATTCCGCCCAAGGCCTGCAGGCCAGGCTCAAGGCGGCCTGCGCGACCTGCAACCTGCGTGAACTCTGCGTACCCGGCGGGGTGTCGCCCAGGGACCTCGAGCAGCTCGATGCGCTCGTGGCGACCCGTCGGCGGGTCCGGCGCGGCGAAGCCCTGTTTCGCGCCGGCGACGAGTTCGATTCCCTCTTCGCGGTGCGCAGCGGCTTCTTCAAGACCCGTCTCACCAGCGAGGACGGTCGCGACCAGGTCACCGGTTTCCAGATGCCGGGCGAACTGCTCGGCCTCGACGGCATCGCGACCGAGGTGCATTCGGTCGACGCCGTCGCGCTCCAGGACAGCGAAGTCTGCACGATTCCGTTCGCCGACCTCGAGCGGATCTCGGCGGCGTTCTCGCCGCTGCAGCGCCACTTCCACAAGGTGATGAGCCGCGAGATCGTCCGCGAGCACGGCGTCATGCTGCTGCTGGGCACGATGCGCGCCGAGGAGCGCCTCGCGGCCTTCCTGCTCAACCTGTCGCAGCGCCTGCGCCTGCGCGGCTATTCGCCGAACGAGTTCATCCTGCGCATGACCCGGGAGGAAATCGGCAGTTTCCTCGGCCTGAAGCTCGAGACCGTCTCGCGGGCGTTCTCGCGCTTCCAGGAAGACGGCGTGCTCGAGGTGTCGAACAAGAACATCCGCATCATCGACTTCCAGGCGCTCCGGGTCCTGGTCGGCGCCGATCGCGGCGGCGGGCAGTGACACGCAGCCTCTGGGTCGATGCGGCGGGCCTGCCGCGCACGATCGACCAGACCCTCCTGCCGTTCGAGTCGCGCGAGATCACCCTCGATTCCCCGCAGGCCTGCGCCGAGGCGATCCGCACGATGCGGGTCCGCGGCGCGCCCCTGATCGGCGCGGTCGGCGCCTACGGCCTGGCGCTCGCCCTGCGTACCGATCCCGCCGATGCGGCGCTCGAGGCGGCCTTCACCGAGCTGCTCGCCACCCGGCCGACCGCGGTCAACCTGCGCTGGGCGCTCGAGCGGGTGCGCGAGCGCGTTGCCGGCCTGCCGCCGGCGACGCGGGCGGCGGTGGCCTGGGCCGAATGCGCCGCGATCTGCGACGAGGACGTTGCCTGCAACCGGGCCATCGGCGCCCATGCCGCACGCCTGCTGCTGGCCGCGCGCGAGGCCGGCGGCGAGCGCCCCGTCAATATCCTCACCCACTGCAATGCCGGCCGGATCGCCACCATCGACGAAGGCACCGCGCTCGCCGCGGTCTACCGGTTGCAGCGCGACGGCGTGCCGGTGCATGTATGGGTCGACGAGACCCGGCCGCGCAACCAGGGCGCGAGCCTGACGACCTGGGAGCTTGCCCAGCGCGGCGTCCCCCATACCGTCATCGCGGACAATGCGGGCGGCCTGCTGATGCAGCGCGGCCAGGTCGATGCGGTCATCGTCGGCTGCGATCGGGTCGCGGCCACTGGCGATGTCGCCAACAAGATCGGCACCTACCTGAAGGCGCTGGCGGCGCGCGACGCCGACGTGCCGTTCTTCGTCGCCTGCCCGGTCTCGTCGATCGATCCCCGGGCGCCCGACGGCGCCGCGGTCGAGATCGAATACCGCGATCCGCGCGAGATCACCCATGTACGGGGCTTCGATGACGAAGCCGGCGCGGTGCGCACCCTGCGGATCGTGCCCGAGGGGACCGCTGCGCTGAATCCCGGGTTCGACGTCACGCCGGCGCACCTGGTCACCGCCCTGGTGACCGAGACCGGCGTGGTGGCGGCTTCGCGCGAGGGAATCGCCACCCTGCTGGCCGACCCCGGCCCGCACTGATGGCGGCGGCCGTTTTCGCCACCGAGCAGGCGGCCCGCGGCGCCCTGGTCGAGACCGCCCGAGCGCTCGCGCCCTCGGGCCTCAATCCGGGGCGCGCCGGCAACCTCTCGCTGCGCTGGCATCGCGGCGGTCGCGACGGTCTCCTGCTCACTCCGACGGCCACCGACTACGCGACGATGGACGAGGACGACATCGCCTGGCTGCCCTTCGTGCCCGATCCGCCGGCGAGCGACGACGACGTGCTGGCCTGCCCGGTCGAATGGTTCGGGCCGCGGCGGCCCTCGTCGGAGTGGCGGATCCACCACGACCTGCAGCGTGGGCAGCCCGCGATCGGCGCGGTCGTGCATGTCCATGCGCCGTTCGCGAGCACCCTGGCCTGTCTCGCACAAGTGCAGCGCGATGGCGTCCCGGGCTTCCACTACATGATCGCGGTCGCCGGCGGCGATTCGATTCCGTGCGCGTCCTATGCGCCCTTCGGTTCGGCACGCCTGTCGGCCGTCACCCTCGAGGCGCTGCGCGAGCGACGCGCCTGCCTGCTCGCGAGCCACGGCATGGTGGCCGTGGGCGCGACCCTGGCGGCGGCCTTCGAGCTTGCGCTCGAGGTCGAATGGCTCTGCCGGGTGTACTGGCAGGCCCTGCAGGTCGGCGGTCCGGTGCTGCCCGACCGGGTCCGGCTCGACGAGGCGCTTGCGCGTTTCTCGCAATACCGGGCCGATCCCGGCTGAGTCCGCCCGAGCGCGGCGCCCGGCCGGCTTCGTCAGGCGGCCTGGATGCGGCGGGCCGGTTGGCGTTCGCCGGCTGCGAGGGCCTTGGCGAGATAGTGGCCGGTATGGCTCGTGGCATGCGCTGCGATCGTCTCGGGGGTGCCGGTGGCCACCACCCGCCCGCGGCCGTCGCCGCCCTCGGGCCCCAGGTCGATGATCCAGTCCGCGGTCTTGATCACGTCGAGGTTGTGCTCGATCACGATCACCGTGTTGCCATGGTCGCGAAGCTGGTGGAGCACCCGCAGCAGCATCTCGATGTCGTGGAAATGCAGGCCGGTGGTCGGCTCGTCGAGGATGTACAGGGTGCGGCCGGTGTCGCGCTTGGAGAGCTCCTGCGACAGCTTCACCCGCTGCGCTTCGCCGCCCGAGAGGGTGGTCGCGCTCTGGCCGAGCCGGACGTAGCCGAGGCCGACGTCGAGCAGGGTCTGCAGCTTGCGCGCGATGTTCGGCACCGCCGAGAAGAAGTCGTGGGCGAACTCGATCGTCATGTCGAGCACGTCGGCGATCGAGCGGCCCTTGTACTGGACTTCGAGGGTCTCGCGGTTGTAGCGGCGCCCGGCGCAGACGTCGCACGGCACATAGACGTCGGGCAGGAAGTGCATCTCGACCTTGATCATGCCGTCGCCCTGGCATGCCTCGCAGCGCCCGCCCTTGACGTTGAAGGAGAAGCGCCCCGCGCCATAGCCGCGTTCGCGGGCGATCGGGGTTTCGGCGAAGAGCTCGCGAATCGGGGTGAACAGCCCGGTGTAGGTGGCCGGGTTCGAGCGCGGGGTGCGCCCGATCGGGCTCTGGTCGACGCTGATCACCTTGTCGAAATGCTCGAGCCCCTCGATCGATTCGTGCGTGGCCGGCTCGGACTGCGCCCGGTTGATGCGCCTGGCCGCCGCCAGGTGCAGGGTGTCGTTGACCAGGGTGGACTTGCCCGAACCCGAGACCCCGGTGACGCAGATCATCAGCCCGACCGGGAACTCGACATCGATGCGATCGAGGTTGTTGCCGCTCGCGCCGATCACCCGCAGCGCCCGCTCGCCCGGTGCGGTGCGCTGCGCCGGGATCTCGATGCGGCGGTGGCCGGCGAGGTACTGGCCGGTGAGGGACGCCTCGCACGCGAGGATGTCGGCCGGCGTGCCGCTCACGATGACTTCGCCGCCGTGCACCCCGGCGCCGGGGCCCATGTCGATCACATGGTCGGCGGCGCGGATCGCATCCTCGTCGTGCTCGACCACGATGACCGAGTTGCCGAGGTCGCGCAGGTGCTTGAGGGTGCCGATCAGGCGGTCGTTGTCGCGCTGGTGCAGGCCGATCGACGGCTCGTCCAGCACATAGAGCACGCCGGTCAGGCCCGAGCCGATCTGCGAGGCGAGCCGGATGCGCTGGGCTTCGCCGCCCGACAGGGTCTCGGCGGCCCGGTCGAGCGAGAGGTAGTCGAGCCCGACGTTGTTCAGGAAGCGCAGCCGGTTGACGATCTCGCGGGTGATGCGCTCGCCGACGAGCTGGCGCGAGCCGTCGAGGCGCAGGCGATCGAACCATTCGAGCGCTTCGCGCAGGGTCCAGTGGGAGATTTCCCAGATCGGGCGGTCGGCGCCGCGCGGGCCCACCCGCACGAAGCGGGCATCGACGCGCAGCCGGGTGCCTTCGCAGGTCGGGCAGGTGCGCGTGGCGATGTACTTGGCGAGCTCCTCGCGCACATTGCTCGAATCGGTCTCCCGGTAGCGCCGCTGCAGGTTCGGGATCACGCCCTCGAAGGTGTGCTCCTTGCGCACGCTGCGACCGCGGTCCGAGAGATAGTCGAAGGCGATCTTCTCGGTGCCCGAGCCCTGCAGGACGCGGTGCTGGACGGTCTCGGGCAAGGCCTCGAAGGGCGTGTCGATATCGAACCCGTAGTGCGCCGCGAGGCTCGCGAGCAGCTGGAAGTAGAACTGGTTGCGGCGGTCCCAGCCGCGGATCGCGCCCGAGGCGAGGCTCAGGTTGGGGAATTGCACCACCCGTCGGGGGTCGAAGAACTGGACCACGCCGAGCCCGTCGCATTCGGGGCAGGCGCCGATCGGGTTGTTGAAGGAGAACAGGCGCGGCTCGAGCTCGGCCAGCGCGTGGTTGCATGCCGGGCAGGCGAAGCGCGAGGAGAACAGGTGCCGCTCGCCGCTGTCCATGTCCATCGCGATCGCGCGCCCTTCGCCCAGCCGCAGCGCGGTCTCGAAGGACTCCGCGAGTCGCTGCCCGATGCCCTCGGCTACCTTGATCCGGTCGATCACGGCCTCGATGGTGTGCTTGCGGGTCTTGGCGAGCACGATCGGCTCGAG
This sequence comes from uncultured Burkholderiaceae bacterium, assembly GCA_964476625.1. Classification (GTDB taxonomy): domain Bacteria; phylum Pseudomonadota; class Gammaproteobacteria; order Burkholderiales; family Burkholderiaceae_E; genus JAMLIN01. The sequence goes on along the minus strand of CAYZBJ010000029.1, from coordinate 18,887 downwards.
CCCGAGCTCGACGATGCGCGGCTCTTCCCGACCCTCGGTCTGCACCCGCACCCGCACGAAGCCCTGCGCGGCGAGGTCCTCGAGCAGCTCGGTATGCTCGCCGCGACGGGCGGTGAGCACCGGTGCGAGGATCATCAGCCGCGAACCGGCCGGCAGCGCCTGCACCGCATCGACCATCTGGGAGACCGTCTGCGCCTCGAGCGGGTTCTCGGGATGGTTCGGGCAATAGGGGGTGCCGGCGCGGGCGAACAGCAGCCGCAGGTAGTCGTGGATCTCGGTGACGGTGCCGACCGTCGAGCGCGGGTTGTGGCTGGTGGCCTTCTGCTCGATCGAGATGGCCGGCGAGAGGCCCTCGATCAGGTCGACGTCGGGCTTCTCCATCAGTTGCAGGAACTGGCGGGCGTAGGCCGACAGCGACTCGACATAGCGGCGCTGGCCCTCGGCGTACAGGGTGTCGAAGGCGAGGGACGACTTGCCCGAGCCCGACAGGCCGGTGACCACCACGAGCCGCTCGCGCGGAATGTCGAGGCTGATGTTCTTGAGGTTGTGCGTGCGGGCGCCGCGGATTCGGATTTCTTCCATCTCGGCTGCAGGTTGCGGCGACCCGGCGAGCGCGCTCGCCAGGCCCGGGGAGCGAAGGCCAATCGGCTACTATAACCGGCTGGCCCGTTCCGCATGGTCGGCCTGCCATGCCGGCCTGCTGATGTCGCTTCGATGAACCGTACCGATCACCCCGATCCGGCCGGGCTCCCCCCGATCGGAACCTTCGCCATGACCGCGCCGGAGCGTCGCGCCAGCGGGGCGCTGGCGGCCGTCTACGCGGCGCGGATGCTGGGCCTGTTCCTGGTCCTGCCGGTGCTCGCGGTCCATGCGGCCGGCATGCCGGGCGGTGGCGATGCCCGCCTGGTCGGCTGGGCGCTGGGGATCTACGGCCTGACCCAGGCCTTGCTGCAACTGCCCTTCGGCATGGCCTCGGACCGTTTCGGGCGCAAGCCGGTCATCTACCTCGGGCTGGCCGTCTTCGCGGCGGGCAGCATGATGGCGGCGATCGCCGACACCCTCCCCATGCTGGTCGCCGCGCGTGCGCTGCAGGGCGCCGGCGCGGTCTCGGCGGCGGTCAGCGCGCTGCTGGCCGACCTCACGCGCGACTCCCAGCGTACCAAGGCGATGGCCATGGTCGGCGCGTCGATCGGGGTCAGTTTCGGTATTTCGCTCATCGCCGCGCCCTGGCTATACGGCGTGGTCGGCATGGGCGGGCTGTTCGGCCTGACCGCGGCCTGCGCCCTGGTCAGCATGGCCCTGGTGCGCTTCACGGTGCCCGATCCCGATCCCGCGGCAGGCGTCGCACCGGTGCGCTTTGCCGAAGTCCTGCGCGATGCCGACCTCCTGCGGCTCGATCTCGGCATCTTCACCCTGCATGCGGTGCAGGTCGCCCTCTTCGTCGTGGTGCCCGGCTGGCTGGTGAGCCGCGGCGGCCTGCCCCTGGCCGAGCACTGGAAGATCTACCTGCCGGTGATGGTCGTGTCCTTCGCCCTGATGGTGCCGCCGATCATCTGGGCCGAGAAGCGCGGCCACATGCGCGAGGTTTTCCTCGTCGCGATCCTGGTGCTGGTCGTCGCCGCCGGTGGCCTGTCCTTCGGTCCGAACGGCCTAGGCGTCATCGGGGGCTTGTTGTTCGCATTCTTCTGGGGCTTCAATGTGCTCGAAGCCTGCCTGCCCTCGATGGTGTCGCGGCTCGCGCCGGTGGCGGCCAAGGGGGCGGCGCTGGGGGTCTACAACACGGCCCAGTCGCTCGGCCTGTTCGCGGGCGGCGCACTCGGCGGCTGGATACTCTCCCTGGCCGACGGCGCCGCGGTGTTCATCGCCTGCGCGGCGGTGCTGGCGGTCTGGCTACTCGTCGCCATCGGCCATCGACGCTGGCCGCAGCGCGGCGGGCCGGCATCGGTCGCCCAGGCGTCGGCGGGCTGAAGGAATGGCATAGGCAGGCAGCAAAGTCGGCGTGCCGGCGGGCGCGTCGAACCGAATTCAACGGAGGCAACATGGCATCGGTCAACAAGGTGATCCTGGTCGGCAACCTCGGTCGCGACCCCGAAGTCCGCTATTCGCCCAATGGCGCGGCAATCTGCAACATCACCCTCGCTACTTCGCGCAACTGGAAGGACAAGGAGTCCGGCGAGCGCCGCGAGGAAACCGAATGGCACCGGGTGGTGCTCTACAACCGGCTCGCCGAGATCGCCGGCGAATACCTCAAGAAGGGCCGCTCGGTCTACATCGAAGGCCGCCTGCAGACCCGCAAGTGGCAGGACAAGGAAGGCCAGGACCGCTGGACCACCGAGATCATCGCCGACCAGATGCAGATGCTCGGCGGCCGTGAAGGCGGCGAGGGCGGCGGTGGTGGTGGCGGTGGCGGCTATGGCGCTCGCGCTGGCGGTTCGGGCGGCGGCGGTGGTGGTGGCGGTCGCGGCGACTCCGGTGGTGGCGGCGGTGGTGCGGGCCGTTCGTCGAAGCCGGCGTCCGACTTCGACGACATCGACGACGACATCCCGTTCTAGTGTGCGTTACCGGCGAGCGCTGGCGCGAGCCATGGGATACCGCCCCGAGGCCGCGGGACGCCATGTCGCCGCGGCCTCGCCATGGCGGCGCCGGATCGCCACTGGCCGTCAGCGATCCGCGCGGCGGGTCTCTTCGCTGTTCGTGGTCGACCGCACGCCCTTGAGGTGCAGGAGAGTCTGGTCGTCGGCCGGACGCCCGGACCTACTCGGGCAGTGCCGTCGGTCGCACCGTCCACTCGGGCTCCTCGAATTCCCCGATCACCGTGATCTCGCATTTTTCCGCGTGTTCGGCGAGGATCTTGCGGACCGTCTCGCTGCGGCTGTCGTCCTTGGCATCGCGGTGCGCCTTTGATTCCCAGGTTGCGATCGCGAGCAGGGTATCGGGCTCGCCGATCTTGCGGTGCAGGTAGGTGCCGCGCGCGCCGGGCGCCTGCTGGATGATCCGGCTTGCCTCGACCCAGGCGCGGGCGTACTGCTCCACGGTGTAGCCCGGCTTCATCCGGACCTCGAATATGAACTTCATCGCCAGTTTCCTCCGCGGTGTCCTCCGGATTCCCGGCCTCCCGCCCGGCCCTTCGGTGCAATCGGCGTACCCGAGTGCCTGACGGACGCTTGAGGCATCGGGAGATTGTCGCTAGCCTGCGGGGACAATCAAGACTTCGATACCGGAGACAGCCGATGCGCGAACCGATGCGCGAACCCGGCCACCATGGGGTGGCCACCGAACGGCCGGCGGCCGGGGCCATGCCGGCATGACGACACGGCCCATCGCCCTGGCAACCGACAGGATCATCGCCGAAGTGCGCGACGGTGTCGGCTGGCTCACGATCAACAACCCGGCCCGGCGCAATGCGCTGTCGCTCGAGATGTGGGCGGGTATCGGCGATGCGACCGCCGCCTTCGATGCCGACCCCGAGGTCCGGGTGGTGGTGATCCAGGGCGCCGGCGGCAAGTCCTTCGCGGCGGGCGCCGATATCTCCGAGTTCGAGGCCAGCCGCGCTAATGCCGAGCAGCGCCGCAGCTATGGCGAGATCGCCGCGCGCGGCCAGCGGGGGCTGGCGCAACTCGACCGGCCGCTGGTCGCCCTGGTCCGTGGCTATGCGATCGGCGGCGGCCTCGCGATCGCGCTGCAGGCCGATGTGCGCTTCGCGACGCCGGCCTCGCGCTTCGCGATCCCCGCGGCCCGGCTCGGGCTGGGCTACGAGTACGCCGGCATCGCCAGCCTCGCCCGGCTGGTGGGGCCGTCGACCTGCAAGGACATGCTGTTCTCGGCGCGCCAACTCGAGGCCGACGAGGCGTTGCGGGTCGGCCTGGTCAACTTCCTCGTCGAGGACGAGGCCATCGAGGCGCGGGTGGCCGAGTACGCCGCCAGCATCGCGGCCAATGCGCCGCTGACCATCGGCGCGGCCCGGGCGGCGGTGCGGGCCTTCGAGCGCTACAGCGAGGTGCCCGGCGCCGGCGAGATAGCGGCCCTGGTCGACGCCTGCTTCGACAGCGAGGACTATCGCGAAGGCCGGCGCGCCTTCATGGCAAAGCGCCCGCCGCGCTTCACCGGCCGCTAGCCGGGGCCGGACCAGGAAAGAACGAGAAAGGAGACTCCACCGATATGCGTCCGTCCAGCCTGTTCCCGATCGTCGAGACCGCCTGCGGGCGGCTGCGCGGCCTCGCCGTCGACGGCACGCTCGCCTTCAAGGGCATCCCCTATGGGGACGATACCGGCGGCGCCAACCGCTTCCTGCCGCCCAGGCCGCCCGTACCCTGGGCCGGCGTGCGCGATGCCACCGGCCACGGGCCCTATGCGCCGCAGTTCCCTTCCACCCGCAAGGGCGCCTACTCGGACATCACCCTCTACGACCTGCAGCCGGGACGGATGGGCGAGGACTGTCTGGTGCTCAACGTCTGGACCTCCTCGCTCGATCCGCACGCGAACCGGCCGGTGATGGTGCACCTGCATGGTGGCGGCTGGCATTCGGGCTCGGGCAGCCTGCCGATGTTCGACGGCTCGATGCTCTCGCGCTTCGGCGATACGGTCGTCGTCACCCTGAACCATCGGCTCGGCGCCTTCGGCTTCCTCGATCTCGGCGCTTTCGGCGACGAGCGCTACGCCGATGCCGGCACCGCCGGCATGATGGATATCGTCGCCGCCCTGCAATGGGTGCGCGAGAACATCGCGGCCTTCGGCGGCGATCCCTCGCGGGTACTGGTCTTCGGGCAGTCGGGGGGCGGCATCAAGACCTCCACCCTGCTCGCCATGCCGTCCGCACAGGGGCTCTTCCATCGCGCCGGCGTCATGAGCGGCCCCTCGACGCGGCTGATCGAGCCGGAGGAGTCGGGCCGCTTCGCCGAGGCCTTCCTGCGCCAGTTGCAGGTCGGCCCCGACCGGCTCGATGCCCTGGCCGACTTCTCGCTCGAGGAGTTGCTGCTGGCCCAGGCCGCGGTCGAGCGTGATTTCAAGACGCCCGGGCAGGGGCCGCGGGTCTTCCTGCCGGTGATCCTGAAGAAGGGTGCGATCCCTCGCCATCCCTTCGATCCGGACGCCGCGCCGACGGCGCGCGACGTGCCGCTCATCGTCGGTTCGACCCTGGACGAGCGCACCTATCGCCTCAACAACCTGCGCCTCGACTGGCCGGGGCTGGAGTACGAAGTCGCCGGCCATGTCGGCGACCGGGCCGGCTGGCTCATCGAACGCTATCGCGCCGAGGATCCGCAGGCGACTCCCTACCAGTTGCAGGCCCGGATCGAGACCGACCTGGTCTTCCGGCGCGGCATCAACCGGATCGCCGAGCGCAAGCTCGCGCTGGCTGGGGCGCCGGTCTGGCAATACCTGTGGACCGCGCCGAGCCCGGCCTATGGCGGGCGCTACGGGGCGACCCACAGCGTCGATCTCGGCCCGAGCCTGTACGACATCCGCCACGGCCTGAACGGTCCGACCGACGAGAACCGGATCCTCGCCGATGCGATTGCCTCGGCCTGGTGTGCCTTCGCCGAAACCGGCGATCCGAACAACGAGCGCATCGCCGACTGGCCGGCCTTCGACGTGCCGCGGCGCGCGACGATGGTGTTCGGCGCCGACGCGATCGGCGCGCAGGACGACCCGCGCGGTGAACTGCGGGCGTTCTGGGAGGATTACGAACCGCCCGCGCGGACCGAGCCGGCACGCTGGGCATAGCGCCGGGCGCCGACTGCGCATACGATGTCCGCACAGACATCCGGCGCAGGGCGGGGGCCCGCCATGGCCGACGATGCGAACCAGGGAGGAGATGACCATGGTCCGGTATTTCAGGCTCGGCTGCGTCGCGATCGCGGCGGCATGGCTCGCAAGTTGTGGCGGCGGCAGTTCCGGACCCGAGCGCGGCTCGCTCGTCGAGCCGGCGGCCGATGGCGTGCTGACGACCCTCACGGCCGCCGAGATCGATGGCATCACCGCATCGAACGGCATGCAGGCGCTCACCGGCGCGGCCCAGTGCGATGTCCAGTACGTGAGCCTGACCTATCGAACCGTCGGCGCCCAGGGCGAGGATCGCCTGCCCGACAGGGAACCGATCCAGGTCTCGGGCGCCCTGCTGCTGCCGGCTGGCGCCTGCGCCGATACCGCCGCGCCGCTGCTCGCCTACGCGAGGGGCACCGAAGTCCGCAAGCCGCGCACCCTGGCCGATCCGCAGGATACCGAGGCTTTCCTGCTCGCCGCGATGTATGCGGCCCAGGGCTATGCGGTGGTCGCTTCCGACTACCTCGGCTATGCGAAGTCGAACTACCCGTTCCATCCCTACCTGCATGCCGACTCCGAAGCCAGCACCGTCATCGACGCGATCCGGGCGGCGCGCAATGCCGCGGAGGAACTCGGCGCGCCACTGAACGGGCAGGTCATGCTGGCCGGCTATTCGCAGGGCGGGCATTCGTCGATGGCTGCCCATCGCGCCATCGAGCGCGATATGCCGGACGAGATCGGGGTGGTCGCCGGGGCGCACCTGGCGGGGCCGTACAACCTGTCGGGTTCGTTCGCGAACGCCGACCTCGACAATCCGATCGCCGGCTACCAGTTCTTCGTGCCCTTCATCGTCACCGCCTGGCAGAAGGTGTACGGCAACATCTACACCGATCCCGCCGAGATATTCAAGGCGCCCTACGTCGGCGGTATCGAGGACCTGTTGCCGAGCCCGACCCTGGACTACACCACGCTCGTCACCAGTGGCGCGCTGCCGGGCGGTACGCCGAAGCAGGCCCAGGATGCCCTGTTCGACCTCGCTTACCTGCAGGACGCCAAGACCAACCCCGACAATGCCGTGCTGGTCGATGCGAAGCGCAATGACCTGCTGGGCTGGACCCCGGTGGCGCCGGTCATGCTCTGTGGCGGCGCCGGCGACCCGACGGTCCCGCCCGCCATGCACCAGGCCGTGCTGATGGCGGACTTTGCCGCGCGTGGGGTGAGCAACGTCACCTCGGTCGACGTCGATGCGGATATCCAGGCGATCTACGGACCTGGCGGTGTCGCGCCGACCGACCCGACGACGCCCGAGTTCGCGACCTACTATGGCAGTTACCATGGCGGCTACGAGCCGCCGTTGTGCCAGGCGCAGGCGCGCGCATTCTTTGATTCGGTCCGATAGGGGAGCCTGGCTGGCGCATGATGATCGAGGCGGTGATCTGGGATTTCGGCGGTGTCATCAGCGACAGCCCCTTCGATGCATTCATGCGCTACGAGCGCGAGCGCGGCTTGCCCGAGGGCTTCCTGCGCTCGGTCAACGCCCGCAACCCGCTCGACAATGCCTGGGCGAAGATCGAGCGCAGCGCCTGCAGCGCGGCCGAGTTCGATGCGCTGTTCGCCGCCGAGAGCGCTGCGCTCGGCCATGAGGTCCGGGGTGCCGATGTGCTGGCGCTTCTCGATGGCGCCGTCCGACCGGAGATGGTCGAGGCCTTGCGCCGGCTGCGCGAGCGCATGAAGATCGGCTGCATCACCAACAACTTCCTGCGGGCCGACCCCGACGCGCCGTCGATGTCCGACAAGGCGGCGATCATGGGCCTGTTCCACCATGTCATCGAGAGTGCGAAGGCGGGGGTGCGCAAGCCCGATCCCCGCATCTACCGCATGATGACCGACGCCCTCGGGGTCGCGCCGCAGCGCAGCGTCTACCTCGACGACCTCGGCATCAATCTCAAGCCGGCGCGCGAGATGGGGATGCACACCATCAAGGTGGCATCGGCCGCGCAGGCGCTCGATGAACTCGAGGCGATCGTCGGCTTTTCCCTGCGCGACTGAGGCACGACTGGCCGCGGCGGGAAAGGCATGCGCTTCACCCTGGCGACCATCGCGCTGGCGCCCCTGCTGATGTGGCAGGGCCGCCGGGTCCGGCGCGAGGCCCTGCGGCTGCCCGAGGCCGCCGGCGCGCGCGCTGGGCTCGAAGGCGAGGGTACGCGCTTGCGCCTGCTGATGCTCGGCGACTCCTCCGCCGCCGGTGTCGGCGTCGCCGACCAGGCCGATGCGCTCGTCGGTCGGCTGGTCGCGCTGCTCGCTACCGACCATCGGGTGCATTGGCGGCTCGAGGCAGGTACCGGCGACCAGCTCGCCGACCTGCTGGCCCGGCTCGATACGCTTGCCCGCGAGGACTTCGACGCGGTCGTGGTTGCGATCGGGGTCAATGATGCAACGGCGCGCACCCCGACGTCGGCCTGGCGCGAGGGCCTGCGGCGCTTGCTCGCCGGCATCGGCGCGCGCTTCGGCGAGCCGACGGTGCTCGTCTGCGCGATTCCGCCGATGGAGGTCTTCCCCGCGCTGCCCCGGCCGCTCGCCGACTGGCTCGGCATGGCGGCGGCACGGCTCAACCAGGCCACCGGGGCGGTGCTGGCGGACGATCCGCGGGCGCACTTCCTGCACTTCGACTTCGACCCCGATCCGCAGTGGATGTGCGAGGATGGCTTCCATCCTTCCGCGGCGGGCTACCGCCGCTGGGCCGAAGCGGTGGCGAACGCGTTACGCGAGCGCGTGGTCGCAGCCGAGCCGAACGATCCCGACCAAGGAGTGCATCGATGAGGATTGCCAGAGGGCTCGCCGTCCTGTTCCTGGGCTGCATGGCCTTGCTCGCCGGTTGCGCCGGCCTGGCCGGCCGCGAGCCGGTCGAGGTGATCGTTGCCGGCGTCGAGCCGATCGAGGGGCAGGGCATGGAGGCGCGGATGCTGGTCAAGCTGCGTGTGCAGAATCCCAACGACCAGGCCCTGAGCTTCAATGGGGTGTTCGTGCGGCTCGATGTCGAGGGCAATCGCTTCGCCACCGGCGTGAGCGACCAGGCCGGCACCGTGCCGCGCTACGGCGAGACCGTCATCGGCATTCCCATGAGCGTGTCGATGTTCGACCTCGCCCGGCAGGCGATGGGCGCCCTCGGCGGACGTTCCCGCGACAAGCTTGCCTACGAGCTGAGTGGCAAGCTCGACGGCGAGGGCTTCTCCGGCCTGCGTTTCCATTCGACCGGGGAGCTCAGCCTGCCGGCGGGGCTCGGCATGATGCGCTAGCCGTGTGCGGCGGCGTTCCTTCGTCCTGTCGTGGCGAAGGCGCCTGCGGCCATTGCTACAGGAAGCCGATCCATCGCCCGGCGACCAGCACCGAGAGCCAGAGCCCGATCGACAACGCGGCCAGCACTCGCGCCAGCGGCGGCGCGGTGTCGCTCGCCACGGCGGCCCGGAAGTCGCCGAGCCCATGCTGGAGGGCGACATTGCCGAGCGCCAGGGCGAGCAGGCCCAGCTTGGCGAGGAAGGCCGTGTTGCCGACGTACTCGGGCGCGTTGACCGAGAACAGCCATAGCCCGGTGAGGGCGGCGACCACCACGCCGGTGGCGGCCGCGCGCGACAGGAATGGACCGAGCACCGCCAGGGGCGCCTGTCGAAACAGGCCGAGCAGCCGGAGGTCGAGCGGCAGGATCGCGCCGAGGACCAGGCCGACGCCGAGGATGTGCGCCGCATTGACGAACAGGTAGGCGGTGCCGGAGTCGCGCAGGATGACGGCGCCCGGCCAGTTGCCGATCGCCTCGAGGAGGGCGTCCATGCCGGCGCGTCAGTCGGACCTGATCCGCTCCGGATACATGTCGTAGTGCCGGCCGTCGATGGTGATCCGCACCGCCTTCATGTGGGCCTTGCCGGCTTCCTTCGTGCGGTTGCCGAGGACGCGGATCGCGTCGCCCACCTTCGCCGTCTCTGCGGTGAACCCGGAGCGTTCGGTCTGTCGCGGATTGCCGAGGTCGATCAGCCAGCTCGTGCCATCGGAAGCCTTGACGCGCAGACTCGGGTGCGGCGGCGCCATCGAGATCACCTCGATCGTGCCGTCGAGCTCGGACTGCTCGTCCACGGCCCAGTTCCAGCCATGGTGGGCGAGCACGGGCGCGCTGGCGAACAGGGCTGCGGTGGCGACCAGCAGCATCGACTGGCGGCGGGAGATCGGCGGGCGGACTGCGTTGGTGATCGAGCGGTCCCTGGTGGTGTCTGGCGATGTCGACATGATGCAGGCTCCGGAAAGTGCGGGCGGTTCCCTCGTCGGGATGACTCGAAACCCTTGTACCCTAGCGCCAAGCGCGATCCGGCGCCACGCTTTGCAGCCCCGGCGCAGGGACATTGCACGCAGGGCCTGGCGCTGCGCGCGGTCCGGCTCGCCGCCAATATGCCTTCGACCACCGGGAATCCCATGAGAACCCTCCTGATCCTGCTTCTGTCGGCCTTCGTGTCGGCCTGCTCCACCATGGCCGACCTGCAGCCGGGGAGCGGCGGCACCGTGCTCGATGTGCGCGCCAGGAGCTACGACGCCATCTGGAATGCCTCGGTTCGCGCGATGAGCCAGGAGGGCCTGACCATCGTCGAGAGCGACAAGGCGACGGGCACCATCAAGTCCGAATCCAGCGTCGGCGTATTCTCCTGGGGCGAAGTGGTGGGGCTGTTCATCCTGCCGGCGAAGCCGGGCTCGCGCCGCTATACGGTCGAGGTCGTCAGCAGGAAGCGCGCGCAGTACCAGATCGCCGACAAGAACCATGAGCCGGTCGTCATCGAGGCTGTCAGGGCCGGGCTCCGCCTCTGATCTACCAGCCGCCGCCACCCCCGCCGCCGCCACCGCCCGATCCGCCGCCTCCCGAGAAGCCGGACGAGGAGGATTTCGGCGGCGGAATGGCGCTGGCGAACGAGCCCTGCGTCGCGGCCACCACGCCCGAGACCGAGTTCGCGAAGCTGCGGCCCTGCCAGTCGGCGCCGCCGCGCCAGGCCGGCCGGTAGCTGCTGCGCAGGTCCTGTTCCGGATGGGCCCGCGCGAAGGCTGATTCGAAGGCTTCGGACCACGGCTTTTCGACGCCGAGGGCGATTGCATGGGGCAGCAGGCGCTCGAAGCGTTCGGTGGTGATCTCGGGCGCATCGGCGAAGTTCATTCGCGCGCTCTCGGCCGTTTCGAGGTAGAGCCTGAATCCCTCGAGCTGGTCCATCACGCGTCGGCCGGCGACCGTCGGCGCGCGCAGCAGGTAGTAGAACAGGCCGTTCAGGAGGGCGAAGCCGCCGACCAGGACGAAGGGGAAACCGTTCTCGAGCAGCAGGTCGAGGAGGTTGCGCCCGAGGCGCGACGGCAGGGCGTCGTCCGCGCCGAAACTGCCCAGGGACATGGACAGGAAGCCGACCCAGGCGAGCACCGCGAGGTTGATCGACAGGATGACGATCGTGCGCACCTTGCGGCCCGAGAGGAGTCCGCGAACGATGCGCACCAGCGCCGAGCCGGCGAATGCGCAAGCTGCGCAGGCGGCGCCGAGCAGGGCGGTTTCGGCCTCGCTGAGGTCGCCGAAGTACAGGATGGCGGCGACCGCGGCGACGGTCAGGGCCAGGCCGGCGAAGAAGTAGCCCCGGTTGCGCCGGAAGAAGCGATGGCGGTTCTCCTTCTCGATCGCGGTCTTGAACGATGCCAGCGCGCTGGCCACGCGGGTCCCGTTGGCGCGCTCGATGCGCACCCGGCCGCCGTTGCGCTCGAGCCAGGCCAGCAGCGCCCGTTCGCCGGCGGGCAGGCCCGGTGCGGGCGCGGCCGGCTCCCGATCGCCTGCCGATGGCTGGCCGGGTGCGGTCCCGGGGGCATTCAATGGGGTGCGCGCCAGGGTCGGCTGTTCGGCGCTGCCTTCGAATACCACCAGGCCCTTGACCGCCAGCGAGACGGCCGCGGCGGTGAACTCGCGCCAGCCACTGCGCCAGCCCCACTGGTGGACGTAGGCAGCGAGCCCGGCCGACACGCCCTCCGGCGGGTGGAACAGCGGGATCGTCACGCCCCCGGGCGGGTCGCGGCCGACCGCACGCCACGCGAGCAGGTAGAAGGCCAGCACCCCGAGCAGGCCGAGGCCGGTGAGCAGGTGGCGACGATAGTCGAGCGCCGCAAGGCGCAGCGCCTGCACGCCGGCTGGCGCCGCCACCACCCCGGCCGGGATCTCGGCGACGACGCTCAGGCCTTCGCCCGGCGCGAGCACCCGGGTCGATACGATGCCGAGCGCGCCGTCGGGACCCAGGCCGGCGCGCCAGTCGTCGCCGCGCGCGCCGGCCCGGCCGGTGTAGCCGGTCCAGCGCAGCGGCGAGGCGTCGCCCGGCAGGCGGATCGTCGCGCTCGCGGCTTCGATCGGGAACGCCCATTCATTGCCGGTGACGTTCCAGAAGAGTTCGACGTGTCCGGGCAGGTGCCGGACCTGCCGGGTGGTCGAGTACTGCAGGCGGTAGGTGTGGCGCCCGGCCGGGAGCAGGACGTTCTCGTCGCCGATGTAGATGCGTACGCCGCGATCGTTGGCCCGGGTGAAATGGGGCTCGGCCACGCCATCACGGGTGACCGCGAGCAGCTCGAAGCCGACGCGTCGCAGCCGGCCGTCGGCGTCCTCGAAACGCAGGGGAAAGTCGCGGAAGATCCCGCGCCTGATCTGGCGACCCTCGGCCTGCACGACGATCGTCTCGCTGACCGAGAGCTCCCCGTCGGCGCGCACCTCGACCACCGCATCGAAGCGCTCGATCAGTTCGGCCGCCACCCCCGGCGCCGAACCCCCGAGCAGCACGAGGGGCAGCAGCGCCCGCCACAGGAAGAGCGGCAGGGCGCGCACCAGGCGAGGCGGCGGTTGGTGGGCGGGCTGCGCCAGCAGGCGCCACATGGCGGTGGCCTGGTCAGCGCGGAAACGAGACTTCGGGCACCGCGCGACTGGCCTCGTCGGTCTCGAAGAACGCGCCCCTGGCGAAGCCGAACATCCCGGCGACCAGGTTGCTCGGGAAGGACTCGACCATGACATTGAGTTCGCGCGTCGCGCCGTTGTAGTAGCGCCGCGCCATCTGGATCTCGTCCTCGATGCCGGCGAGCGATGCCTGCAGTTGCAGGAAGTTCGGGCTCGCCTTCAGGTCGGGATAGTTCTCGACCACCGCCAGCAGGCGCCCGATCGCGCCCGAGAGCAGGCCCTCGACCCGGGCGCGGCCGGCGATGTCCTCGGGCGGCATCGCGCGCGCCTGGTTGCGCAGTTCGGTCACTTCCTGCAGCGTGGCCCGCTCGTGGCTCGCGTATCCCTGCACGGTTTCCACCAGGTTCGGGATCAGGTCGGAGCGGCGCTTGAGTTGCACGTCGATGCCGCTCCAGCCCTCGGCGGCCATCTGCCGGCTGCGCACGAGGCGGTTGTAGAGCGTGATCCCGTACGCGACGAGAGCGACGATGACGACGGCCACGACGAGGGTTGCGGTCATTGGAAGCTCCTTGTTCATGCGCCGCCGCGCGAGATCAGCCAGTCGGGATCATAACCGCGGTGATGCCGCATCCGTGTTCAGAGCAGCTCCTGTCGCAACCGTGCAGGATCCTTGGGTGACAGCAGGCCCGGCGCGACATCGAGTACCGAACGCGCGCCGGTTTCGCCACGCCGGGCGAGGCGATGGGCGGCGCGCGCATAGGCGACCAGCACGCTGGCGGTGAACTCGGGGTTGCTCTCGAGCCGCAGCGAGAACTCCATCGCCTGCGTGGCACCGCCGCCGGTGTGGCCGCTGCGGATGACGAAGCCGCCGTGCGGCATCGCACCGTGCTCGCGCTGCAACTGCCCGGCGCTGATGAAGTGCACCGTGGTGTCGTAGTCGGCGAAGTAGTCGGGCATGGTGACGATGGCCCGTTCGACGCCGGCGGCATCGGCGCCTTCGGCGAGCACCACGTAGCACTCGCGCGTGTGCTTCTCGCGGGTGGCGAGCACCGGCTGGCTGCCGCTGCGGGCGCGCTCGATCGCCGCCGGCGACGGTATCGTGTACTGCACTGCGCCGGCCACGCCGGGCAGGCGCCGCACGGCATCGGAGTGGCCCTGGCTCAAGCCCTTGCCCCAGAAGGTATAGGTGGCGCCCTGCGGCAGGATGGCCTCCCCGAGGAGCCGTTCGATCGAGAACAGGCCCGGGTCCCAGCCGACCGAGATCAGCGCGACGTTCCGTCCCCGCTCGGCGGCGGCGTCGACCGCGGCGAAGTACTCGGGGATGCGCGCATGGGTATCGAAGCTGTCGACCGTGTTGAAGAGCCCGGCGAGCGCCGGGCCCTGCCCGGGCAGGTCGGTCTTCGAGCCGCCGCACAGGATCATGACGTCGATCGCCTCGGTGAACTCGCCGACGCGCTCGAGCGGATGCACCGGCACGGCGCGATCCTGCAGGGCCAGCGAGGCCGGGTCCCGGCGGGTGAAGACGGCGACGAGCTGCATGTCGGGGTTGTGCGCGAGCGCGGCCTCGACACCCCTGCCGAGGTTGCCGTAGCCGGCGATGCCGATGCGGATGGTGTTGCCCATGGAAAGAAGATGCTCCGAAGTGTCCCGCCTGCGATGCCCGATTCTGGCAGAACCAGGCGAGGGACCTCGCTGGCGACCCGTCGCGGCATGCGGCGGCGCGCACGGGTAGTAAGATCGACCGCAAGCCGGGTCGCGGCGGCGCCGGCGATCCATCCTTCTCGTCACGGAGATCACGCATGGCCTTTGCGGCCTGGTCCCGCGGATCGCGGCGCTTCGTTCGCCACGTCATGCTGCTCGTCGCGATCGGTTTCGTTGTGCGACCGGCTCATGCCACCGAGTTGCCTGCTCAGCGCAGCGTGCCCGGTGGCGTCGCGCTGGTCGAGCTCGGCGCATCGCCCCAACCACCGCAAGCGCGCTTTGGCGCGACGCCGGTGATGGTCGTCGGTGGGCCGGCGCGCTGGACGGCGGTGGTCGGCATCGGGCTCGATGCCCAGCCCGGCGCCCACCATATCGACATTCGTCGTGTCGGCGCGCCGGATGAGCGCAGGACCTTCGAAGTCGACACGGTGCGCTATGCCGAGCAGCGGCTCAAGGTGGCGCCGGGCAAGGTCGACCTGTCGCCGGCCGATCTCGCGCGCTACGAGCGCGAGCGCGACCATCTCGCCGGGGTGGCGGCCACCCGCAGCGACGCAGCGCCGGATTCGCTGCGCTTGCGCCAGCCGACCGCGGGGCCACGCTCGAGCTCCTTCGGTTTGCGGCGCGTCTTCAACGACCAGCCGCGGCGCCCGCACAGCGGCATGGACATCGCCGCGCCCGTCGGCACGCCGGTGGTCGCCGCGGCGGCCGGCCGGGTCATCGATACCGGCGACTATTTCTTCAATGGCAAGACCATCTGGCTCGACCACGGCAGTGGCCTGCTGACCATGTACTGCCATCTCAGCGCGATCGAGGTCGAACCGGGTGATACCGTTGCGACAGGCGATCCGATCGGCGCGGTCGGCGCTACCGGTCGGGTCACGGGGCCGCACCTGCACTGGTCGGTGAGCCTCAACCGCAAGATGGTGGACCCGGCGCTGTTCCTGGAAAATGCGCCGGCGCGCTAGCCCGAAGATCCCCGGAGGGAATATCGATGATGAAGCTCTACTATGCGCGGGGAACCTGCGCGCTCGCCTCGCACATCGCGCTGGAGCAGGGGGGGCGGACTACGAGGCGTTGCGGGTCGATTTCTCGAGGAACGAGCAACGATCCGCCGAATACATGCGGATCAACCCGAAAGCCCGGGTGCCGTCCCTGGTGACCCCATTGGGCGTGCTCACTGAAACCCCGGCGATCCTCGCCTTCGTCGCGCAGCAGTATCCGGCGGCTCGCCTGGCCCCGCTCGATGATCCCTGGGCCTTTGCCCGGTTGCAGTCCTTCAACAGCTATCTCTGCTCGACCGTGCACATCGCGCATGCGCATCGGATGCGCGGCTACCGCTGGGCGGACGATCCGGCAGCAATCGAGGCGATGCAGAAGAAGGTGCCGCAATCGGTGGGGGAGTGCTTCGACCTGATCGAACGAGAGATGCTCGAGGGGCCGTGGGTGATGGGCGAGCAGTACACCGTCTGCGACATGTATCTCTTTACCCTGTCGCAGTGGCTCGAGGGCGACAGCGTCGATATCGGCCGCCTGCCGAAAGTCGCCGACCACCGACGCCGGATGTCCGACGACCCGGTGGTCGCGAAGGTGCTCGCCGTGGAACTCGGCGAATCCTGAAGGTGAGGACATCCAGATGACCAAGGACGCAAGCAGCGAATCGCCGCAGCACAATCCCGCGAATTGCCTCTTCTGCCGGATCGGCGCGAAATCGGTGCCCTCGCACGTAGTCCATGAATCCGACCGGATTCTCGGCTTCCTCGATATCCATCCGATCCGCCGGGGCCATGTGGTGATCATCCCGAAGGCGCACTACGCGTATTTTGACGACTTGCCGGCCGATCTGGCTGCCGAGATCCTCGGCGTGGCTCGGGAACTCGCACCGATCCTGCGACGTCGCTACAACGCGAAGCGGGTGGGCTTCATGTTCACCGGCACCGACATCGCGCATGCCCATGCGCACGTCGTGCCGATGGTCGAGCCGACCGATCTCACCTCGCGCCGGTACATCGCCGAGGAGCAGTTGAGCTTCGGACCAGCGCCGCGGATGCCGGA
This sequence comes from uncultured Burkholderiaceae bacterium, assembly GCA_964476625.1. GTDB lineage: Bacteria > Pseudomonadota > Gammaproteobacteria > Burkholderiales > Burkholderiaceae_E > JAMLIN01. The sequence continues at coordinate 2,437 of CAYZBJ010000029.1, read as the reverse complement.
CGAGGAACTCGCCGCCATCGCTGCCGGGATATCGGCCGCGCTCGTCGCGGACGACAGCTTCCCCTGAGGATCCGGGGCACGACGATCATGACTGCCGCGATGCGTGTTCTGCGGGCGGATATCACCACGCTGTCCGTCGATGCCCTCGTCAATGCCGTCAACTCCTCGCCGCTCGGCGATATGGCGGACTGATCTGCAGCCGGAGCGGGAGAAGCCGATATCAGGCCGTCAGCCCGGCGGCATTCATCAGCAGCCGCAACAGCCCGGCGACCAGACCGAGGGCGGCCACGCCCAGGATCCAGAGCCCGACCAGCCAGCCGATCCGTTTCGGCCAGGACGGCTTGCCGGCATCGTAGTGCGGCGCGGGCATCAGTGATAGCCCTCGCCGGCCTTCACCTTGCCGCGGAAGACATAGTAGGACCAGCCGCTGTACGCAAGGATCATGGGGATGATCAGAACGGCACCCACCAGGGTGAAGCCGAGGCTCTGCTCGGGCGCCGCCGCCTGCCAGATCGACAGCGAGGGCGGGACGATGTTCGGCCAGATGCTGATCACGAAGCCCGAGTAGCCGAGGAACATCAGCAGGAGGGCGCACAGGAAGGGCGTCGCGCCCGGCTCGTCCCCGCGCGCGATCGTGCGCAGGATCATCCAGGCGGCGGCAAGGACGAGAACGGGCACCGGCGCGAACCAGACGATGTTCGGGAACGCGAACCAGCGCTCGGCGATCGCGGGGTGGGCCAGGGGGCTCCAGATGCTGATGGCGGCGATCATGAGCAGCAGGCCGAGGGTGATGGGCCGCGCCACCCGCTTCATGGTTCGCTGGAGCTCTCCCTCGGTCTTGAGGATTAGCCAGGTCGCGCCGAGCAGCGAATAGGCAAGCACGACGCCCAGGCCGGTGAACACGCTGAACGGGCCGAGCCAGTCGAACGCGCCGCCGACGACCCGGCCGTCGACGAGCTCGATGCCCTCGATGAAGGCACCGAGGGTTGCGCCCTGGAAGAAGGCGGCGACGATCGAGCCGGTGATGAACGCCTTGTCCCAGAAGGGCTTGTGCGATTCATCCGCCTTGAAGCGGAACTCGAAGGACACGCCGCGCCAGATCAGCCCCACCAGCATCAGCAGCACGGGGATGTAGAAGCTCGTGAGCAGCACCGCGTAGGCCTTCGGAAAGGCGGCCATCAGCCCCGCGCCGCCGAGGACCAGCCAGGTCTCGTTGCCGTCCCAGACCGGCGCGACGGTGTTGACCATCGTGTCCCGGTGGTCGCGTTCCTTCACGAACGGAAACAGGATGCCGATGCCGAGGTCGAAGCCGTCGGTGACGACGTACATCATGACGGCGAAGCCGATGACCAGCATCCAGGCGAGGGGAAGGTCCAGTGCCATGGCGTTCACCTCCGGGGCGGGCCGGCCGGGTCGTCGAGGCTTTCGGTCGCGGCCGACATCGGCCTGGCCGGGCGCTGGTTGCGCCCTGGGCCGTCGTCGTGCCCCGGCTCGGGCTGGCCACCCGGTCCGTGGCCGACCAGCCTGAGCAGGTAGCGGATGCCGGTGCCGAAGACCGCGATGTACACCACGACCAGCACGGCGAGGCTGGCCGACATGGTCAGCGTCGAGTGGTCGGACACCGCATCCTCGGTGCGCATCAGGCCGTAGACCACCCAGGGCTGGCGGCCGATCTCGGTGGTGAACCAGCCGGCCAGGATCGCGACCAGGCCGCTCGGGCCCATCAGCAACGCGAAGCGCGCGAGGGCGCGCGATTCGTACAGGCGCCTGCGCCATCCGGTCCAGGCCGCGCATATCCCGAGCAGGACCATCAGGAAGCCGAGCCCGGCCATCACCCGGAAGGTCCAGAACACGATGGCGGAGTTCGGGCGGTCCTCGGGCGGGAACTCCTTCAGGCCGGGAAAGGTCCCGTTCCATTCGCGGGTCAGGATGAGGCTGCCGAGATTCGGTATTTGCAGTGCATGGCGCGTGGTCTCCTGCGCCATGTCGGGGATCCCGAAGAGGATCAGGGGCACCCCGCCCTCGGGCCGGTTCTCCCAGTGGCCTTCGATCGCCGCGATCTTGGCGGGCTGGTGCTCGAGCGTGTTGAGCCCGTGCAGGTCGCCGATCAGGACCTGCAGGGGCGCGCAGGCGAGCACCATGCCGAGCCCCATCGCGTACATCTTCCTGATGGCGGGCGTCCGGTTGCCCCGGAGCAGGTGCCAGGCGCCGGCCGCTGCCACGAAGAGGGCCGTCGCGATGAACGCGGCCATGGTCATGTGCGCGAGGCGATAGGGGAAGGACGGATTGAAGATGATCGCCATCCAGTCGACCGGGACCGCGATGCCGTCGACGATCTCATGGCCCTGCGGGGTCTGCATCCAGCTGTTGGATGCGAGGATCCAGGTCGCGGAGATCAGGGTCCCGGCTGACACCATGATCGTCGAGACGAAATGCA
>CAYZBJ010000028.1:41011-43219 GCA_964476625.1 uncultured Burkholderiaceae bacterium | reverse complement strand
CGCAAGGCGAAGGAGCGCGGCCGCCCCCTGCCGGCGCCGCCCCATACCGTCTACGTCCTCGACGAGCCGACCGTCGGCCTGCACATGGCCGACGTCGAAAAATTGATCCGGGTCATGCACCGGCTCGTCGATGCCGGCAATACCCTCATCGTCGTCGAGCACAACCTCGACATCTGGGCCGAAGCCGACTGGATCGTCGACCTCGGCCCCGGCGGCGGCGACGCCGGCGGCAACATCGTCGGCGCCGCCCCGGTGGCCATGCTCGTCGAGCAGGCGGCGACACCGACCGCCCAGGCGCTGCGCGACTTCCTCGCCCGCCTGGGGCAGCCTGCCGGTTGACCCGGGCCCGGACGGCGGCGGCGATCCTGCTGTGGTATACAGCCCGGACGGAGGTGCCATGCTAGCCAAACCAACCCGGATCCTGCTCGGCGTGACCGGCGGCGTCGCCGCCTTCAAGGCGATCGATGTCGCCAGGCGCCTGATGGAACACGGTGCGCAGGTGCAGGTCGTGATGACCGAAGCGGCGACCCGCTTCATCGGGCCGGCGAGCTTCCAGGCGCTGACCGGCGAGCCGGTGTTCACCGACGCCTGGGATACCCGCATCGACAACCTGATGCCCCACATCGAGCTCTCGCGCGCCGCCGACCTCATCCTGGTCGCCCCGGCCACCGCCGATTTCATGGCCAAGCTCGCCAACGGCTTCGCCGACGACCTCCTCAGCACCCTGTGCCTTGCTCGCGAGATCCCGCTGCTGGTGGCGCCGGCGATGAACCGGCAGATGTGGGAGAACCCGGCAACGCAACGCAACGTCGCCCGCCTGGCCGACGACGGCGTCGAGCTGCTCGGCCCGGTGGCGGGCCTGCAGGCCTGCGGCGAAACCGGGCTCGGGCGCATGATCGAGCCCCCCGCGATCATCGAGGCGACGCTTTCCTTCCTCGCGCCCAAGCCGCTGGCCGGCCGGCGCGTGCTGGTCACCGCGGGTCCCACCTACGAACCGATCGACCCGGTGCGCGGCATTACCAACCGCTCGTCCGGCAAGATGGGATTCGAGGTCGCGCGCGCCGCGCAGCGCGCGGGCGCGATCGTCGACCTGGTCGCCGGCCCGGTCGCCCTGGACACCCCATGGGGGGTGTACCGGCACGATGTGCGCACCGCGCTCGAGATGAACGACGCGGTGATGTCGCGGGTAGCGAGCGCCGACGTGTTCATCGCGGTGGCGGCGGTCGCCGACTGGCGGGTCGCCAACGTCAGCGACCAGAAGATCAAGAAGAAGCCCGACGGCTTGCCGCCGGCGCTCGAGTTCACCCTCAACCCGGACATCCTCGCCGGTGTCGCCGCCCTGCCCGATCCACCCTTCTGCGTCGGCTTCGCCGCCGAGAGCGAGGCGCTCGAGGCCCATGGGCAGCAAAAACGCATCGCCAAGCGGGTGCCGCTGCTGGCCGCGAACATCGGCCATGAGACCTTCGGACGCGACGAGAACGAACTGCTCCTGATCGACGACGAGGGCACGACCCGGCTCGAACGCGCGAGCAAGGCCGAACTCGCCACCCGCCTGGTCGAGGAAATCGCCCGGCGCATGCCGGCCGCGCGCCGCGGCCAGCCATGAGCTTCCATGGTCATTTCCGCACCGACGAGCCCCCGGGTGGGGACTACGTCCGCTACATCGAATCGCTCGTCGGCGGGCCGCCCGAGGACGCCGAACAGGCGGCGATCGAGCTGGCCCAGCGGCTGGGCTCCCGCCAGCCGCTGACGGCGCCGCTCGACCTCACCGCCACGCCAGTACCGGTGCCCGCCGTCGGGCAGGGTCGCGCGCACGGCAACGCGAACGATGGCGCGCTTCGGGCGGTCGCGCTCGGCGCCGACGGAACGCCCGGCGCGACTGCGACCGGCGCCACCATGGCGACGCGACGCGCGCCGACGCCCCTGCGCCAGCTGTTCTCGCGCATCCTGGTCCTTGCCGGCGCGGCGCTGGTCGGCCTCGGCTTCATCGCCCCCGAAGCGGTATCCATGGCACCGGGCATCATCCTGCTCTTTGCCGGCTTCGCCGTAGGCCGCCAGGCCGGCCGGCGGGGGGCACGCACCCGTTCGGGCACGACATGAAAATCGAACTGAAGATCCTCGATGCGCGCATGCGCGAGCAACTGCCGGCCTACGGCAGCCCGGGCAGCGCGGGCCTCGACCTGCGCGCCTGCATCGACGAGCCGCTGC
>CAYZBJ010000028.1:39872-41001 GCA_964476625.1 uncultured Burkholderiaceae bacterium | reverse complement strand
GCCGCCGCACCTGGCGCCCGGCGCGAGCTCCCTGGTGCCGACCGGCATCGCGATCCACGTCGGCAATCCCGGCTTCGCCGCCCTCGTGCTGCCGCGCTCGGGGCTCGGCCACAAGCATGGCGTGGTGCTCGGCAACCTCGTCGGCCTGATCGACTCGGATTACCAGGGGCAGCTGATGGTCTCGACCTGGAACCGCAGCGAGACGCCCTACACGATCGAGCCCTTCGAGCGGATCGCCCAGTTGCTGGTCGTCCCGGTGCTGCAGGTCGGCTTCGACATCGTCGAGGAATTCGCCGACAGCGAGCGCGGCGCCGGCGGCTTCGGCAGCACCGGCACCCGCTAGCGTCCCGGCCCGACGGGCGAACCCATGCCGCCAGCCGATCCTGATCCGATGCCCGTGCCCCCGCCGGAACCTGATCCGGAAGACTGCTGCGGCAGCGGCTGCAACCCCTGCGTCTTCGATCTGCATGATGCCGCGATGGATCGATACCGGCAGGCCTTGCGCGCGTGGTACGAGCGCCACCCCGAGGCTGCGCGGGGCGGGACCGGGGACTGACCCACCGGACTTGTCGACGCCGTCTCCGGTTGGAGTCGAAACTCCTCCTCAGGCGCTGGCCAATGCCTCGAGTTCGAGCGCATGGGCGACGAAGGCCCGGATGCCCTCGGCCAGCTTCTCGGTCGCCATCGCGTCCTCGTTGACCGCGAAGCGGAACTGGCGCTCGTCGAAACGTTCGCGCTCGATCGTCTTCTGGCGAGCGGCGGCCGGGTCGAGCCGCCGGGGCAACGGTCGCTCGTCGGCAGCGAGCTGCGCCAGCAGCTCCGGGCTGATGGTCAGCAGGTCGCATCCGGCCAGGGCGCGGATCTGCTCGATGTTGCGAAAGCTCGCACCCATCACCTCGGTCTCGTAGCCGAACTTCTTGAAGTAGTCGTAGATGCGCCGCACCGATACGACCCCGGGGTCGTCCTCGCCGGTGTAGTCACGCCCCTCGCGCTGCCTGTACCAGTCGTGGATCCGGCCAACGAAGGGTGAAATCAGGGTCACGCCGGCATCCGCGCAGGCCACCGCCTGTGCGAACGAGAACAGCAATGTCAGGTTGCAGTGGATGCCTTCGCGCTCGAGCCGTTCGGC
>CAYZBJ010000028.1:0-39862 GCA_964476625.1 uncultured Burkholderiaceae bacterium | reverse complement strand
TTCGGCGGCGCGGATGCCTTCCCAGGTCGAGGCGATCTTGATCAGGACCCGCTCCGGGGCGATGCCCGCGCGCCGGTAGGCCTCGACCAGCGAATGGGCGCGGGCGATCGTCGCTTCGGTGTCGAAGGACAGCCGCGCGTCGACCTCGGTCGAGACCCGCCCCGGGATGATCGAGAGGATCTCGGTGCCGAAACGCACCAGCAGGCTGTCGGTCACCTCGGCCCGCGCCCGACCGCCGCCGGCGGCGATCGCCTCGTCGAGGAGATGCCGATAGGCGGGCATGCCCACCGCCTTCAGGATGAGGGTCGGATTGGTGGTGGCATCACGCGGCGCGTAGGCCTCGAGCTGCCGGAAGTCGCCCGTGTCGGCGACGACGGTCGTGAACTGCTTGAGTTGATCGAGGGCATTCATTGCGGCGTCCCCGGCAGGGTCACGGGTGGTCGCGGCGCAGGGCCACCCGTAACAGGATCACGAAAAGGAACACGAACAGCGCCGCGCTCCAGACAGCGAAAGGCACACCGAACAGCGGCAGGTTGGCCTCGCTGCACGACGCGGTCGCCTTGAACAGCCATGGCATGGATTCATCGAGCTGCGCCTCGTAGATCATGCGATCGGCCCAGCTGAAACCGCAAGTACTCGACTTCGCCGCCACGAAATGCTGGTAGCCGGCTGCCGCCAGGCCGCCGAGTGCGAGCGCGGCGCCCAGCAGCGCCAGCACCATGCGGGCAAGCGCCCCGGGCGCCACCAGCCCGAGCAGCGCAATCGCGCCCACCAGGAGATAGATGCCGCGCTGGACGGTGCACCAGGCGCAAGGCTGCATGTCGAAGCCATGCTGCAGCACCAGGGCGATGGCAACCCCGCCCCAGGAGAGGCCGAACGCGAGCCAGAGGAGAAATCGCTTGTCCAGGAGCATCCGGATCAGGGGGAGTCGCGGGAATGGTGGATCTTACCGGCCGCCAGCCGGGCCGCAAAACCGGCCCCCCGGCCGGCGCGGCGCCCCTGCCTGCGGATGAAGGAAGGGGCGGCAAGCGCCGCCCCCCCGGAACCGGAATGCCGAAACCGGCTCAGGCCTGCTCGGCCTCCACCTTCGGCTCCCCTTCGCCATCGGGCGGCGAGGACTCGGTGTAGGTGAGCTGCACCTCGTCCTTGTCGTCGACGTCGACCGTCACCTTGCCGCCGTTGGCCAGCTTGCCGAACAGCAGTTCGTCGGCGAGCGCCTTGCGGATCGTGTCCTGGATCAGGCGCTGCATCGGACGGGCGCCCATCAGGGGATCGAAGCCGTTCCTGGCGAGATGCTGGCGCAGGTCGTCGGTGAAGATCGCCTCGACCTTCTTCTCGTGGAGCTGCTCCTCGAGCTGCATCAGGAACTTGTCGACGACCCGCAGGATGATGTTCTCGTCGAGCGAACCGAAGCTGATGATCGAGTCGAGCCGGTTGCGGAACTCGGGCGTGAACAGCCGCTTGATCTCCTGCATCTCGTCGCCGGCCTGCTTGCTGTCGTTGAAGCCGATCGAGCGCTTCTGCAGGGTGTCGGCGCCCGCGTTCGTGGTCATGATGATGATCACGTTGCGGAAGTCGGCCTTGCGACCGTTGTTGTCGGTCAGGGCGCCGTGGTCCATGACCTGCAGCAGGATGTTGAAGATGTCCGGATGCGCCTTCTCGATCTCGTCGAGCAGCAGCACGGCATGCGGCTTCTTGGTGATCGCCTCGGTGAGCAGCCCGCCCTGGTCGAAGCCGACGTAGCCGGGAGGCGCGCCGATCAGGCGCGACACCGCATGCCGCTCCATGTACTCGGACATGTCGAAGCGGATCAGCTCGATGCCCATGATGAACGCGAGTTGCTTGGCGACCTCGGTCTTGCCGACGCCGGTCGGACCGGAGAAGAGGAAGGAGCCGATCGGCTTGTCCGGCTTGCCCAGGCCCGAGCGCGACATCTTGATCGCGGCGGCGAGCGCCTCGATGGCCGCGTCCTGGCCGAACACGACGTTCTTGAGGTCGCGATCGAGGTGCTGCAGCTTGCTGCGATCGTCCGAGGACACCGAAGCCGGCGGGATCCGGGCGATCTTGGAGACGATCGCCTCGATCTCGGGACGGCCGATGACCTTCTTCTGCTTGTTCTTCGGCAGGATCCGCTGCGCCGCGCCGGCCTCGTCGATGACATCGATCGCCTTGTCGGGCAAGTGGCGGTCGTTGATGTACTTGGAGGCGAGCTCCGCGGCCGTGGTCAGGGCCGACGCGGAGTACTTCACCTGGTGGTGCTCCTCGAAGCGCGACTTCAGGCCACGCAGGATCTGGACCGTCTGCTCGACGCTCGGCTCGACCACGTCGATCTTCTGGAACCGGCGCGACAGGGCGTGGTCCTTCTCGAAGATGCCGCGGTACTCGGTGTAGGTCGTCGCCCCGATGCACTTGAGCTGGCCGGAGGACAGCGCCGGCTTGAGCAGGTTGGATGCGTCGAGGGTGCCGCCCGAGGCCGAGCCCGCGCCGATGATGGTGTGGATCTCGTCGATGAACAGCACCGCCCCGGGCGACTGCTTGAGCGCCTTGAGCACCGCCTTGAGGCGCTGCTCGAAGTCGCCCCGGTACTTGGTGCCGGCGAGCAGCGCGCCCATGTCGAGCGAATAGACGACCGCTTCGGCGAGCACGTCGGGAACGTCGTTCTGGACGATGCGCCAGGCCAGGCCCTCGGCGATCGCGGTCTTGCCGACGCCGGCCTCGCCGACGAGCAGCGGATTGTTCTTGCGCCGGCGGCACAGCACCTGGATGACCCGCTCGACCTCGCTCTCGCGACCGATGAGGGGATCGATCCGGCCTTCGCGGGCGGCGGCGTTGAGGTTCTGGGTGTACTGCTCGAGCGCGCCCTGCTGGCCGGCGTTGCCTTCGGCCTCGACCTCGGTCGGCTCTTCCTTCTGCTGCTCGCGCGGCTGCGGCGTCTTGGTGATGCCGTGGGAGATGTAGTTGACGACGTCGAGCCGGGTGATGCCCTGCTGGTGCAGGTAGTACACCGCGTGGGAGTCCTTCTCGCCGAAGATCGCGACCAGCACATTCGCGCCGGTGACTTCCTTCTTGCCGTTGGACGTGCTCTGGACGTGCATGATCGCGCGCTGGATCACACGCTGGAACCCGAGCGTCGGCTGGGTGTCGATCTCTTCGGTCCCCGGCACCACCGGGGTGTTTTCCTTGATGAACCCGGTCAGGTTCTTGCGGAGTTCGTCGATGTTGGCCGCACACGCGCGCAACACTTCAGCCGCGGACGGGTTGTCGAGCAGCGCCAGCAGCAGGTGCTCCACGGTTATGAACTCGTGGCGCTGCTGCCTGGCTTCGACAAACGCCATGTGCAGGCTGACTTCAAGCTCTTGCGCGATCATGCTTCCTCCATCACGCATTGCAGCGGGTGCTGGTGCTCGCGTGAAAAACTACTCACCTGTTCGACCTTGGTTGCCGCCACATCGTGTGGATAGAGGCCACATACGCCTCGTCCTTCACGGTGCACCTTCAACATAACCTGTGTCGCTCGTTCGCGGTCCATGCCGAAGAACTTCTGCAACACCTCGACGACGAATTCCATCGGGGTGAAGTCGTCGTTGAGCAGCATGACCTGGTACATGGGCGGCGGCTTGACGCGCGACTCCTGTCGCTCCAGTACGGTGGAGGGATCGTGCCTTGTCGCCATGCTCTCATTCTATAGACAGTAGCGGCCCGTGCAATAACGCCAACATGCCGTTCGGCGGCTTGCGTGACCCCTGTCACGCGGGCCGGCGGGATCGGCGCAAACCTGCTTGACTAATAGCCGGACTTCACAAAGAATCCCTTTGCTTTTCAGGGTTTACATCCTGAAACGGTGCCGTAGCAGGAACGACGCAGCAACTGCAATCGCGTCTTTCCACAAGTGGCGCCGACCCGGGGGGATTTCAAGCGCCGGGTGCGCAAGGTGGTCAGGACGGGGGATGTCTTGATGAAGTCCGATTCGATCAGATTCAATGCGGCACCGTTTGTCTGGCCCGGCATATAACAAATTTCACAAGCGGATGGCTCGATTATGGCAACCGGTACCGTCAAGTGGTTCAACGATGCAAAAGGCTTCGGCTTCATCACGCCCGATGAAGGCGGCGAAGACCTTTTCGCCCATTTCTCGGCAATCGAGATGAACGGCTTCAAGTCCCTGAAAGAAGGACAGAAAGTCCAGTTCGAGGTCGTACAGGGGCCGAAAGGCAAGCAGGCGGCGCGAATCCAGCCCGCCGAATAGGGCACTCGCACCGGTACGCGGGGTGGCGGTTCCAGCCGGACCGCCACCCTTTTTCTCATCGGGCCGCCCCAGGACAAAAGGGCCTCCTCGGGGGAGAGCGAGACCGCGTAGCGGTGGAGCGTGGGGGGCCGACTTCGCCCACCCCACCCACCCGGGCCCGATCCGTCGGCATCGCCCGCTGCTATGCGCCCGGAATTCCCGGCGCGAAGGCCTGGCGGTCTTCCGGTTCGAGCTCGTAGACCTCGCCGATGCGCTCGGGGCTCAGGACGGCCGCCGCCGGCCCGTCGGCAACCAGACGGCCATGGCGCATCAGTACGCAGCGATCGGCCCAGCGCGCCACCAGGTGCAGGTCGTGCAGCACCGTCACCACCGCCCAGCCTTCGCGGGCCAGCCGGCCGAGAGTCTTCATCAGGCCGATCTGGTGGCGCAGGTCGAGCGATGCGGTGGGCTCGTCGAGCAACAGCCAGCGGGCGCCGTCGGCCGGCGCCTCCCATACCTGCGCGAAGCTGCGCGCGATGTGGACCCGCTGGCGCTCCCCGCCCGACAAGGCCAGGTAGTCGCGATCGGCAAGGTCCTCGACATCGACCAGTCGCATCGCCTCGCCGATGACGCGCTCGTCGGTCGCGGCGCTGGATCGGCCATGGTGCGGCGAGCGACCGAGGGCGACGACCTCGGTGACGAGGAAGGGGAATTGCAGGACCGCCTGTTGCGCCAGGACCGCGCGCCGGCGGGCCAGCGCCAGTGCCGACCATCCCCGCAAGGGCTGGCCGTCGAGGCGGACCTGCCCACCGCTGGGCGCCAGGGAGCCGGCCAGCGCCGCCAGCAGGGTCGACTTGCCCGCGCCGTTCGGGCCGCAGATCGCGGTCAGCTCGCCGGCGCGGAACTCGCAGTCGAGGGCGTCGAGGATCGTCCGGCCGCCGCGGCGGACCGTCAGGCCCACCGCGGCCAGGCGCGAGGGCCCGGGCCGGGCCCCGGAAACCAGGCAGCTCCCCGCCCCGGGCCCGATGGTCGGGTCGGCGGCGTTCATCCGAAGCTCCCGGCACCGCGGCGGCGCTGCAACAGCCAGAACAGGAAGGGCGCGCCGACCAGCGCGGTGACCACGCCGAGAGGCAGTTCGGCCGGACTGGCCACGGTGCGCGCGACCAGGTCGGCCGAGAGCATCAGCGCGGCGCCGACCAGGGCCGAAGCAGGCAGCACGAAGCGATGGTCGGGGCCGGTCAGCAGGCGCACGAGGTGCGGCGTGACCAGCCCGAGGAAGCCGACGATGCCGCAGGCGGACACCGCGGCGCCGACCGCGAGCGCGGTCAGCACAACCGAGCGACGCTTGAGCGTTGCGACCTCGACGCCGAGGTGCATCGCCGCGTCCTCGCCGAGCAGCAGGGCATTGAGCGGCCGGGCCAGGCGCAGCGACAGGATCGTCGCGACCAGCATCACGGCAATGGCCGGCAGGCTGGCCTGCCAGCTGGCGGCGCCCACGCTGCCCAGGGTCCAGAAGGTGAGCAGGCGCAGCTGGTTTTCGTCGCTCAGGAAGGTCAGGTAGCCGATCATGGCGCCGGCCAGCGCATTGGCCGCGACCCCGGAGAGCAACATGGTCGGAATCACGACCCGGCCGTCGAACTGGGAGACCCGGTAGATCAGGCCGATGGTCGCGAGCGATCCCAGGAACGCCGCGACCGGCAAGGCGAGACCACCGAGCCCGGCCAGCACGCCGGGGCCGAGCACGATGACCGCAACCGCCGCCAGCGCCCCGCCCGCCGATACCCCGATCAGACCCGGATCGGCCAGCGGATTGCGGAACATGCCCTGCATCACCGCGCCCGAGACCGAAAGAGCCGCGCCCGCGGCCGCCGCCAGCACCACCCGCGGCAGGCGCACCGTCTGCAGCACCTGCGCCTTGTAGCCGAGGTCGGACACATCGGCCAGGCCGAGCGCCCCGGCCAGCACGCGCAGGACCTCGCCGACCCCGAGCCGCACCGGGCCGATCATGACGCCGAGTAAAAGGGCCGCCAGTGCCAGCCCGGCCGAGAGCCAGACCAGCTGGCGCCCTCGGCGTTCGCGGGAGACGGATCGCACGGTGGCGCCGGCCGCGTCGATCGTGCGCTTCGCTGGCGATGCGCTGGCCGCGCCGGCGCCGTTCATTGCCGGGCGCTGGATGGCGCGCGCAGGCGCTCGGCCAGCAGGGCGGCGGCTTTCGCGACCCGCGGACCGAAGGACATCAGGGCCACGCCGTCGATCGTGACGATCCGCCCTGCCCGGCCCGCCGGCGTCAGCGCCATCCCGGGCGTGGCGGCAGCGGCCTCGATACCGTCACCCGAGGCCGTGCTCATGACCAGGACGACTTCCGGCCCGGCCGCGACCAGGGCTTCGGGCGATACCGCCTTGTAGCCATGGTGGTCGAGCACATTGTCCACGCCGACGAGGTCGAGGATCGCCTGCGCCGCGGTCTCCCGGCCGGCCACCTGGGGCGAACCACTGCCGGCGGCGAGCAGGAACACGCCGCGCTGGTGCGGAACCGAATGGGTCACCTCGCGCAGGCGGGCGACGTCGCGGTCGAACCCGGCGATGAGCTCGGCGGCCCTGGCCGATTCGCCGAGGGCCTCGCCGACCAGCGCGAACTTCGCGCGGGCGCCCGCCAGCGAGTAGTCCTCGCTAGCCTGCACGATCCGCAGGCCGGTGCCCTCCAGTTGCCGCAGGGTACTCTCCGGGCCGGCCGACCCGGACAGCAGGAGCAGGTCGGGTTCGACCGAGAGCAGGCCCTCGGCCGAGAGATTGCGCAGGTAGCCGACCTTGCGGGTCTCGCGCGCCTGCGGCGGCCAGAGGCTGGTCGTGTCGGTCGCGACGATCCGGTCGCCGGCGCCGAACGCGTAGACCAGCTCGGTCATGTCGGCACCGACGCTGACGATGCGCCGCGGCGCCTGCGCGGCGCGCGCCGCCGGCACGAGCCCGGCGACTGCCGCAAGCACGCACGAACCGCCAAGCAGTAGCTGGCGGCGACGCGAGACGATCGTCATGCCGTGCTGGTCTCCCGGTCGACCAGGCTCTCGACCAGGTCGCGCCAGTCCTGGCGCTCCTCGGAACCCGGCTTGCGCTCGCCGAAGAACTGGGCGAAGTTGCCGTTGTTCTCGTCGAACACCTCGAGCGAAGTCACCACCCCGTCGGAGGTCGGCTTGCGCACCACCCAGGCATCGGCCACATGGTCGTTGCGCAGGTGCAGGTTGAAGCCCGGGTCCATCACGTTGATCCAGGGCCCCATCGCGCGGATGTTGCTCACCGGGCCGGTGTGGATCTGGATGCAGCCCGGGTTGCCCACGAAGCACATGATCGACACGCCGCTCGCGGCGGCCCGCTCGAGCAGGGTCACGACCGAATCGAGCCCGGCGCGCTCGGCGAACTTCGGCCCGGCCAGGCGCAGCGCCTGCCGCCGCCCGACCCGCAGGTCGCGCAACATGCCGAAGAAGTCGTGGGTGTCCTGGAGGTCCGCCCAGGTGCTGCGCATCGTCTCGACGTCGATCATGTCGTCGGCGAGATCGGGCGCCGGGGCCGGCCGCGGCTTGACCGCGATGCTGTCCTTCTGCTCCGGGGCACGATGGCGCTCGATGATCGCCTGCCACTGCGCCATGTCGGTATCGGCACGCGCGAACACCTTGTGGACCGCGACGCCCGCTCCGTCGAAGAACTGGAAGCTGCGGCGAACGGCGCCGCCGTCGAGCGGCTGCTCGAAGGCGAATCCATGGCGCCACTGGCTCATGAACAGCCGCAGGTCGATGTCGTGGTTGAGCACGATACCGTGGCCGGGACCGATCTCGACCTTGTCGAAACGGCCGACCTTCTCGTGGACCGCGCTCGGGTTGCGGGTCAGCACCATGACCTCGCCGACCGCCGGCAGTTCCTGGAGGATCTTCGCGTAGGGGCCGGCCAGCGCGATCGCGCGCTCGCCCACCCGGGACGCGACCAGCTGGCCTTCGGCCACGCCCAGGCGTTCGGCCGCGTCGACCGGTCGCAACTTGGGCTCGGCCTTCACCAGGTCATCCCAGCCGCGGCGGATGCTGGCGCCATCCGCGGATGCAGGTTCGTTCTTCTCTGCCATGCTTCTCTCCGTATCCGTGGGAATTCAGTTCGACGCGGCGGGCTGGACACCGAACTCGAAGGTCCAGGTCTGCGCGCTGTTGTAGTCGTTCGGGTCGGCATAGATGATGTCGGCCAGGCGCATCCGCGCATAGCTGTTGCCTTCGCCGGATCGCACGAGGGTCCCGCGGTCCGGATTCGCCTTGAGAAGATGCGCCACGGCCGGCAAACCGGCGGCTTCAGCGGCGGCGGCGGTCGGATAGTAGTTGTACCAGCCGTAGTCGAGCGGAGAGGGGTATGTGCCCTGGTAGGTCGGCGCGAGTTGCGAGCCAACGGTGTCCTTGACCCAGCGATTGGCGGCTGCCGGCACCGCCAGGTCGGGCGCCTCGAGCTCGGTTGCCATCGCGGTCGGGTCCGCGCCCATGATGTTCGCCGCGACCGGATTGCCGTCGCCGTCGTAAAAGCCCGCCGGCACCTTGGCCAGGAAGCCGGCTGCCGTTCCTGTGCCCGAAGCGCCACCATTGAGCTTGACGTTGTAGCGGTTGAACGCGACCTGCCAGGCACCGGTCTCCGAGCTTTCCGTGCCCGTCACCAGGTCGAAGTAGACCCAGCCGGCACGCGCATCGACCGTTACCGGCCCGCGCAGCACACCGGGCTCCGTCCGGTTGACCCATCGGAAGCTGACGTGGCCCGACTCGGTGCCCGCGGCGCCACCGTAGTAGCCGGTAACCTGAACCGCGAACACCGGCTTGTCCGGGGTGCCGACCGGATCGACGTTCGCCGAATCGGTGGTGACAAGGAAGACCTTGTAGGTCGGGTACAGCAGGTGGTCGTCGTCGCCGCCGAGGCCGTATTCGAAGGCCTGCGACTGGATGCCGTTGTCGCCGGTAGCCACGCTGTTGGCGGTATCGGCGAAGTAGAGCTGCGCCGGAATGACGGCGCCGGTGGCGTCGGTGAAGGCATCGGACCAGGTGAGCAGGTCGGCCCAGGTGTGGTCGAACGGGGTTGCGAAGGCCCCGCCACCGCCCTCGCCGGAAGGCCCGCTGTTGGTATACAGCGTCGCCGAACGACCGCCGCTGGCGAGCTGGACATCCCAGGCCGTGCCGGTGCAGGCGGCCTCGGCCGGCACGTCGAAGTCGTAGCAGACCGACTCGCCGTTCGCCGGCAGGGCTACCGTCCAGGTCGCGTCCGTGGTGAAGCCCGCGGCCGGTTCCTGCGGCGTGGACGAACCGCCCCCGCCGCCACAGGCGACGAGCAGGGTCGAGACGACGGCGAGGGAGCAGGTGGTCTTCTTCATTTGGGTCTCTCCGGATTCAGGTGGCGTTGATCGGGTTTCGAGGTCTTTGATCGCGTTGCAGATCGCGGATTGCGTTGCATTCGTCGATCGGGGTTCAGGATCCTGGGGCGGGTCTCGTCTGTGCGACAGCTGGTCCGCTCAGCGGGCAGCGGCGGCATCGCCGAAGCGGTAGCGCAGGCCGAGCATCACCAGCCGTCCCGAGCGCGGGCCGAAGTCGTCGGGGTTGGCGAAGTCGCGCTGCTCGTCGAACAGATTGCGCACCGAGAAGAAGCCCGCCAGGCCGCCGCGGAATTCATGGGTCACGCTCAGGTCGACGCTCCCCCAGGCCGGCGAGCGGGCGCCCGTGTCGGTACGCGATAGTTCGCTGCTCTGGTAGCGCACGCGCGTCGCGAGTACCGTGCGCTCGGCGAAGCGCCAGTCGACGCCGAGCCGGGCGACGCTGCGCGGCCGGCGGGTCAGCTCGAGGCCGGTGCCGACGTCGCGTGCCCGGGTGTAGGTGTAGGCGGCGTTCATCGACACGCTGGGCGAGGCCCGCCAGGTGACGCCGGTTTCGAGACCGCTGGTCTGGGCTTCGGCGACGTTGTTGTAGCGAAAGGCCTGGACGCCGTTGAAGGTACCGCTCGGGTTGGAATCGGTCTGGATCAGGTCCTCGATGTCGTTGTGGAACGCGTTGACTTCGATGCGCAGGTCGTTGCCGCGGGAGAAGACGGCGCCGAGCTGGTAGCTGGTCGACGACTCCGGGCGCAGGTCGGGGTTGCCGAGCACCACGTAGCCGAGCGCGCTGTGGTCGAACAGGAAGTAGCGCTCCTTGAGGTTCGGGACCCGGTAGCCCTGGCCGACGCTGCCGCGCAGGCTGGTGGACCATGCCGAGTTCGACTCGAGTTCATGGCGGATCGCGATCTTCGGCGCGACATGGCTGCCGAAATCGGAATCGTCCTGCCAGCGCAGGCCCAGCACGAGCTCGGTGCGATCGCCGAGGAAGATGTCGTTCTGCGCGAAGAGTTCATGGCTGTCGCGCTCGACCCTCCCGCCGACCAGTTCGGCGACGCCATTGTTGGTCTGCGTGAGGGTCTCGCGGTGCACGTCCGCGCCGAACTGCCAGGCCTGGTTGCGCCAGGCCGGCAGGTCGAGCTGGGCGCCGAGATGGGTCATCCGCTGGCCGGCGTGGCGATCGGTGGTGCCGACGCCATTGGATGCGCCCTCGCTCGTGCTGTCGTAGGACTCGTCGACGCCCTTGAACTCGAGGCGGGTGCCGCCATCGAAGCGCCAGGCCAGGCCCCCGGTCAGGCGGTCGCGGTCGATGTCCTCGGTCTTGAGCTGGGGAATGTAGTTGGGCGGCGCATACTGGGTATAGCGCTGGGTGTCCTTCTCCCGGTAGCGCTCGAACTCGACGAACGCGGTCCTCCCGTTGCCGCCGTGCCAGCCGAGGCGAGCCATCGCCTGCTCGCGCCGGATCCGGTCGCCCTGGCGCGACCAGCCGCTCGGGTCGATGGCATAGCCATCGTCATGCAGGGCGTCGGCGGCGACCCGCCAGCGCCATTGCTGCGACCCGCCTTCGAGCAGGCCGCGCAGGTGTCGCCAGGCCAGGTCGGTGGAGTCGCCGGAATCGTTCTGGCCGCCGCGACTGCCGACGTCGACCCCGGCGGCGCCGGAAAACCCGGGCTGGATCGGCCGGGTGATGACGTTGACGACGCCGCCCATGGCCGCGCTGCCGTACTGGACCGACGAGGCGCCCTTGACCACCTCGATGCGATCGACCTCGACGAGCAGCAACTGGCTGAGGTCGACGGTCGATCCGGTGCTGGCGGTGATCGGCAGGCCATCGACCAGCACCAGGACCTGGTCGCCGGTGAGCCCCTGGAGCGAAATGCTGTGGCCGGACTTGCCGTGCACTTCGGACAGGTGCACGCCGGGCAGGTTCTCGAGGGCGTCGGTGAGGGTCACCGCCCCGGTGCGCTCGAGCTCCTGCCGGGTCACGACCTCGGTGCGGGTCGGTGTGTCGTCGAGCGTCTTTTCGGTCCGGGTGCCCGTGACGACGACCTGGTCGAGGCTCGCCTCGCGTGGCGCCTGCGCGGCGGCCGGGGTAGCGAGGGAAACGAGGACCAGGGCTAGCAGGCTGCGAGGCCAGGCTGGCAATGCCATGCGAGCGGCCTCCAGACCGGGATCGCCGGCAAACAATACGGGCATTCGGGTGAGAATTCCGGTGGACAGGTAACATCGCGCCGGCAGGCATTCCGAACAGCGTTCGTCCGGACCCCGTCGGGTACGGTTGAACGCCGCCGTGCCGCATCGGCGAATGCCGACGCGGCGGACTGTCTGGCACGTTTCCAGGGGCTGGCTGGGGCGCGGATTCGCAGGCCTGGCTGGCCACCGGCAGCTGTCGGCGGGATGCGATCGATGGATCGCGGTCGATGGCTGCAAGCGTTGACAATGATTCTCGTTTGCAAATGCGAACCGGTCAAGGGAAAGTTGCCCGTACCGCTTGCAGGGATGGAGAGGGGCTTCACGCCCCAAAGATGTACGCTACAGATTGCTTTGATCGGCCCGTCGCGCTAATATTTGATGCACGAAACTTGCATCTTTTACTGGACGACCGGCCAACCCGTGATCGGGTTGCCACAGGATCGATCTTTCGCGTACCCACAACCAGGCGAGAACAGTCATGACATCCCCCGAGCAGCTGCCCCAGGCCGCCTACGTCTTCGATGCCCGCGGGGTGTCGAAGCGCTTTCGCCATGCCGCGATCTTCGGCGCGATGGACAGCCTCGGACCGAGCGAAACCATGCGTTTCGTCAATGACCACGATCCCCTGCCCCTGCTGGCGCAGCTGGCCGCGCGCTACGGCGATGCGGTCGAGATCACCTACCTGCAGCGCGAGCCCGGCGAGATCGTGATCGACTTCACCAGGACCTGAGCCCATGTCGGCAGCCCAAGACGACACCACGATCGCGCAAGCCCTGTCGCGACCGTACCCGCACGGCTTCGTGACCGACATCGACTCGGACACCTTGCCGCCGGGTCTCGACGAATCCACGATCCGCGAGATCTCGCGGCGCAAGCGCGAGCCGGAGTTCCTGCTCAAGCGCCGCCTGGCCGCGCTCGAGCAATGGATGGCGATGCCGCATCCCGACTGGGCGAAGCTGCGGATCGAGCCGATCGACTTCCAGGCGCTGTCGTATTACTCGGCGCCCAAGTCACTTGCCGATGGCCCGAAGGATCTTTCCGAAGTCGATCCCAAGCTGCTCGAGACCTACGAAAAACTGAACATCCCGCTGCATGAGCGGGCCCGCCTGGCCGGCGTCGCGGTCGATGCGGTGTTCGACTCGGTCTCGGTCGGCACCACCTTCCGCGAGCAGCTCGCGGCGGTGGGCGTGATCTTCTGCTCGTTCTCGCATGCCGTCGAGAACCACCCGGAAATCGTCGAGCGCTATCTCGGCAGCGTCGTGCCGCTGGCGGACAACTTCTACGCCGCCATGAACTCCGCCGTGTTCTCGGACGGATCCTTCGTCTACATCCCCGAGGGCGTGCGCTGCCCGATGGAGCTGTCGTCGTACTTCCGCATCAATGCCCGCAACACCGGGCAGTTCGAGCGGACCCTGATCATCGCCGAGGCGGGCAGCGAGGTGAGCTACCTCGAAGGCTGCACCGCCCCCCAGCGCGACGAGAACCAGCTGCACGCGGCGGTCGTCGAGCTCATAGCCCACGACGATGCGTTCATCAAGTACTCGACGGTGCAGAACTGGTACCCGGGCGACGAACAGGGACGCGGCGGCATCTACAACTTCGTCACCAAGCGCGGCCTGTGCGCGGGCGCCCGTTCGCGGATCTCCTGGACCCAGGTCGAAACCGGCTCGGCGATCACCTGGAAGTATCCGAGCGTGATCCTGCGCGGCGATGACTCCAACGGCGAGTTCCACTCGATCGCGGTCACCAACCACCGGCAACAGGCCGACACCGGCACGAAGATGATCCACCTCGGCAAGCGCACCACCAGCCGGATCGTCTCCAAGGGCATCAGCGCCGGCCACTCGCAGCAGAACTATCGCGGCCTGGTGAGGGTCGCCCCGACGGCGCAGGACGCGCGCAACAACACCCAGTGCGACTCCCTGCTGATCGGCGGCGAATGCGGCGCGGCGACCTACCCCTACATCGAGACCGCCCGCACCGACGCCACCGTCGAGCACGAGGCGACGACGACCCGGATTTCCGAGGACCGGCTCTTCTACTGCCAGCAGCGCGGCATCGACCCCGAGGAGGCCACCGGGCTGATCGTCGGCGGTTTCTGCCAGGCTGTCCTCGAGGAGTTGCCGATGGAGTTCGCGCTCGAAGCGCGCGCCCTGCTGTCGGTTTCCCTCGAAGGCGCGGTCGGCTGACCGGCCCGATTGGCATCACACAGCAAAGACAGGACATCGAAACAATGGCGGACCAGGGCGGAACGATTCTGGAAGTACGAAACCTCGCAGTGCGAGCGGGCGAGCGGCGGGTGCTCGAGTCGGTCTCGATCGACGTCGCCGCCGGCGAGGTGGTGGCGATCATGGGCGCGAACGGCAGCGGCAAGAGCACGCTGGGCTTCGCGCTCGCGGGCCATCCGCGCTACGAGGTGGTCGGCGGCCAGGCGCAGCTTGCCGGCGCCGACCTGCTGGCGATGACGCCGCAGGATCGCGCCCGCGCGGGGCTGTTCCTGTCCTTCCAGTCGCCACCCGACCTGCCCGGGGTACGCAACAACCTGTTCATGCGTACTTCGCTCAATTCCATCCTCGAGGCGCAGGACCGCGAGCCGGTCGATGCCTTCGACTTCCTCGCGCGCGCCAAGGGCATCGCCGCCGATATCGACCTGCCGGCCGCCTTCCTGAACCGCCCGGTCAACGAAGGCTTCTCCGGCGGCGAGCGCAAGCGCAACGAACTCCTGCAACTCGCCATGCTTGCCCCGAAGCTCGCCATCCTCGACGAGGTCGATTCGGGCATGGACGTCGACGGCATCCGGTCGATCGTCTCGACGATCGACCGGATGCGCGCGCAAGGCACCGCCTTCCTCCTGATCTCCCATTCACTCGCGATGGTCGAGGCCGTGGCCCCGGACCGGGTCGCCGAACTCGACGGCGGCCGGATCTCCCGGACCGGCTCGCTCGACCTGGCGCGCGAGATCGCGCGGACCGGTTTCTCCCGGACCCGCGAATCGATCGAGGGTTGAGCATGCAGTCCGAAGCGGCAAATCGAGAACCGGCCGCGCTGCAACGCGTGCGCGACCAGTGGATTCCCCGGCGCACCGAGTTGTTCCGCCACCTGCGTCCGCCCGAAGCCGATACCTGGCTGGCCCGGCCGGTGTCGACCGGCGCCGAATCGACGGCCTGGGTCGCCGAGGCGCCCGGCGGCGCCACCGGGCCGCAACTCGCCATCGAGACCGATCCGCAACGGCTTGCCGCCGCGCTCGCATCGATACCCACGACCTTGCTCGATGAATACGCGCCGCTGGCCGACGCCCATGCGGCCAGTTGCACCGGCTTCGCCAGCCTGCGCGTCGATGCGGCCGACAAGGGCGGTTCGATCCGGATACGGCGCCACTCCGACGGCATGCGCGATGCGCCGCTGCTGATGGTCGAGATTGCACCCGGCGCCGACTTCACCCTGGTCGAGGATGCCGACAGCCCGGCGAGCGGTGACATCGCGTCGGCCATGACCCGCAATGCGCTCACGTCCATCCGGGTCGGCGCGGGCGCGCGGCTGCGTCACCTGCGCATCCGCCGCGAACCGCCGGCCAACGCGATCGCCAACCGGACCGTGGTCGAGGTCGATGGCGATGGCCGCTACGAACAGGTGACGATCGCCGCCGCCGGCGACTACCACCTCGAGCGCAGCGAGATCGACCTCGTCGGCAAGGGCGCGCACGCCGAGAGCATCGCGGTCCTGCTGGCCGCCGCCGACCGTCTCGAACAACAGGTCGAAGTCCGTCATTCCGCCCCCGGCACCCGCAGCCGGGTGGACATCCTGGTATTGGCCGCCGACAAGGCCCGGGTGGTCGTCAATGCGCGCACCCTGATCCCACGCGACGTACCCGGCGCGATCGTCGACCAGGGCCTGCATGGTGTGCCCACCGCGGGGCATCCGAAGATCGTCCTGCGGCCGCACCTCGAGATCCTCCACGACCAGGTCGAGGCGCGCCACGGCGCCACCTGGGGAGCGCTCTCCGAAGACGCCCTCTTCTATGCCAGCCAGCGCGGCATCGATCCGGATGCAGCCCGCGCGCTCATCGTCGATGGCATGGCGAGCGCCCTGGTCGCCTCCTGCATCGACGACCCGGCGCTGCTCGAGCAGGCCGGATTCACCCCTGCCCTGCTCGACGCGATCGCCGGGCACGTCGGACGCAAGCCGGAGCGCGCATGAGCGAAGCCAGCATCCACCAGGCCAGGCCGGGCGCAACAGCCGACGCCTTGCCAGTCGACACGATCCGGGCGCAGTTCCCGATCCTCGCGCAACGGATCCGCGGCCGGCAGCTCGCCTACCTCGACAACGCCGCGACCACCCAGAGCCCGACGGCGGTGATGGATGCGGTCCGCGAGTTCGAGTCGACGATCCGGGCCAACATCCACCGCGGCGTCCATACCCTGAGCCAGCAGTCGACCGACGCGTTCGAGCAGGCGCGCGCCGACATCGGCCGCTTCATCGGCCTGGGCGACGCGCACAGCCTGGTGTTCACTTCGGGCACCACCGAAGCGCTCAACACCGTCGCCCATGGCCTGTCGGCCGGTGACGGCGTGCCGGCCAGCCTCGGGCCGGGCGACGAGATCATCGTCAGCGGCCTCGAGCATCACGCCAACCTGATTCCCTGGCAGCGCGCGGCCCGGCGCAGCGGCGCGACCCTGCGCATCCTGCTGCCGGATACCGCCGGCCGGGTCCACGCCGAAGACCTGGCCCGGCTCCTCGGGCCACGCACCCGGGTGTTCGCGCTGACCGCCTGCGCCAATGCCACCGGCTATCGCCCGCCCTACGAAGCCATGCTGCGCATGGCCGCCGAGGCCGGCGCGCTGACCGTGCTCGACGCCGCCCAGGCGGTTTCGCACGAAACCCTCGACCTCGCCACGCTCGAGTGCGATTTCCTCGCCTTCTCCTCGCACAAGATGTACGGGCCGATGGGCATCGGCGCCCTGGCGGGGCGGCTGTCCGCGCTCGAGCGCCTCAGCCCGCTGCGCCTGGGCGGCGACATGGTCGACTGGGTCAGCCTCGAGGATGCCGGCTTCGCACCGCTGCCCTCGCGGCTCGAGGGCGGCACCCAGAACGTCGGTGGCGCGGTCGGGATGGCCGAAGCCGCCCGCTTCATCGACAGCATCGGCCGCCCCCGGATCGACGCCGAGGTCCGTCGCCTGCGCGCGCGCGCAGCAGCGGGCCTGGCCGCGATCGAGGGCATCACGGTGCTCAATCCCGACTCCATGGAATCGGCGATCGTCGCCTTCGTCGCCCGCGGCGTGCATCCGCACGACATCGGCACCCTGCTCGACGAGCGCGCGATCGCGGTGCGCACCGGCCATCACTGCGCGATGCCGCTGATCGAGCGTCTCGGCAGCGGGCCGACCACGCGCGCATCGTTTGCCGCCTACAACACCGATGAGGAAGTCGACCGCCTGGTCGAGGCGGTCGAGGCGGCGCTGAGGGCCCTGGCATGAACGACGGCGACGCGCTCTCGGATCTCTATCAGGAGCTTGTGCTCGAGCACAAGCGCTCGCCACGCAATTTCGGCCCGATGGCGTCGCCGACCCACGAGGCGCGCGGCACCAACCCGCAATGCGGCGACGACGTCCAGGTGCAGTTGCGCATCGAGGCGGACCGCATCGAGGACATCCGCTTCACCGGCAGCGGCTGCGCCATCTGCGTCGCATCGACCTCGATGATGACCGAGGCGGTGAAGAAGGGTGATGTCACTTCGGCGCTCGCGCTCCAGGAGCGCTTTCGCGCCGTCATGACCGGCAAGCAGGAAGCGGCCGACGCCGGCCTCGGCAAGCTGATCAGCTTCGCGGGAGTGCGTCGCTACCCGAGCCGGATCAAGTGCGTGCTGCTGGGCTGGCACGCACTTGGCCACGCCATCAACGACGCGGACGGCGCCAGCGAGGGGAAATCGGCATGAGGCGCGGATCCGAGCACATCATCCTCGAGCGCTCCGTGTGGGTCGAGCGCATCCCCGACGGCCAGGCCATGGAGCTTCCCGAAGGCCAGTCGGTGATGATCACCCAGGCCCTCGGCTCGGCCTTCACCCTCTGGGTCGACGGCCAGCTGGTACGGCTGCGCGGCGAGGATGCCGACGCGATCGGCCAGCCGGTTCCGGAAGCGCCCGAGATTCCCGATTCGGTGGGCCCCCACGAAGTCGAGGAACTCGCCTGGCAGGCGATGCGAACCTGCTATGACCCGGAGATCCCGGTCGACATCGTCGAGCTGGGCCTCGTCTACGCGTGCGAGATCCTGCCCTACGACGACGAAGGCGGGCTGCTGATCAAGGTCCGCATGACCCTGACCGCGCCCGGCTGTGGCATGGGCCCGATCCTCGGCAAGGAAGTCAGCGAGAAGCTCGGCGCCCTGCCCCATGTGGAACGGGTCGAGGTCGAGCTCGTCTTCGATCCGCCCTGGGAGCGATCGATGATGTCCGAGGCCGCCGCCCTCGCCCTCGGCCTCTGAACCCGCCGCCGGGCCCGCCGATACTGGCCCGCGGCGCCTGAACACTGAAACCCGACCGGGGCCACTCCCCTCATCCTCCAATGCTGACACTCCTGCTCGAACAGATCCACGCCAGTGCCGACCCGATCCTCGGAACCCTGCCCGGGATACGGATCGAACGCATGAACCAGGCCGGCGAGCTCGAGCGGCTCGCGCCCCTGCTGCCCGACATCGAGATCCTCGGGATCCGCTCACGTACCCAGATCGACCGGGAGTTCCTCGAGCGCGCGCCACGCCTCAAGGCAATCGGCGCCTATTGCACCGGCACCAACAACATCGACCTCGACGCCGCGCGAGAGCACGGTGTCGCCGTATTCAACGGGCCGTTCTCGAACACCCGCTCGGTGGCCGAACTCGTCATCTCCCACGCGATCGCGCTGATGCGCCGGGTGCCGGAGCGCCACCAGGCGGCCCGCCGCGGCGGCTGGCTGAAGGATTCGACCCGCTCCAACGAGGTCCGTGGCAAGACCCTGGGCATCGTGGGCTACGGCAAGATCGGCACCCAGACCGGCCTGCTCGCCGAATCCATCGGCATGCGGGTGATCTTCCATGACGTCGTCGCCCGCCTGCCGCTGGGCAATGCGAGGCCGACCCGTTCGCTCGACGAGCTGCTCGCCGAATCCGACATCGTCACCATCCATGTGCCGCAGAGCCCCGACACCGAGCAGTTGATCGGCGCCCGGCGCCTCGCGCTGATGAAGGACGGCGCGGTGCTGATCAACCTCGCCCGGGGCCGGGTCATCGACATCGAGGCGCTGTGCGCCGCGCTCGATGCCGGGCGCCTGCGCGGCGCTGCGATCGACGTGTTCCCGGTCGAGCCGAAATCGGCCAGGGATCCCTTCGAGTCGCCCCTGCAATCGCGCGATAACGTGATCCTCACGCCGCATGTCGGCGGCTCGACGATCGAAGCCCAGGCCAACCTCGGGATCGAGGTGTCCGAAAAGCTGCGCGACTACCTCGGTACCGGGGCGGTGCGCGGCAGCGTCAACCTGCCGGATCTTTCGGTCGGCGCGCCGAGTTCCCCCTGCCGCCTGGTGCATATCCACCGGGACCGCCCCGGGATGATCTCACGGCTCAACCAGGTGCTGGCCGACGAGGACATCAACGTCTCGCAGATGCACTTGCAGACCGGATCGGGGGTGGGTTTGGCGATGATCGACGTCGCCACGCCGCCCAGCGAGCAGGCCAGCCGGGCGATCGCGGCACTCGAGGGGACCCTGCGCAGTTTCGTCACCTGCCCGTCGCCGACCGCCTGAAGGCGGACCGTTCGAGTGGACCAGCGCGGGAACGCGACCGAAAGATTGTCGATTAGCGGATCAATTGATCGAGCTTGCCGATTTTCTTGCCCCATTCATCGGCATCTGGCAGGGGTTCGTGAGCCCGGGTGATCGTCGGCCAGATCTTTGCAAGCTCGGCATTGAGCTCGATGAACGGTTCCTCACCGCTGGGGACGTCCTCCTCGGCGAATATCGCCTCGACCGGGCACTCCGGCACGCAGACGGCGCAGTCGATGCATTCGTCGGGGTCGATCACCAGCATGTTCGGCCCCTCGCGAAACGCATCGACAGGACAGACATCGACGCAGTCGGTATGTTTGCACCGGATGCAGGCGTCGCTGACCACGAACGTCATGGGATCGATCTCCAGGATGGTTCACTGCACAATGACTTGACTGAAAGATTCATCTAGAATGCATCTTATACCGAGTCCCATCCGGGACGGAAATAACCACGACGGGTCCGAGCCATCATGCGACTTGCCGACTACACCGATTACTCGCTGCGGGTACTGATGTACTGCGCGACGTATCCGGATCGACGGATCACGATCGCCGACCTCGCGGACGACCTCGAGCTCTCGAAGAACCACCTGATGAAGATCGTCAACGACCTCGCCCGGCGCGGGCTGGTCACGACGACGCGCGGTCGCGGCGGCGGCCTGCGCCTGGCCGGTGATCCGCGCGAGATCCGCATCGGCGACATCGTGCGTGGCACCGAATCGGACTTCCGCCTGGTCGAATGTTTCGGCGAAGGTATCACCAGTTGCACCCTGGGCAGCGCCTGCCGGCTGAAGTCGGTCTTCGCCGACGCCCTGCAGGCCTACTTCGACGCCCTCGACCGCCATACCCTCGCCGACCTCGTGCCGGCGGTCTTCACTTCACGCTCGAATGCCCCTGCGCTCGCCGAAACGCCGCCGGCGGCTGGATTCGCCCGGGTGGCCCGCGGCATGCTCGCCGAGTAAGATGGATCCGGCAGGGCCGATCGACGGCCCTGCCGCGCCCAGGGCGCCGACGATTCGAACCCGAGACTCCTTCCGATGACCGATTTCCCTCCGCCACAGCCCGCCATCCCGGCCGAGGCGATGCTGGCGCAATTGCCCGATGCCGTCGTCTATTCGGATCCGGACGGCACGATCCTGCTCTGGAATGCCGCGGCCGAGAAGCTCTTCGGGTTTTCCGCCGCCGAGACCCTCGGGCAGAACCTCGACATCATGATTCCGGAACGATTCCGGCGCGCCCACTGGATCGGCTTCGAGCGTGCGGTCGCGGCGGGCAAGGTTCGCCACGAGGGCGAGGTGCGACTCACCCGGGCCACCCACAAGGACGGCCGCAAGCTGTATGTCGAAGTGGCATTCGGCCTGGTCAACGCGGCCGACGGATCGGTCCTCGGGGTCGTCGCGACCGCCCGCCCCGGCGAGCCGCCGCAGCGGCCGGCGGCACCGACGCCCGCCTGAACGGGCACGGCGCCGCCTGGCTTCAAAAGCGGAAGTCCGCGCTCAGCAAGACTGTCCGGGGCGCGCCGAGGAAGGCGCGCCGGGCCGACCAGTTGACCGAGGACGCGTAGACCTCGTCGGTGATGTTGTCGATGTTGAGCCGCAAGCGCAGGTTCGGGCTCACGTCGTAGGCTGCCATCAGGTTGAAGATGGTGTAGCTCGGTACCTTGCCCGACTGGCCGTTCGGGATCACCCGGTCGGCCGTATCGGGACGACCGACGAAGGCACTGCCGACGTACTGCGCCCCGCCCCCGACGGTCAAGCGATCGTTCAAGCGGTACGTGGTCCAGAGATTGAGCGTGGCCTTCGGCGTGAAGGCCAGTTCATCGCCGCTGGTGGACGTGACGCCACCCTGGTAGTCGCTGCTGAGGGCTGCATCGACCGTCGCGTTGTGGCGCCGCTCGCTGTCCATCAGGACCAGGCCGCCGAACATCGACCAGGCGGGGGTCAGGTCGCCCGCCACGCCGAGTTCGATCCCCTGCACGATCTGTTCGCCGTAGCCGCTCGGCACCCCGCCGCCGGCCGATCGCATGGCGACGTTGTCACGCTTGGTCCGGAAGATCGCCGCGCTGGTGCTGAGTCGATCGTTGAAGAAGTTCCACTTGGTGCCGATCTCGATGTTCGTGAGCCGCTGCTCCTTGGCGCCCTCGTAGTTCTGGCCGTCCCAACCCGGGAAGGCATTGTTGCCCTCGCGGCCGCTGTCCGGGTTCGACAGCCAGGAGCCCGGGGGCACGCCGGATACGCCATAGGACGCATAGATGCTGCCGTTCGCAGCCGGCTTGTAGACCAGGCCGAGCTTGCCGCCGACGGTCGTCTCGTTGACCTTGTAGCCATCCATCGGCCCCTCCGACGCCCCCGTGGCGTCCTTGCTGGCGAGTTCCACTTCGTAGCGCTCGATACGCAGGCCGCCGGTCACCTGCCACTGGGGATTGATCTCCATCGTGTCGTAGGCGTAGACGGCGACGGTATCGATCTTGACGTTGCCGAACTGGGTTGCCGGGATGGCGCCGCCGGGTGCGCGGTTCGGATCGGGGTTGAACACGCTCACCGGGCCGGGATTGACCGAGGGATGGCGACCGCTGTCGGACTCCTCGCGGGTCAGCTCCAGGCCAGCCGCCATGTGGTGCTTGAAGCCGCCGGCGCTGAAGCGCTTGTCGAAGTTGGTGATGTTGCTCAGGGTCTTGTTCTCGCGCGTGAAGCCGAGCGTGGAGGTGGCGGCTTCCTGGGTGGCCGCGGAATAGTTCGACACCACCGTGAAGAATGCCTCGCGATCGGTGCTCGACCAGCGCGTCTGGTTGGTCAGCCGCAGGCCGGAGGCGAAGCGGTGCTCGATGCGCGCCATCACCGCATCGGACTCGACCCGGTCGTAGTCGCCCATCAGGCCGAAATACGCATCGCGGCGGAAACCCGACGCAGCCGGGTCATGGTCCAGGGTCCCCTCGACCATGGCGGCCGGCACGCCCCAGTCGGGCCGGTCGTCCTGTTCGACGTGCTGCCAGGACAGGGTCACCGTGGTCGGGGACTGCAGGCCGAAGGTCACCGAAGGCGCGAACCCGAAGCTGTCCTGCCGGGTACGCTCGCGACCGGCGATGCCGCCGCCCTCGGCGAGCAGGTTCAGCCGCAGCGCGCCGTTGTCCGAGAACCGGCGGTTGATGTCGAGGGTGCCGCGCAGGCGCGCATCGGAGCCGTACTCGTCGAAACCGAGCCCGACGCTGCCGAGCGTGAAGTCCCGCGCCTTCGGCGTCTTGGTCTCGAGGTTGACGTAGCCACCCGCCCCGCCCCGGCCATTGTCCGCGGCCGGCCCCTTGACGATCTCGACCTGCTCGAGGTTGAAGGCATCGCGGGCGAAGTTGCCGGAGTCACGCACGCCATCGACGAAGATGTTGCCGCTGGTGCTGAAGCCACGCAGGCTGAAGTCGTTGGTATTGCTGCCGAAACCGTTCTCGCCGGCGTTGAAGCTGATCCCCGGCGTATTGCGCAGGACATCGGTCAGGTTGCGGGCGCCCTGCTCCTGGAAGACTTCGCGCGGAATGACCGAGACGGTTTGCGGCGTATCGAGCAGGGGCGCGGTCGACTTCGGCGAGGACTGTTCCCGCGCGCCTTCCGGCGATGCGGTCACCGAGACCGTCGGCAAGGTGGTGCTGGTCTGCGCATGGACGGGCGCGACCGCGAGCGACATGAGCCCGCTGCACACGGCGGCGGAAAGGGGAACCCGGCGAAAGCGGGAGGGCAGTGAATGCATGGGTGGAGACCTTCTCGTCGGAGGGCGAACCCGGCGATGCTGCGTCGCGGCGATGTCGAGGGCGCCCGAATGTCAGACATATCTTGATACAAAAATGATGATAATCGTTCTCATTCTTAATGTCATCACGTTTTTGGTTTGCTATCGCACCGGCTGTGGCCGGCTACACTGGCGGCCAGTCCAGGACCCCGGTCGAGGAAGTCAGGCGCAATGATGTTCAGGATCCCGCAGCTGCTCACCTCCGAGCAGGTTCGCGCATGCCGGCAGGCGCTCGAAGCGGCCGAATGGGCCGACGGCCGGGCGACCGCCGGGCATGTCGCGACCCGGGTCAAGGACAACGAGCAGCTGGCCGAGAACCATCCGGCCTCGCAACAGCTGGGTGAACTGATCCTGCAGGCGCTGGGCCGACACCCCCGGTTCCTCGCCGCTGCCCTGCCCCTGAAGGTGCTGCCGCCGCGCTTCAACCGCTACCGGGGCGGCGGCCAGTACGGGATGCATGTGGATTCATCGGTGTTCAGCGTCCCCGGAACGCCGCACCGGATCCGCAGCGACCTGTCGGCCACCCTGTTCCTGAGCGAACCCGACGAATACGACGGCGGCGAACTGACGGTCGCCGATACCTATGGCGAGCACAGCGTCCGACTGCCGGCCGGCGACATGGTCCTGTACCCGGGCTCGAGCCTGCACCGCGTCAACCCGGTCACCCGCGGCACCCGGCTGGCCTCCTTCTTCTGGATCCAGAGCCTGGTGCGCGACGACAGCCAGCGGGCGCTGATGTGGGAACTCGACGGGGCGATCCAGCAGCTCGCCGAGGACACGCCGGGACACCCGGCGCTCGAACGGCTCACGGGCGTGTACCACAACCTGTTGCGACAATGGGCGCAGACCTGAAGCCCCCGCTCGCGAGCATTCCGCCCACCGTGGTCGCCGTGGCGGACTACGAGGCGCTCGCCCGCGAACGCATGGGCGATACGGCCTGGGCCTGGCTGCAGGGCGGCGCGGCCGACGAGGCGAGCCTGCGCGACAACCAGCAGGCCTTCGGCCGCCTGCAATTGCAGCCGCGGGTCCTGGCCGACCTGGCCGGGGGCGATACCCGGCTCGAACTGTTCGGCCAGGTCCATGAGCATCCGATATTCCTCGCGCCGGTCGCGTTCCAGCAACTCGCGCATCCCGACGGGGAACTGGCCAGCGTCCAGGCCGCATCGGCGATGCAGGCGACCATGGTCGTCAGCACCCAGGCCGGCATCGCGCTCGAGACCCTCGCGCAGGCGGCGCAGGGGCCGCTGTGGTTCCAGCTCTACATCCAGCCCGACCGGGATTTCACCGCGGCCCTGGTGCGCCGGGTCGAGGCCGCCGGCTACCGGGCGCTGGTGGTCACCGCCGATGCCCCCATCAGTGGGGCGCGCAACCGCGAGCAACGCGCCGGCTTCATGCTGCCCCCGGGCCTGTCGGCCGTGAACCTGCAAGGCATGCGCGGCCTGCCGCCGCAGACCGCCCGCGCCGGCGAAAGCCCGCTGCTCGCCAGCGCCCTGGTGAGTGCCGCGCCCACCTGGCGGGACATCGCCTGGCTGCGCTCGCTCACCCGCCTGCCGATCCTGCTCAAGGGCGTGCTCGCACCCCAGGACGCCCGCCGCGCGGCCGACGAGGGCCTGGCCGGCGTGATCGTGTCCAACCATGGCGGCCGGGTACTCGACACGGTGCCGGCCAGCATCGATGCCCTGCCCGCGGTCGCCCGGGCCGTCGGCGACCGCATGCCGGTGCTGCTCGACGGTGGCATCCGCCGCGGCACCGACATCGTCAAGGCGCTCGCGCTCGGCGCCAGCGCCGTCCTGGTCGGGCGGCCCTTCATGCACGGCCTCGCCGCGGCCGGCGCGCTGGGCGTCGTGCACGTCCTGCACATGCTGCGCACCGAACTCGAGATGGCCATGGTCCTGTGCGGCCGCAAGACCCTCGCCGAGCTCGATCCGTCGATCATCCGCCCGGTCGATCAGCGGCTGGTGTAGCCCCCGTCGACGAGGAACTGCGAGCCGGTGATGAAGCTCGCCTTGTCCGACAGCAGGAACAGCACCAGGCCCGCCACCTCGTCGACGGTGCCCAGGCGGCCGATCGGATGGAGTCCCACGAGGCCCTCGTAGGCCTCACGCGGCAGGTTATCCAGCAGCGGCGTATCGATGTATCCCGGATGCACCGAGTTGATCCGCACGCCCTGGTCCGCATAGCCGAGGGCCGCCGCCTTGGTCATGCCCGTCACCCCATGCTTGGCCGTGACGTACGGGACGGCGTTGGCATCGCCGACCATGCCGAGGATCGACGAGTTGTTGACGATGGCGCCGCCGCCGGCCGCGAGCATCGCGGGAATCTGGCAGCGCATGCTGTAGAAGACCGAGTGCAGGTTGACGTCCATCAGCCGCCGGTAGTCCTCGATCGAGATGTCGGCGAGCGGCCCGAGCGGGCCGCCGATCCCGGCGTTGTTGAACGCCAGGTGCAAGGCGCCGAAGCGCGAGACCGCGAGTTCGACCGATGCCGCGACGTCCTCCGGACGACCGACGTCGCCCACGCAAGCGAGCGCGGTGCCGCCTGCCGCCTCGATCGCATCGACCACCGCGTCGACCGCGTTCGCGTGCAGGTCGCTGGCCACCACCCTGGCGCCTTCGGCTGCCAGCGCAAGCGCGACCGCCTTGCCGATCCCGGAACCCGCGCCGGTCACGATTGCGACCCGCCCTTCGAATTGCCCAGTCATGTTCGTCCTCCGCTCGATCGCGGCCCACCGGAACGATGAACCGCAGCTTCGTACGATAGCCCGGCCGCGCGACGCCATGCTGACGAAGCTCAAGCATGGCGACTGCACCGCGCTCCCGTGCATGGCCGACGTACCGGCGACCAGTGGCACCAACTCGCGGCCGATGGCACCAATTCCGCGCATCCGGGCGCCATTGCGGCGCACTGACGCGCCGCAATGGCGCTCCGGCCCCGGCAACGCCGGACTGGCCTGCTTCTTGCGATGCCAGCCTCCAGCCCGACTCCGCGATGCGGAGCGCGGCGCATTTCGATGCGCGTCGGTTCGACGCGCTTCCCAAGTCTTCCAGGAGTCGGTATGGCCTATCTCGTGCCTTCGGAGTTCGTCACCAAGATGGTGGACGCAGGCGAGTCCAAGATCTTCATGTCCACCCGGGACACCATCATCCGTGCATACATGGCCGGGGCGATCCTCGCCCTCGCCGCGGTGTTCGCGGTCACTGTCACGGTGCAGACCGGTGTGCCGATCGTCGGGGCGATGCTGTTTCCGGTCGGCTTCTGCATCCTGTACCTGTTCGGCTTCGACCTGCTCACCGGCGTGTTCGTCCTCAGCCCCCTCGCCTGGATCGACCGGCGCCCCGGCGTGACGATCCGGGGCGTCCTGCGCAACTGGGGCCTGGTCTTCGTCGGCAATTTGCTCGGCGCCTTCACCGTGGCGGTCCTGATGGCGATCGTGTTCACCTTCGGTTTCTCGACCGAGCCCGATGAAGTCGGCAAGGTCATCGCCGGCATCGGCGAGAAGCGCACCCTCGGCTACGCGGAGTTCGGCGCCGCCGGGATGCTGACGATCTTCGTGCGGGCGGTGCTCTGCAACTGGATGGTTTCGTCCGGGGTCGTCGGCGCGATGGTCTCCACCTCGGTGACCGGCAAGGTGCTCGCGATGTGGATGCCGATCATGCTGTTCTTCGCCATGACCTTCGAGCATTCGATCGTCAACATGTTCCTGTTCCCGTCGGCCCTGATCATGGGGGGCAACTTCTCGATCATGGACTACCTGATCTGGAACGAGATCCCGGTCGTGCTCGGCAACCTGGTCGGCGGCCTGGCGTTCACCGGCCTCACGCTCTATGCCACCCATGTCCGGACCGCGCCGAAACGCGGGCTGGCGCCACGGGCAGCAACCGCGACAGCGACGGCCTGATGGCCAGGGCGCCGGAAGGTCGTCGCATGACACCCGCCGGCGCCCTCGCCGTATCGCTCGGCCAGCACTCCGAACGCGGCCGCAAGGAGGTCAACCAGGACTTCCACCGCGCCTGTGTTCCCGCCGAGCCCCTGCTCGGCGCCAAGGGCATCGTGGTCGCGCTGGCCGACGGCATCAGCAGCAGCGCTGTCAGCGCGGTGGCCGCCGAAGCGGCGGTGCGCAGCCTGCTCGACGACTACTACTGCACCCCCGACGCCTGGAGCGTCGGGCGCGCCGCCCACCGGGTGCTTGCGGCCAGCAACTCCTGGCTGCACGCGCAGACGCGACGCAGCCCGTATCGCTACGAGAAGGACCTCGGTTACGTGTGCACCCTGAGTGCGCTCGTCCTGAAGTCGCGCACCGCCCATGTCTTCCATGTCGGCGACACCCGGGTCCACCGGGTGCAGCAGGGCACCCTCGAACAGCTCACCGAGGACCACCGGGTCCGGATATCGGCCGAGGAAAGCTTCCTCAGCCGGGCGCTGGGCTTTCACGATCGGGTGGAGATCGACTACCGGTGCCTGCCGATCGAACCCGGAGACGTCTTCCTGCTCACCTCCGACGGCGTCCACGAGCATGCCGACCCGCGCTTCATGGGCGCCGCGATCGAGCAACACGCGGGCGATCTCGACGCGGCGGCGCGAGCCATCATCGACGAGGCCCTGCGCCGCGGCAGCCCCGACAACCTCACCGCCCAGATCGTGCGGGTGGACAGCCTGCCCGACCCCGATGCCGGTGAGTTGTCGACCCTGCGTTCGGGGCGCCTGCTGGCGCCGCCGCTCGAACCGCGAATGGAGATCGACGGCTACCGCATCGAGCGCGACCTGCACATCAGCAGCCGCAGCCACATCCATCTCGGCATCGACATCGAGTCGGGTCGACGGGTGGCGATCAAGAGCCCATCGATCGACCTGCGCGACGACCCGGCCTACCTCGAGCGCTTCATGCTCGAGGAATGGATCGCGCGACGCATCGACAATGCGCACGTCGCCCGGCCCTTCGTCCCGATGCGGACACAGGCGCACCTCCTCGTCGCGATGGAGTACATCGAGGGAAGAACCCTGGCCCAGTGGATGCGCGACCATCCGGACCCCGGCCTCGACGCGGTGCGTGGCATCGTCGAACAGGTAGCGCGAGGACTGCAGGCCTTCCATCGGCTGGAGATGCTGCACCAGGACATCCGGCCCGAGAACATCATGATCGACGACGCCGGCACGGTGAGGATCATCGACTTCGGAGCCGCCCGGGTCGCCGGCCTCGCCGAGGGCGACGCCCCGGCCCACGGCATGGGCATTCCCGGCACGCACCAGTACGCCGCCCCGGAATACTTCATCGGCGAGCCGGCGACACCGGCCTCGGACCTCTTCTCCCTCGGGGTGATCGCCTACCAGATGCTGACCGGGCGATTGCCCTACGGGACCCGGGTCGCGAGCATCAGGACCCGGGCCGACCGCAGGCGACTCGCCTACGCGAGCGCGCTCGACGACCGGCGCGGCATCCCGGCGTGGATCGACGAGGTTCTCCGCAAGGCGGTGCACCCGGACCCCGCCGAGCGCCACGAAGCCCTGTCGGAGTTCGTGCACGACCTGCGCCACCCGAGCCCGGATTTCCTCAACCGCACCGGCCGCTCGCTGCTCGAACGCAATCCCCTGCGATTCTGGAAGGGCCTCAGCCTGCTGCTGGGTCTCGTCATCGTCGGCCTGCTCGCGACGATCCACGCCATGGGCTGAAGCCCGGGAGCGGATCATCCGCACCGGTTCGCCAGGGCAACGCCGTGCGGCTTCGTCTTCAACCGCCCTGGCTTCCCGCCCGTGGCGCGCGGCAGGCCCGCGTGGGCAGCGAGAAGCGGAAGCTCGCGCCCCGGCCGGGCCGGTCCAGCAGGTGGATATCGCTGCCGTGCAACGCCAGGATGCGATGCACGATGCGCAGGCCAAGGCCACCGCTGCGACGCGCGCCGCCGAGGGTGAACGGCCGCTCGAACAATCCCTCGCGCAGTTCGGTGGCGATGCCGGCGCCGCTGTCCGAGACGGTGACCTCGACCTCGGCGTCGCCGGAGTCGAGCGCCACCACGATCTCCCCGCCGGCGGGAGTGTGGCGCAGCGCATTGTCGAGCAGGTTGCCCAGCACCCGCTCGACCATGCCGAGGTCGGCATGGACCGGCGGCAGGGGCGCCGCGAAGTCGGCCCGCAGGTCGACCCCCCGGGCCTGCGCGGCGAGCTCGAACTTCTGGAAGACGTCCTGCACGAGATCGCTGAGCGAGAACGGCTCGCACACCGGCTCGACGAAGCCGTACTCGAGGCGGGCCAGCTCGAAGAGGCTCTGCGCCAATGCGCCGACCCGCCGGCTCTGGTCGATCGCGATCCCGAGGTAGCGACGCCGCTCGGCTGGCTCGAGGGCATCGTCCTTGACCAGCAGGGTCTCGAGGCAGCCATGCAGCGAGGCGAGCGGCGTGCGCAGGTCGTGCGACACGTTCGCGACCAGTTCGCGACGCTCGAGGTCCTGGCGGGCGAGCGCGCGCCATTGCTCGCCGATCCGCCCCACCATCTGCTGGTAGGCACGCTCGAGCACCTCGATCTCGTCGCGCCCGGCGACCGGCTCGACGAGCGCCTGCCCGGGCGTCCCGCGCGGTGGGTCGAGGGCCGGCAAGGGGGCCGGCTCACCCTGGACATCGAAGCGGCGCACCGATTCGGTCAGGCGGCGCAGCGGCCGGGTAATGAGGGTGAACGCTGCCAGCCCGGCAACCAGGCACAGCAGGCCGACCAGGCCGATCGACCAGAGCGCGGTCCGCAGGACCGCGTTGGCCGAGCCTCGTGCCGCGATCATGTCGTGGGCCTCGCCGAGCAACACCACGTAGACGAAGCCGGCATCGCGGCCGTCGAACCGCAGCGGCGCCGCGCTGAACACCTTGCGGCCATGGTCGCTGCGCGGATCGTCCCCGAGGATCGGCAGCGCCCCGCCCGCGAGCAGTCGCCGTACCGGCGCGAGATCGACCCGATCGCGCCGCAGGCGCCCCGCGGGCGCCGCATGTCCCACGACGCTGCCATCGGTTGCGAGCAGGTAGACCTCGACGCTCGGGTTCACCACCATCAGCTGGTCGAAGAACGCGCGCACCGACGCGGGCGTCGGCATGCCGGCGTCGGCGAGCTTGGTATCGCGGGCGATGCCGGCCGCCAGGTCGCGCGACAGGCCCTGCACCACCTCCATGTCGTGCATCCGGTTCGCCCGCACCTGCATCCAGGCCGAAGTACCACTGCACACCAGCAGGAGGACCGCGAACACCAGCGACAGGCGTTGGGTGAGCGAGAGCCTCATGATGCCTCCCGGGCGCCAGCGAACTTGTAGCCCCGGCCCCATACGGTCAGGATTCGCGCCGGCTGCGCCGGATCGGCCTCGATCTTGGCGCGCAGGCGATTGATGTGGGTGTTGACCGTATGCTCATAGCCGTCGTGCTGGTATCCCCAGACCGCGTCGAGCAGCGCCATGCGGGAGAACACCTGGCCCGGATGGCGGGCGAAGAAATACAGGAGGTCGAACTCGCGCGGCGTGAGATCGAGCCGGGCGCCGTCGAGGCGGACCTCGCGCGCCAGCGGATCGATGTCCAGGCCGTCGGCATTCAGGACACCGGCATCGATGCGGGCGTTCTGCGCCAGCGCATCCACCCGGCGCAGCAGGGCACGCAGGCGCGCCACCAGTTCGAGGACCGAGAAGGGTTTGGGAAGGTAGTCGTCGGCGCCGATCTCGAGGCCGAGGATGCGGTGGACCTCGGTCGAGCGTGCACTGATGACGATGACGGGTGTGTAGCGCGGCTCGGCGCGCGCCCGACGGCAGATCTCGAGTCCGTCGACACCGGTCAGCATGATGTCGAGCACGAGGGCGTCCCAGCCGCCCTGCTCGAACCGGCGCAGGCCGTCGTCGCCACGCGCGCAGTGCACCACCTCGAGGCCCTCGTCGCGCAGGTGCAGCGCCAGCAGATCGGCAAGCTGGACATCGTCCTCGACCAGGAGCACACGTCTGGATGGCGTCATCGGATTGCGGCCCGGGCAGATGGTTCGGCAGGCGCGCCCCGCATCGCCGGCGCGCCTGTCGCATTGTGCGCATTCCCGGCGACCCGGTGTGTCACGAATCGTTGAATTTTGCGGGAAGACTTCGCGAACGCAACCGGGCCAGACTGCGGCCATGCCCAGACAACCCAGGATGATCGACATGACCAGCAGGCGTGGTTTCCTGTTCACCGGCGCCGGCATCGCGGCGGCGCTCGCTGGCGGCGCCCTCTCCCGGCCCAGCCCGGCCGCCCGTCCCGACGAGGTCTTCGAAGTGAGCCTCAGCGACGCCGAATGGCGCGAGCGCCTGACGCCGCAGCAGTACGGCGTGCTGCGCAAGCACGGGACCGAAAGACCCGGCAGCAGTCCGCTCGACAAGGAGCATCGCGCCGGCGTGTTCGCCTGCGCGGGTTGCGGTCTGGCGCTTTTCTTATCGAAGACCAAGTTCGACAGCGGCACCGGCTGGCCGAGCTTCTGGCAGCCGCTCGAGAACGCGGTCGGCACGCGCCAGGACCGGGCCTTCGGCATGGTTCGCACCGAGGTCCACTGCCGCCGTTGCGGCGGCCATCTCGGCCATGTCTTCGAGGACGGCCCCAGGCCCACCGGGCTGCGCTACTGCATGAACGGGCTGGCGCTGAACTTCCTGCCGCGCGACGCGCAATAGCCCGTGAACGCACCATCCACGGATTCCATGGGCCGACGCCGCCCGCCCCGAATTCCCAGGGAGTCGCCATCATGCTGCTGATCCTGCTTGCCTACCTCGGCGGAGTGCTGACGATCCTCAGCCCCTGCATCCTGCCGGTCCTGCCGTTCGTGTTCGCCGGCGCCGGCCAGCCCTTCTGGCGCAACGGCCTGCCCCTGCTGGCCGGCATGGCCTTCACCTTCGCGGTGGTCGCTTCGCTCGCGGCAGTGGGCGGGGGCTGGGTCGTCGCCGCCAACCAGTACGGCCGCTGGCTGGCGCTGGGGTCGATGGCGCTCTTTGCGATCGCCCTGCTGCTGCCAGGCCTCGCGACCCGGCTCGCCCAGCCCCTGGTCGCCGTCGGTGCACGCCTGTCGCAGGTCGCCCAGGCCGAAGGCGCCACCCACCCGGGCGCTTCGTTCGCGATCGGCATCGCCACCGGCCTGCTGTGGGCACCCTGCGCCGGCCCGATCCTCGGCCTCGTCCTGAGCGGCGCCGCCCTGCAGGGCGCGAGCCTCGGCTCGAGCCTGCTGCTGCTCGCCTACGCTCTCGGGGCGGCCAGCTCGATGGCGGTGGTCCTGCTCGCAGGCGGCAAGGTCCTCGCCCGCCTCAAGCGCTCGCTGGGCGTCGGCGAATGGCTGCGCCGCGGCCTCGCCCTCACCATGCTCGCCGGCGTGGCGGCGATAACGCTCGGCCTCGACACGGGCCTGCTCGCGCGCATCTCGGTCGCGTCCACTGGCGGCATCGAGCAGCGTCTGGTGGATCGCCTCGCCGGCGCACCCGCCGGCGGCGCAAGCAGCGGCCCGGCCATGGCCATGTCGGCGAACCCGGCCATGGCCATGCAGGCGGCCGACGGCGCCGGACCGGCCATGGCGATGTCCCGCGACACGACTCGCCCGGCCGCGACGAACCTCCCGGTCGAGCGCGCCGCCCCGCCCCTCGACGGCGCCGTGCAGTGGCTGAACTCGGCGCCACTCTCACTGGCGGACTTGCGCGGCAAGGTGGTCCTCGTCGACTTCTGGACCTACTCCTGCATCAACTGCCTGCGCACCCTGCCCCATGTGAAGGCCTGGGCCGAACGCTATCGTGACCAGGGTCTCGTGGTGATCGGCGTGCATGCTCCCGAGTTCGCCTTCGAGCGCAGCCTTCCCAATGTCGAGCGGGCGGTGCGCGATCTCGGCATCGACTACCCGGTCGCGATCGACAACGACTACGCGATCTGGCGCGCGTTCGCCAACCGCTACTGGCCGGCCCACTATTTCATCGATGCCCAGGGCCGGATCCGCCACCACCACTTCGGCGAAGGCGAGTACGAGGAATCCGAGCAGGTCATCCGGCAATTGCTCGCCGAGGCCGGCGCGGGGCTCGCCGGGGGCAGCACGGGCGATGCCACGCCGGCCATGGCACCGGCTCGCCGCGACGGCGTGCAACTCGCCGCCGACTTCGACGCGCTGCGCTCACCCGAGACCTATCTCGGCTACGAGCGCGCCGAACACTTCGCCTCCGCCGAACCGGTGGAGCCGGACCGCGCCATGGCGTACTCGCCGCCGTCGCGACCACGGCTCAACGACTGGGGCCTGGCCGGCACCTGGAAGATCGGCGCCGAGCACGCCACCCTGGTCGGGCCATCGGGTCGCATCGTCCACCGCTTCCACGCCCGCGACCTGCACCTGGTGCTCGGGCCTGGCCCGGAGGGCAAGCCGGTCCGCTTCCGGGTCACGGTCGACGGCAAGGCGCCGGGCCCGGCGCATGGCGTGGACGTCGCACCCGACGGGACCGGCGTGGTCACCGGCGAACGCCTCTACCAGCTGGTCCGGCAGCCCGGCCCGATCGTCGAGCGCAGCTTCAGCATCGAATTCCTCGACCCCGGGGTCGCCGCATACGCCTTCACCTTCGGCTAGGACCCGGTGGCCGGCGTCGGCCCCGCTGCCCGGATTGCCCGATTGCCCGATTGCCCCATTTCCCCATCGCCCGGCCCCGCTGTTTCGGACAATGTTCATCGATTCGTCGGGAGTGACGCCATGAACCCCCTGCAACTGCCCTCCACCCCCCGCCCCGCCTCGCAGCGGCGCGCCATGCTGCGACTGTTCGCCACGGTCGCGACCCTCGGGGGCGCCGGATTGCTCTGGCAAGGCATCGCCCACTCGGGCGCCGAAGAGCCGGTCGTCATCGCCCCGCCGGCCATGGACATGCCGACGGGGGCCGCGCGACTCGAGCGGGCGATCTTCGCCGGCGGCTGCTTCTGGGGCGTGCAAGGGGTCTACCAGCACGTCGAGGGCGTCACCGCGGCGGTCTCCGGATACAGCGGCGGGACCGCGGCCACCGCCCGTTACGATGCGGTCGCCCGTGGCCGCACCAGGCATGCCGAATCGGTCGAGGTCACCTACGACCCCGCGCAGGTGAGCTACGGCGCCCTGCTCCAGATCTTCTTCTCGGTGGTGCACGATCCCACCCAGCTCGATCGCCAGGGGCCGGACGTCGGGCCCCAGTACCGCTCGGCGATCTTCCCCACCAGCCAGGCCCAGCGCGAGGTGGCCGATGCCTACATCGCGCAACTCGACGCCAGCGGCGTATTCGGTCGACCGATAGTCACCCGCGTTGAGGCGACGCCGAGCTTCTTCCCGGCCGAGGACTATCACCAGGACTACATGATCGAGAATCCGCGCCAGCCCTACATCGTCGTCAACGACCTGCCCAAGGTGGCGAACCTGCGGAAGATGTTTCCGCAGCGCTACCGGGCCGAGCCGGTGCTGGTGAAGCAGGCGCCCTCGGGGGCGCCAGTCCCCGGTTCGCGATCCCGGCCCTGAGCAGGCCTGCGTATATCGATATCCGGTTTCTTCATAACCCTGCTCGCGTCGCTCCCCTAGAATAAAAATCGATCGGGCGCATGAATGCCACGCTCGACGATCGCGCGATTCGAGCCCGGCTCGACGCTGGTAATCGCGAAGCCGCTCCCATGGATCCGAAATCCACGACCGATGCACGTCGGGACGTGCTCTGCATTCCGTGGGCTCGACGCTCCCTTGATCGTCCTCACCGAGGACAGACAAAACAATGAGGAACATGCCATGACCACCATCCGACTCGGCGATACCGTGCCCGACTTCGAACAGGACACCTCGATCGGCTCCATCAAGTTCCATGACTGGGCCGGCGACTCCTGGGTCATCCTGTTTTCCCACCCGGCCGACTTCACCCCGGTCTGCACCACCGAGCTCGGCCTGACCGCGAAGCTCGAGCCCGAGTTCAGGAAGCGGAATGTGAAGGCGATCGCGATCTCCGTCGACAGTGCCGAGTCCCACAAGAACTGGATCAAGGACATCGAGGACACCCAGAAGGCAGCGGTCGGCTTCCCGATCATCGCCGACACCGACAAGCGGGTCGCCAAGCTCTACGACATGATCCATCCGAACCAGTCGGATACCGTCACCGTCCGGACGGTGTTCATCATCGACCCGGCCAGGAAGCTGCGCCTGTCGCTGACGTATCCGCTCAACGTCGGCCGGAATTTCGACGAGATCCTGCGCACGATCGACGCGCTGCAGCTGGCCGATGGCTACAGTGTCGCCACGCCCGGCAACTGGAAGGATGGCGAGGACTGCATCATCCCGCCCAGCATCACCGACGAAGCGGTCCTCAAGGAGAAATTCCCGAAAGGCTATCGCGCCGAGCGGCCCTGGCTTCGCTACACGCCCCAGCCCAACCGCTGAGCCCGTCCGGTCCGCGGCGTGGATCCGGTCCACGCCGTGCTTGAACCAGGTCAATGACACCATGCGTGGGCGCATCCACGATCGGCTCCAGCCTTGGCCCGTGAGCCCGACATGGACAATCGTCAGTTGCTCGATGCGCTGCGCGCAGGCCTGCCGTTGACGCCACGCCCCTTCGACGCCATCGGCCGGATCTGCGGCGCGAGTGAAGTGGAAGTCCTGGAACGCCTGCGGCGCCTGCATGGCAATGGCATGCTCACGGACCTCGCGCCGCTGCCACCGGCAGGCGACGCGGCCGCGGCAGCACCCGCTGTGGCCGCGCCGGCACCCGGCAGCTTCGACGAGCGCCTGCTGGAAGTCGTCGCCAGCGGCTTCCCTCTCCTGCCACACCCCTACGAGGCGGTCGCCGCGATCCTCGGCGCCTCGGAAGCCGACGTGCTCGAGCGCCTGTGCGCGCTCATCGAGACGGGCGTGATCGGCCGCATCGGCATGCGGCAGCGCGCAACGGCCCCCGGCAGTCGCGACCCCGCATGAACGTCAGCTGACCGGCCAGGCGGCCAGGCGCTGCACATCGAGAATGCGGATGTGCCGGTTGTCGATCTCGATGAGGCCGGCCGCCTCGATCTCGTGGAGCACGCGCGAGAAGTACTCCGGCGTGAGCGACAGGCGCGAGGCGATCGTCGCCTTGCTGACCGGCAGCGAGACCGTGACGGCCTCCTTGCCGGCGCCCTCCTCG
Organism: uncultured Burkholderiaceae bacterium; assembly: GCA_964476625.1. Taxonomy (GTDB): domain Bacteria; phylum Pseudomonadota; class Gammaproteobacteria; order Burkholderiales; family Burkholderiaceae_E; genus JAMLIN01. Next base: position 3,402 of record CAYZBJ010000028.1, on the reverse strand, counting down.
ACCGCCTGGTCGTGGAGCAGGTAGCCGATCACCCGCTGCACGCCGCTTTGCAGGGAGTAGGACTGCACGTCGCTGACGAGCCCGTGCAGGCGGCGCGACAGGCCGGCGAGCATGCGCAGCGCGAAGCGCGGATCGCGGTCGATCTCGGCAAGCACCGCGCTCTTCCTGATCGTCAGCACGAGCGCATCGGTCAGCGCCTGGGAACTCACCAGATAGGGCCGGCCGGTGAACATGACCGCCTCGGCGAAGCTGTTGCCCGGGCCGATCAGCTGGATCACCTTCTCCTGGCCAGCCGGCGACACCGCGTACAGCCGGATCTGGCCCACCACGGTGACGTGGAATTCCTCGCAGGGCTCGCCGACCCGGAACATGTGCTCGCCCTTGGCCAGCCGGCGCAGGCTGCATCCGGTCGCCAGCTGCTGCAACTCGGGTGCACGCATGTCGGAAAACAGCGGCAGTACCGAAAGGTAGCGAGGGATGTCGAAATCCCGGAGATCCATGTCGTGCCCTGCGAAAGCCCGGATCCTCGCATTCTGCCGCATGTACGCCTCCGTTTCCGTACGGATCGGCCGGCAGGCCGCCGTCAGTGTAGTCGCAGCGCCACCGCCAGCAGGCCGGCAGCGGCCAGGTTGTGCAGGAGCACCGCCGGCAGCGGCAAGGCGCCGTCACCGATGACGATGCCCAGCGCGACCACCCCGAGGAGCAGCCCGGCCAGGGCGAGGGCGCTGCGCCGCTCCTGGCCGCGCCATGCCAGCAGGCCGAGGACCAGCACCGCGGTGGCCGTGGCGAGCCCGCCGACGCGGTGCGCAAGCTGGACCGACGCGGCCGCGCGGGCGGCATCCGCGGTGCCCGGCTCGGGAACTCGCCAGGGATCGAATGCAGCCAGGCCCCAGCCGCCGCTGCCCGCCAGCTCGAGGCATTCAGCCATCGCCCGGCAGGCCAGCCCGGCATGGGTAGCGCTCACCAGGGCACCGAGCGCGGCCTGCAGGACCAGCAGCATCGCGACCAGGCCCGCGACGCGCGCCAGGGTGGCGTCACGCCGCCGCCCCGGCGCTGCGCCGGCAACCATGATCATGCGCGCGCACAGGGCGAGCATGGCGAAGCCCCCGAGCAGGTTGCCGAGGGTCACCGCGGGAACCCGCGAGCCCGGGGTGGCCACGCCCAGCGCCGCGAGCCCGAGCGCGAGGATGAGCAGGCCGATCGCCAGGCCCCCCTCGCGCCGCAGGACCGGGCGCGTCGCGAAGCTGCCGAGCGCCATCGCGACGACCAGCACCAGCGCCAGGCTGGCCGCCATCCGGTGCACCAGCCGGGCCAGCGCGACATCGTCGCCGACGGCGGCCGCTTCGCCGGCCCGGGCCTCGCCCAGGCCTTGCGCGTAGCAATCCGGCCAACCCTCGCAGCCGAGGCCGGCACCGCGATGCCGCATGAACGCGCTCAGCACCACGATCAGGACGACCAGCACCAGGCAGGCCTGCGCCATGCGCCTCAACATCCGGCGGCGGTGATCGGTGGCGGCTGCGATCGCAGTGGTCATCGGGCGTTGGTCGTTCGTCGCAAGGCAGGCGCGGCGACGAACGCTCGTCGCGGCGCGCCCCGATCCTAAGGCCCGTCCCGAAGGACCATCAAGCGCGGCGACGGCCGGGCGCCGGCCCATCGCGTGATTTCTTGTCCTGGTTCAATTCCGGCCTTGCTGCCCCGCCACAGAATCGGATCGGCCGGACGCGCATGCGCCGGCATGCGAAAAAACCAAGGCATGAAGGAGGGTCCAGTGAGCAATGAAATCCCGTCCGACGACGAAACCGCACCCGTGCCCCTGGTCCAGCAGTTGCTGGACAACCCCTTCCTGCTGCTGATCCTCGGGGTGTTCATTCCGATGATCGTGTACGTGGTGTGGGGCGTGTGGGAAATCCTGACCATACCCATGGCCAAGTAGGCCCGGAGCGACCACATGAGCGCGATCCTTCCGCCGACCGAGAGACTCTGGTACCGACACCCGATCGACCGGGTCGAGGGCACCTGGATCATCATCGCCCTGACCTGGTGCCTGATCATGTTCGCGATGATGGTGGGCTGGCATATCTGGGGCAACCAGAACCTGTCGACAGAGACCTACCGGACCACGCCCGAGCAGTTCATGGCCAAGACCCAGGAGATGGTCGACAAGTACACGGTGCGTACCGAAACGGAGCTCGAGATCCCGGTCGTTGCGCCGCCGCCGGGCAGCGACGTCTACCTGATCGCGCGCCTGTGGAGCTTCTGGCCCATCCTGGAGCTGGAGAACGGCAAGACCTACAAGCTGCACCTGACGTCCATGGACTACAACCACGGATTCTCCCTGCAGCCGGCGAACATCAACATCCAGATGGTGCCCGGGTTCGAGCACGTCCTCACCGTCACGCCGAACCAGGCGGGTGACTACTCGATCGTCTGCAACGAGTTCTGCGGGATTGGCCACCACATGATGGTGAGCCACCTCTACGTCAAGTAAAACGAGAGCGCCATGACAGTCGCCACCACCTATCGCACCTGCCCGCGTTCAGGCCTGCAGTTCGAGAACCAGGCCGAACTGCTGATGAAGGCGAATGCCTTCGTCGCCGTCGTCTGGCTGCTCGTCGGAGGCCTGCTGGCCATCGGCGTCGTGCTCACCCGCTGGCCCGCGGTCCACTGGCTCGAAGCCGACACCTTCTACATGGTGCTGACGGCACACGGCCTGGACATGCTGATCTTCTGGATCATCTTCTTCGAGGTCGCAGTGCTGTACTTCTGCGCCTCGACCCTGCTGCGATGCCGGATCGCGATGCCGAAACTCGCCTGGCTGGCATTCGTCCTGATGGTCATCGGCTCGGTCGTGAACAACATCGCAGTGTTCCGCGGTGCGTCGAGCGTGATGATGACGTCCTACGTGCCGATGATGGCCGAACCCAACTTCTACCTCGGCCTGATCGTGTTCGCAGTGGGCGCGCTCATCGCCTGCTTCGTCTTCTTCGCCACCCTGGTCGTGGCCAAGAAGGAGAAGACCTACGATGGATCGGTGCCGCTGGTCACCTTCGGCGCCATCACCGCGGCGATCATCGCGGTGTTCACCCTCGTCTCGGGCGCGATCATCCTGATCCCGACCTGGCTGCTCTCGATCGGCGTCGTCGAACACGTCGACCCCCTGGTCTACCGGACGATCTGGTGGGCGCTCGGGCACTCCTCGCAGCAGATCAACGTCGCCGCCCACATCTCGATCTGGTACCTGGTCGCCGCCGTCGCCTTCGGCGCCAAGCCGATGAGCGAGCGGGTCAGCCGCACGGCCTTCCTGCTCTACATCCTGTTCCTGCAGCTGGCGAGCGCGCACCACCTGCTGGCCGACCCCGGCCTGTCGACCGGCTGGAAGATCGTCAACACCAGCTACTTCAT
>CAYZBJ010000027.1:23211-44243 GCA_964476625.1 uncultured Burkholderiaceae bacterium | reverse complement strand
CTTCCTTCAACACCGACTTGAGGCGCTCCTCGAACTCGCCGCGGTACTTGGCGCCGGCCAGCAACGAAGCCATGTCGAGCACCAGCACCCGCTTGTCCTTCAGGGTGTCGGGCACCTCGCCATCGACGATGCGCTGCGCGAGCCCCTCGACGATCGCGGTCTTGCCGACGCCGGGCTCGCCGATCAGGACCGGATTGTTCTTGGTGCGCCGCTGGAGGATCTGGATCGTGCGGCGGATCTCGTCGTCGCGGCCGATCACCGGGTCGAGCTTGCCGTGTCGCGCCCGCTCGGTGAGGTCGAGGGTGTACTTCTTGAGGGCTTCGCGCTGTTCCTCGGCCTCCGGGGAATCGACGCTGTTGCCGCCGCGCGCCGCCTCGATCGCCGCTTCGATCGTCTTGCGATCGAGCCCCGCCTCACGGGCGATTCGGCCAGCCTCGCCCTTGTCGTCGGCAAGCGCCACCAGGAACATCTCGGTCGCGATGTACTGGTCGCCGCGCCGGCTCGCCTCCTTGTCGGCGAGGTTCAGCAGGCCGAGCAGGTCGCGGCCGACCTGGACATCGCCGCCGGTGCCGGTCACCTGGGGCAGGCGCTTGATGCCGGCGTCGACGGCAGTCTTGAGCGGGCCGATGCGCACGCCGGCGCGCTCGAGCAGCGCCCGGCCCGAACCGTCGGGCTGGGCCGCGATCGCCGCCAGCAGGTGCAGCGGGCCGATGTACTGGTGCTCGTTCGCAAGCGCGAGGCTGTGGGCCTCGTTGAGCGCCTGCTGGAACTGGGTGGTCAGCTTGTCGAATCTCATGAGTGGCTCGTCTCGCGCGGAGAGGTCGGGATTGCCCATGAAATGAGGCCCGGCGGCCCGATTTCAAGCGTAGATGGGCTCACAAGTAAATGGGGTCAGACACCATTTCCGAGGAAATGGTGTCTGACCCCATTTACGCCCGGGCGGCTCAGGCGGATGCGAGCAGGACGAGCACGCCGAGGACGACCAAGGCCAGCCCGAGGGATTCACGCGAGCCCGGGCGATGCCGAAAGAGCCGGGCCGAGACGAGCTGGGCGAAGAGGATCTCGACCAGGGCCAGGGTGCGCACCCTGGCGGCCGCCTCGATCGCGAAGGCGAGGAACCAGAGCTGCGAGGCCAGGGCGCCCATGAAGCCCGCCACCACCGAGGGCCGCCAGGCGCGCAGGAGCTCGAGCATCACCGCCCGCTCGCGCCACAGCAGCCAGGCGCTCAGCACCAGGGCCTGGAACACCAGCCCGCAGGCCAGGGTGAAGGTGGCGCGCAGCACGAAGCCCTCGCCGGGCAGCGCGAGGATCGCGCCGCGATAGCCGACCGCCGAGACCGCGAACAGGGCGCCGGCCCCGAGGCCGAGCCCGATCGCCCCGGCGGTATCGCCCTGGGTACCGGTACCGATGCTGGTGCCGCTCGGCAGGGACATCAGGAGCACGCCGACAGTAGCGGCAACGATCGCGCCGACCGCCACCGGGCCGAGCAGCTCACCGAGGAACAGGCTGCCGAACACGGCCACCTGCACCGGCTCGGTCTTGATGTAGGCCGTCGCCACCACGAAGGAGCGTCGCTGCATCGCACCGAGCATCAGGGCGGTGGCGAGGATCTGGCTCGCCGCGCCCGCCAGCAGCCAGCCGACGAAGGCCGGGTTCACCGCCGGCATCGGCCCGCCCGCGAAGGCGAACACCACGGCCAGCGACAACAGGCCGAAGGGCATGCCGAACAGGAAGCGCACATGCGTCGCGCCGACCGTCCCGAGCCGGCCGGTGAGGTCGCGCTGCATCGCATTGCGGGCGGTCTGGGCCGCCGCCGCGCCGATCGTCAGGAGGATCCAGAGCCAGGGGGGTGCGAGGGAGGATTCAGTCATCGTGGACGCCGCAGCCGAGGCCGTGCCTTGCTTCGTTCATGTGCGGCTCTGTTCACCTTGGTTTCGAGGTCGGCACATGCTTCGAGTAGTTCGTCGAAGGGCAAGGCATTGCCAACCATCACTTCATCGGCCAGCATGGCCGCATAGTCCTTTGCGAGCGCAACCTTGGCCTCGCCTTCGGGAACGATTTTCAGATGTCCCGTAGTCGCTGCTGCATAGTCGATGACTTGGCCGTTGGTGTCCTTCTCGATGAAGAAATGCGACTTGTGGCGGGCGACGGCCGCTGCCACCGTGCGATCGGTCATGACAGCAGCGAACTGGGTGCTTTGTGCGATTGCGGCTAGGTCGTGCCAGTGCCGCGCGTAACGCTCGTTACGGACGCGGCCCTGTGCGCAGAACACGTGCGCGGCCGTTGCCTTCTCCCAGAAGGTGCGCGCGACGCTCATGACCAACGGCGAAGCCGTTGGAAATGAGACCTCGGACAAGTGTTCGGCGAGATCGCAGGCCACCTGAAGTACCTCGTGTGGCTCACCAGTGGCGCGGCCACCAAACTCCAGGGTAACGACTGGCGACACATAGCCGGTGCCTTGTGCCAAGGCGGGATAGTGCAGGAACAGCTTGTCGTTCTCCGAGCCGACGAGTTCGAGTCGGGCATCCAGACGCTCGCGCGTCAGGGCCGCCTGAATCAACGGCTGCACATTCTGCGTGATCCACTCGGGTAGCCGACGCCGCACCGCCTGCGTCCATTTTTCGGCCTGGCTACGACTGGCCGGCAACTCTCCGCCTTCGCCGATCAGGTCTGGGATCAGCTTGCGGATGTCGTAGGTCAGGTCGATGTCCTCGGAAAAGCGGTCGATGACCTTGTAGACCTTGGACAGCGACGTGCCACCCTTGAAGGTCAGGTCGACCGACAATGGTGACTCGAACAAGGCGCGTAGCGTCCACACCACCCATACGTCTTTTTCGAGCAGATGGGCGGGGCGACCGGTTTCGGCACGCCCATATTCAAGCGCTTCGTGTTGGTCCTTCTTGCTCAGGTCGAAGAAGTATTCAGCCACGCGCCGCTTCCTTGCCGATGGCTTGCGCCATCCAGTCGGGTAGCGTCGCACGCGCTGAGGTCAGTGCGTTCCATTCGGAACGAGGCAAGGTGCGACGAAGCGACGCCAGCGACTCATCGGCGTGCGTTGGTCCGATCCAGGCCAACGCGCGCACGGCCGCGCCGGCCGGTCGCGTGCCCAGCGCCAACATCCAGCGCGGCGCGTGCTTCACCAGCACTTCCGAGCGCCCGAGCTTCAGCTTCCGGGTCCGGCCGGAGGTCAGGTAGACCTCACGGATGGGAATCTGCTGCGTCAGGCCCAGGACATTGGCGGCACTGGCGCCGTGCGGCACGACGATCTCGCCGCTCTGCTCGGCCAGCGCCTTGACGACCTTGTCGGGAGTGGGAGCGCGAGAACCGAAACGGCCGGAAATCGGGGCAGCGTAGGCACCGCGCGCTACGCGCAACAGCTTGCCGGCCTTGGCCAGCCGAGAGAACGCCTGATCTACCGCCGACCGGCTTCCCAGGTGCAGGAACTCCTTGGGCGACAGAACGCCTCCCTCGGGGAGGGATCGCGCTTGTTGCAGGATGGTCTCGGGCAGCGTGTTCATGGGCATCTCTTGATGTAAGAAACAATACATCAGTTTCTGACATCCGAAAAGCAATGCGAGTTGCCTTTCCTCGGGACCCTTGGTTCACAAGCACTGATGGGTCGCGACTGCGGGACCGCAATTACTTTGAGGCAGCTTGACCCGACACCCAGCGCCCGGCGGCGGCAGTGTCCGACTCGCGGGCTTCCACCCAGCGCTCGCCCTGCGCGGTCCGCTCCTTCTTCCAGAACGGCGCCCGCGTCTTGAGATAGTCCATGATGAATTCGCAGGCGGCGAAGGCATCGCCCCGGTGCCGGGACAGCACCACGACCAGCACGATCTGGTCGCCCGGGCGCAGCTCGCCGATGCGGTGGATCACGAGGCTGTCGACGAGCGACCAGCGTTGCGCCGCCTCGCTCGTGATCGCTGCGAGCGATGCCTCGGTCATGCCCGGATAGTGCTCGAGCGTCATCGACTCGAGCGCGGCGCCTCCCGAGGAGGCGCGCACCGTACCGACGAAGCTCGCGACCGCGCCGACCTCGTCGCGGCCGGCGCGCAGCCGGGCGATCTCGGCGCCGACGTCGAAGTCCTCGTGCTGGACCCGGGCCCGGCCCGCGGCCGGGCCGGACATGCGCGCTTCGGCCATGGGCTCAGCCGCCGGTGACGGGCGGGAAGAAGGCCACCTCGGCGCCCTCGCGCAGCGGCGTCGCGGCGTCGCCCAGCACCTGGTCGACCGCGACCTGGACGTTGCGCCCCTGGGCCAGCGCCTCGCCCCAGGCGGCGCCCCGCCCGGCCAGCCAGGCACGCAGCTCGCCAGCGCTGGCGATGCCGCCGGGCAGGCGGACCTGCTCGCGATCGAGACCGAGCGCCTCGCGCAGGGCGGCGAAATAGACGATGGTGATGTTCATGCGGGTACCTCGGACGCTGGAGCCAAGCGACACGCTAATGCCGAAGGCCGGATCGTGTCCGCTTCGGCTTAGGATCGGATTCGCAAACCAAGATGTAGTCGTCCACTGCAGTGCGAAAGTTCGCCTCGAACTCCGGGATCGATTCGCCGTGAAACGAGATTATGTCGTCCACATCGAGAACACGGCCAACAAAGATCTCGTCCTCGGCATCGAAAGTCATGCTGGCTACATAGCCACGATAGGTCATCTTGTTGGTCATGGTTTCACTCACATCCAACGGAAGCGTACACGTACAGCTTATGCCAGATCTCGATCTCGTAGACTGTCTGAGCGAACTCGTCCCAGGACGCGGTACGCCGAACGGCAATCCCCGGCTCGCGTCGAAATTCCTGACCCCAGCGCTTCAGTATCTCCCTGACAGGAGTTGCCCCATCGCTGTCTAACGCGTAAAGCTCGATCCGACAAGGTGGTTTGATGAGGCGCCTATCCTGCAAGTACGTGATGCCGCGCACGATCTTTTCCGCCAAGCGGTTCAGCGCTTTCCTACTAAATCGGAACGCGACCTGCTCAGCGGCGGCAACCCCAGGATGGAAACCGAATCCCGGGTAGATCCCCTGCGTCGGAATACCTACACCACGGAATGACTGCTCGAATATCGTTTGCCGGTGTGCTCCCCGGGCTCTTGCATCCCTTGAGTCTCGTGCAACACTCGGGTTCAGTGCGCGAAGAGCCTTGTCGGCGATACCGGCGCTATCAGGCGAGTCTGGATCTACACACAACCCCAACCGTACCAAGAGCTCCCCTTCACTCTCCGCATGCAGTGCGTTGCACTGCAAGCAAGAAGGGATTTTCCACTTCCCCAGATTGGATGACGTCGTCTCAGGGTACCAGCCGCGCGGAAAGACATGGTCCCAGGTAAGTTCGTCAAAGAACCCGAGGCAGTGAACACAGAGACCCGGAGGCGGACGTTTCGCCATGATTTCTCCTTCTCACCAACCTGCGACTGGAACCAGCGATTCCATCGCTGATCTTCATGCAAGCAATGAATCAAGCAGCAAGAAGCGCACCATGCCGCCCCGGCGAATCTCCCCGTCCCGTGGGTTGTCGACCAGCCCGCCGGCCCAGGTGCTCGAGGTGAGCACGGCCGAGCGCTGGATGGGGAAGAGTTCGCGGCCGCCTTCCGGATTGATCCGGGCGCAGGAACTCGCGACGACGATCGGGCCTGGGCCAGTCGAAGTCGGCGCGCATCGGCAGCGCCATCGGCGCGACGCGCGCCACCCCCTGCAGACGGAGCACTTCTGTAACTCCACCACTAATGGTCATTCCGACCTCCATGTCCTGATGATGTAGCTGTTGGACATAGTGGCGAGTGTTTCCCAACGCTCACGCAAGCAATGAATCGAGCGGCAGAAAGCGCACCGTGTCGCCCCGGCGGATCTGCCCGCCCGGTGGGTTGTCGACCAGCCCGTCGGCCCAGGCGGTCGAGGTGAGCACGGCCGAGCCCTGGTTGGGGAAGAGTTCGAGCCCGCCTTCCGGGTTGATCCGGGCGCGCAGGAATTCGCGCCGGCGATCAGGTTTGGGCCAGTCGAAGTCGGCGCGCATCGGCAGCGCCATCGGCGCGACGCGCGCCACCCCCTGCAGCCGGAGCACGAAAGGCCGAACGAACAGCAGGAAGGTGACGAAGCTCGAGACCGGGTTGCCCGGCAGGCCGATGAAATGCGCCTGGCGTGCCGTGCCGTCGCGAACCCGGCCATAAGCCAGCGGCTTGCCCGGCTTGACCGCGATCTGCCACAGCGTCAGTTCGCCCTCGGCCTCGAGCGCGGGACGAACGTGGTCCTCCTCGCCGACCGAGACCCCGCCCGAGGTCACGATCAGGTCGTTGCCGGCGGCTGCGGCGCGCAGCGCGGCGCGGGTGGCGTCGAGCGAATCCGGCACCGTGCCGAGGTCGGTGACTTCGCAACCGAGCGCGCGCAGCATGCCGACCAGCACGTAACGGTTGCTGTTGTAGATGGCGCCGGGCGCGAGCGGCTCGCCGGGCGTGGCGAGTTCATCGCCGGTGAAGAAGCACGCCACCCGGATGCGGCGGTGGACCAGCACCTCCGCCAGGCCAACCGAGGCGGCGAGCCCGACCGCCTGCGGCCGCAGCCGCTCGCCGGCGGGGAGGATCTCGGCGCCCTCGCGAATGTCCTCGCCGGCGCGCCGGATCCATTGCCCCGGCGCGGGCGCCTCGCGGATCATCACCGCATCGCCTTCGGCCTCGGCCATCTCCTGCATCACCACGGCGTCGGCGCCCGGCGGTATCAGGCCGCCGGTAAAGATGCGGGCCGCCGTCCCCAGGGCGAGCGGGCCGCCGACATGGCCGGCCGGAATCCGCTGCGAGACCGGCAGGCGGGCGCCGGCGATCGCCTCGGCAGCGCGCACCGCATAGCCGTCCATCTGGGTGTTGTCGGCGCGCGGTACATCGATCGTGGAGCGCAAGGCTTGGGCGAGCACCCGGCCATGGGCCGCCATGATGGGGATGATCTCGCACTCGTCGACCGCCGCCGCCTGCGACAGCAGGCGTGAGAGCGCATCATCGAACGACAGCAGGGGGTTGGGCGTCATGGCTGGCAAGGTACTCCAGGATGAAGTCGGCGATGGCGCCGTGGTCATTCAGGTCCAGCACCGGCAGTTCGATCGGCAGGGTTTCGTCGCTGGCCACGGCAACGACCGCCGGATCATGCGGATGCAGCGGCGGGTGCCCGAGGCTCGGGCGAAATATCTCGAGCTTCGGGATCGGCGCATGCTTGAAGCCCTCCACGAGGACCAGGTCGCAAGGTGACAAGCGACCGAGTTGCTCGGCCAGGGTCGGCTCGGGCGCGCCACGCAGTTCGTGCATCAGCGCCCAGCGATGCGAGGAGGTCAGCATGACTTCGGTGGCGCCGGCCTGGCGGTGGCGCCAGGAATCCTTGCCGGGCTGGTCGATGTCGAAGCGATGGTGGGCGTGCTTGACCAGGGAGACGCGCAGGCCGCGGCCGGTGAAATCCGGGATCAGGCGCTCGATCAGGGTCGTCTTGCCCGATCCTGAATAGCCCGCAAACCCGAATACCTTCATAGCCTTCCCTCCTTCAGGCGGGTTCGCATTCGAGTGCAGGGCAAGGCGCCCCAACGCGGTCATGCGCTCGAATGCGAGGCCGCTCAGCAGCGGGCGGCGATGTAACTCTTGAGCGCCATAACGTCGGCCGGCATCCGGACGTAGCGCTGCACCCGCTGCTCGAGCCCGGCGAAACCCACCGGCGGCTCGGGGTCGACGCCGGTCGCTTCCCGGATCGCGTCGCCGAACTTCGCGGGCAACGCGGTCTCGAGGCAGATCATCGGCACGCCCGGCTCGCGGTGCGCCTGGGCGACGAACAGCCCGTCGGCGGTATGGGTGTCGACCAGCACCCCGTAGCGCTCGCGCACCTCGCGGATCGTGCGCATCCGGTCGGCATGGGTGCTGCGGCCCGAGGCGAAGCCGAAACCGGCGATCGCCGCGAAGGCATCGGTGCCACCGATGTCGAAGCCGCCCTCGGCGCCGAGGCGCTCCCACAGGGGAGCGAGCCGCGCGGGGTCGCGCCCCAGCAGGTCGAACACGAAGCGCTCGAAGTTCGAGGCCTTGCTGATGTCCATCGAGGGACTGCTGGTCGAGAAGGTCTCGGCGGCGCTGCGCACCCGGTAGCGACCGGTGCGGAAGAATTCGTCGAGGACGTCGTTCTCGTTGGTGGCGACCACCAGCCGCGCGATCGGCAGGCCCATCATGCGGGCGATGTGGCCGGCCAGCACATTGCCGAAGTTGCCCGAGGGCACGCAGAAGGACACCGGCTGCTCGCCTTCGGCGACCGCGAGCCAGGCCTTGAAGTAGTACACGACCTGGGCCATGACGCGCGCCCAGTTGATCGAATTGACGGTGCCGATCGCGTGGCGCCGCTTGAACTCGAGGTCGGACGACACCGCCTTGACGAGGTCCTGGCAGTCGTCGAAGACGCCGTCGATCGCGATGTTGAAGATGTTCTCGTCGTGCAGCGAGAACATCTGCGCGCGCTGGAAGGCGCTCATGCGGCCATCGGGCGAGAGCATGAAGACGCGCACGCCCTGCTTGCCCCGCATCGCGTATTCGGCGGCGCTACCGGTATCGCCGGAAGTGGCCCCGAGGATGTTGAGCTGCCGGCCCTCGCGCGCGAGCTGGTACTCGAAGAGGTTGCCCAGCAACTGCATCGCCAGGTCCTTGAACGCCAGGGTCGGGCCGTTGGACAGGCGCAGCAGGCACAGGCCGGGCTCGAGCCGCTCGATGGGCGTGATGTCCGGCGTGCCGAAGACTTCGGGCGTGTAGGTGCGGGCGATGATGTCGCGCAGGTCCGCCGGATCGATGTCGCCGACGTAGCGCGACAGGATCTCGAAGGCGAGCGCCGGATAGTCGAGTTCGCGCCAGCCGGCCAGCGTAGCCGGGTCGATGCGCGGATAGTGCTCCGGCACCACCAGGCCGCCATCGGGCGCCAGGCCGCCAAGCAGGATCTCGGCGAAGCCGGCGGCCGGCATGCCGCCGCGGGTCGAGAGGTATTGCATCTTCAGTCGAGTTCCTCGCGGCGAATCCGCACCACGGGGCCGAGCACCGTCGACATCGCTTCGATCGCCGAGATCGCCGCCACGATCCGGCTTTCCTGCGATTCGTGGGTGAGCAGGATCACGTCGGTCTGGCGCTCGTCCTCGGCGGGCTTTTGCAGCGCCGCGTCGATCGAGATGCCGGCGTCGGCGAGATGGCCGGTGATGCGGGCGAGCACGCCCGGCTGGTCGGCCACCGTGATGCGGAGATAACAGGCGGTACGCGCCTGGTCGATCGGCAGGATCGGGATGTCGGCCAGCGCTTCGGGCTGGAAGGCGAGGTGCGGCACCCGGTTGTTCGGGTCGACGGTGAGCATCCGCGCGACATCCACCAGGTCGGCGATGACCGCGCTCGCGGTCGGCTCGGCGCCGGCGCCGGCGCCGTAGTAGATGGTGTCGCCGACGGCATCGCCACGCACCCAGACCGCGTTCATCGCGCCCTCGACGTTGGCGAGCAGGCGGCGCGCCGGCACGAGGGTCGGATGCACCCGCAGCTCGATCCCGCCGGGGCTGTCGACCTGCGCCTCGCGGCGCGTGGCGATGCCCAGCAGCTTGATCCGGTAGCCGAGCTGCTCGGCGTAGCGCACATCGATATTGCGCAGGCTGCTGATCCCCTCGACATGGCACTTGTCGAACTGGATCGGCACCCCGAAGGCGAGCGATGCGAGCAGGGTGATCTTGTGGGCGGCGTCGACCCCCTCGACGTCGAAGGTCGGGTCGGCCTCGGCGTAGCCGAGCGCCTGCGCCTGCGCCAGGGCGTCGGCGAAACCGAGACCCTTGTCGCGCATCTCGGTGAGGATGAAGTTGGTCGTGCCGTTGATGATGCCCGCGACCCGCTCGATGCGGTTGGCGGCGAGCCCTTCACGGATCGCCTTGATGATCGGGATGCCACCGGCGACCGCGGCCTCGAAGGCGACCATCACGCCCTGCTTCGAGGCTTCGGCGAAGATCCGGTTGCCATGGACCGCGAGCATGGCCTTGTTGGCCGTGACGACATGCTTGCCGTTGGCGATCGCCGCGAGCACGAGGTCCTTCGCGATGGTGTAGCCGCCGATCAGCTCGACCACGATATCGATATCGGGGTCAGACACGATTTCCGCGCCGTCGCCGCAGACCTGCGCATGCTCGCCCACGATCGACCGGGCCCGCTCGACGTCGACGTCGGCCACCCGCGTGATGACGATGCTGCGGCCACCCCGACGGGTGATCTCCTCCCGGTTGCGGGCGAGGACTTCGAAGGTCCCCCGGCCGATCGTGCCGATGCCCAGCAGGCCCACCCGGACCGGACCGAACTTTTCCAAATTTCTCTCCCCGTTGGCCGGCCCGCACCCGGGCCGGGTTCCCCGATCCTCAGGCCGCCGGCGGCTTGACCAGGCCGTCGCGACGGAAGGTTTCCCGAATGCCGCGCAGGGCCTGCCGGATCCGCTGCTCGTTCTCGATCAGGGCGAAGCGCACATGGGTGTCGCCGTAGTCGCCGAAGCCGATGCCCGGCGACACCGCCACCTTCGCTTCCTCGAGCAGCTTCTTGGCGAACTCGAGCGATCCCATGGCCTTGTAGGCATCGGGAATCTCGGCCCAGATGTACATCGACGCCTTCGGCACCTCGACGTCCCAGCCGATCTCGGCAAGCCCGCGGGCGAGTACGTCGCGCCGCTTCTGGTAGCCCACGCGGACCCGCTCGACGCTGTCCTGGGGGCCTTCGAGCGCCGCGATCGAGGCGACCTGCACCGGCGTGAACATGCCGTAGTCGTGGTAGCTCTTGATGCGGGCGAGCGCATTGACGAGATCGCGGTTGCCGACCATGAAGCCGACCCGCCAGCCGGCCATGTTGTAGCTCTTGCTCATCGTGAAGAACTCGACCGCCACGTCGCGCGCGCCCGGCACCTGCATGATCGACGGCGCCTTGTAGTCGTCGAAGACGATGTCGGCGTAGGCGAGATCGTGCACGACCAGGATGTCGTGGGTGCGGGCGAGCTCGATCACCCGCTCGAAGAACGACAGGTCGACGCACTTCGCGGTCGGGTTGCTCGGGAAACCGAGGATCATCATCTTCGGCTTGGGGATCGATTCGCGGATCGCGCGCTCGAGTTCCTCGAAGAAGTCGACCCCGGCGGTCATCCGCACCGAGCGGATGTCGGCGCCGGCGATCACCGCCCCGTAGATATGGATCGGGTAGCTCGGGTTGGGCACCAGCACGGTATCGCCGCGATCGAGCGTCGCGAGCATCAGGTGGGCGAGCCCTTCCTTGGAGCCGATCGTGGCGATGGCCTCGGTATCGGGGTCGATATCGACGTCGTAGCGCCGCTTGTACCAGTCGGCGATCGCCTTGCGCAGGCGCGGAATCCCGCGCGAAACCGAATAGCCATGGGTGTCGGGCCGCCGCGCCGCCTCGGTCAGCTTGTCGACGATATGAGCGGGCGTCGGGCCATCCGGATTGCCCATGCTCATGTCGATGATGTCCTCCCCTCGCCGTCGCGCCGCCATCTTGAGCTCGCCGGTGATGTTGAAGACGTAGGGCGGCAGGCGGCTGATGCGAGAAAATTCCCGCGACGACTCCATGGGATGGACTCCTGTCGGCGATGCGCCGATTGGTTCGGGTTCGGGTTCAGTCCCGCGGCCGGGACCCGGGCAACCGCCGGGTCGGGCACGAGGAATTGGCGCACCGCGGTGCACCATGATGATATCGTAGCAGTTTCATATAGTTAGCGTCATGAAACTCCACGCCGACAAGCTCCCCGCCCTCAACACCGTGACGGCCTACGGTGAGGACTACGTCGAGGTCAACCGCGAGCGCCACCAGGCGCCCCTGCGCCTGATGCCCGAAGGCAGCGTCGAGCGCTGGGACGTGGGCGATTTCGACGAAATCTCCGCCGCCGACATCGCCGGGCTGCTCGCGCTCGAACCGGAACTGGTCCTGATCGGCACCGGCGCGCGCCAGCGCTTCCTGCACCCGCGCATCGTCGCCCCGCTCGCCGAAGCTCGCATCGGCTTCGAGACCATGACCAGCCACGCCGCCTGCCGCACCTACAACATCCTCATGAGCGAAGGCAGGCGCGCGCTGCTCGCGCTGCTGCCGGGCTGAAAATGCCGTCGCGCCGCTGTGCTATCGTCTGACCAGCCAGGTCCCGCGCCAGGCCCCCGATCCGCCATCCAGGAGCTTCCATTGCCCGTCGCCGTCGGCCAGCCCGTTCCAGATTTCAGCGCCGAATCGACCGCCGGTACGGTCCGCCTCGCGGACTATGCCGGCCGCCACCTGGTTCTCTATTTCTATCCCAAGGACAACACGCCGGGGTGCACCGCGGAATCGATGGATTTCCGTGACCGCCACGACGAGTTCGTCGCCGCCGGCGCCGCCATCGTCGGGATCTCGCGCGACAGCATCCGTTCCCACGAAGGCTTCAAGTCCAAGCTGGGCCTGCCCTTCGAGCTGGTCTCGGATGCGGACGAACAACTCTGCGCCCAATACGGCGTCATCAAGCAGAAGAACATGTACGGCAAGCAGGTTCGCGGTATCGAACGCTCGACTTTCCTGATCGGCCCGACCGGCACCCTGCTGCGCGAATGGCGCGGCCTCAAGGTGCCCGGCCACGTCGACGAGGTGCTGGCGGCAGTGCAGGGATCCTGAAGTGAAACAGCCCCCACGCTCGCTAACGCTCGCTGCCCCCCAAGGGGGCTATCAGTGGCTTCGGACGGCCGGGCGCCACTGATGCCACTGCCGAAGCCGCCGGCGAAGCCGGCCACGATCCTGGAACTGGATGAACAGGCCCTGCGCCGCGCCCGCCGCAAGTCGAGCGCCGGCATCAAGGCGCCCGCCATGAAGGCGGCCGAGCCGGTCGCCGCGACGCTGCCCGACGAGGCGCTGCCCGACGCGCCGATGGCCGCCGGCGACGAGCCGGCCATCGTGACCCGCGAGCGCCCCGCCCCGGCCAGGCCGGCCAAGGCGCGACCGGCGGTGCTGATGGCGCCACGCCCCGCCCCGGCCCCGGTCGTCGAGGCCCGGCCAGGGCCGCGGCGTCGCCGTGAACCGGCGAGCGGGCGAATCCTGTTCGTGCTCGACACCAATGTGCTGATGCACGACCCGAGTTGCCTGTTTCGCTTCGCCGAGCACGACATCTACCTCCCCATGATGACGCTCGAGGAGCTCGATGCGCACAAGCGCGGCATGTCGGAGGTGGCGCGCAACGTGCGCCAGGTGAGCCGGGCGCTCGACGGCCTGATCGCCGCGAGCGAAGCGAAGATCGAGGACGGCGTTGCGCTGTCGGCCCTCGGAAATCGCGAGGCCCGTGGCCGGCTGTATTTCCAGACCCAGGCACTGGAAGTCCGGCTCCCCGAAAGCCTGCCGATCGGCAAGGCCGACAACCACATCCTCGGCGTGATCGCCGAACTCGAGCGCCGCCACCCCGAGCGCGAGATCGTGCTGGTGTCCAAGGACATCAACATGCGGATCAAGGCCAGCACCCTGGGGCTGGCCGCCGAAGACTACTTCAACGACCAGGTCCTCGAGGATGCCGACCTGCTCTACTCGGGCATGCTCGAGCTGCCGGCCGACTTCTGGGACCGGCATGGTCGCAAGATGGAGTCCTGGCAGAAGGACGGCCTGACCTACTACCGGGTGGCCGGGCCGATGGTGCGGCAGATGTCGGTCAACCAGTTCGTCTGGTTCGAGGGCGACCTGCCGCTGCTCGCGAAGGTCGGCGCCATCAATGGCGACGAGGCGGTGCTGCAGACCTTGCGCGACTTCACCCATCCGCGCAATGCGGTCTGGGGCATCGTGGCGCGCAACCGCGAGCAGAACTTCGCGCTGAACCTGCTGCTCGATCCCGAGATCGACTTCGTCAGCCTGCTCGGCCAGGCCGGCACCGGCAAGACCCTGCTCGCGCTGGCCGCTGGCCTCGCGCAGGTTCTCGAGACCAAGCGCTTCACCGAGATCATCATGACCCGCGCGACCGTCCCGGTCGGCGAGGACATCGGCTACCTCCCCGGCACCGAGGAAGAGAAGATGCAACCCTGGATGGGTGCGCTCGAGGACAACCTCGAGGTCCTCAACCAGGGCGACCCGGCCGGCGGCGAATGGGGGCGCAACGCGACCCAGGACCTGATCCGCTCGCGCATCCGCGTCAAGGCGATGTCCTTCATGCGCGGGCGCACCTTCATCAGCAAGTTCCTGATCATCGACGAAGCGCAGAACCTCACGCCCAAGCAGATGAAGACCATCATCACCCGGGCCGGGTCCGGCACCAAGGTGGTGTGCCTGGGCAACATCGCGCAGATCGACACGCCCTACCTGACCGAAGGCTCCTCGGGCCTGAGCTTCGCGGTCGAGCGCTTCCGCAACTGGGCGCATGCGGGCCACATCACCCTGCAGCGCGGCGAGCGCTCGCGGCTGGCGGACTTCGCGACCGACGCGCTGTAGAGAGCATTCCAAGGCGAGTTCGCATTCGGGAAATGCGGAAGGGGGAAATGGGGTCAGACACCATTTAGTAATGGTGTCTGACCCCATTTCCCTGTGACCCCATTTCCCTTCATTTCCCTTGCGCTAGTGGTCGCGGGTGTAGTTCTCGAAGCGGGTGTGCTGCCCGACGAAAGTCAGCCGGGCCGTGTCGATCGGGCCGTTGCGCTGCTTGCCGATGATGATCTCGGCGATGCCCTTCTGGTCGGAATCGGGGTTGTAGACCTCGTCGCGATAGATGAACAGGATGACGTCGGCATCCTGCTCGATCGCGCCCGACTCGCGCAGGTCGGACATCACCGGCCGCTTGTTGGGCCGCTGCTCGAGCGAGCGGTTGAGCTGCGAGAGCGCGACCACCGGGCAGTTGAGCTCCTTGGCGAGCGCCTTCAGGCCACGCGAGATCTCGGAGATCTCGGTCGCCCGGTTCTCGCCGGAGGACGTCGAGCTCATGAGCTGCAGGTAGTCGACGATCACCAGGCCGAGCTGGCCGCATTGACGGGAGAGTCGCCGCGCCCGTGAGCGCAGCTCGAGCGAACTGAGCGCGGGCGTCTCGTCGATGAAGAGCTGCGCATCCTGCATCTTCTGGATCGCGGCGGTCAGCCGCGGCCAGTCGTCGTCGTGCAGGCGCCCGGTGCGCAGGCGCTGCTGGTCCAGCCGCCCGACCGAACAGAGCATGCGCTGCGCGAGCTGGGTGGCCCCCATCTCCATGCTGAACACCGCCACCGGCATCTGCAGGTTGACCGCGACGTTCTCGCCGATGTTGAGCGAGAAAGCGGTCTTGCCCATCGAGGGCCGGCCCGCGACGATGACGAGGTCGCCGGGCTGCAGGCCGGAGGTCATCTCGTCGAGGTCGACGAAGCCGGTCGCGATACCGGTGATGCCGCTCGGATTGTCCTGGCTGTAGAGCTCGTCGATCCGCTCGACGACCTGGGTCAGCAGCGGCGCGAGCCCCTGGAAGCCGCCCTGGCCGCGGGAACGGTCCTCGGAGATCGCGAGCACCCGGGCCTCGGCCTCGTCGAGCAGCTGGCGGGTATCGCGCCCCTCCGGGTTGAGCGCGGCGCCGGCGATGTCGTCGGCGGTGCTGATCAGGCGGCGCAGCAGCGCCCGGTCGCGGACGATCTCGCCATAGCGGCGGATGTTGGCCGCCGACGGCGTTTCCTGGGCGAGCGAGTTGAGGTAGACGAGGCCGCCGGCGATCTCGACGGCCTTGCCGGCGTTCTGCAGGCTCTCCCAGACGGTGACGACGTCGGCCGGGTGGTTACGCTCGATCAGGCGCTGCACCTGCTGCCAGACCAGCCGATGCTCGTAGCGGTAGAAGTCGTCCTCGCGGACGATGTCGGCGACCCGGTCGAAGGCGGTGTTGTCGAGCAGCAGCCCGCCGATGACGGCCTGCTCGGCCTCGATCGAGTGCGGCGGCACCCGCAGCGCGAGGACTTCCGCATCCGGCTTTCCGGGCGGTACTTCAGGCATCCTGGACAGGGGTTCGGGCACGGCTCTGGGCTGCTGGGGGATGGTCGATCGGGCCATTAGTGTAAGTCCGGTAGACGCCGCGGGCCACCGGCGGAGTTACAGCACCCATCGGTTCATCTGGATCAATGAAACCGGGGATCCGATGCCGTCCAATGGCGGGAGTCGGCGCGGCGATTCCGTTGGCGCAGTGCCGATCGCCATCCGACCCGAACGATCCCGGCGGTGGCCCATGCGAAACCTGAAGCGTACGTTCTGGGCGATACATCTCGTCCTGCTCGTCCTGTGGCTCATGGCCGAGCCTGCCGTGCTGCAGTCCACCAGCTTCCTCGGCCTGCGCAGGAACATGGTCCAGCTGACGGGTATCGTCGCCATCGCCTGCATGAGCGTGGCAATGATGCTCGCGCTGCGGCCGCTCTGGCCCCAGGCCTGGCTGGGCGGCCTCGACAAGATGTACCGCCTGCACAAATGGCTCGGCATCTCGATCCTGGTCGTCTCCATCATCCACTGGCTGTGGGCAAAGTGGCCGGCGTGGGCCGCAGGATCGGGCTGGCTCGAACGACCGGCACGCGGCCCGCGTGGCGCGATCGAGCATCCGGCCGCTGCCTGGCTGTCGAGCCAGCGTGGCATGGCGGAACACATGGGCGAGTGGGCCTTCCATGCCCTCGTCGTGCTGATCGCCGTAGCCCTGGTCCGGAGAATCCCCTATCGACTGTTCTGCAAGACCCATCGCCTCCTTGCCCTTGCCTACCTGGCGCTGGCCTTTCACGCCATCGTGCTGCTGAGATTCGCCTACTGGGCATCGCCCGTGGGCTGGCTGACCGCGGCGCTGCTCGCCGGCGGAACCTGGGCGGCGGTCATGGTGCTGCTGCGCCGGGTGGGCGTGAGCCGGCGGGTGCGGGGAACGATCCTGTCGATGCATCATTTCGCCGAGGTCAGATCCCTCGAGATCGAGACCGAGGCGCGCGGCTGGCCCGGCCACAAGCCCGGCCAGTTCGCGTTCGTCACCTTCGACGCCTCGGAAGGCGCGCATCCCTATACCATCGCGTCCGGCTGGCGCCGGGACAGCCCCAGGATCAGCTTCGTGGTCAAGGCACTGGGCGACCACACCGAGCGCCTGCGCGAGAAGCTTCGTGCCGGGCAGGCGGTAACGATCGAGGGTCCGTACGGATGCTTCACCTTCGATGACGGTAGCGCACGCCAGATCTGGATCGGCGGCGGCATCGGCATCACGCCCTTCATCGGGCGCATGAAGCAGATGGCCCTGGCGCAGACCGAGGCCGACCGGGACTGGCCCGCGGGCCAGCAGGTGGATCTTTTTCACAGCACCGCGGACGTGGACCCGGAAGCGCTCGACAGGCTGGCGGCCGATGCGAAATCCGCGAACGTGAGGCTGCACCTGCTGATCGATTCGCGCGACGGCCTCCTGACGGGCGAACGCCTGCGAGCCGCCGTACCCGACTGGCGCGAGGCGAGCATCTGGTTCTGCGGGCCGGCCGCTTTTGGCGACTCGCTCAGGCGCGACCTGGCCGCTCACGGATATCCCGTGGACCACGCCTTCCACCAGGAGCTTTTCGCCATGCGATGAGCAGGGACGCATCTCGTCCGGAGCGGCCTGGCGACGAAAAAAGGAAGGGAGCGCAGCGCGCTCCCTTCCCCGGGGACTTCCGATCGCGTGGTTCAGGCGTGGTCGCCGAGCACCGACACGTTGATCTCGGCCGAGACGTCCACATGGGGCACGACTTCGACCTTGTAGTCGCCGATCGCCTTGATCGCGCCGTCGGGCATGCGCAGCATCGAGCGGGACACCTCGAAGCCGTCGCGGGCCAGGGCCTCGGCGATCGAGGCCGGCGTGACCGAGCCGAACAGGCGGCCGTCGACGCCGGAGCGCTCGGTGATCTGGAGCGTGTGGCCCGAGAGCTTGTCGGCCAGCGCCTGGGCGGTGGCGAGACGATCGGCCTGCGCCTTCTCGAGCTCGGCGCGACGCGCCTCGAATTCCTTGATCGCCTTTTCGGTGGCGCGACTCGCCTTGCCCTGGGGGATCAGGTAGTTGCGCGCATAGCCGTCGCGAACCCGCACGACCTCGCCAAGCTGGCCGAGGTTGACGACCTTTTCGAGCAGAATGACTTGCATGTCTGGTTCTCCCCGGATCAGTGGTTGTCGGTGAACGGCAGCAGCGCGAGGAAGCGCGCGCGCTTGATCGCCTCGGACAGCTGGCGCTGGTACTTGGCCGACGTGCCGGTGAGCCGGGCCGGGATGATCTTGCCCGTCTCGGTGACGAAATCCTTCAGGACATCGATGTCCTTGTAGTCGATCCACTCGACCTTCTCGACCGTGAAGCGGCAGAACTTCTTGCGCTTGAACAGGGCCGACTGGGTCTTGCGACGGGGCTTGCGGTCTTTGCTGCCGCGACGGAAACCTGCCATGGAATCACCTCAATCTGTTTGAATCGTTCGAAATTCGGTTACATGCAGCACGAGCACCGGACTGTTGCGATGCCGCGCCGCCAGGAAGCCCGCCAGCCTGAGCTCGCTGCCCGGCTCGATCGCCGCGAAGCGCTGCGCATCGTCGCCGATGACGACCAGCTCCAGTGGGCACTCGACCCGCCTTGCGCGCCCCGCTTCGGATTGCTCCGATTCGTGCCGGACGCTTGCGGCGAGGATCGGCACACCAGCCGGGGTGTAGCGCAGGGCCTGCGAGGAAACCAGCACCGCGCTGATCACGACCCGGTTCGCGTTCCTGCCCGCAACCACGGTCGCAGCCACCGCGAGGCCCGCGGCCTCAGCTCGCGGCCTGGGCCGGCTGCGGCTCGTTCGACGCCTTGCGTGCTTCTTCCTTCTGGAGCTGCTTCCACATCGGCGAAGCACCCGTCTCGGCCTTGCGCATCGACACCGTCAGGTGACGCATGACGGCATCGTTGAAGCGGAAGGCGGTTTCGAGTTCGGCCAGGGTCGCGGGCGCGCATTCGACGTTCATGAGGACGTAGTGGGCCTTGGCAACCTTCTGGATCGGGTAGGTCAGCTGGCGCCGACCCCAGTCTTCGATCCGGTGCACCTTGCCTTCCTGCGATTCGACCAGGGTCTTGTAGCGCTCGACCATGGCGCCGACCTGTTCGCTCTGGTCGGGATGCACGATGAACACGATTTCGTAGTGACGCATTGATACTCCTGTTGTGTCCGGCACCCGCAACGCAAGCGCAGGGACCAAAAAGCCCCTGCAAGCACCGTTGCAGAACCGTTCCTTGTGGACAATGGCCGAGGCCGCGCGTCGTGCAGGCCCCGGCAAGGAACCGGAGATTATACTTTGCCGATGATTTCCCCGCAACGAGCGCCCCGAAGCCGCAGCGGGGCCGCCCGATGCTGATCGCCCGGATCCTGCGCCTTGCCCTGGTCGCCCTCGCCGGCGGGGTGCTCGGCGTGGCGGCGCTGCTCGTCGCGAACACCCCGGCCGGATGGCCGCCGGCCCTGTTGCTGGCCCTGCTGCTGGTACCCGTGGGGTTCGCCGTCGTGCTCGGGATCGAGTTCCTGGCCGGCGGCTTGCTGGGCGATCGCCACTGGCGCGGCCTCGGGCCGGCCTGGCTGGGGGAGATCGTCGCGTCGATGCGAACCTTCCTGCTGGCGATCCCGCTGGCCGGCCACCGGGGGTTGCGGACCGAGGCCGGAACCGGAACCAGCAGTCGGCTGCCGGTGGTGCTCGTCCACGGCTACTTCTGCAATCACGCGGTGTGGCGCCCCTTCGCCCGCCACCTCGGGCGCGCAGGCCATCGCGTCGAGGCCATCGACCTCGAGCCGGCCTTCGGGTCGATCGACGCCTATGCATCGACGATCGCCGCCGCGGTGGCCTCGGCCGGCGCCGACGGGCGACCCGTGGTGCTGGTCGGCCACAGCATGGGCGGGCTGGCGATCCGCGCCTACCTGCGCCAGGCCGGGCCCGCGGCCATCGCGGGTGTCGTCACCCTCGGCACGCCGCACCGGGGCACCCGCGCCGCCGCGCTGGGGCGGACCCTCAATACCCGGCAGATGCGCCGCGACAGCGCATGGATCGCGGCGCTCGAAGCACACGAGCGCGCCGCCACGATGCCGCCGTGCGGCGTCATCCTCACCCGCAACGACAACATCGTCTATCCGCAGGCCGACCAGGTACTGCCCGGCGCGCGCGTCCTGCCACTGGAAGGCATCGGCCACCTGGGCCTCGCCTACCACCCGGCGGCATGGCGACTGGTCGATGAGGAAATCAGGCGCTTCGAGGGCATGCTGGCCGATCCCGCGGCGGAGTCGCGCGAGATGGGCGCGGCCCGAGTCGACGACGGGGCGAGCCGGTTCGCCTAGCTGCGCACCGCCGGGGCGCCCGGGATCGGCTTGCGGTACACCGCGGCGACGGTGTGCGAGATCCCGGCATGGGCAGCGCCCTCGGCGAGGATGACATCGGCGTCGCGACTCGCGAGGATCTCCCAGCCGGCAAAGGCCATGTGCAGGCGACGCATCTGGTAAAGATTCTCGGGGATACCCGGGCCACCGGTGCGGTAGCGCAGCTGGCGCTCGCCGTAGCCTTCGATCAGGAGCACGCCGCCGGGTCGCAGGGTGCGCCGGAAGCCGTCGAAGAGGCGCGCGCGCAGTTCGGGTGAGGCGAACTGGATGAAGATCGCGACCACCGCATCGCAGGCATCGGGCTCGAACGGCCAGCGGGCGGCATCGGCGACCAGCAGTTCGAGCTCCACGCCACGCTGCGCGGCCAGGGCGCGCGCCTTGTCGACGGCAACCGGCGAGATGTCGAAGGCGGTGACATCGAAACCGGCGGCGGCGAGGAACACGCCGTTGCGGGATTCGCCATCGGCGACGCACAGCACCCTGCCCCCGGCGGGCAGCAGGCGGTGATGCTCGGCCAGCCAGGGATTCGGTTCTTCCCCGAAGAGCAGGCCGTCAGCGGCGGCGAATCGCCGGTCCCAGGTCTCGCGTGCATCGTCGAATTCGCCCATGGCCGATTCTATCCCTTGCGAGGGACCCCGGCGGGCGGCGAGGCGCCAGCTCATACGGTTTCGCATTCGATCGTAGAACAAGGCGGTTCGCCTTGCCGTGCAAGCGCACTGTCTGCGGC
>CAYZBJ010000027.1:0-23201 GCA_964476625.1 uncultured Burkholderiaceae bacterium | reverse complement strand
GCAGACAGTGCGCTTGCACGGCAAGGCGGCCCAACGCGGTTATACGGTCGAATGCGAGGCCGTATCAGCGCAGGAAGCCGGCGGGACGGGCAAAGCGCAGATCCGGCTTGATCGCATGCTCGCGCTCGAGCTGCTCGAGGAACTCAAGCGGGTCGGCCTGTTCGCCGAGCAGCGTGAACTGCCGCTTGACCGCGGCGAAATCACCCGGCGTGAGCAATTCGAGGCGGGCCAGGCGCGTCGCGATGGCGGGCTCGAGCGCGCCGGCATCGCCGTCGAGCGCCTCGGTGACGAACATGCGCTCGCGCTGGCCGGCATCGAGCGGCAGGAAGCGCAGCTTGAAGGCGAAGCGCCGCAGCGCAGCCTCGTCGATGCGGTCGAACAGGTTGGTGGTGCAGATGAACACGCCGTCGAAGCGCTCCATG
Source organism: uncultured Burkholderiaceae bacterium (assembly GCA_964476625.1). Lineage (GTDB taxonomy): Bacteria > Pseudomonadota > Gammaproteobacteria > Burkholderiales > Burkholderiaceae_E > JAMLIN01. The sequence goes on along the minus strand of CAYZBJ010000027.1, from coordinate 22,779 downwards.
CCCTGCAGCATTTCGTTGACCTCGCTCACCTCGTAGTTGCGCACCGCGCCGCGCCGATCCTGCAGGAAGCTGTCGGCCTCGTCGAGCAGCAGCACCGCGGACTCGCGGGTCGCGTCCTCGAACATCCGCGCCATCTGCTGCTCGGTCTCGCCGACGTACTTGCTGATCAGGTCCGAGGCCCGCCGGACCAGCAGCGGGCGCTCGAGGCGGCGGGCGATGTGCTCGGCCAGCGCGGTCTTGCCCGTGCCCGGCAAGCCATGGAAGCACAGGGTCGCGCGCGGCCGATCGACCAGCGCCGCGACGATGCGCTCCACGGGATAGCGCGACTCGATGTTGAGCAGGCCGGGATCGTAGCGGGTCACGTTGACCCGGAAGCCGGTGGCGGCCGCCGACACTCCGAGCGCCCGGTCGGCGAGGTCGAGCTGGCGTTCGACCAGGGCTTCGACGGGCTCGTCGACGCGCTGGCGCGCGAGGCGGGCGAAGCGCACCGCCGACTGGATCTGCGCCGGCGTGATCATGGCGCGAGCGGCCACCCGACACGCGAAATCGTCGTCGACGCCGAGGCCGGCAAGGTACTTGCGCGCGATGTTCTCGCGCACCGCCTGCGGCGGCGTCGCCAGCTCGAGATGGAACTGGAAGCGACGGCGGTAGGCGGGATCGATCTGCCCGATCGCGTTCGAGATCCAGAGGGTCGGCACCGGATTCTGCTCGAGGGTCTGGTTGACCCAGGCCTTGCCGTTGACCGAACCGGGGCGGCGGTCGTCGCCGCCAAGCAGGCCGACGAGTTCCTGGCCGATCGGCGGGAAGACATCCTCGACCTCGTCGAACAGGATCGCGGCGCGCGGGCGCCCCTTCAGGAACGCCTGCGATACCTGCAGCGACCGGTAGCGCTCCCGGCCGGACAGGCTGTTGCCATCGCCGTCGAGGCAATCCACCTCGTAGAGTTCGAGGCCGGCGAGCTTCGAGAGCAGCTTGGCGAACTCGGTCTTGCCGGTGCCCGGCGGACCATAGAGCAGGACGTTGACGCCACGCTCCTGCCCCGCGGCGGCGGCGCCCAGCAGCGCCACCAGGTAGCGGGCGTCGTCCTCCACATGCGGGAAGTCGGCCAGCGCCAGGGTGGTCTCGCCGGCCGGGCGGGTGAAGGCCGCCATCATGGAGGACTCGCTGCGGTACTCGGCGGTGAGCACCGCGAGCAGCTTGTCGGACACCCGCATCAGGTCGCCGAGGTCGGTGATCGAATGCTCGGCGATCGGCGGCTCGATCAGGCCGAGGGCGTCGAGTCGACCGCCCGCGCGCAACACCTCGGCGATCGCCATGGCGTCATGGCCCAGCACCTGGCCGAGCATGCCGTAGGCTTCCTGGGCGCTCTGCGCCTTGCAGTCGACGAGGATCGGCCGCAGGTCGCGCTGGTACTTGCACAGGGAAGCGTGCAACAGGACCGAGCGACCGGCATCGGCCAGGCCGAGCACGCCCGAGAGCATGTCGATGTTCTCGACCAGCCGGATCGGCCGCCGCGCGAGCCGCGCATCGAACTGCGCGACGCTCGCCTGGAATACGCCCAGCAGGTCCTTGGCGTGGACCTTCACGAACTCGTCGAGGTAGTAGTAGATGGAGGCGTCGTCGTAGAGCCCGTTCCAGCCCCCGAAGCGCGCCATCAGTTCGTCGAGCGGCGCCTTGCCGACGCCCTCCCAGGCCGGCAGGTCGCCGCAGCGGCGCCCGAGGAAATCGCGCAGGCGCATGAGCACCGGCTCGGGCCAGACGAAATAGCGCCCGGCGAGGACGACGACGTTGTTGATGTCGCGACGCAGGTTGAACTTGGGGCCGAGCGACAGCAGCACCCGCAACGCGAAACGCGCGCTCAGCATCTCGAGCGGCCCCGCTTCGTCCCAGGCGGGCGCGCGGTAGTACCGCTCGCCCGCCATGCGGCGGACCGGAGCGGCCTTCCTGGCGGGGCTCGACTTCATGGCGTTCCTGCGCCGGCGACTCGTCCGGCAGAGTTTACCCGCGGCGACAGGCGACGCGCGAGGTCGCCATCGCGGCGGGTCGGATGGGTGCTCGCCCAGGCCACCGCGGCGGCGCTGCCGAAGACCTCGAGGCGGGACTTGGCGCGGGTGATGCCGGTATAGAGACTCTCGCGCGTCGCCAGCGGATGGCCGGCCGGCGCGGGCACGAGCAGCACGGTATCGAACTCCGAGCCCTGCGACTGGTGGATCGTCAGCGCCCAGGCGTCGTCGCAGGCCGGCATCTGCACCACCGGTACGGCAAGCGGTTCGCCGCTGCGGGCGAAGACCACGAGCAGCTGCCCGGCCGCCGCGAGGCAGACCCCGATCTCGCCGTTGAACAGACCCGTCTCGGGCGAATTGCCGCGCACGATCACGAGCCGCCCCGCGTACCAGGTTCGCGCATCCGGGACCCCGAGGGCGCGCCGGGCGCGCAGGTCGATCTCGCGGCTCGCCCGGGCCGCGCCGAGCGGGCCTTCGCGCAAGGCGCAGAGCAGGCCGAGCTTGCCGTAGGCCGCGATGATGCCTTCGGCGAGCGAGGCGATCCCGGCCGACTCCAGGTCCGGTGCCGCGTCGCGGATCCGGCGCCACAAGGCGATGTGCTGTTCGCTGACGCGCTCCGCGATACGGGCGATCGTCGCGGCGGGCGCCTCGTCGTCGGACCCGCACAGCGCCACCGGGCCATCCGCGGGGAGTTCGATCCCGTCGCCCGCCGCTCCCGAGCGCACGGCATCGGCGAAGGCCACGATCTGGGCCGCATCGCGCTGGCGATAGTTGCGCGCCAGGATGACTCCGCAATCGCCGATCGGGCCGTCGCGCACTTCGCAGGCGGACCCGAAGACCGACCCCGGCTGGACGGACGCAAGCTGGTCGCGATCGCCCGCGAGCACGAGCCGCGCCGCCGGATCGAGGGCCGCCAGCAAGGCGTCGGCCATCTCGAGGTCGATCATCGAGGCTTCATCGACGATGACGAGGTCGTAGGGCAGCGGATTGTCGGGGCCGTGGCTGAAACCCCGTCCCGGCCCACGCGAACCGAGCAGCCGGTGCAGGGTGAGCCCGCCGCGAACGCGGGGGCCGGAAGGATCCGTATCCGCGCCCGCACCCGGCCCGGCCGCCGTCGCCTGCATGGCCTCCATCGCCCGCGAAGCCGCCTTGCCGGTCGGTGCCGCCACGGCGATCCGCAGCGACGGCGCGAGCCGGCGAACGACGTCGATCAGGCGTGCCAGCGTGGTCGTCTTGCCGGTGCCAGGGCCCCCGGACAGCAGCAGCAGGCGCCGGGTCAGTCCGAGTTCGACGGCGCGCCGCTGCATGTCGGGTTCGGACTCGTCCGGGGGGCCGAAGGCCTGGTCCAGGGCGGCGATGATTGTGGCCGGATCACCGAGCGAAGCGGCTTGCGCATGGCCGAGCAAGGCAGCGGCGAGTCGCGTCTCGGCAGCCCAGAAGCGTTGCGGATACAGCTTGCGGCCGTCGAGCACGAGTGGACGGGTCGCAGTGAAGCCGGCCATCGCGGGGTCGGCCGCAGTATCGGCGCCCGCCGCGGGGGCGATGTCGACCACCGGGCTCGCGGCAAGCTCGCTCGCCGCATCCTCGTCGACGTCGATGCAGGCATGGCCCTCCGATGCCGCCAGCCAGAGTTCACGGCCCTGCGCATCGAGCGCCGACCTGCCGGTGGCGCTACCGCCGCCCGCCTCGTGCAGGCGCGCAAGCGTCGCGCCCGCCAGCACGGCGAGCCGCGTGGGCGGCAACTCGGCCGGGACGTCGCCGCCGGCTGCGAGCCCGGCTTCGGTCGGAGCGCCGGATCGTGCTGGCCCTGCCATCAGGAGCCTCCTTGCAGCGGGCCGGACAGCTGGGCATCGAGCGCCGCGATGAGGTCGCCCGACGGCCGCGCGAAATACACGCCCTGGTCCCCTGCGCCCGTCATGCCGCGAAGGAACGCGTAGAACACGCCGCCGAAGTGCCGATCGTAGTCGTAGTCGGGCAGCCGGGAGCCGAGCAGGCGGTGCAGCGCCAGCGTGTAGAGGCAGAACTGGAGGGCGTAGCCGTGGCCCGCGATCGAGGCCGCCATGGCCTCGCGATGGTAGGCGGCGTCGTCCGCGCCGAGGCGATTGCTCTTCCAGTCGAGAAGCCAGTAGCGTCCGTCCGCCTCGAAGACGAGGTCGATGAATCCACCGAGATAGCCATGCCAGTCGGCGCTCGACATGAGTTGCCCGTCGATGTCGAATTCGTCGCGGACGATGCCGACGATGCGCTGGGTCCGTTCGACGGCGTTGGCGCCACCGGCCGGCAGCGTGAACTTCAGCTCGCGCGTGAAGCTCGCCGGGCCCAGCGCCCGAAGACCGGGCGCCGCACCCGCGCCATCGCGCAAGGGCGTATCGAGGACATCGTCGAGCCAGGTGGCCACGGCACGCGCATCGGCGTCGATGCCATGGCGCTCGAGCACCACCGCGACCTTCTCCGGCGGCACCGGCTGGGTGAAATCCACTTCCTCGAGCACGGCGTGCAGCGCGGTACCGGCCCGTGCGCCCGCCGGAAAGCCGTGACGGACCGGCAGCTCGCCGGCGACTTGCGGCTCGGCCGTATCGACGGTCACCGCGATCCATTCATCGTGGTCGGGACGAGGCGCTTCGACGACCGGCAGCGATGCCGGCTCACCGACGGTGTCGGGACGAATCGCGCGCATCAGGCCGGTATAGCTGCGCTCTTCCCAGGGCGCCGGCACTGCGCCGGTGAACGCGCGCGCGCGCAGTTCGGAACGCTGGCGCGCCGGGAGCCGCCCGTCCCCCGAAGCGACGATGGCAGCGCAATCGAACGCGGCTATCGCCCGCGGATGCGCCAGCACCATCGCGTCCACCCGCTCGCGCTGGGGATCGCCGAGCAGCCTGCCGACCGGTCCGCCAGCTTCCTCGGCCGACCAGAAGACGTAGAGCCGCTGCTCGGCCCGGGTCACCGCGACGTAGATGAGCCGCATCGCCTCGGAGAGCGCCTCGCGCCTCGCGCGCTCGCGCATCGCGGAGACTGCCCCATCCTCGCCATCATGCCGCGGCCCGCAGACCAGCACCGAGCGCCATTGGCCGTCTTCGCCGGGCTCATGCAGTTCGAACTCCTCGTCCGTCCTGATCTCGCGGAACTTGCGCCAGCCGAAAGGCACGAAGACGATCGGGAACTCCAGGCCCTTGGACTTGTGCATGGTCAGGATCTGGACCAGGTCGGCGTCGCTCTCGAGGCGCAGCTCGGCCGCTTCATCGCCCCCTTGCGCAGCGCTGGCGATGCGCTCGGCCAGCGCGCCGCGCGCCTGCATGGCTTCCTCGCGCGCCTCGGGCATCGCGCCGAGCAACTCGAGCAGGTGCATGAGGTTCGTCAGGCGTCGCTCGGCATCGCGATCGGCCGCGAGCTGCGTCGCTGCGTCGAAGTCGTGGAACAGCAGGCGGCGCAATGCAGCCACCGGCCCGATATGGCGCCAGGCGCTCGCCGCCCGTGCGAAGTGCTCGACCAGGCGGCTCCAGGCGAGCGGTTCGAGCATCGCCGCCTCGAGCGCCGGCGCATCCAGGCCGATCGCCGCCGTCAGGAGCGCGCTGCGCATGGCCGAGGCGCTGGCCGGATCGGCAATCGCATCGATGATGCGCAGCAGCTCGGCAGCATCGCGGGTAGCGAACACGCTCTCGCGAGTGATCTCGACCGCGTCGATTCCCCGTGCGCGCAAGGCCTGCTTCACGAGCTCGCCTTCGCGCGCGCTGCGCACCAGCACCGCGATGTCCCGTGCCTGCGGCGCCACGACGCCACCTGCGGCGTCGGCGTCGGCGTCGGCGTCGGCGTCGGACGCGGCGATCCCGCCACGGGCGCCGGCGAGCAAGCTGGCGATCTCGCACGCCGTCGCCTCGAGGGCAGCGAACTCATGCGCGGGCGCACCGGATGCCCCGGCGATCTCGATCAGGGTCAGCGCCCGGCGGCCATCGCCGGGCGGCGAGCGCCACTGGCTGCGGACACGGCTCGCGGTCCGCGCCGGAGCGAAATCGATCTCGTCGAGAGCGAAGACGCCGGGCCGGACGAAGAGCTCGTTGAGACCGGTGACGAGTTCGTCGCTGGCGCGCTGGTTCTGCCCCAGGCGCAAGCGCCGGCTGGCGCCTTCCCGGGCCGAGAGGTAGGCGAAGACATCGGCGTTGCGAAACGAATAGATCGACTGCTTCGGGTCGCCGACCAGCACCAGGCTGAGCGCCGGATCGATGTCGCCGCGGAAGGTCGGCGCATGCAGCCGCCGCAGGATCTCCCATTGGCAGGGATCCGTGTCCTGGCACTCATCGACGAACACGATGGGATAGCGCCGGCGCAGGCGGGCTCCGAGCGCCTCGCCCTGCGCCGGATCGCGCAGGGCATCGCGCGTCAGCACGAGCAGGTCGTCGTAGGTATGCACCCGCTCCTCGCGCTTGCGCACCGCGATCTCCCCGGCGAGCCGTTCGCGCAGCTCGGCGAGCAGGCCGGCGCGCAGGCCGGCGCGCTGCACGACCAGCGCATCGATCTCGTCGAGCAGGCCCGGCAACTCGAACGGCGGCTTCGGCGTAGCCGGATCGCCTGCGAGCGCGGACGCGGCCAGCCGCTGGCGCGGGAGCTTGTCGCCCGGGCGTGCCGGCATGACCGACAGCGAGGACGGCAAGTCGTCGAGCCATTCGCTGGTCCTGTCGAGCCAGTTCCGCACGTTCTTCCCGTTGTAGGACCTGCGATTGAGTCCCGGCGCCGAGAGCAGCCAGTCATGGAAGGCTTCGCGCTCGTCGCGCAGCGCCGCCTTCGCGGCATCGGCCAGGCGGCGCAATTCGCCAGCGAACCAGGCCCGGGCGAGTGGTTCGGGCGCAAGCTCCCGGCTGTCGTCGGACAGCAGGCGGCCCACGCCCTGCGCGAGGCGGGAGGCCGAATTGCCGCCCGCCAGCAGGACACCGATCGTCCAGGCGTCCCCTTCGACGAGGAGCTGGCGCCACCAGCGCTGGACGCCGGCTTCGACCTGCGCGCGCTCGACGTCGCGCAACTGCGCATCCGCAGGTTGCGCGATGCTCAGGCTCTGCTCGGCGAGGATGCGCTGGCACAACCCGTGGATGGTGGATATCGGCGCCTCCTCGAACAGGGCCCGGGCCCGGCGCAGGCGATGCAGGTCGCGCGCCGGGTCGCATCGCGGCAGATAGGCTTCGATGAAGGGATCCTCGACGACTCCGCCCGCCAGTGCCGCTTCGAGCGATTCGATCGCCCGGAAGATCCGTTCGCGCAGTTCCGCGGCCGCCTTCCGGGTGAAGGTCACGACCACGATCTCGTCGATGCTCGCGTCGCGCTCGAGCAAGGCGCGCAACACGAGGTTCGCAAGCGTCCAGGTCTTGCCGGTCCCGGCGTCGGCCTCGAGCAGGCTGAAGCCGTCGAAGATGCCGGGATCCAGGACCGGATGCCCGTCGAGCGCCGCCGTCATGCCGACTCCAGCATCTTGCAGAGCGCGCCTACCGTCATCGATCGATCGTTCGCCCCGAAGACCGGTTGGTAGGCATCGAGACCGGCCTCGAGAATCCTGCGGGCATCGGGCAGGCCGGAGCGCCAGAGAATCTCGTAGGCGAAGCGGCCCGACGAGTACGCCGACCATGGGTCGCCCTTCTCGAGCGACTCCAGGAGTCGGGTGAAGCCCAGCTCCGGATCGAAGGACCCGTCCTTGTTGCGACCCGCGGCGATCACGCGGGGCATGACATGGGGAAACAGGGGCAGTGCTTCGCCGCGAATCCGCCGCGACCAGGCGAGCGCATGCGCTATCGCCGCAGTGGCCGCCCCCCCGAGGCCGATCCTGGTGGCGCGCCAGTCGTTCTTCTCGCGAAAGAGGAGGATGGTGCTCGCATCGTCGGCGGCGTCGCCCGAGCCGACCCACAAGGCATGGCGCAGCCAGGCGTCGATGAGGGCACGCGCGTTGTCCCCGAACACACTCGCGAGCAGCTGCAGCCTGTCGCCATGAATCCCCTCGAGCCGTCCGGCAAGGCGGGTATCGCTCCCGCCGTCGGCCACCGCCACCCGTGATTCACCCGGGCTGTCGGGCAAGCCCAGGCAGGCGAGCAATGCGGCACGCGCTTCGAGCGCCGCGGCGACGGCCGATTGCAGGGTGCGCGACATGATCGCCTCGCCGACCCCGGCCGGAGCCCAGGGGGCGTCCTCGACCAGGCAGGCAAGCGACTCGACGCCGACCTCGCCGCGCCACACCGGCGACAGCACTCGCTGGAGAGCCATGGAATCGACATCGACGGGGTCGAAGGGCGCGACATCGTCGTGCACCGCCGCCGCCCGGGGCCGCCCGATGCGCAAGGCGTGCCGGCAATACGCCTGCGCCGGCGAGGCCAGCTCACCGAGGACATCCTCGATGCGGCGCAGGCCATCGCCAGACCCCTCGTCGGGCCGATCCGCGGGCGCCGCCGTCGCGACCGATCGCCAGTCGTGCCCGGCAACCGGCGCCAGGCCGGTACGCGAGCCCGGCGGCTCGAGGATCGCGCGCGCCGCGCCCAGCCATTCGGCGGCGAAGCTGCGCCCGGGCGCGCGGCCATCGAAGGCGGATGCCCCGAAGGCTTGCAGGCCATGCTGGTGGATCACGACGCGCCCATCGGCGACCCGCCGCAGGTAATCGACCAGTTCGTGCAGCTGCGCCGACGGATTGCGCGCGCTGTCGTCGCGCGCGTCGCGCCCGGTGTACAGGGCGAGCAGGCGGTCGCCGGTCGCGAGCACCGCGTCGAGGAAGGCGCCACGATCATCGAAGCGCGCGAGCCGGTCGCCGAAGCGCGGCTTCGCGGCCATGAGGTCGAACTCCAGTCGCCGCGAACGACGTGGCCATGCCTCGTCATCGAGGCCGAGCATTGCCGTCACCCGGAACGGCACGCCCGGCAATGCGCCAAGGGCGCAGACGGTGACGGCGCCGACGGCGCGCGCCGCGGTGCCGCCCGCGGCCAGCTCGGCTTCGAGCGCCGCGCCGAAGACCTCGAGGGGCATCGTCTCGATGACGCCCGCCGTGCTGCCGACCACTCGCGCAATGGCATCGCGCACCCGCGCCAGGCCCGGTGCGTCGGCGCCTGCCGGCGCCAGCATGGCGTCGCACCAGTCGAGCAGCGCGCGGGCCCAGGCCGCCGGCGTGCGCGCCAGTGGTTCGCCGGCAAGCCCGTCCACTTGCCCGAGGATCGCGAGCACCCTGTCGAGCGCATCCGCATCGGAGAACATGGGGCCAGCGACGCGTCGACGCCCTCCCACCACGGTGAGCGCATCGTTGGCCAGCATCCCGAGCACGAGCCGCTCCAGTCCGGCTTGCCAGCCATGCTTGCTCGCCTGCGGCTCGACCCTTTCGTCATGGTAGACACCGGCATCGGCAAGCCAGCCGGCGATCCGGCGCAGTTCGTCCTCGTCGAGGCCACAGCTCTCGCGCACCAGCGGATTACCCAGCAGCGCCAGCAAGCCGCCGACATCACGCCGGCCGCGCGCCAGGGCAAGGAGATGGACGATGGCGCGCACCACCGGATCGGCCTGCGGGCTGCGGTCCGCGATCCGGTACGGCAGGCGTCGCGCCGCGGGGGCCGAGCCGAAGACGGCATCGATGGCCGGGGCGAAGCGATCGACGTCGCTGCAATACACCACCACGTCGCCCGGCGCGAGCCCGGGCATCGACTCGAAGGCATCGAGCAGGCGATCGTGCAGCACCTCGACCTGGCGGATCTCGCCATGGGTCGCATGGACCTCGATCGACCGGTCGGCTTCATCCGCGGGCAGTTGCCCCCAACCGCCGTCGTCGAGCAGCAGGATCGACTTGCGCAGGGCATCGAGCGCGTCACGCGGCGGCGCTACCGGCTGGTCGCGAAAGGACTCGTCGACCTCGACCTGCGCGTCGCCCTCGAGCGTGCGCAGCTGGGCAAGGAAATCGCGCTGCGACTTGCCCCAGGCGCCGAGGATCGCGGGCTCGCTCTCGAAGAGCCAGGCCTGCGAGGGATCCTCGGCAACGAGTCGCGCGGCCTGCGCCGGCGACACGACGTGTTCCCAGAAATCGCGGCTCGGGTCGGGCGCGAACCAGTGGATGTCGCGCAGCTTGCCGAACTCGCCGAGCAGGCGGAACTGCTCGGGCGACATCGACAGCGCGCCGAACACGAAGATCCGCCCCGGCGCGAGGCGCCCGGCGAGCCGTTCGAGCGCCTCGCCGCCGGCGCCATGCGCCTGCCCGAGGACATCGCGGAAGCGCTCGAAGGGATGGCGTTGCGATACGTTCGGCAAGCGTTCGAGCAGCCGACGCCACAGCCAGCGCTGCCAGCGCTCGTGGACGAAGGCGGGATCGCTCCCGGCGACCAGCCGGCCCTGCCCCCATTGGTCGAGCCAGTCGCGGCGAAACGCGAGGTAGCGATCGAAGCCGCGGGCGATCGTACTGGCGAGCGCGAAGCGCTCGCGAGGATCGAGCGCCTCGAGGCGCGACGCCAGTGGTTCGCAGTCGGGGATGCCCGGCATCTCGTCGAAGGCCTCGAGGATCACCCAGCGGGCGCGCTCGGGCTCGAAAGGCGAACGTGCGGGCAAGCCGCCGATCATCCGCTCGAGCGCATGCCAGATGTAGCGACCGCCGAGCGACACCTCGAGCAGGGCCGCGATGCCGTAGCGTTGCGCGACGAGGCGTTCGAGCCAGGCGCCCACCCCCATGGTCGGCACCAGCACGACGTCGGGGACCAGCGCCGGCCGCGAGCCTGGCGCAAGAGCCGCGACGAAGCGTCGGGCCAGGCCGGCGGGGTCGCTGTCGAACTCGATGCGCAGCATGGCCGGGCGATCGCCGGCTTCAGGCGGCCAGGGTCGCCGCCGCGATCGTCAGTACGCCGACCACGAGGTTCACCACCACCAGCAGGCGAATCCGGCCGAGGCCGGCCGCCGCGCCCGGCAGGTCGGCGGTGCCGGCCGCGCGGCGCACCGACGGGAACACCACCCAGCGGATCCAGGCGAATACCAGGGTCATGACCACGCCACCGGCGAGCATCATGTGCCAGCCGGGAGGCGCCGCCGCCATGCCGACCGGCAGCAGCATCGCCAGGCCCGTCACCCAGATCGCCACGATGGCGATCGTGACCTGGGTGAAGAAGCGCTCGAGCGTCGCGACCATCAGCGGCGCGCGCTGCGCCGGCAGGAGGTCGGCGCTCGCGGGCCGCAGGCAGAAGAGCACGAAGGACATGCCGCCGAGCCAGACGATGACGGCGAGCAGGTGAACGAACAACCAGAGTTTGGGCATTTCTCGGGGCGTTGGCCGCTACGGGGAAAACGATGTCGCCGGTCGTGCGCTCGACTCAGAAGCGCGAACCGGGCGTGGCGAGGAACGCGATCTCGGCCGGCGTGGACTCCCGCCCGAGGATTTCGTTGCGATGCGGGTAGCGTCCGAACCGGCGAATCACGTCCCGGTGGCTGAGCGCCCAATCATACGCGCCCGCGCTGGCGGGAAACGCCCGCAAGGCATCGAACAGTTCGACGGAGAGTTCCTGCTCGGGCAGGGACTCGGCATGTTCGAACGGCAGGTAGGCGAACCAGCGCTGCATCGGCTCCAGTTGGCGATCGGCGCCGGACTCGACCAGGCGATGCGCGATCGCGAGCGCCTGCGCATCGCCCGCGAACATGCGCGCGGTATCGCGAAAGACGTTGCGGGTGAACTGGTCGAGCACGATGATCAGCGCGAGCGCGGATTCGGGACCCGCCGCCTCCCAGTGACCGAGCCGGCCCGCGAGCGCGGCCTCGATCACCGCGCCGAAACGCTCGCGGATCCCGGCGTCGAAGGCCGGGTCCTTGCGGAACCAGGCTTCGCGCGGCGCGTCGGCCGCCGGCTTGCCGAACCAGAACTCGAGCACCCCGGCCGGGTTGTCGATGTCGGGCGTCCCGGGCATCCCGGGTGTCGGTTCGCGACCCATCTTTCCTCCTGCGCCCGGATGAGGCGCCAATTGCGCTTGCTATGATACTTGCGCAACCAGGAGAAACCCGATGGACGATCTCGGCAAGCGATTCGAACAGGCGGTCGCGGACTCCAAGCGTCTCGCCGAGCGGCCCGACAACGCGACCCTGCTCGAACTCTACGCGCTGTACAAGCAGGCGAGCGAAGGTGATGCCAGCGGCGAGCGACCCGGCATGACCGATTTCGTCGGCCGCGCCAAATGGGACGCCTGGAAGACGCTCGAAGGCACCGGCCGCGACGACGCGATGCAGCGCTACGTCGCGCTCGTCGAGGACCTCAAGGGCTGAAACGAGACGGTCGGCCCGCGCCACCGGCGGAACCGACCGGGGCGCAGGCCGGAACCCGCGAACGCACGGGCTCCTAGATGAGCCGGAACGCGAGGATCGCGACCAGGGTCGGGATCAGGGCAGCCGCCAGGATGCCCAGGGCGCTGATCTCCTCGTGCTCGAAGCTGCGCTTGAGGATCGAGTAGCCCGCCGGGTTGGGCGCGTTCGCGATCACGGTCAGGCCGCCGCCGGTCACCGCGCCGGCCACCAGCGAGTACTTGAACTCGTCCGACAGGCCCTCGACCAGCGAACCGAGGTAGGTGAGCGCCGCATTGTCGGTGATCGCGGTCAGTGCGGTCGCGCCGTAGTACACCGCCGTCGGGCTCATGCCCTCGAGCAGCGGTTGCAGCCACCATTGCTGCTGGCCGCCGAGCACCACCAGCCCGGCCAGGAAGAACGCGACCAGCAGGCCTTCGCGCAGGATGAGCCGGTCCTGGTAACGGGGGTACGCGGTGGCGATCCCCATGAAGAACAGGAACAGGCCCATGAACACGATCGAATGGTGGGCGAACACCACGATCCCGACGAGGAACGCGAGATGGACGAGTGTCAGCATCGGCGGCACCGACAGCGCGGCGGGCTCCGGTTCGCGGGCCGGGATCCGGGCGAGTTCGTGGCGGAACAGCCAGGCGACCCCACCCGCGTTGATCAGCACCGCGAGCGCCGAGCGCCAGCCGAAATGGGTCAGCATGAAGGCGAGGTCCCAGCCCCAGGTGGCGGCGACCATCAGGATGGGGGGTGCGGCGTACGGCGTCAGGGTGCCGCCGATCGACACATTGACGAACAGCACGCCGATGGTCGCGTACTGGAGCCGGGTCGACAGGCCCGCCGAATAGAAGCGGTCACGCAGCAGGAGCGCCGCCAGGGTCATCGCCGCCGGCTCGGTGATGAACGAGCCGAGCACGGGCACCAGGGCGAGTGCGAGGAAATAGGTTGCCACCGGGGTCGACAGCGGCAGGACCTTCGCCAGGCGATCGACCAATGCGAGGGCCAGGTTCAGGATCGGCCGGCTCGCCGCCACCACCATGATGACGAACACGAACATCGGTTCGGTGAAGTTGCGCGACTCGAGGTACTCGAGCGCGTTCGCCGCCTGGCCGAAGACGGCGAGGTAGACGATCAGGACCATCGCCCAGAAACCGAAGACGACCTCGACTTCGCCGAGCATGTGCCAGATGCCCGCATGCGCCGGCTGTCGGTGCGCCAGCTTCTCGAAGAACTTGCCCGAGAAGGTATGGATGACCGCGATCGCGAACAGCACGACTGCGCCGATCTTCAGCGTTTCTGGACTCAAGTCTCGCTCCGGTGATAGAAATGATGTGGCCGGCGCAGGCGATTTGAACAGAATCGCGCCTTCCGGCCAAGCGCCCGATCGCTCCCGGGTCGCGGGCCTGGCCGGGCGGGGTCAGCCGAAATAGCGATCGAAGTAGTCCTGGACGCGCATCTCGATGTGGGGCCTGAACGCCTTGAGCAGCCCCGCCAGCTGCGCCTGCATCTCGACGGTGTCGCGGGTCACGATGAGCGACCCGTCGACGCCGGCGCGGGTGAAGCGCAGGGTGTGGCCGTCCCATTCGTTGACCATGTCGAACTCGCGTTCCAGCTCGTCGGCGACCTGCTGCGCCGCCGCCTTGCCCTTCTTCAGGCCAAGCTTGTGCTTCCTCTTGAGCTGAAGCTCGAACATCGTCCCCTCCAGGGCATTGCTTTGGCGCGCCAACGACCCGCGCGGCCCGCTATGCCGTGATCTCGAACACCTGGCGAAGATACTGGAGGTACGCGACGTCCTCGCACATGTTCTTGCCCGGCGTATCCGACAACTTGGCGACAGGCTGCCCGTTGCAGCGGATCATCTTGATGACGATCTGCAGGGGATGGTAGCCGAGGTCGTTGGTCAGGTTGGTACCGATGCCGAACGCGAGCTTCACCCGGCCATCGAATCGGCGAAACAACTCGATCGCGATCGGGAAGGTGAGCGCATCCGAGAAGACCAGGGTGCGACTGCGCGGATCGACCCGGTGCGCTTCGTAGTGCGCGATCATGCGCTCGCCCCACTCGAAGGGGTCGCCGGAATCGTGCCGGGCGCCATCGAAGAGCTTGCAGAAGTACAGGTCGAAGTCGCGCAGGAAAGCCGTCATCCCGTAGACGTCCGACAACGCGATCCCGAGGTCGCCGCGATACTCCTGGGCCCATTTCTCGAAGCCGTAGATCTGCGAGTCGCGCAGGCGCGGCCCGAGCGCCTGGCAGGCCTGCAGGTACTCGTGCGCCATCGTGCCCAGCGGAGTCAGCCCGTGGAGCATCGCGTAGAGGACGTTCGAGGTGCCGGCGAGGTTCTCGCCGAGCGACTCCCGGCAGGTCATCAGCAGCTCTTCATGCCACAGGCGCGAGAACCGGCGCCGGGTACCATAGTCGGCGATGCGCATGCCGGCCAGCGTCGGGTCGCCGGCGACCATGGCGATCTTCTCGACCAGCCGGCGCCGCCCTTCCGCATAGTCGGGAACCCGCTGGGTACGGCGGAAATAGGTTTCGTTGACGATCGACAGGACCGGGATCTCGAACAGGATCGTGTGCAGCCACGGACCCTTGATCGTGATGTCGATCTCGCCGTTGTCCCGGTCCGAAGGGCGAACCGTGATGTACTTCTGGTTCATCTGGAACAGGCCGAGGAAATCGACGAAATCACTCTTGATGAACCGCATCGCGCGCAGGTAGTCGAGCTCGCGTTCACGAAAACGCAAGGTGCACAGATGGGCGATCTCGTCGACGATCTCGTCGATGCAGGGCCGCAGGTCGATGTCGGGCGTGCGGCACTTGAAGCGGTACTCGACCTGGGCGTCGGGAAACCTGTGGAGCACGACCTGCATCATCGTGAACTTGTACAGGTCGGTGTCGAGCAGCGAAGTGATGATCATGGGGCGAACTCTAATCGCGAAGCGCTGGATATCGATCCTCACCCGACCCGATGGGGCATGGGGCGGCGTTCGTGGCAGGATATCGGTTTATCGGCACCGGTGCGCCGCTCGAAGCGACCGCGATGAACGAGAACGACAGCCGCGACCTCCTGCTCGTCCAGGCCTTCGAAGGAATCACCAACCCGGCATGGGGCGCCGAGGACCGTCAATGGGCCAGTGACGCGGCCGCGCGCAAGCTGGGGACCGAGGCCGCCGACGAATCCTGGCTGGTGACCCGCGCCCGGCTCGCCGCCGTCCGCCTGCGCGAGCGCGACGCCACCGCCCGGATGCTCGACCGCGCCTCGCGCTGGCCGGCCGGCGCCGGCTGGCTCGCCGCCGGACTCGGCCTGCTCGCCGGCTTCGCGGGCGACGCCACCGGCGCCGATCGCTTCGTCAACCTGCTGGCCCCGCCCCTGCTCGGCCTGATCGCCTGGAACCTCGCGGTATACGCGGCCCTCGCGATCTCCCGGCTGCGCGGGGTCGACAGCGCCCCGCGCTCGCCGCTGGCCCGGCTGTGGTTGCGCCTGCTCGGCGGCCGGCTGCGCCGCGCCGAGCCGGGCCAGCCGGTCATCGCCCACCGCTTCGCCGCGGCCTGGACGCAGGCGACCGGACCGCTGACCGCCGCCCGGCTTGCCCGGACCCTGCACCTGGCCGCCGCCACCCTGGCCTTCGGGGCGATCATCGGCCTGTACCTGCGCGGGCTCGTCTTCGAGTACCGGGCGGGCTGGGCCAGCACCTTCCTCGATCCCGGCCAGGTCGGCGCCCTGCTCAAGCTGGTGTTCGGCCCGGCCGCCCTGCTCACGGGCATCGAACTGCCGGACGCGGCCCGGCTCGCGGCCATGCGGATCCCGCCGGGGCCGGGCGAACGGGCAGGCGAATGGATCCATCTCCAGGCGGCCACCCTGGCCCTCGTGGTCGTCCTGCCGCGCCTCGCGCTCGCCCTGCTCGCTCGCCGGCGCGCGAGCCGGCTGGCCGAAGCGATCGCGCTGCCGCTGCGCGATCCCTATTTCGTGGCGCTGTTGCGAGCCCAGGGCGGCGCGGCCGGCGCCATCCAGATAATTCCCTATGCCACCGAGCTCGGCCAGGGCACCCGCGACCTGCTCGCCTCCCTGCTGGCCGGTACTTTCGGCGCCGGCGTCGTCGTGCGGGTTGCGCCGAGCGTCGCCTTCGGCGAGGAAACCGAGCCCCTGCCCGGCGCCGGCTGCCCGCCGGCCGACTGGTACATGGTGCTGTTTCGCCTCGCGGCCACACCCGAGCGCGAAGTCCAGTTGCGCTTCGTCGAGCGGGTCCGGGAATCGCTGCCGCCCGAAGCGCCGCTGGCCGTACTCGTCGACGATGCCTCGTTCCGTGCCCGCTTCGCCGATCCCGCCCGCCTCGCCCAACGCGTCGACGCCTGGCGGCGCATCTTCGACGAAGTCCCCGCGATCCCGCTGATCTTCCTGTCGCTCGGCCCCGATACCCACGACGAGAGCCTGCGCGCGCTCGCGACGGGGATCGAGGCCGTCGGCCAGCGCAACGCCGCCTGACGCCCGGGAACGATCGCGCATGGGCCAGAACATCTCCCTTTCCCTCGTCTCGCATACCAACGCCGGCAAGACCACGCTCGCGCGTACCCTGCTCGCGTCCGAGGTCGGCATCGTCCGCGACGAGGCGCACGTCACCGACGAGGCGGAGAGCTTCCTGCTCGCGCGGACGCCGGCGAGCGACGAACTGCGCCTGTGGGACACGCCCGGCTTCGGCGACAGCCACCGTCTGGCGCGGCGCCTGGAGCGCTCGGACAATCCCTTCGGCTGGCTGCTCGGCCAGGTCTGGGACCGCCTGCGCGACCGGCCGCTGTATTCGAGCCAGCAGGCGATCCGCAATGTCCGCGAGCAGGCCGACGTGATCCTCTACCTCGTCAATGCCTCGGAGGATCCCGTCGAGGCCGGCTACGTCGAGCCCGAGATGCGCATCCTCGACTGGATCGGCAAGCCGGTGGTGGTGCTGCTCAACCAGACCGGCCGGCCTCGCCCGCCGGCGGAGGAAGCCGCCGAGCTGGCCCGCTGGCGCACCGCGACCGCCGGCAGCACCGCGGTTCGCGAAGTGATCCAGCTCGATGCCTTCGCCCGCTGCTGGGTCCAGGAATCGACCCTGCTCGCAGCGGTCGGCCGCCAGCTTCCCGATACGCTGCGCCCGGCGTTCGATCGACTGCACGGCCACTGGATGGGCGTGCGCCGGGCGCGCTTCGACGGCTCGATGGCCGAGCTCGCGCGCCGCGTCGCCCGCGCCGCACATGACCGGGAGACCGTCGCCGACGACGGCCTGGCCGGACGGATCCTCGATGCCGGCATCCTGCCGGGACGCCGGCGCCCCGAGCGGGCCGGACCGCGCGAGCGCGCGATGCGGGCGCTGGCCGAGCGACTCGACGCCGACATCCGCGCCAGCGTGGACGAACTGATCCGCATCCACGAACTGAGCGGGCGCGCGGGAGGCGTCGTGATGCAGCGCCTCGCCGAACACTACGCGGTCACCCGGCCGGTGAGCGAGGGCAAGGCCGCGGTCTGGGGCGGGCTGGTGACCGGCGCGCTCGCCGGGCTCAAGGCCGACCTCGCCACCGGGGGCCTGACCCTGGGGGGCGGCCTGATCGCCGGCGGCGTGATCGGGGCCGTCGGCGCGGCCGGACTGGCGCGCGGCTACAACATGGTCCGCGGCGGCGACCAGACCCTGATCACCTGGGCCGATGCGATCCTCGACGATCTCGTCGTCTCGGCGCTGCTGTCCTATCTCGCGGTCGCCCACTACGGGCGCGGCCGGGGACAGTGGTCGGAATCCGAGCATCCGCCGCACTGGGAAGGCACCATCCGCGACGCCATGGCCGCGCGCGGGCGGGCGATCCCGACCCTGCTCGCCGACCGGCGCGAATCCGCCAGCGCCGAGGCGCTGGCGGCCAGGCTGGCGCCGGAATTCGTCGAACTCGGGCTCGAGGTCCTGGACCGGCTCTACCCGGACGCCCTGCCCGTGGCCGGCCGCTCGGCCGCGACATAGCGCAGCACGACATCGGCCGAAGCTTCCCAGTGGGCGAGCAGGCGCGCCGGCGAATCGAGGTCCTCGCCGAGCACCGCCGACAAGGTATGGCGATTCGACAGCTGGAAGTAACCGAGCGCGGCGATCGTCAGGTAGAGCTGGACCGGATCGATGCCGCTGCGGAATTCCCCGGTTTCGACGCCACGATCGACCAGGGTGGCGAGCAGCCCGACCACCGGGCTGACCAGCTCGCCGAGCCGTTCGGACTCGCGCAGGTGGCGGGCCTGCTGCTGGTTCTCGATGCCGAGCAGGCCGACGAACTCGGGATGCTCGCTGTACCAGCGCCAGACATCGAGGCAGAAGCTGCGCAGCGCCACCGGCGGCGCGAAGTGGTCGAGCGCCAGCGAGTACTCGAATTCGCGCAGCTTGAGGTAGATCGCCTCGAGCACCGCCCGGAACAGGCCTCGCTTGGAGCCGAAGTAGTAGTACACCATCCGCTCGCTGCAGCCGGCCTGGCGGGCGATGCGCACTCCGCGCGCGCCACCGTAGCCTTCGCGCGAGAACTCCCGGGTCGCCGCCGCCAGGATTCGCTGGCGGGTGGCCTCGGGGTCGCGCCGGGTGCGGCCCGTCGCCCGCGCCGGGACGTCCCCGGCCGGGCGACGCCGCGGCTCAGACGGCAAGGTACTGTTCACGGGCGCCGGCGTCCGCCTCGAGTTGCGCGATCGTCCCCGAATACTGCATCCGCCCCTTCTCGATGATGTAGGCCCGGTCCGCGACACGTCGGGCGAAATGGAGATTCTGCTCCGAGAGCAGGATCGACACGCCGGCGGCCTTGAGCCGATCGACCGCCGCGACCATCTGGTCGACCACCACCGGCGCCACACCCTCGCTCGGCTCGTCGAGCAGGATGCAGGCGGGGTTGCCCATCAGGGTGCGGGCGATCGTCAACATCTGCTGCTCGCCGCCCGACATCCGGCCGCCGGGCCGGTCGGGCATCTCGGCGAGGTTCGGAAACAGGGTCGCCAGGTTCGCCCAGTTCCACTCGGGCAGGCCGGGCCGGGGCGCCTGGCGGCCGACCTCGAGGTTCTCGCGCACGGTCAGGCCAGTGAACACCCGGCGATCCTCGGGCACGTAGCCGAGGCCGAGGCGGGCGATCCGGAACGGCGCGAGCCCGTCGATGCGCCGGCCGAGGAACTCGATCCGGCCGACCCCGCCACGCGACACCAGGCCCATGATCGCCTTCATCGTCGTCGACTTGCCGGCGCCATTGCGCCCGAGCAGCACCACCACCTCGCCGCGACGCACTTCCAGCGAAACATCGTCGAGGACCTGCGCCCGGCCGTACCAGGCATCGATGCCGCGCACGTCGAGGAGAATCTGGTCGGCGGACTGCCCGGACTCGTCGACGCTCATTGGGCGGCCCTCGAGCCGAGATAGACGCGACGCACCTCGGGATCGGCGCGGACCTGCGCGGGCGAACCGGCGGCGATCAGCCTGCCGCGATCGAGGACCATCACCCGGTCGGCATGCTGGAAGACGACATCCATGTCGTGCTCGGTGAACAGCACCGCCGTTTGCTCGCGCCGGGCGATCGCCGCGGTCAGCGCCATCAGCTCGATGCGCTCGCGCGGCCCCATGCCCGCGGTCGGCTCGTCCATCAGCAGCAGGCGCGGCTGGTTGGCCAGCGCCACCGCGAGTTCGAGCCGCTTCAGGTCGCCATAGGCGAGCACCGAGCACGGCCGCCCGGCGTGCGCCTGCATGCCGACGGTCGCGAGCAGTTCATCGGCGCGCTCGACGAACTGCTCGCGGGCGATCCGCCAGGGATTGCGCAGGCCGCGATGATGCGAGAGCAGCGCGACCTGCACGTTCTCGCGCACGGTCATCGAACCGAAGGTCGCGGTGACCTGGAAGGTGCGCCCGACCCCGAGCCGCCAGATCCGCCGCGGCGGCATGCCGACCGTGTCCCGACCGAGGATGTGGATCGCGCCGGCGTCGGGCGCGAGCTGGCCCATCAGCATGTTGAAGCAGGTCGACTTGCCGGCCCCGTTCGGCCCGATCAGCGCGACGATCTCGCCGGCGGCGACGTCGAAGCCGACATCATCGACCGCCACGACCCCGCCGAAGGCCTTGCGCAGGCCGGCCACCGCGAGCACCGCCTCCGCGCCGGCCCGGCTCATCGCCCCCCCTCCGTGGGCATCAGGCGGGCGCGGATCGCACCGGCGATGCCGGCGGGAAAGAGCAGGACGAGCAGCAGGATGACCCCGCCGAGCAGGGCCCGCCAGTACTGGGTCTCGCGGGCCAGGGCGTCCTGCAGCCAGGTGAAGGCCGCGGCCCCGACGATCGGCCCGGTGACGGCCTGCACGCCGCCGAGCAGGACCATCACCAGCGCATCGACCGAGCGGCCGATCGAGAGCACGTCCGGGGAAATGCTGCCCTTCGAGAACGCGTAGAGCGAGCCGGCAAAGCCGCCGGCGGCCGCGGCGACGACGAACACCATCCACTGCACCCGGGCGACGTCGATGCCGATCGCATCGGCGCGCAAGGCCGAGTCACGCGCCGCGCGCATCGCATAGCCGAACGGGGAATGCAGCACCCGCCGCAGCATCCAGAGCCCGAGCACCGTGACGCCGAGGCTCAGGTAGTAGTAGGCGTAGCCCTCCGACAGCCAGGGCGAGGGCCAGATCCCGATCAGCCCGTTCGAGCCGCCGGTGAAGTCCTCCCACTGGAACACCACCGACCAGACGATCTGCGCGAACGCGAGGGTCAGCATCGCGAGATAGACACCCGACAGGCGCACCGCGAACCAGCCGAACAGCAGGCCGCCGGCCATCGCCACCATGGGCCCGAGGACCAGTGCGAGTTCCATCGGCAGGCCGAGGTGGCGCAGCAGCAGGCCGGCGCCATAGGCGCCGAGGCCGAAGTACGCGGCGTGGCCGAAGGACACCATGCCGCCGGGGCCCATCATGAAGTGCAGGCTGGCAGCGAACAGCGCCGCCACGAACATGTCGACGAGCAGCACCGTCGCATACGGCAGGTGCTCGCCCGCCAGCGGCAGCGCGACCAGGCCCGCGACCAGCGCGATGCCAAGCGCCCGCAGCAGGGGCGGCGCCGCGCGCAGCGGCGCCTCCGACGCGAGGGCGTGGCGCCCCGGTTCGAGCGGCTTGCCGAGCAGGCCCCAGGGTCGCCAGATGAGGACCGCCGCCATCACCAGGAACTCGATCACGAGGGTCAGGCGCGAGAACGAGAAGTCGATGCCGAACAGGGTCACCTGGCCGATGCCGATGCAGATCGCCTTGAGTTCGGCGATCAGCAGCGCCGCGAGGAAAGCGCCCGGGATGCTGCCCATCCCGCCCACCACCACGACCACGAAGGCGTCGGCGATCGTCATGAGGTCGAGCTCGAGATTGGCCGGCTCCCTCGGCAACTGCAAGGCCCCGCCGAGGCCCGCCAGCAACGCGCCGAGTGCGAACACGCTGGTGAACAGCCACGCCTGGTCGACGCCGAGAGCGCCGACCATCTCCCGGTCCTCGGTCGCCGCCCGCACCAGGGTGCCCCAGCGGGTGCGCGTGAGCAGCAGCCAGAGCAGCAGCAGCACCAGCGGGCCGGCCAGGATGAGCAGCAGGTCGTACTGCGGGAACGGCCGCCCGAGGATGTCCACCGAGCCTTCGAGGCCGGGCGCCCGGGGGCCGAAGAGGTCCTCGGGGCCCCAGAGGAAATGCACCGCGTCGCGCACCAGCAGGACCAGCGCGAAGGTCGCGAGCAACTGGAAGAGCTCGGGCGCCCGGTAGATCCGCCGCAGCAGCACGATCTCGACGACGGCGCCGAACAGGCCCACCGCGAGTGCGGCCAGCGCGACCGACGCCCAGAACCCGAGGACGTCGTTGCCGAGCCATCCCACCAGCGAATACGCCATGTACACGCCCAGCATGTACAGCGAGCCGTGGGCGAAGTTGACGATCCGGCTGACGCCGAAGATCAGCGACAGGCCGGCCGCGATCAGGAACAGGCTCGAGGCGCCGGCAAGGCCGTTGAGAAGCTGCAGTGCGAAGCTCGACGCGCTCATCGGGACATGGGGAGAAGGCGGCGCCCGCCTCGTGGCGGGCGGTGACTCAGTGGCGCCCGGCCGCCCGAAGCCACTGAGAGCCCCCTCGGGGGGCAGCGAGCGACAGCGAGCGCGGGGGCCGTTTCACTTCAGCGATCGGCGGGACGCAGGCGGGCCACCACGTCGTCGGGCGGCTGGACGGACGCGCCGTCGATGTAGCGGTAGTCGCGCATCTCGCCGCGGCCCTCGCGCTGGGTGGTACGCCCGACGAAAGCGCCGAGGGTCGACTGGTGGTCGATCTCGCGGAACTTCGCCGGCCCGAAGGGCGTGCCGAACTCGAGCCCCCGGAAGGCGGTGATGAGCTGCTCGGTATCGGCCGAGCCGGCGCGACGCAGGCCGGCGGCGATCGCCTGGATCAGGGCGTAGCCGACCACCGAGCCGAGACGCGGATAGTCGTTGTACTTGCGCCGGTAGGCGATGAAGAAGCTCGAATGCTCGGGCGTGTCGATGC
>CAYZBJ010000026.1:0-44623 GCA_964476625.1 uncultured Burkholderiaceae bacterium | reverse complement strand
TGCCGGCAATCGCCCGCAAACGCGAGGAAGCGTTTGCCGCCGAGGAGGACTGACGCGCTCCAGGGCTCAGGCGAAGCGTCCCGCCCCGGCCATGCGGAGCACCACTCCCAGGATTGCTGCGGCCAACATGGTGCCACTAACGGTTTCACCGAGGAGCGATGCCGCCGTTGGGCTTCCATGTCACCGAGCCGGTCGCATCATCACCGCTCTCGCCGATCGGGCCGCAGATCGACCGGGCGGCCGGTCACGTGCCAGTCGCAGGAGATCCGCGAGCCGTTCAGGGCAGCAGCGCCTCGGCTTCTATCTCCACCCGTGCATGCGGATCGACGAAGCCGGAGACCTGCACCAGGGTCATGGCGGGAAAATGCTTGCCCAGGGTTTCGCCCCAGGCTTTTCCGATTGCCGCACCGTTCTTCCTGAAATCCTCCATGTCGGCGACATAGGCGCGCAGCATCACCAGGTGCTCGGGTGCCGCTCCCGCTGCCCGCAGGACGGTGACCAGGTTCGCCATCGCGAGGGCCCACTGGGTTCCGAAGTCGGCAGCGGGATCGACCGACGCCTGTCCCGGAACATTGCCGACCTGGCCGGCGATGCGGATTTGTGTCGCGCCCTTGGCAAGCACGCCATGCGAGTAACCGCGCGCCCGGGGCCACCCTTGCGGCGTGACCGGCTTGTACTGAATGTCGCTCATCCTGGCTTGTCTCCATCGATCATGTAGTCACCGTGCATGGGCCGGCGGGTTCAGGATACCAAACCGCTCTCGCCGAAGCGGCGGGCCGAGCCGAACTCCGCAGCGGCGGCGGCTTCGTAGGCGGGCTGCTGAGACAGGTCGGGTTCATCCAGGAACTGCTGCCACGGGATCGGTCGCGCCTGCGCGACTTCGGTAGCGCCCCTGGCTAGGTGCGCGCGAAATCGGGAATGCGGAAGCGCTTGCGGTAGGCGCCCGGTGCGAGGCCGGTCGTGCGCCTGAACAGTCGCCGGAAGAAGGCGGGGTCCTCGTAGCCCACCCGCCAGCTGATGTCATCGATGGACGCATCGGTGCGTTCGAGTCGGCGCTTGGCGTCCTCGATGCGCAGGCGCTGGATATAGGCGATCGGCGCAATGCCGGTTGCCGCCGTGAAGCGGCGCTTGAACGTGCGTTCGGCGAGCTTCGAGCGACTGATCATCTCCTCGACCGGATTGGCCACCGAGAAGTGGGCGCCGAGCCATTGCTGCGCGGCCGCTATCTCGGCGTCGCCGTGGTCGCTGCGGCCCTCGAAGCGCATGTACGGGGCGAGGCCATCGTGGTGCCACTGCAGCGCGTACATCCTGGCGACTTCCTGGGCGTCGGTGGCGCCGGCGAATCGGGCGATCAGGTAGAGCGCCAGGTCGTGCCAGGTCGCCGAGGCGCCCGAGCTGACCAGTTCCTCGCGTAGGCCCGACACCACCAGTACCCGCTCGGGATGGACCGGGACCGCAGGATGCGTCGCTGTGAATTGCGTGGCATAGCCGAAGTGCACCGTCGCGTCCCGACCATCGAACAGGCCGGTCTCGGCCAGCAGGAAGACGCCCGAGCAGGCCGAGCAAAGCACCGCGCCGCCCGCATGCATGCGTCCGAGCCATTCGACCAGGCCGCCATAGCGACCGGTCTGCCAACCCGGGTCACGCAACAGCACCGATGGGACGATGACGATGTCGGTGGCCTCGATGCTGTCGATGGACTTCTGTACCGAGATCGGCACCCCGCTGGCGAGCTGCAGCGGCCCTGCCGACTCGCCGACGATCTCGATCCGGAATGGCGCAGGGGCCGAACCGCCCGACCGGCTCATCAGCGCCGCTCCGTTCATCACGTCGTAGAGGCCGGCGAGGGTGGAGATGACGGCGTCGGGCAGGGCGACCAGCGAGACGTGGCGCGATGCCCGGCCCGCGAGCGGCGATGGGGAATTCGAAGGTTCTGGCATGCGGATCCCTTTCGATGGCACGAACGGACCGATCCGGGGCGATTCTAGCTCTACCGGGAAGCTGGTGGGTCAATGACCATGGCTGCACTCACCACGCGTCTCCCGGATCGGGAGCAAGGATCACCGAGCATGAGCGTTCTTCCTCGCCTGCGGCCAATCGTCGTCAGCCTGCTCTTCATCTGCGCCATGCCCGGCATCGCGGCGCTGGCTGCGGTACTCGGTTTCGTGGCAGCCGATGCGGCGCTGCGCACCGGCGCGGGCTCGCGACCCGGGGTCGCGATGCTGCTGTGGCATTCGCTCGTCCATGAGCCGCTGGAGCCAGCACGCGACGGGGCGGGCGCGCCTCTGTCTTCGATCGTTCCCCGTGCCACGTCCACCACCAAGGAGTCATGACATGAACCTGTCCACCATCGACCAGGAAGAACTCGAAGCCTTCGCGATGCGAAGCATCGCCGACCTGACTGCCGGATACACCGGCGTGATGGTCAGCATCGGCAGCAAGCTCGGCCTCTACAAGGCCATGGCCGGGTCGGGTCCCGTCAGCGCGAGGGAACTGGCTACGCGCGCCGGCTGTGCGGAGCGCTATGTGCGCGAGTGGCTCAACGCGCAGGCCGCCGCTGGCTACCTTGGCTACCACGCCGCCAGCGATACCTACGAGCTCTCTCCCGAGCATGCCGCGGTGCTGGCCGACGAGGACAGTCCCGTCTACGTTCCACCGGCCTGGGACGTGCCGGCGGCGATGTGGTTCGATGAACGGAAGGCCCTCGAGGCCTTCCGCACCGGCCGGGGTGTCGCCTGGGGCGAGCATGACCCGCGCATGGCCTGCGGGGTGGCGGCGTTCTACCGCAATGGCTACCGGGCGAGCCTGAGGTCGCAATGGCTGCCGGCGCTCGACGGCGTGGTGGCTCGCCTCGAGGCTGGCATTGCAGTGGCCGACGTAGGCTGCGGGCACGGCCATTCGACCTTGTTGATGGCCGAGTCGTTCCCCAACTCGCACTTCTTCGGCTTCGATACCCACCCGGACTCGATCAGGGCGGCGAGGGGGCACGCGGCCGAACTCGATGCCGCGGGGCCGACGGAGTTCGGCCTTGCGCGCGCATCCGACTATCCCGGTCGTGGCTACGGGTTGATCTGCTTCTTCGATACCTTGCACGACCTGGGCGACCCGGTGGCTGCCGCCCGGCATGCGGCTGAGGCCCTCGCGCCGGATGGCACCGTGATGCTGGTCGAGCCCTTCGCCGCCGACCGGATCGAAGGCAATCTCTCGCCGGTCGGGCAACTCTACTATGCGGGCTCGGCGCTGATCTGCTGCGCCCACGCCATCTCCGAGGGCGGCGCCATGGTGCTCGGTGCCCAGGCCGGTGAAGCGCGCCTGGCGGAGGTGTTCCGCAAGGCCGGTTTCAGCCGTTTCCGGCGTGTCGCCGAGACGCCATTCAACCTGGTCTTCGAAGCCCGTCTCTGAGGTCGGCGTTCATCGCCGCGGTATAGCTGCGCGCATCGACTTCCAGGGTGTAGCGCGCCGAATCGAGGTACTGGCGGGCGACGCGTGCACGATGCGCGTCGATCTCGGCCATCATCCCGACACGGTCTGGCAGGGCGATCTTCCCTCCGATGACCCCGGCGATCCAGCGGCCCTGGACCTCGACCAGCGGGATGGTGGCGCCGACCGGCTGGACCAGGCCGGAGAAGAAGAGGCTGGGATGCTCGGGGTGGACGATGCGCCGGTACAGCGCCGGCGGCCGGCCGTCGTCGACCCGGAACAGCGACGACTCGAGGAAGGGGAAGCGGGTCTCGTAACCCGTGGCGTAGATGATCGCGTCGATCGGCTCGCGGCTGCCGTCGACGAAGGCGACCGCATCGCCATCGAGCCTCGCGAGGTTCGGCTTCATCCGGATCCAGCCATGGCCCAGATAGGGCAGCAGTTCCTGGCTCAAGGTGGCGTGCTCGCGCCAGACCGGGTGCGCCGGGCGCGGCACCCCGAAACGGCGCTGGTCGCCGATCGCAAGTTGCGCGATGTAGCGCAGCAGGCCCCGTGCCGCCGGTACCGGCAGCTTCAGGCGCGCTGTCATGAAGCGCAGCCAGCGATCGGTCGGGATCCCCGAGACGTACTTCGGCATGATCCAGGCGCTGCGCCGGGTCGACAGCAGTACCTCGCGCGCGCGCCGGGCTAGGTCGACCGCGATGTCGACGGCGGAGTTGCCGATGCCGACGACCAGCACCCGCTTGCCATCGAAGGGGTCGGCGACCTTGTAGTGGTGCGAATGGATCACTTCGCCATCGAAGCCACCGGGAAAGGAGGGCAGCTTGGGATGGGTGAGGTGCCCGTTGGCGAGGATCAGCTTGCGGTAGCGGCGGGTGACGGCTTCGCCACCGTCGAGTGGGGCGATGGTGACGTCCCAGCCGTCGCCGGCGCGCGTGATGGCGGTGACTTCGCGGCGAAAGCGGATCGGGCCACGCAGGCCGAAGCGCTCCGCGTAGTTATCGAAATGCTCGGCGACCTGGGCATGCGAAAGGTAGTCGGGCAGGTGGCCAGGTACCGGGAAGTCGGGATAGCCGATGCTCTGGCGACTCGAGTCGATGTGCAGGCTGCGGTAGGCCGATGAGGTGCCGCTGTCGTTGTCGTAGCGCCAGAGCCCGCCGATGTCGGAGCCGCGCTCGTAGCAGTGGTAGGGGATACCGACCTGGGCGAGGGCCTTGCCGGCCGTGAGGCCCGCGATGCCCGCGCCGACGATGCAAACCTCGGCGGCGTCGGGCGCCGCCTGGGCTCCGGGCATGCTCATCGGCCTCGCTCGCCTTGCACGCCCGCCTGGGCCCCTGTCCGGGCGGCCTCTTCGCGTGTCTCGTCCAGCCAGCCACGCAGGATGGCGTCGAAGTCGGGATCGGCGTCGAGCGCTGGATCGAACCGGTAGTCGGAGACGAACTCCGTCGGCCAGCCCCGCATCACGGCCTCGACCGCGGGGTCGGGTTCGATCGCGACCCGGGCGGCGACCCCAGGTCCGGCGACCCGCCCGAGTGCGGCGACGATGTCCGCGACGCTGACCGACAGGCCCGGCTGGTTGACCGAGCGGCAATCCCCGAAGGCGCCGGCGTCGATGTCGTGCAAGCGCAGCAGGTTGGCGGCGACGCGCTGCACCGAGACCACCGGGAAGCGCAGGTCGGCGCCGAGCGGCGAGACCGTCGACCGGCCGCACAAGGGCTCGCGGGCGATCGCGGCGATGATGTCCGACATGGTCCGGGTGGCGGCGGGCGGGCGCAGCAGCACCACCGGCAGGCGCAGCGCCCGGCCATCGACGATGCCCTTGCGGCTGTAGTCGTCGATCAGCAGTTCGGTGATCGCCTTGGCGGTGCCATAGGAGGTCTTGGGGGTGCGGAACTGGGTATCGTCCACCCGTTCGGGCAGGTGGCCCCCGAAGACCGCGATCGAGCTCGCGTAGACGAAGCGGGGCCGGACCTTGGCGCCGCGACAGGCCTCGAGCAGCCGCCAGGGCAGTTGCATGTTGATCGCCCAGCCGCTCGCGGGATCGTTCTCGGCGTCGATCGTCAGGGTGGCCGCGAGGTGGAAGATGCTGTCGGGCTGCGTACCGGTTGCTTCGGCCAGCAGGGCGTCGTCGCGCAGGTCGCCGTCGAGCGTCCGGATGTGGATGCCGGGCGCATCCGGTGCGAGGACCGGGCTGCGGTCGACCAGGACGAGTTCATCGATGGGCGCGAGACTGCCGTCGGTTCGGGCGAGACGGCCGCCTGCGAGCATTGTTCGAACCAGCGCCCGGCCGATGAAGCCATTTGCGCCCGTGACCAGGACTTTCATGTGCAAAGCTCCATTCTTGCGGGTTGCAAGGATCACACGAAGGGAATGACGCCGTCGACGTTCAGCTGGCTGAACCGGGGTTCAGCCGGTCTTGATGATGACCGAACGGGTCGATTCGGCCGGGATGCTCGGCGGTCGGGCATCGAGGTCGAGTGCGGGCCGGTCCCACAGGGTGAAGTGGAAGCGGGCCCCCGAGCCGCGCTCGGATTCGGCCCAGATACGCCCGCCGTGGCGACGGATGATGCGCTGGACGGTGGCCAGGCCGATGCCGGTGCCGTCGAACTCGTTCGCGCTGTGCAGGCGGCGGAAGATCTGGAACAGGTCGTCGGCCATGCTCATGTCGAAGCCGGTACCGTTGTCGGACACGCGGTAGACGGTGACACCCTCGACCAGCTCGCTGTCGAACACGATATGCGCTTCCTCGCGCCGCGACGAGTACTTCCAGGCGTTGCCGAGCAGGTTCTCGAGCACGATGCGCAGCAGGATCCGGTCGCCGCGGCACTGCATCCGGCCGAGGATCTCGAAGCGGACCCGGCGCTTCGGATCGAGCTGGCGCAGTTCGTCGAAAACGCTGTGCGCGATCGCGCTCAGGTCGACGGGCTCGGGTGCCACCCGCTGGGTGGAAATGCGCGCCATCGCGAGGAGGGCGTCGATCATCTCGTTCATCCGGCCGGCGGCCGAGACGATGCGCTTGAGGTGTCCCTGGGCATCGGCGGGCATCGCCTCGGCGAAATCCTCGAGCAGGATCCGGGCGAATCCGTCGACGACGCGCAGGGGCGCGCGCAGGTCGTGCGACACGGTGTGGCTGAAGGATTCGAGTTCGCGGGCGGTGACCTCGAGCTCGAGGGCGCGAGCGGCCTGTTCGCGTCGCGCCTCCTCGCTGCCGGCAGCCAGGGTCTGCAGGCGCGCGCATTCGGGACTGACGGTGTCGATGAGGGCGATCCGCAGGGGGCGTCCGCCCGGCCCCGGCTGTGGCTCGATGACCAGCTGCGCCGGGGTCGATTCGCCGAAGCGGTTGAGGATCGTCGCGGGCAGGCGGTAGCCCTGCTCGGCATCGAGCGATTCGGACAGGCTCGGGCGCGCCGCGCCGTCGGTCGCCTTGCCCGGCACGATCCAGCGCGCGGGATCGATCGAGCCGAGCTCGAGCGCATTGAGCCCCGTCAGGGTCGATGTCGCGGCATTGGCCCAGGCGAGCCGCCATTGCCCGAGGCGGGTCTCGAGGATGGCCACGGGCAGGGGGATCGCTGCGAGCGCGCCGAGGTCGAACTGCGATACCGAACCCGGCATGTCGCGACGCTCGCGAATCAGCCCGGCGTAGCCGAGGAAGCGGCCATCGGCATCGAAGCGCGGCCCACCGCATTCCTCGACTTCGATCTCGCCGCCGTCAGCCAGCGCCCGGCGGCTGTACAACTCTGCAAAAGCCTGCCGGCGCTCGATGAGGTTGGCCGCACGATGCCAGCGCGCCGGGTCGTCGACCCGGATGCCGGTCTCCCGGGTGCGGCCCAGGAGCTGGCGAAACCGGGCGAGCAGCGGGTCGGCGCCAGGCTCGACGACGCGGTAGACCCCGCTGGCATCCTGCTCCCAGTAGACCCAGCCGTTGATCTGCCGATGGGTGGCAAGCTGTGCCTCGCGAACCGCGATCATGGATCGCAGGCCGGCGTTGGCCTGGGCGAGTTCGGCGTTCCG
Source organism: uncultured Burkholderiaceae bacterium (assembly GCA_964476625.1). Classification (GTDB taxonomy): domain Bacteria; phylum Pseudomonadota; class Gammaproteobacteria; order Burkholderiales; family Burkholderiaceae_E; genus JAMLIN01. The sequence continues at coordinate 37,192 of CAYZBJ010000026.1, read as the reverse complement.
CTCGGCGCTGCGCGCGGCGCGTCGCTCGGCCCGCCACCAGCAGGCGCCCGCCACGAACGACAGGCCGGCTGCCACCAGCGCGCCGAGCCATAGCCAGCCTGCATGCGGGTTTTCGGCGAGCATCATGGCTTCCTCACCCGGCCTGGCATCGAGCAGGAACAGGCCCGCGACGGTGCCGGCCGCGATCAGCGCCAGCATCGCGAATACGATGGGTCGCAGGGAAGGCGTGCTGCGGGCGGGCCCCGGCCCGGCTTGTACGGCGCTGGCTGGCGCGGTCGTTCGATTCATACCTCCCCGATCTTGCCAGATGTTGGCTAAAGATCCCCGGGCTGCTTGCCGTTATTGCCCTCGATACGACGATCGGCGTGCGAAGACACCCGATCTTGCCCTGGACCCCGGTTATTCGATGACCACTGCTGCCCAACGCGAACCGCGAGAGCCCCGCCTGCTCGTCGTCGACGATGACGCGATGTGGCGTTATCTCGTCGCCAGCGCCCTGCGCGAACGCGGCTTCGCAGTGGAGGAGTACGACAGCGCGGAAACCGTGCTCGCCGCCCTGGCCGGCGCCGGCGCCAGCGCCAGCAACCGCCCCGACATGTTCCTCATCGATGCGCTGATGCCCGGGGTGAGTGGCTTCGACCTGTGCCGGCACCTGCGTGACAATGACGAGCTGCCCGACACGCCGGTCCTGATGATGACCAGTCTGGACGATGATTCGTCGATCTCCCAGGCCTACGAGGCCGGCGCGACGGACTTCTTCATCAAGTCGACCCACTGGACCCTGCTCGCCGAGCGGATTCGCCAGACACTGCGCCAGGTGGAGCGCCGGGCAAGCGAGCGCGCCCCCCGGGTGGCCGCGTCGGACACCATCGACGAATTGACCGGGCTCGCGTTGCGGCCGGCCTTCCTGGCCGACCTCGAGCGCCTGATCGCGGCCGGCTCGGGCGCGGGGCTGCAGCCCGGTCGCTTCGCCGTGCTGGTCCTCGACATGGATCGCTTTCGCGCGGTCAACGAATCCTTCGGTCTGGGGGTGGCCGACCAGCTTCTCGCTCGCGTCGCGGCCCGGCTCGCCAGGACCGAACCGCATGCCGTCGCACGCCTGCTGGGCGACAAGTTCGCCCTGGCCTACGGCGGCTGCGATGATGAGGCCGGTATCGGCGCTGCCGTCGCGCGGGTGCGCGGCGCCTTTGCCGATCCCTTCGATGTCGACGGCCACGAGTGCTTCCTGTCGGTCTCGATCGGGGTGGCGAGCTACCCCGACGATGGCGACCACGCGGCGCTCCTGCTCACCCATGCCGAAGCCGCGCTGGGCGAAGCCAAGGAGAACGGCCGTAACCAGGTCATGCGTTTCGTGCACCGGGAAGCCGCCTCGGGGCGACGCCGGCTCGACCTGAACAATGCGCTGCATCGGGCGCTCGAGCGCGGCCAGATCTCGCTGCACTACCAGCCGGTGATCGATATCCGCGGCGCCGGTTCCTGGTCGGTCGAGGCCTTGATGCGCTGGCAGCATGAAGGGCATTGGGTGCCGCCTTCCGAATTCATCCCGATCGCCGAGGAATCGGGCCTGATCGTCCCGCTGGGCGAATGGGCGATCCGCCACGCGCTTGGCCAGCTCGCGGCGTGGCGGGCCTGGGGGCATGGCGTCGGTACGGTGGCGGTCAATATCCCGGCGCAGCATCTCGGGCGCGCCTCGCTCGAGGAGACGATTCGCGAAGCGCTCCTCGAGACCGGCCTGCCCGGTCGCGCCCTGGCGATCGAGCTGACCGAAAGCGGGTTGATGCACGATGTCGACAGCAGTGTCGAACAGCTCGCGCGTTTCGATGCGATGGGCGTGCAGATCGCGATCGACGACTTCGGCACGGGCTACTCGTCCCTGTCGCGATTGACGAGGCTGCCGATCGCCACGCTCAAGATCGACCGCTCCTTCGTCCAGCAGCTGGGCAAGGCCCGTGAAGAGGCTGCGGTGGTCAAGGCGATCATCGGCCTGGCGCGCGGCCTGTCGATGGACGTGGTCGCCGAGGGGGTCGAGACCGAGGACCAGTTCGCCCGCCTGCGCGCGACCGGTTGCCATCGTTTCCAGGGTTATCTCTTCTCCTGCCCTCGGCCGGGCAACGAGATCGAGGCCATGGAGAGCGCGGTGCGCGACTGCCTCGCGATCGCGCCCGGCAAGGCGCACGGTGCGGCCACGATGGTGGAGGACTGATCGACCATGTCGATTTCCGTCGAGGTGGCCAACCCGCTGGGCCCTGCCGAGCTCGCAAGGCGCACGATCCGCTTGATGGCCGCCCGGCAACTGGCGCCGACGCCGGACAACTACCGACTCGCGTGGCTGGAGGTCGGCGGAACCGATGAGGTCGCCGAGCCGCCATCGTCGGGCGGCGAGTATCCCGCGCCGCGCCGGCAGGACGGCAGCGAGGAGGAGGACTGGGCGGCGCGGATCGGTCAGCTCGTCGAGGCCCTCGACGCGACCGTGCCGGGATGGACCCCGGGTCGCAAGCGAGAGGGCTTGCGGCGGGTGTTGGCCAGCAGCCCGGACTCGTCCACGCTGGCCGTGCGCGTCGACAAGCTGCTCCTCGGCTGGTCGCGCCCATGGGGCGAGCTCACCGAGCTGGTGCCGGCCAGTGGCGAGGCCTCGGCCCCGACCCCGGCGCCGGCCGCGGCGGATACCGAACTCGGCGATGAACTGGCGGTGCTCGCCATCCAGATCTGCGAAAGCCTCGCGGGCATCGCCCGGGCGCAGCAATGGAGCCAGACCCTCGTCGATACCGTGCGCTCGGCCCTGACCCGACCCGTGCGCGCCGATTCGGTGAGGATGGCCACGCGGATGCTGCGCCACGTCTACGCCGAGCAGTCCGACCTGGCGGATTCCCGCCAGGCAAGCGCCGACGCCCTGAACAAGGCCCTGGCGCAGTGGCAGGGCTGGATCACCGATCTCGACCGGACCGCCGACCGGTTCGCGAGAAAGCTCGACGCCCATGCGAAGCGGGTAGGCCAATGCACCGGCGTCGAGGATGCCCGCCGCATCGTCGATGCGGTCGTCCGCGAAGCGGGCGCGATGCGTAGCGAGATCGCTACGTCTCGCGAGCGCTTCGAGCGCGCGCGCAGTCGGGCCGAGTCGTTGCATGAGCGGGTCATGCAGCTCGAGGCCCGCCTCGCCGACGCCAGCCGCCAGATGCTGGTCGATGATCTCACCGGGGTCTTCAACCGGCGGGGACTCGAACGCCAGTTCGGACGCCTCGAGCGCGAATGCCGCCTGCGCGAGCGCCCGCTGGCGCTCGCGATGATCGACATCGACGATTTCAAGCGCCTCAACGACGAGCTCGGCCACCAGGCGGGCGACCGGGCGCTTCGGCACCTCTGCGTGGAGCTTCGCGAGGGGCTGGGTGCCGCCGGCATCGTCGCTCGCTACGGCGGCGAGGAGTTCGTCCTGCTGCTCACGGGCGACAACCTCGATGCCGCGGCCGGCCGGCTTGCCGAACTGCAGTCGCGATTGGCGATGGCGCCGCTCGTGACGGGCAAGGAATCGCGCGCGATCCGCTTCTCGGGTGGCGTGACCGTGCGCGCGGCGACCGATACCCTCGAGTCGATGCTCGAGCGGGTCGACGAAGCGCTCTATCGCGCCAAGCGCGCCGGCAAGAACTGCATCCGCTGCGCCTGAGCGGCATCAGTGGCGCCCGGCCGCCCGAAGCCACTGATCGCCCCCGCGGGGGGCCGTTTCACTTCAATCGATGAGCCGGTGGCGGACCGCATAGGCGGCAAGATCCGCGTTGGTCGCCAGGCCGAGCTTCTCGAGCACCCGGGCGCGATACACGCTGACCGTCTTGGGTGAGAGCGACAAGGCCTCGGCGATCTCGGACAGGCGCTTGCCCGTCGCGATCAGCATCATGGTCTGGCGCTCGCGCTCGGACAAGGCCTGGTGGGGTTCATCGTCGTGGCGCGCGGTGACGCTCTCCATCAGGGCATGCGCGATCTCGCGGGTGACGAACTTGCGGCCCGCGGCAACGGTGCGCAGGGCTTCGACGATGGTCTCCGGTGCGCTCGCCTTGTTCAGGTAGGCCATCGCCCCGGCCTTCAATGCGCGGATGCCGTACTGGTCCTCGGGGTACTGCGAGAGCATGACGACCCGCATCCGGCTGCCGGCCTCGTCGAGCGACTTCAGCACCTCGAGCCCGCTGCGCCCGGGCAGGTTGATGTCGAGCACGAGTACGTCGGCCTGCGTGGTCCGCAGCAGCTCGCGCAATTCGGAATAGTCGGCGGCTTCGCCCACGACCTCGAAGCCGCTGGCCTCGATGAGGGTTTCGCGCACACCCCGGCGCACCAGCTGGTGGTCGTCGACGAGAATGACCCGGATCATGCGTTGCCTCCCTCGAGCGGCAGGGTCAACAGGATGGTGCAGCCGGGTCCGGGGCCGGAAACCTCGAGCCATCCGCCGACCCGGCGGGCCCGCTCGGTGAGCCCGCGCAATCCGAATGAGCCTTCCTTGTCGCGATCGGCATCGGTGAGTCCGATCCCGTCGTCGCTGATCTCGAGCGAAAGCTGGCCCTCGGCGACGACCAGGTCGACACGCACCGACTTCGCCTGCGCATGCTTGAGGATGTTGGTCAGCGCTTCCTGGAGGGTGCGGTAGACGACCATCGCGGGCAGCTCGTCGAGTTCGAGGAATTCGACGTTGGTCGCTAACCGGACCTGCAGGCCGGAGCGGCGTCGGAACCGGCCGACCAGCCACTCGAGGGCGGCGACCAGGCCGGCGTCGAGGACCGGCGGGCGCAATTCACGCATCAGGCGCTGCGCCGCCTGCATCGCCTCGGCCAGCGACGTCATCGCCTGGTGCGCCCGTTCCGCGATCTTCGCGTCGGCGTGGCGCTCGATCCAGGCGAGGTCGAAGCGGACCGCCGCAAGGGTGCCGCCGACGTCGTCGTGCAGTTCGCGGGCGAGTTCGGCCCGTTCGGACTCCAGGTGCGTCAGGAGATGTGCGGACAGCGACTGCAGCCGGCGTTCGGAGCGCTCGAGCTCCTGGCGGGCCCGGGCGCGCTCCCGGCGTGCCCGACAGGCGGCGATCGCGTGCTCGAGCGCGGCGCCGAGCCGGGCGAGCCGGCCCTTGACGAGATAGTCGTCGGCCCCGCGATGCATCGCCTCGACCGCGACATCCTCGCCGATCGTGCCCGAGACGATCAGGAAGGGGAGGTCGAGACCGCTGTTGCGCAGGGTCTCGAGTGCACCGCTGCTCGAGAACCCGGGCAGGTGGTGGTCCGAGATGACCGCGTCCCATGGCGAATCGGCCAGCGCCCGGGCCATGTCGGCCGCGCTGTCGACGCGATGGGTATGCACCGCCAGCCCCTGGCGGCGGAGCGTTTCGGCGAGGAAATCGTAGTCGATCGCCGAGTCCTCGACGATCAGGACGCGCAATACCCGGTCGCCGACCGGCTCTGACGTTCTTGCCAGTTCCATGGGTTGGGAATTGTACGGTGTTTGGGCCCCTTATCGGCCGATGCGGGCCCCGCCCCGACGGACAGAATCGGGAACGAACACTCGAAGACGATGATGTCGATGCATAGCGATGACCGGCCAGGGGAGCCTGCGACGGCCGGGCGCGGGGCGACCGTGGCCCGGGATCCGTCGAGCGGCGCCGAACGCCTGGTCCATGCCCGGATCGTGGCCGCGGTGGCCGACCTCGAGCGCCTGCTCCAGCTGCTCGAGCAGGCGGGCGGGGACCTGATGGATCACTTTTCCGAGTTCGACCTGCTGGTCGGCGAAATCTCCCGCAAGGCGGCGGGGACCGCCGTTGCCCGGCAAGCCGAGGCCTTGCGCGCCCGCCTGCTGGGTGCAACCACCGCAATGCAGTTCCAGGACATGTCGACCCAGCTGGTCGAGCACGCCCTGTCCGAACTGAGGATTCTCGCCCACCGGCTCGGCGACGATACCCGGTTGGAGGAAAGGCCCGAGGCGCCGGGTACGCGTCGCAGCCCGGTCAGCCAGAGCGGCATCGGGGCCGGATCGATCGATCTCTTCTGAACAACGCTTCCACGGACGAAAACAACATGGCAGCCATTCTTGCAGTCGACGACTCCGCGTCCATCCGGCAGATGGTGTCGTTCACCCTGCGCAGCGCCGGTCATGAAGTGATCGAGGCGGTCGACGGGCAGGATGCCGTCGACAAGCTGCGCGACAACACGGTCGACGTCATCCTGACCGACCAGAACATGCCGCGTATGGATGGACTCACCCTCGTGCGCCTCCTGCGCGCCCGCGACGATTGCCGGACCTTGCCGATCCTGATCCTCACGACCGAGTCGAGCGACGAGATGAAGGAGCTGGGTCGGGAAGCGGGGGCCACCGGCTGGCTGGTCAAGCCCTTCGATCCGGAACGGCTGATCAACGTCATCGATACCGTGATGTCGCGCTGATGCGACCCCGGCAACCTTCGCGGAGCCCCGCATGAACCAGTCTGCGTCGAGCCAGCCCGGCCGTGACGGGACGGGCCTCGACCTGTCCCAGTTCTACGCCGTCTTCTTCGAGGAGGCCGGCGAGAACCTCGCGAGCATGGAGGACCTGCTCCTCGAGATCGACATCGACGCGCCCGACGACGAGCAGTTGAACGCGATCTTCCGTTGCGCTCACTCGATCAAGGGCGGCGCCGCGACTTTCGGCTTCGTCGACGTGGCCGAACTCACGCATGTCATGGAAACCCTGCTCGACCGGCTGCGCCGGCACGAGCTGGCGCCGACGGCGGCGATGGTCGATACCTTGCTCGAGTCCGGCGACGCCTTGCGCGCGCTGCTGGCGAAACACCGGGACCAGGGCGACGAGGCGCTCGATTTCAGCGTGCTGGTGGGGCGGATCCGGTCGCTCGCGCAGGACGCGCCTGCCGCGCCATCCCCGTTGGAGGCATCCGCGCCGTCCATCGGGCCGGCCCCGGCCGCCGCCACGCCCGCCGTTGGCGCCCGGCGCCTGTCGGCGCGCATCGGGCCGCTCGCCCGGGCCGGGATCGCCGACCAACTGGCCGAACTCTTTCACGACATCCCGGGCCTCGGGCACATCGAGGCGGCCGACAACGGCGAACTCGATGCCGGTGGATTTCGTCACTTCACGATCCTCACCGATTCACCGGACGAGGAACTGCTCGACCTGTTCGGGTTCCATGTCGATCGCTCACAGGTCGTTCTGGCGGTGGCCGGCGATCCGTCCGAGGCGTTGCCCGACCGGGTGGCGGGCCAGCCCGGCGGGACCGTGCCGACCGCGAGCGCCGCCGAAGGCTGGGGTCTGTTCGAGCAGCAGGCGGGTCCTGCGACCGGGCCGCAGGCGGGCGCGCCCGCCAGTGGAGGAGCCGGCTCGGGCGCATCCGGGGCGCCAACGGGCACCGCCGGGGCCCGTGCGCCGGGCGGGTCGCCGCCCGCCGGCGGCGCCGGCAAGCGGCCCGCGCGCAGCGCCCAGGATGCGTCGACCCTGCGGGTGTCGGTCGAGAAGGTCGACCAGCTGATCAACATCGTGGGCGAACTCGTGATCACCCAGGCGATGCTCGCGCAGACGGGCCGCGAACTCGACCCGATCGTCCACCAGCAGATGATGAGTTGCCTCGTCGACCTGGAGCGCAATACCCGGCTGCTCCAGGAATCGGTCATGGCGATCCGGATGATCCCCATGGCGCTGGTCTTCAATCGCTTCCCGCGCATGCTGCGCGACCTCACCGGCAAGCTCGGCAAGCAGGTCGAGCTCCAGACGGTGGGCGAGGCGACCGAGCTGGACAAGGGCATGGTCGAGAAGATCACCGACCCGCTCACCCACCTGGTGCGCAATGCCGCCGATCATGGCATCGAAATGCCGGATGACCGCGTGGCCGCCGGCAAGAGCCCGGTCGGCAGGATCACCCTGTCCGCCCAGCATCGCGGTGGATCGATCCTCATCGAGGTACAGGACGACGGCCGCGGCCTTGGGCGGGAACGGATCCTCGCCAAGGCGCGGGAGCGCGGCATCGCCGTGAGTGACGCAATGTCCGACGGCGAAGTCTTCGCGCTGATCTTCGAACCCGGGTTCTCGACCGCGACCGAGGTGACCGACGTCTCCGGCCGTGGGGTGGGGATGGACGTGGTGCGCAGGAACATCGAGTCGCTCGGCGGCAGCGTCGAAGTCGACTCGGCCGACGGCTACGGGACGCGGGTCAGCGTCCGCCTGCCGCTGACCCTGGCGATCATGGACGGGATGTCCGTCGGTGTGAGCGCCGAGACCTACATCGTCCCGCTCGGCTCGGTCGTCGAATCGATCAACCTGGAACCGTCGATGATCCGCAGCGTCGGGGGCATCAACCGCATCCTCGAGGTGCGCGACGAATTCCTTCCGGTCGTGGCCCTGCAGGAGTTCTTCGCGGTGCCGAGGGCGGAGGAATCCTCGCGAGGCAATTCCACCGTGATCGTCGTCGAGGCCGAGGGCCAGAGGGTGGCCCTGCTGGTCGACGAGCTGATCGGCCAGCACCAGGTCGTGGTGAAGAACCTCGAATCCAACTACCGCAAGGTGCCCGGTGTATCGGGCGCCACGATCATGGGCGACGGCAAGGTCGCGCTGATCCTCGACGTCGCGCATCTCGTGCGTCGCGCGCGTCACTGACACATCCGGACAAGGAGCCGACATGCAGCTAGCCGAGCCCGAGCGCACCCTGAGTGGGCGCAACAACGGTCCCGTTCCCCGGGAATACCTGACGTTTCGCCTCGGTGCCGAGGAGTACGGCATCGACATCCTCAAGGTGCAGGAGATCCGCGGGTACGAGACCCCGACCCGGATCGCCAATGCCCCGCATTTCATCAAGGGCGTCATCAACCTGCGTGGCGTCATCGTCCCGATCATCGACCTGCGGATCAAGTTCGGGCTCGGCGATGCCGAGTACAACGAGTTCACCGTCGTGATCATCCTCAACGTGCATGACCGGGTGATCGGCATGGTGGTCGATTCGGTCTCCGACGTGCTGGAGCTCGCGCCGTCCGATGTGCGTGAGGCTCCCGATCTCGCGGCGGTGGTCGATGCGAACTACATCATCGGGCTGGGGACCGTGTCCGACCGAATGCTGATCCTCGTCGATATCGAATGCCTGATCTCGGCGCCCGAAATGGCGATCGTGGGTTGATCCCCATGTTGGCCCGGCGGCATCCATAGCAACTGAAGGCTGGCGTCCACCGGGGCGCCGATGAGACGCTCGATCGGCGTCCGGAGAATTGCATGAACAAGCTTAAAACCCGCCTGCTGTCGCTGCCCGCGATCGCGATCGTGCTGATGGTGATCCTCGGCGCGATCGGCGGAATTTCTCTGGACATCGAGCATCGCGCGATGGAAGGGGTTCGCCACTACGGCAGCCTCGAATCGGCGATCCTCGAGGTCCGCTCGGGCGTGATCGAGTCCAACGCTCGCGCCTATCGCCTGATCAATGTCATCGATGGTCTCGAGAAATCGAAGGTCGATGCCGAGCGCAGGGCGATCGCCGCCGGTTTCGCCCGCTTGCGCGCTTCGCTCGAGGAGACCGCCGAGAAGGATCCGGACGGGCTCGGCCTGCATTCGTCGGATCTCACGACGACGATGAGCCAGCTCGCCGGCAAGGTCGACAGCGCGATCGACCTCGCGGCGGTGGATCCGAACACCGGGTCGGGCCCCATGCAGACGGCCGACATGCTCTTCGACGAGCTGAGCCGCAACATCGACGTCGCCTTCGAGTCGACGCAACAGGCGACGGCGAACGCGGTGGCCGAAGCGACCGCTTTTGCCCGCCGGGCCCAGTACGCCATGACCGCCGCCGGGGTCCTCGCCGCGGTGCTGCTGGTCGCGCTCAGTCTCCTGATCGCCCGGGCGATTGCCGGCCCGCTGGTCTCCGCGGTTGATCTCGCCCGCTCGATCGCCGACGGCGACCTCGGTCGCCAGGTCGACGCGAGGGGCTTTGGCGAGGTCGGCGAACTGCAGCGCGCGCTCGGCGAGATGCAGCAGGCCTTGCACGCGATCGTCAGCCAGGTCCGCGAAACCAGCATCGGAATCACGAACGCGGCCACCGAAGTGGCGGTCGGCAACAACGACCTGAGCGCGCGTACCGAGCAGGCCGCCAGCAATCTCGAGCAGACTGCGGCCAGCATCGAGCACCTGACCCAGACGGTGCGCACCAATGCCGACAATGCTCGCCAGGCCAACCAGCTCGCGATGTCCGCCTCCGAGGTGGCCGAGCGTGGCGGCCGGGTAGTGGGCGATGTCGTCACCACGATGGAAAGCATCACCGAGAGTTCGCGTCGCATCGCCGAGATCATCTCGGTGATCGACAGCATCGCGTTCCAGACCAACATCCTCGCTCTCAACGCCGCCGTGGAGGCCGCGCGGGCAGGGGAACAGGGGCGTGGCTTCGCGGTCGTCGCCGGCGAGGTCCGCAATCTCGCCCAGCGTTCGTCGTCGGCCGCCAACGAGATCAAGGCCCTGATCACGGCCAGCGTCGGCGAAGTCGACAGCGGCGCGCGCCTGGTGCGCGAGGCCGGTTCCACCATGGGCGAGATCGTGACCTCGGTCAAGCGGGTCACCGACATCATGGGCGAGATCTCCGCGGCAACCAACGAGCAGAGCACCCAGATCTCCGAAGTGAACGCGGCGGTCGGCCAACTCGACCAGATGACCCAGCAGAACGCGGCGCTGGTCGAGGAAGGGGCGGCTTCGGCCGAGAGCCTCAAGGAACAGGCCGGCGCGCTCAACGGCATCGTCAGCGCGTTCAACCTGGGTGCGGGATCGAACCTCCCGGTGGCGGACGGCCCGCCGGCCCGGCCGGCAGGCGCTGCGCGCGAAGCGGCGCGGTCGCGCATGGGCCGCAGCGCGACGGCCAGTCCGGGCAAGCTCGAGCCGCCGCCCTACGAGCGTGCGATCGCGCGTCGCGCGCCGGAGGCCGCCGCGCCGACTCCCGTGCGACACGAAGCAGCGGCGGCCGCGCCGACCGGATCGCAGCCCGAGGCGGACGCCGCGCCAGCCGGCCGGATGAGCACGATGCCGACCAGGCGCGTCACCGAGGACGACTGGGAGACCTTCTGAGGGTCCGGGTGGGCGTCCGAACGGACGTTGATTGGATACGAGCCGGTGCCGAGGAGCGGAGGCGATGGAAGATCTACTGGCGGAACGCGAGTTCCGCTTCACGACCGGGGATTTCGAGCGGATTCGTTCGATGATCCACGCGCGGGCCGGAATCTCCCTTTCGCCCAGCAAGAAGACGATGGTCTACAGCCGGCTCTCGCGCCGTCTGCGCGAGCTCGAGTTGCGGGATTTCGAGTCCTACCTCGGCCTGCTCGGGGATGAGCGCGGCAGTGAATGGACCGGCTTCATCAATGCGCTGACCACCAACCTGACCTCGTTCTTTCGCGAGCCATATCATTTCCCGGTCCTCGCCGAGCACCTGAAGCAGTCCGCTGCCCGGCGCGATCGCCTGCGGATCTGGTGCGCGGCCGCGTCCACCGGCGAGGAACCGTACTCGATCGCGATGACCGCCGTGGAGACGCTGGGTGAACGACCCGCGGTCTCGATCCTGGCTTCGGACATCGACACCCGGGTGCTGGCCTTGGCACGCGCGGGCGTCTACCCGATCGGCGGGATCGACACGCTGTCGCCCGAGCGGCGTCGACGCTTCATGCTGCGCGGCAAGGGGGCCCGCGAGGGCTACGCGCGGATCCGGCCCGACCTCGCGTCGCTGGTCGACTTTCGGCAGATCAACCTCGTCGACCCGCCGGCCCGGCTCGACGGACCGTTCGATGTCGTTTTCTGCCGCAACGTGCTGATCTACTTCGACGCCGCCACCAAACAGCGGGTGTTCGAGTTCCTCCACTCGCAGATGCACGACGATGGTCTCCTGTTCGTCGGGCATTCCGAAAATTTCACTGGCATGCGGACCGGCTTCAGGGCGGAGGGCAAGACCGTCTATCGCCGCATCGGCCCGCCGCCGGGCTGATGTTGCGATGAGCTACGAAGACAAGGAACGAATCGCCCGCCTGCGGGCGCGGCCCGCCGACGAAGGAGAGGCGCGCACCTTCTTCAGCGACCGGACGTTTGGCCGGGTGATGGTCAAGGTCCTGCCCGGCGAGCACTACGTCACCGACGAGGACATGATCGTCTCGACGGTGCTCGGCTCGTGCGTCGCGGTCTGCCTGGCCGACACCGGCAGGCGTATCGGCGGCATGAACCATTTCCTGCTGCCCGACGGCGGCGGCGCGACCGGTCGCTACGGGGTCTATGCGATGGAATTGCTGATCAACGGGCTGATGAAGGCCGGAGCGCGTCGCCACATGCTCGAGGCCAAGGTGTTCGGCGGGGCAGCGGTGATTCGCGGCGCCACCGCGATCCAGATCGGGCAGCGCAATGTCGCCTTCGTCGACGGCTTCCTCGAGCGAGAGGGAATCCGGGTCACGGCGCGTGATGTCCTCGGCGAGGATGCCCGCAAGGTCCTGCTGTTTCCGGACACAGGGCGGGTCCTTGCGAAGCGCCTGAGCGAGGCACAGCCGGCAATCGACGAGGAACTTCGCTACGGCCACCGAATGGTCCATACCGCCGGTCGTGGCGGCGCGGTCGAACTCTTCTAGGGGCGCAGGATGGGCAAGATCGATGTCGTGGTCGTCGATGACTCGGCCCTGGTCAGGAGCCTGCTCGCCGCGATCATCGATGCCGAACCGGATATGCGATGCGTGGGCGCGGCCAGCGATCCCTACGTTGCCCGGGAGATGATCCGCAACCTGAACCCGACGGTCATCACACTCGATGTCGAGATGCCCCGCATGGACGGGATCGATTTCCTCGAACGCCTGATGCGCTTGCGGCCGATGCCGGTGGTGATGGTCTCGACCCTGACCGCCAGAGGAGCGGAAACCACCTTGCGGGCGCTCGAACTGGGTGCCATCGACTTCGTCGCCAAACCACGGGTCGGCATCAGCCAGGGCCTGACCGAGGCCGGCCATGAGATCGTGGAGAAGATCCGGACCGCGGCGCGGGCGCGGGTCCGGCGCCATGCTGGCGCAGCGCCGGTGCTCGCTGCCGCATCGTCGTCGGCGAGCGGGTCGTCGGGCGTGGGCCTTTCGCGGGGTACCGAGAGGCTGGTCGCCATCGGCGCATCCACTGGTGGGACGGAGGCGATCCGCGAGATCCTCGCGGCGATGCCGCCCGACTGCCCTGGCGTCGTGATCACCCAGCACATGCCACCGGGATTCACCCGCAGTTTCGCGGCACGCCTGGACCGGGGCTGCCGGATCCGGGTCAAGGAAGGCGAGCCCGACGAGCGGATCCTGACCGGCCACGCCTACATCGCGCCGGGCGGCACCCAGATGCGCGTCGTCCGCAGCGGGGCCGACAACATCCTGAAGATCACCGATGAGCCGCCGGTGAACCGCCACAAACCCTCCGTCGATGTGCTGTTCCGCTCGGTGGCGCAGTGTGTCGGCGCCAACGCCATCGGCGTGATGCTGACCGGCATGGGGCGCGATGGCGCCGACGCCATGCGGCTGATGCGCGATGCCGGCAGCTGGAATATCGCCCAGGACGAAGCCAGCTGCATCGTCTACGGGATGCCGCGTGAAGCCGTCGCCGCCGGGGCGGTTTCCGTGGTCCTGCCGCTGTCGCGGATCGCCGACGCGGTGCTCGATCACCTGCGCCAGACCGACGGCTTCGTGAACCGGGTCTGATCCGCTGGGGCGGTGTAAGCTCACGGCATCCTGCCGGCTTTCCTGCTCCTCATGCGTTCGCGTTTCATGGCTTCCATCCCGGGCCTCGTCCTTCCTCGGTTCGCCTCCATGCCGCGCTTCGGCGCCCTGTCGATCCCGTCGCGAGGCTCGCGCTCGGCGGCGCTGGCACTGCTCGCGATGCTGTTCGTCGCGCCGGCCGCCACGGCAGGGCTTCCCGCGGACATGGCGAACCGGGTCGCGCCGTGCACCGTATGCCATGGCGCCGAGGGGCGCTCATCGGCCGATGGCTACTATCCGCGGATCGCGGGCAAGCCGCGGGAGTACCTCTTCAACCAGCTGGTGGCGTTTCGGGACGGCAACCGCCGGTACGCGCCGATGCAACGCCTGCTGGCCGGTCTCGACGATGCCTACCTGCACGACATGGCAGTCTACTTCGCGGGCCAGGACCTGCCGTACCCGGCGCCCCAGGCGCCGGCGGCGAACCGGGCCGATCTCGAACAGGGGCGTCGGCTCGCGCACGAGGGCGTCGAAGGCGGCCCGCCAGCCTGCGCGGCCTGCCATGGCGAGCGGCTCGTCGGGATCGCCCCGGCGGTGCCGGGGCTGCTAGGCTTGCCGCGCGACTACATCAATGCCCAGATCGGCGCCTGGCGCGAGGGGCAGCGCAACGCCGGCGCCGACGACTGCATGGCCAAGGTGGTCGAAGCGCTCGACCCCTCCCAGGTCAGGGCGGTCTCGAACTGGCTCGCGTCGCAGCCGGTGCCCGCCGACTCGACGCCCGGGCAGGGGCCACCGCCGCGCGCGGCCCTCGAGTGCGGAGTCGTGGCGCGCGCCGCCGAGCCCGTGGCGGCGAGCGCTGCCGCGCCGCCCGTCGCGGCCGACCCGCTGCTGGCGAAAGGCCGCTATCTCGCGCGTATCGGCAACTGCGAGTCCTGCCATACCCGCCCCGGTGGCGCGCCCTGGTCGGGTGGCCGGGCGATCGGGACGCCGTTCGGCGATGTCTACTCGAGCAACCTCAGCAGCTCCCGGGAGCACGGCCTCGGGCAATGGAGCTTCGAGGACTTCCGGCGCGCCATGCGCGAGGGGGTGGCGCCCGACGGACGTATTCTCTCCCCGGCCTTCCCGTATACGTCCTTCACCCGGATGCGCGACGACGACCTCGAGGCGCTGTTCGCCTACCTGGGCACCCTGGAGCCGATCGAGGTCGCCAATCGGCCGGCGCAAATGCGGCCGCCCTTCGGCTCGCCGCTCGCCCTACGCGCATGGCGGGCGATGTACTTCGACCCCGGGGAGCTGCAGGAGGATTCCTCGCGCTCGGCGCAGTGGAATCGCGGCGCCTATCTCGTCAGGGCGGTCGCCCATTGCGACCAGTGTCATTCGCCGCGAAACCGGCTCGGTGGCCAGCCCGAACCGGAGTCGCTGATCGGCGCGCGTCTGCCGGATGGATGGCACGCCCCGGACCTGCGCGATGCAGCATGGACCGCCGCCGGCAGTCCGGAAGAACTCGCCGCGGCCCTGCTGACAGGGCGTTCTGAATCCGGCTGGGCGG
This sequence comes from uncultured Burkholderiaceae bacterium, assembly GCA_964476625.1. Lineage (GTDB taxonomy): Bacteria > Pseudomonadota > Gammaproteobacteria > Burkholderiales > Burkholderiaceae_E > JAMLIN01. The sequence continues at coordinate 21,985 of CAYZBJ010000026.1, read as the reverse complement.
CAGGGCCGATGGTCGAGGTCGTGGCCATGGGAACCAGCCACCTGACCCCTGCCGATGCGCTGGCGATCGCCAGCTACCTCGTCGAGGATGCCGTGCCTCGCCAGGCCGCGCCCGTCGAAGGGACGCCGGATCCGTCGACCCTCGAGCGCGGCGAGCGCATCTATCGCGACCATTGCGCCGATTGCCATGGTGACGACGGCAAGGGCAGGGACGGACGCGCGCCGCCCCTGGCGGGCAATCCCGGCGTGCGCTCGGCGGTGGCCGACAACATGCTGCGGGTCATCCTGGAGGGGGGCTATGCGGCACAGACCGAGGAGAATCCGAGGCCCTACGGCATGCCGCCTTATGCGGCCGAACTCGGCGACACCGGGGTCGCGGCCGTCGCCACCTATATCCGCCACGCCTGGGGCAATCTCGCCGGCGAGATTCGCCAGCCGCAGGTCTCGTCGCTGCGCGCCGCCACGCCGTAACGCGGTCATGCGACCGAATGCGAGGTCGTATCAGCCGCCGACCGCGATGCGCAGCTGGGTCATCGCCGAGCCGAGCGGAATCTCGAGCAGCGGCATGACGAGCGCCAGCAGGACCAGGCCGATGCCGATCGTGAGCGGGAATCCGACCGCGAAGACGCTGAACTGCGGCGCGACCCGCGACATCACGCCGAGCGCCACGTTCACGAACAGCAGCAGGGCGATGAAGGGCAGGGCGATGGCGAGCGCGAGCGCGAACATCTGGGTGCCGAGCGCAATCGGCGAGCGTCCCGCGAGCCAGCCGAAGGCGACGTCGACCGGAATCACCCGGAAGCTCTCGACGACGGCCATCAGCAACATGCCCGGCCCGTTCATCACCACGAAGGCGGTGAGCGCGATGGTGCTGAACAGTCGCGAAACCGGGTTGCCGGAGCCGCTCTGGGGATCGTAGAAGCCGGCGAAGGAAAGGCCCATCTGCAGCCCGATCGATTCTCCCGCCATCTCGAAGGCGCTGAAGATCACCCGGGCGATGAATCCGAGGGTCAGGCCGACGAGCACCTCGTGGGCAACCAGGAGGATCAGGTTCGGGCCCTCGAGCCCGCCGTCGGCCACCTCGACGGTGGGCGCGACGATCGCGGCCGTCAGGCCGGCCAGGGCGATCCGCACGCGCAGCGGGACACTCTGCTGGGAGAGGACCGGCGCGGTGGTGAACAGCCCGAGGACGCGAAAGAAGGGCAGCAGGAAGCTCGACAGCCAGCCGAAGAGCTGGGCGTCGCTGATCGAGAGCATCAGCCGATGGCGCCGGGAATCGACATGAAGGTCTCCCGGATGAAGTCGGTGAGCATCGCGATCAGCCAGGGGCCGGCGATCCCGAGGGTGGCGGCCAGCGCCAGCAGCTTGGGCAGGAACGAAAGTGTGTTCTCGTTGATCTGGGTAATGGCCTGCAGCACGCTGACCACGAGGCCGACGACGAGGGCGACGCCGAGCAGCGGCGCGGCGACGATCAGCAGGACCTCGAGGGCGTGGCGACCGACCTGGACGACGTACTCGGGTGTCATCGATTTCCTCCCGGGCTCAGAAGCTCGACACCATCGAGGCGACGAGCAGGCTCCAGCCATCGGCCAGCACGAACAGCATCAGCTTGAACGGCAGCGAGACCAGGACGGGCGAGAGCATCATCATCCCCATCGACATCAGCACGCTCGAGACGATCAGGTCGATCATCAGGAACGGGATGAACACGAGGAAGCCGATCTGGAAGGCGGTCTTGAGCTCGCTCACCACGAAGGCCGGGATCAGTATCCGCATCGGGACCAGCTCCGCGCCGGGCGAGGCCGGGTCGGTCGCTCCCATGTCGGCCGCGACCCCGCCGGCCGCGCCGCCATCGGCGCCGGCGGCTTCATTGTCGGGCGCATCGCCGGCGGCCATCGACGCGAACATCTCGAGGTCGGATTCGCGCGTCTGGCGCAGCATGAAGGTGCGCAGCGGCGCGCTCGCGATGGCCGCGGCCTGTTCGAAGCCGATCTTCTGCTCCGTGTAGGGCTTGTAGGCTTCATCGTGGATCTGCTCGAGCGTCGGCCCCATCACGAACAGGGTCAGGAAGAGCGACATGCCCACGATCACCTGGTTGGGCGGCGTCGACTGGAGGCCCAGCGCCTGGCGCATCAGCGCGAGCACGATGACGATGCGGGTGAAACTGGTCATCAGCAGCAGCACCGCCGGCAGGAAGCTCAGGGCGCTGAACAGCAGCAGGGTCTGGATCGGCACCGAGTATGTCGTGCCGCCGCCCGGCGTGGGGCTGGCGTTGAGCCCCACCACCTGGGCGTGCGCCGATGCCGTGGCGAGCAGCAGGCCGAGCAGGGCCAGCAGTGCCGGGAGGCCGACGCGCAGGTCGATTCGCTTCATGAGCGCCGGATGCCCTTGAGGAGGGTGGCGAAGCCGGGCGCCTCGGCCTCCTCGAAGACGGGTGCGTTCTCGAACTCGGCGAGGGTCTGCATCGACTGGGCGGTGATGCCGACCAGCAGGCTCTTGCCGGCGGCCTCGACGATCACGATCCGCTCGCGTGGGCCGACGGCCACCGTGGCACGGATGCGGATGGGGCCCTGGCGCGCGTTGCCCGGCGCACCGGCCTGGAAGCGCCGGGCGACCCACAGCGATACCGGGATCAGCGCCAGCACGAATACCAGCGATAGCAGCGAAGACAGCGTCGGGCTCATCGGGGTGGCCTAGAACCGGTTGAGTCGCCGCATCCGCTCGGACGGGGTGACGATGTCGGTGAGCCGGATACCGAATTTCTCGTTCACGACGACGACCTCGCCCTGGGCGATCAGGCAGCCGTTGACGAGAACATCCATCGGCTCGCCGGCAAGGGCATCGAGCTCGATGACCGAGCCCTGGGCCAGTTGCAGGATGTGCTTGATCGGGATGCGCGTACGGCCCAATTCCACGGTGAGCTGGACCGGGATGTCCATCAGCATCTCGATATCGTTGCCCTTGGCGGCCTGGGCAGCGCCGCCCGGCCCCGACAGGTTGGGGAACAGGTGGTTGGCGCTCTCGGCCTGCGCGGCTGGCACTGTCACCTGCGCCTGGCCCTGTTCCTGCTCGGCGAGGGCGCTCGCCCATTCGTCGGCGAAAGCGTCCTGGTTCTTCTCGGGTGTATCGCTCATGATTTCTGGCCTTCGAGACCCGCGGGGTCGGTGAGGAACTTCTCGATCTGGATGGCGTAGTGATCGTTCGACGTGCCGTAGCGGCACTCGAATACCGGGGTGGCGTTGACCCGCGCCTCGACGGTGGGGTTGATGTCGAGTTCGACGAAATCTCCCGCCTTGAGCGCGAGCAGGTCGGAGAAGTTGATTCGCGCCGCCCCGAGTTCGGCGACCAGCTCCACTTCGGCGCGCTGCAGTTGCCGGGTCAGGTTGGAGATCCAGCCCTTGTTGGCCATCGACTGGTCGGCGCTGACGGCGGAGTAGAGGGTTTCGCGAATCGGCTCGAGCGTGGCGTAGGGCATGCACAGGTGCATCGATCCGCTGGCATCGCCGATCTCCACGTTGAAGCTGGTGGTGATCACGATCTCGGATGGCGTGGCAATGTTCGCGAACTGCGTCTGCATCTCCGAACGGACATATTCGAGTTCGAGGGGGTACACGCCCGACCAGGCGTCGCGGTAGTCCTTGCACACGACCTCGAGCACCCGGTCGATGATCCGTTGTTCGGTGGCCGAGAATTCGCGACCCTCGATTCGGGTCTTGATCCGGCCGCTGCCGCCGAACAGGGTGTCGATCACCGCGAACACGAGCTGTGGCTCGAGGATCAGCAGGCCATTGCCGCGCAGCGGCTTGATCTGCATGACGTTCAGGTTGGTCGGCACGACCAGGTTGGCCAGGAAGGCGCTGTACTTCTGGACCTTGACCGGGCCGACCGAGATCTCCGGGTTGCGCCGCATGAAGTTGAACAGGCCGACGCGCAGGTTCCTCGCGAAGCGGTCGTTGATGATCTCGAGCGTCGGCATCCGGCCGCGCACGATCCGCTCCTGCAGCGCGAGGTCATAGGGGGTGACACCGTCGTTCGCTGCGGGCGCCTCGACCGGTGCTTCCTCGCCGTTGACGCCCACGAGCAGGGCGTCGACTTCGTCCTGGGAGAGAAACTGTTCGGCCATCTCGGAATCCTCGGGCGACGTCTACTGGACGATGAACTGGGAGAAGTGCACCGCGGCGATCGGGCCGGTGTCGATGTCCTCGAAGCTGCGTGCCGTCTGCATGACCTCGCCGTTCGCGCCCGCTCCCCGCACGCCGGGGCGCGGCGGCGTTTCGTGCGAGAGCACTGCGCGGGCGGCGATCGCGATGTCGATCGCCAGTTGCTCCTTGCCCTCGAGCGACAGCAGCTCCGCGGCGGATCGGGCGCTCAGCAACAGCAGGATCGCGTTGCGGACCGCCGGCATGGCTGCCTTGATCCGGGTCTCGGTGGGCGAATCGTCGACCTCGAGGACCACGGCGACCTGGGCGTAGCGGTCGAGGTTGGCATCGCTGAGGTTGACCACGAACTGGTCCATCGGGACGAAGACGCGCGCCTCGTTGGCCTTGCGGTTGCGCTTCTTCGCGTCGGCGCCGTCGCCGGCCGGATCGGTGGCGGCGTGGGCGCTGGCGTCGCCCGATGCGAAGTACCAGGCGCCGCCGCCCGCGGCGCCGGCCACCAGCAACATGGCCATGGCGACGAGGGCGATCATCATGCCCTTGCCTTTCCTTGCCGGCGCTTCGGTTTTTTCCTCTGCCATATCCGCTCCCTGCTGGCGCATGCCACGCAATCACCCGCCCGCCGATCCCGGTGAGCGCATGAACGGATTCTGGGAAAACTTGAGGGTTTCCGGACGCGAGATAAGGGGCGGCCAGCCCGTGCTTATCGGATCAGGCGAACAGGTCCACCAGCGCGTCGGGCCGGATTCGCACGTTCATCGGCCGGACCTCGCCGTCGATCGCGCCGTCGGACCGCCGGTCGGTCGGCCAGCGTTGCGGTGCGTCGGCCGGGCGCGCATCGGTCTCGCGGTGGAAGCCCGAGCCGACGTGGGTGTCGGCGAGCGACAGGCCCTGCTCGGCGAACAGGGCGCGCAGGTCGGGCAGGGATTGTTCCAGCGCCTGGCGGGTTTCCGGGTTGATCGCCGCGAAATGCACGCTGGCCGAATCGCCGTCGAGGCTCAGCTCGACCCTGACCGGACCCAGTTCGGCCGGCGAGAGGATCAGCTCGGCCTGGCCGAGATCCATCCGCAAGGCCATGGCGAGCTGTTGTCCGAGGGCCTGCGGAAAGGCGGGCGAGTGAACCGGGGCGGCGATCGGCAGGGCGATCGGACGAATCCCGCCGGCCGTGCCGGCTGGCGTCGATGCGGTCGTGACGGCCGCACCGGAATCCGTCCCCGGGGCCAGCGAGGCGAGCAGCGCGTCCTCGAAGCCTTGTCCTGGCCCGCCGTCGGTTCGTGCGAGGACGGGCGCCGGATCGCTCGTTGTCGCGATCCCCGGTGTGGCTCGCCCGGTGCCGATCGTTCTGGTGTTGGTCGCGAGGGCGCGAGTCGCGGCGCCATCGATCGCGGCGGCACTGCCATGACCGGCCCGATCCGCCGCTGGCGTGACGCCAGTCGAGCGGCGCAAGGCGGGTCCGGCTGGTTTCGCACCCTCGACGTTCATGGCGCCCGCTGGCAGGGCGGCGGCCTGCGCCGCCGATCCGGCTGCGGTCGCCTGGTTCCTGGTGACCGGCATGCCGGCCGGGCTCGTCGACGCGAGCTCGCCGTCCACCTGTGCGAGGGTCGGATCGGCCGCGTCACCGCCTTGCGCTCCGGTCGACCCCGCGGCAGTCGCCGCGGGCTTCGCTCGAGTTGCGGGCGCACCGGCGGTGTCCGCGATCCTTGCATCGGTGCCGGCCATGGGGGCGACGCCGGATCTCGCGGTGGGTTTCGCGCCGGCGCGAGCGTCGGCCACAGGCATGGTCGTCATCGGCGTTGCCATCGCGGCGCCGTCATCGTGTCCTTCGTCGCTTGCGCTGCGCTTGCGGCCCACCGCCTCGCGGTCGCCTGGCCCGTCGGCGGTCCCGGGATCGCGCAGCGAGTCGTCACCGTCGTCCGTGGCCGGTGCCCGGGTGTCATCGAGAGGCGCGGAGCCCCTGGCCTCGCGATCGACGCCTCGGCCGTTGCGCGATGATCCACGCGGGCCGGACTCCGGTCGCGACGGCTCGGCGCTCTGGCCGTTGCTGGCGCGATGCAGGGCATCGGCGAATCCGCCGGCGGCATCGCTCCCGGCGTCCGCCGGCCCGGCCGACGCCGCCAATGCGGGGTCGGTGACGGGATTGGGCATGGCCGAGACAGGATTCATCGATCCGCCTGCCGGCTCGGGTGACGGCTCGACGCGAGATCGTCCTGGGTGTGCTGTTCGGCGGCATCGGCGCGACGGCGACGCGCGCGTTCGCGGCGTTGCTCGAGCGCGCGCAGGGCCTGCAGGCGTGCATGGGCCTTGCGCAGCTCGGCGGATCGCACGTCGAGCGATTTCTCGAGGGTGACGCACTGGTCGCGCTGCGCGTCGATGGCCTCGTCGAGCTTGCCACCGAAGCGGGCGTGGACGGCCAGGCCGCTCGCACCCGGCAACACGCCGATCGCGTTGCGACGATTGTCGCGATGATTCTGGCGATACTGTTCGAGCGAGCCCAGGGTGCCCGTCGCGTTGACGCGAGCCTGCTCGGCGTGGGCGCGGCGGGTGGAGGCCAGGTCGCGATTGCGATCGGCCATTTCGATGAGCTTCTCGAGCACGGCGGGCTTCACTGGCGTACCTCGTTGGTCTGGTCGGGCGCATGGCGCTCGGGCTCGACGCCCAGGGCGTCGAGCGCGGTGATCGAATGCTCGAAATCGCATTGCGCTGCTCGATCCTGGCGCAGGAACCGTCCGATCTCGGGGGCCATCGCGACGGCGCGGTCGATTTCCGGATCCGAGCCGGGCATGTAGGCGCCTACCGCGATCAGGTCGCGGTTCTGCTGGTAGGTGGCCCAGGCGCCGCGGACGGCGCGGGCTCGCTCCTGGTGCGCCTGGTCGGTGACCGCGCCGGCGACCCGCGAGATCGACTGTTCGATGTCGATGGCCGGGAAATGGCCGGCTTCGGCGAGTCGTCGGGAGAGGACGAAGTGGCCGTCGAGAAAGGAGCGTGCTGCCTCGCCGATCGGGTCGCTGGCGTCCTCGCCCTCGGTGAGCACGGTATAGAAGGCGGTGATCGATCCGCCGCCCTGCGGACCATTGCCGCTGCGCTCGACGAGCTGGGGCAGGCGGGCGAACACCGAGGGCGGATAGCCCTTGGTCGCCGGCGGTTCGCCGATCGCGAGGGCGACCTCGCGCGCGGCCATGGCGAAGCGGGTGAGGGAGTCCATCAGCAGCAGCACATGCTGCCCCTGGTCGCGGAAATGCTCGGCGATCGCGGTGGCGTAGTTCGCCGCCTGCATCCTTAGCAGCGGCGGTTCGTCGGCGGGCGCGGCGACCACCACCGAACGCCGGCGGCCTTCGTCGCCGAGGATGTCCTCGAGGAACTCCTTGACCTCGCGGCCGCGTTCGCCGACCAGGCCGACCACGATCACGTCGGCGCGGGTATAGCGCGCCATCATCCCGAGCAGCACGCTCTTGCCGACACCCGCCCCGGCGAACAGGCCGAGGCGCTGGCCGCGACCGACCGTGAGCATCGCGTTGATCGCACGCACGCCGGTATCGAGCGGTTCGCGGATCGGATCGCGCTGCATGGCGTTGATGGGCCGGGCGTGGATCGGCAGGTGTTCGGCGCGCAGGACCGGCCCGAGGCCATCGAGCGGCATGCCGCGGGCATCGAGGACCCGGCCGAGCAGGCCGGGGCCCATCGGCAGGCGCCGCATGCGGTCGGTCGCGCGGCGCCACGGGTGCGAAGGCTGGTTCAGGGTGGGCGCCCGCACCGGTCGCTCGAGCGGGCGGACGATCGCGCCGGGCGACAGGCCCAGCGTCGGGGTTGCCGGCATCAGGAGCAGGCGGTCCTCGCCGAAGCCGACCACCTCGGCCTCGACGCCGGCGCCGGCCGGGCCACCGCCATGATGCTCGGGCTCGATCACGCAGACACTGCCCAGTGGCAGTTTCAGGCCGGTGGCCTCGACGACGAGGCCGGCGGCGCGGGCGAGCCGGCCCTCCTGGCGCACCGGATCGGCCACGCGCAGCATGTCGTCCAGGTTGTCGAACCAGCGCGACCAACGGGCCGGGTCGCGTCGCAGGGGTGCCGCGATTCGTTCAGTCATCGATGCGGCCTTCGGGCATGTCGTCGAGTTGCGCCGGCGCCAGCTGGCCGAGCGCGGCGAGTACGTGTCGCCAACGGGTCTCGAGGCTGGCGTCGATCGCGGCCATGGGCGAATCCACCATGCATCCGCCAGGACGCAGGGACAGGTCGATGCGCAGGTCGCAGCGGCCGCTGGCGATGAGTTCGCCCAGCGCCTCGCGGACCACGGCTTCGTCGGCGGGGGCGATGCGCAGGACCAGCCGCCTGGCTTCGGCCAGGACATCGGCGATCGCCTCGCGAAGCGGCGGCAGCACCGCATCGGGGTGGGTATCGACATGCGTACGGACCACCTGGGCGGCCATCTGCAGCGACAGGCCGAGCATCCGGTTGGCCAGGGACTCCTCGAGGGCGGCGAGCGACTGGTCGAGGTCGGTCACGATCGTCTCGACCCGTTGCGCCAGCGAGCCGGCGCTGGCGCGCTCCTCGTCGTGGCGTTGGCGGGCCGCTTCGGCGATTCCTTCCTCTCGCCCCCGGCGGCGACCTTCCTCGAAGGCGGCGGCCCGGATCGACTCGACCGAGGCGGCCGGATCGGGGCGGGCGGCCCCGGGCATGCGCCGGTGTGCGTCGCGTCCGAGCGCGTCGAGGGGAAACGGCGCGACGACCCTGACCCGGTCGGCCGCGATGATCCGGCTAGACATAGGATTCCGAACCCGCCCCGATCGTCAGCTGGCCTTCGTCGACGAGACGGCGAACCGTCTTGAGGATCTCGCGTTGCTCGCTCTCGACCTCGGAGAGCTTCACCGGACCCTTCGACTCGAGGTCGTCACGCAACGCTTCGGCGGCGCGCTGGCTCATGTTGCGGAAGATCTTCTCGCGCAGTTCCGGCTCGGCGCCCTTGAGGGCGATCACCAGGGCGTCGCTCTGGATCTCGCGCAGCAGTGCCTGGATGCCGCGGTCGTCGACCTGCAGGAGGTCCTCGAAGGTGAACATCTGGTCCATGATGCGCTGGGCGATGTCCGGATCCTGGTCGCGGATCCACTCGAGTACCTGGGCATCGGCGCCCCCCCCGAGGAAGTTGAGGATCTCGGCTGCCGATTTGGTACCGCCGAGCTTGGTCCGGGTCAGGCGGTCGCTGCCGCTCAACAGCTTGCCGAGGACCTCGTTGAGTTCGCGCAGAGCCTGGGGCTGGATGCCTTCGAGCGTCGCGATCCGGTACATGATGTCCGCGCGCATGCGCTCGGGCAGGCTCTGCAGGACCTCGGATGCCTGGTCGCGATCGAGATGGACGACGATGGAGGCCACGATCTGCGGATGCTCGTTGCGAACCAGTTCGGCCACCGAGGCCGCGTCCATCCACTTCAGGCTCTCGATGCCGGAGACATCGCCACCCTGCAGGATCCGGTCGATCAGCAGCCCGGCCTTCTCGGCCCCGAGCGCCTGGGTCAGCACCGAACGGACATACTCGTCCGTGTCGTCGACCAGCTGGCTGGTCGCTTCGGCGTCGGTGCGAAAGCGTCCGAGCACCGCGTCGACGCGGTCGCGGCGGGTCGTCTTCGTCTGTGCCATCGCCTCGCCGAGGGATTGCGCCTCCTTCGGCGTCAGGTGCTTGAAGACCTGTGATGCCGCATCGGCGCCCATGGCGAGCAGGAGAACGGCGGCGTCGTTGATGCCTTCGTCGCTCATCGGTTCTGGCCCTCGTTGGCAACCCAGCCGCGGATCACGTTGGCTACCGTGCCGGGATTGTCACGGGCGAGTTGGAGTACGTCGGCATTCTGGTTGGGCGCGAGCATCGGCCTGGCATCCGGCGTGGGCAGGCTGATGTCGTCGCCCACCACCTGCTGCAGCCGGCCAGCCGGATTCGGCGTGGCGGTGGTTCGCAGGGTGCGCAGGGCGGGCCGGATCACCATCAGGATGGTGGCCAGGCCGAGGACGAGCAGCCCGAGATGCTTGCCGAACTCGCGCGCGGTGTCGATGACCTGGGGGTCCTTCCAGGCCGGAATCTCGGGCAGGGGCGGCACTTCCTCGCGGGTGAACGGCGTGTTGAGCACGCTCAGGGAGTCGCCCCGGGTCTCGGTGAAGCCGATGGCTTCGCGTACCAGCGCGTTGATGCTTTCGAGTTCGGCGGGCGACAGCGCGACCTGGGTGGCGTTGCCCTGGGCGTCGACCTCATGGCGATAGTCGACCAGTACGGCGGCCGCGACGCGCTTGACGGTGCCCATCGGGCTGCGGGTCACCCGGATCGTCTTGTCGACTTCGTAGTTCGTGACCGAATCACGCCGGGCAAGCGATGCGGCGGTCGCGGCTTCGCCGGTCACGCCGGCGCCGATTTCCTGGGGCGGCCCGTTGGCGGGCGCCCGTGCCGCCGCCGGCGGCTGGTTGCTCAGCGCGCCCGGGATGCCCTCGGCGGACGCACCAGCGCCACCGCGATCGATGCTCAGTTGCTGGCTGCGGATCGCGACCGGTTCGCCACCCTGGTTGGGGCGATAGACCTCGGCGGTCGACTCCTGCTGGGTGAAGTCGACCTCGGCGGTGACCTGGGCGCGCACGTTGCCCTTGCCGACGATCGGCTCGAGGATGGCGACGATGCGCTCGATGTAGCCGGATTCGATGCGCCGCGCGTAGTCGAGCTGGGCGGAATCGAGTCCGTGGTCGCCGGCCTCGCGGTTCGAGAGCAGCATGCCGTCCTGGTCGATGACGCTGACCCGCCCCGGGGTGAGCTCTGGCACCGAGGCGGCCACGAGGTTGACGATGCCGGCCACCTGGCCGCGTTCGAGTGTCCGGCCACCGTGCAGGTTCAGCAGGACCGATGCCGAGGGCGGCTGGCGCTTGCGCACGAAGGCGCTGCTGTTGGGAATCGCGAGATGGACGCGGGCGGAGCGCACCGCCGCCAGCGACTGGATCGACCTTGCGAGCTCGCCTTCGAGGCCGCGCTGGAAGTTCAGGCGCTCCTGGAACTGGGTGACGCCCAGCTTCTGGCTGTCGAGGAGCTCGAAGCCGATGGTGCCGCCGCGGGGCAGCCCCTGGCCGGCGAGCTTGAGCCTGACGTCATGGACCCGGTCGCCGGGCACGAGGATCGCGCCGCCGCCAGCGGCGAAGCGGTAGGGCACGTCGAGCTGGGTGAGGGCGGCGACGACCGCGCCGCCGTCGCGATCCTCGAGGTTGGCGAACAGGACGCGATAGTCGCTCTCCTTCGAGTAGAGGAAGGCGGCTGCGATGACGGCGGCGAGCGCCGCGATGCCGAACACCAGGACCAGCAGCTGGCGAACCGGCAGGGCGGCGAGGCCACTGAGCGGGGATGCGGCGCCGCCCGGTGCGGGGAGGGATGTGTCCATCGCGGTATCGTCTCGAATCCAGGTTCGTGAACAGGGTCGAAACGATTGTGCGGAAAACTTGAGGGTCCGAAGCGGCGAATTAGCGGTGCACCGCCCCGCTTATTCCGCGCCCGGGTCCCATCCGGGCTGGAACAATGCCGGCATGCCCTCCAGGGAGCATCGACCATGGAAATCGGATCACTAGGCGCATTGCAGCAGGCCCTGCAGGCGGCGTCGCAGAAACAGGCCCAGTCCCTGCGCGCCGGCCAGGCCGGCACGGCACAGGGTGGCTTCGGCACGGCCCTCAACGACGCCCTGAAGTCGGTCAGCGATACCCAGAATGAATCCGCGGTGATGATCAAGGCCTACCAGACCGGCGATCCCGCGGTCGGCCTCGAGCAGACGATGGCCTCGATGCAGAAGGCGCAGGTCTCGTTCCAGGCGGCCCTGACGGTGCGCAACCGCCTGGTCGCCGCCTACACCGACATCATGAACATGCAGGTATAGGCGGTTTCGCTAGAACCGATAGGCCGCCGCGAGCCCGGTGGTGGTGGGCATGGATTCGGCCGGTACGATGATCACTTCCCCGCCCTTGCGCAGGACCTGTTCACCGAGGTCGTCGAAGAGATCGTCGAGGCGGGGGTTCTCGAGGTCGCCGGGTATGACCGAGCCGGTCTCGGGAACCAGCCGGCCGGCTTGCTGGCGGTCGGCTTCGAGCAGCAGGCAGGCAATCCTGCCCTCGACGGCTGCGCGCGCGGCGTCGGGAAGCTGATCGGTCGCCTGTCCCTTCGCGTGTGCCGCGCGGTAGGTGTCGATCAGGCCGGCCAGGCGTTCCAGGTAGCGTGGCTGCACCAGCTTCCAGGCGTCCTCGCGCAGTTGCTCGAGGGTGATCGACTCCGGATTGCGGTCGATGCCGTCGGCCATCAGGGCGGGATTCGAACTGAGCCCGCGAAAGCGTGACCGGTGTTCGGGCAGGGCCATCAGGATGAGCGGCATGCCGCTCGGACGCGAATGATGCTCGGCGACCGCGCGATCGACCGCGCGAAAGAATGCATCGGTATCCGCGTCGATGCTGTCCTGCCGCACGTCGGTCCCCTGGCGAACCGTGGAGGCGCTGTCGGGCCTGCCCTGGGTGCGGGTCGAGCGCTCGCGCTCGATGTCGCGGTTCATGGCCTCGTCGATGGTGCGGGGGACCTCGGTGGCCATCGCCACCTCCTCGAGGCCGTCCCGGTTGCCTTCGAACAGCCGCGCCCGCTGGCGATCGATGCCCAGCACCTGGTAGCGATCGGCCGACTGGGCGATGCGCATCAGGGGTTTGGTGTGGAAGCTGTCGGCAACGACGGCGAGTTCCGCTACCGGGCGTTGCAGGCGATACACCCGGAAGACGTCGTTTGCGCCGAGTGCTGCAAGGCCTGCGCCCGGATGGTTCCAGAAGTCTTCATCGTCCGCGAGTTCGCGAAAGGGTGCGAGCAGGGATGCGACGTCGCGCCCGGGATAGCTTTGCTGCAGCGATTGCTCCAGGTCCTTCACCAGGTTCCGGAAGCGGATCGGATCCTGCTTGCGCTCGGGAAAGGCGCGATGGGTCGGCTGGTACAGCGACAGGCAGGGACCTTCTCGCTCGGCAAGCAAAAGCTGGGGATAGTCTAGGTCAAGGGAATTCATGGATTCGGGCCTCTGCGAAGTTGACGCTCCCGCACCCGATGCAGCCGGGCGGGATGGAACCATCATGCGCCGGATTTACCGGGCAGGGTTTGGTTGAGGTCAAACAGTGCGGGATTCGGGCCCGGGATCAGTCGAAGCGCCGGCTCGGCGGCCCGTTGGCGAGCGCATCGAGGAACTGCGCGTCGGCGCGCACCCAGGCCTGGTTGGCGTGGCGCCGATAGAGCGCCATCACCGGGTCGATGACCTCGGGGCGCACGGCACCCGCCCGATACGGCTTGTTCAGCGTGATCGAGAAATAACCGTCCGGACGATACGGGTTGCCGCAGGCGCCCGGGACCAGGAACCAGACCGTGTAGTTGAGCCGGTTTCCCTGGCAGGGTACCGGTTCGGCCGAGAACAGCACCTCGGTCACTGCATCGAGTGCGAGATGGCAATGATGGTCGTCGAACTGGCCGATCTGCCAGGAGACATGGCCTTGCTCCTCGTAGCGATGCAGGCCACCGAGGCGGTCGGTCTTGAACTCGACGAGGGTGCGATCCCGGAAGATGACCAGCGACGCCTCGTGCAGGGCCAGCGCTTCGCGCAGCAGGGGCACGATGCACGGTTCGCCCGGCGGCGATGGCGCCCTTGCCGGGGCGCGGACCCCGAGGGCGGCGAGCCCGCCCGCCCAGTCGATGCCGTCGAAGCGCTGCCCGGTCGCCGCGGCGAGGCATTCGAACAGTGCGCCGGCGTGGACGTTGCCCACGACCTCGGGTGCGATCTCCACCCGCACGAGGTCGGGCCGGCGGGCGAGATGCTCCCGGGCGCTGCGAAAGAACCGGCCCGCCGCCTGTGGATCGACGCGCCGGTCGCGCAGGTAGGGGTTGGCGTACATCAGCGCGACCATCCAGTGTCCGGTTGGCGCGCCGGTTTCGTCGGTTGCCAGCAGGCGGATCTCGAGCGATGGGTCGAAGCCGAGGCAGACGCTCGGCGCGATCACGTAGGACAGCGCGTGAATCCGCCCGAAGTCGATGTGGAGATGATGGCCTTGCTGCTCGATGCGTAGTTCGCGAATTCCCGCGAAGCGTCCCGGGTAGGCGGGCGGCAGCAGTCTCGCGGTGCCCGCGGGCATGAACTCGGCAATGGCGCCGTCGCTCCAGCGCCCGCAAACGACGGTGATGCCGGGGTCGGCGAGCCAGTCGGCCACCGCCTCATGGAAGAAGGCGACCCGCTCTTCGAGCGCCGCCTGGGCGTCATCCTGCTCGGCAACCGCGATCGCGGCCGCATCGCCCGGGCGCGTCATGTCCTGCCTCCTCGGCTGGTCGGCCTTCGGCGGCCGATCGATCCTGTCCGGGGTATTCCGGAATCGGCCGATCTTGCCGCTTCGCCGGCCGGGAGGTCAAGCCGGCGAGGGCTCAGGATCCGGGGCGTGCGGTCCGTTGCAGATCGTTGACGAGCACCTGGACCGCGCGCTCGACTTCCGGGGGCAGGGGGCCGAACTCGCAGCCCACCCGGCCCGGTCCGTCGTCGCCCGCATCGATCCGGCAGGCCACGAGGGTGCAGGGCAGGGGCGGCCTGCCGGCGAACTCGATCCGGGCGTGTTCCCAGACGGTGCCGATCGCCGGACTCGCCAGGGTCGGCCAGGCGATCGAGAGCCCGCGGGCACTCAGGTCGATGATCTCGACGCTGAACTCGTCGTCGGGCGGGTGGCGCAGCACGCAGCGTCCTTCGGTGGCGATGATCGGCACCCGATACGCTTCGCGGCGTTGCAGGCGATAGACGGCCACCGGCGGTGCGCCGCGCAGCACCCGGTGTCCGGCGTTCGCGTTGTCGCCGGACAGGCGGGCGTCGAACTGGACCTTCACGCCGTCGAGGAACGCGACGGCGACGTAGTCGTCGTCGCCATCGGTCGTCGGGACGCCGGCCGCCGTTTCCTCCAGGTCGAGCGCGATCGCGTCGTCCCGGCATTCGACGATTCGCCCGAAGCCGTGCGCCTGCGGGTCGCACCGACGTCGCAGGGCGACCGGTACCTGCTGGTGGGCGAGCTCGCGAAGCAGCGCTGTCGCGAGCGGCTTGCCGACCAGCGCGTGGGCTTCGAGGAGCTGGCCCGGCGGCTCGGGCATGAACTCGGCGGGGGATTGCCGCGCGGACATGGCTTCAGCGAGGGCGTCGCTGTCCATCGGACACGCTCGTCGCGTCCCGGGGGGCACGGCGAGGCGTCGCCCCGAGCATCGCGTCGAGTCGCAAGGTCCAGGGCTGGTGCAGTGCCCGGACTTCCGCGTCGATCCTGAGCAGCCGGGTCAGCAGGCGCACCCGTTCGGCCTCGTCGGCGGGACACAGCTCGCCGGCATCGCGGCGGGCGGCGTCGATTGTCGTGGTGATCTGTCCGATCGCGCGGGCGGAACGGGCGACCTCGTCCCAGCGACCATCGTGCGCCTGCGCGAGCATGCCCTCGGCGGCATCGACCACCGAGCGATACGATTCGAGTATTGCGGATCCAGGGGCCATCAGAGGGTCTCGAGCTCTCGCTGGGTGTTCTGGTTCGGGGTGATCTGCCTCCAGGCGCCGTGGATCTCGGCGAGGGTCTGGCGGGCCGCTGCCAGCCGCGCCCGGTCGTTGTCCCGGCTGGCGGCGAGCAACTGCATCGAGACGTGGACGTAGAGCGAGCGCAGGTTCTCGGCGACTTCGCCGGCCGACATGTCGAGCGCCGCGTTCAGGCCCTCGTCGACGATGCGGATCGCCCGGGTGATCGACTCACCCTTGGTCGCGAGGTCGCGCCGGGCCATGGCGTCATCGGCCTTCGCGATGAATTCGTTCGCGCCCTCGAAGAGCATGTCGATGAGCCGGTGCGCGCTGGCGCCCGATACGGACGTCTCGGTGCCGAGCTGGCGATAGGTCTGGGCGGGATTCCTGAAGGGAGCGAACATCTTGTGCCTGTGCGGGTTGTCTCTCGATGCCTTCTGTATCGGCCTGCGCCGGGGCGCCTTGAGTCCGGATCGGGCCGGGTCGGCCATGAATCGACCTGCGGCCCGAAGCGCTACTCGGTCGGTATGTTGCCGATGGCGGCCAGCGAGCCGTTCAACTGCGCGAGGCTTGCGTCGAGAGCGCTGTACTGGCGGATCAGGCGGGCTTCGATGAGGGTCAGGCGATTCTGGAGCCGCTCTTCGCGGCTTTCGAAGATCTCGCGCCGGGCCTTCAGGGATTCGGTGGCGCCGGTGATCGCACCGTCGATTCCGAGCATGCCGTCGAGGAGGTCGCGGACCTGCCGGCCGATGCCAAGCGTGCCCGTCTCGCGGTCATTGGCCGAGAACAGCGCCTGCACCTTCTTCGGATCGGCCAGTGCGAGGGCCAGCTTGTCTTCGGAGAGCTTCAGGGAGCCGTCGCGCTGGATCTCGATGCCGGCGTCCGAGAGCCGCCCGAGGTCGATGCCTTCGACGGTCGACCCCATCACGGCGCGCAGTTTCGACTGCATCATGTTGACGGTCTGGTTGCCCTGCAGCGCGCCGGCCGTCCTGGTGGCAGGGTCGTACGCGGTCTGGGTACGGATCAGGCTGTTGAGCTCGTTGTAGGCGGTGATGAATTCGTCGAGCCCGGTCCGGACGGCTTCGCCGTCGGTGCCGACCTCGATGGTCACGGGGGCGGGAGTGACCTGGCGAAAGCTGAAGCTGACGTTCTCGATCAGGTCGCTCGCGTCGTTCGACGCAAGGCTCAAGGCCAGGCCGTTGAACTCGACCTGCGCATTGGCCGCGGCCTGCAGCCGGGTGATGGCGCCGCCGGTGTCGCCCGGCGCATAGGCGAGCGAGCCGAGCCCGAGTCCGCCCGCACCACTGCCGTCGTCGTTGGCGTCGATCCGGAAGGCTTGCGCCTCGCCGCTTTCGGTACTGCGGATCATCAGGCGAGTGCCCGCCGCGTCGGTCACGAGGGTTGCCCCGATGCCGGCATTGGCGCCGTTGATCGCGTCGCGGACCTCGGCCAGGGTGGCGCCGGCGGGCACCAGGATCTGCACCGGTTCGCGTTCGGCGTCGGCGACGAAGCCGCCGCCATCACCGGTGCCCAGGGTGATCGTCAACGAGCCGCCGCCAACCAGGGCGCTGCTGTCGGCCACTGCAGCGGTGACCAGGGTCTGGTGCTGGGCGAGGGCGTCGACCCGCAGCGCGTAGCTGCCGGGCAGGGCGCCGGCCGCGGCGGTCGCCGCGATCGCATCGGGCTGGGCGCTGCTCGCCTTGGCCGCGCTCCAGCTGCCTGCGCCGGAGAGGGAGACCGCGGCGCTGCGCAGCTTGTCCATGGCGGACTTGAGCTTGCCGACTTCCGAGAGCGTGGTATCGATGCCCTTGATCTTGTTGTTGATCTGGGTGAGCGGGGTACGCTCGATACCCATGAGCTGCGAGACGATCGAATTGACGTCGATCATGCCGCCCATGCCAATGGAACTGGTTGCCATCGATCACACTCCGGAATGATGGGGGCGCAGCCATCCGCGGCCGACGCCTGAGGAAAGTATCGGCATCGGCGCGCGGATATTGAGGGACGGATGGCCAGCCGGCGCGAACGAACGGCGTCCGGCCGCCGGGGCCGGGCCGCGTTGATGGGCCGGCCCCGGCGATGCTCAGCGCTGCAGCAGCTGCAGGACCGTATTGGGCATCTGGTTGGCCTGCGCGAGCATCGCGGTGCCCGCCTGCTGGAGCACCTGGGCGCGGGTCATGGCCGCGGTTTCGGCGGCGAAATCGGCGTCCATGATCCGGCTGCGGGCGGCGGTCTGGCTCTCCGCGGCGACCTGCAGGTTGGCGATCACCGATTCGAAGCGGTTCTGCGCCGCACCGTAGGTGGCGCGATGGCTGGTGGCCGTCATGAGGAGTGCGTCGATTGCGCCCATCGCCGTGTCGGCGGCGTCGACGTCGAGGATGTTGCCGGCCGCGAAGGCACCCGTGAGGGTCGCCGTGGTGATCGAGATCCGGTCGTTCGCGGTGGCTCCGGGACCCACCTGGAACTCCTGCGTACCGGCATCGGCGCCCAGGATCGCCAGGCCGTTGAAGGTCGTATTCTCGATGGTACGGGTGATCTCGGCAGCCAGCTGCTGGTACTCGGCGTTCAGGTTGGTGCGGTCGGCCGTGGTGTTGGTGGCGTTGCGCGACTGGACGGCGAGTTCACGCATGCGCTGGGCCATCTCGCTGATCTGGCCGAGGGCGCCTTCAGCGGTCTGGGCGAGCGAGATACCGTCGTTGGCGTTGCGGATCGCGACGTTCATGCCGCGGATCTGGGTGTTCATGCGCTCGGCGATCGCGAGACCGGCGGCGTCGTCCTTGGCACTGTTGACGCGCAGGCCGGAGGACAGCCGTTGCACTGCCGTCGCCAGCGAACTGCTGTTGGTGTCGAGGTTGCGCTGGGCGTTCAGCGACATCAGGTTGGTGTTGATGATCTGGGGCATTCGGTTCTCCTTGGCACCGGTCGATGCATGTCATGCACGATGCCAGTGGAGAAGGGGCGTCGATCGGCGGAAAAGCAGCCGATACGCCGTCCAGATCACCGAACGCAGGGAACGGGAACAGGCCGGCGGGAATGAACCCCGCCGGCCTCCCAGGCCCGTGGCCCTGTTTGTCGTTACGGGATCAGCGCAGCAGGCTGAGCACCGTGTTGGGCATGGCGTTGGCTTGCGAGAGCATCGCGACGCCGGCCTGCTGGAGCACCTGGGCGCGGGTCATCGCCGCGGTTTCGGCGGCGAAGTCGGCGTCCATGATCCGGCTGCGGGCGGCCGACTGGCTTTCGACCGATACCTGCAGGCTGGAAATGACCGACTCGAAGCGGTTCTGCGCCGCGCCGTAGGTGGCCCGCAAGGAGGTCGAAGCATCGATCAGGGTATCGAGCGCGCCCATCGCGGTGTCGGCGTTGGCCACGCTGGTAATGTCGCCGGGCGCGGCGAAGGCGAGCGCCGTCGTGGTGATCGAAATGCGGTCGTTGGCCGTGGTTCCGGCGCCGACCTGGAAGTCCTGCGTGCCGGTGACGGTGAGGACCGCCTGGCCATTGAAGCTGGTGTTGGCGATCGTGCGGCTGATCTCGTCGGCCAGTTCCTGGTATTCCGCGTTGAGGTTGGTACGGTCATCGGCGGTATTGGTCGCGTTGCGCGACTGGACGGCGAGCTCGCGCATGCGCTGGGCCATCTCGGTGATCTGGCCGATCGCGCCCTCGGCGGTCTGGGCGAGCGAGATGCCGTCGTTGGCGTTGCGGATCGCGACGTTCATGCCGCGGATCTGGGTGTTCATGCGTTCGGCGATCGCGAGGCCGGCGGCGTCGTCCTTGGCACTGTTGACGCGCAGGCCGGAGGACAGGCGTTGCACCGCTGTCGCCAGCGTGTTCTGGGTCGATGACAGGTTGCGCTGCGCATTGAGCGACATCAGGTTGGTGTTGATGATCTGGGCCATTTCAGACTCCTTGAGTTGATTCCGTTGCGGCTTACCGGCCGTTGCCCGGGCCCCATGCCCTGGCTTCCTGAGAGCCCGTGAGGCTGCTCTTCGAGCCGCGGGGCGACGGGAACGTCCCGTTGCCAGCGGTTAACGGACGGTCCCGGCGCGGCTTTAATCGGGGAGCCAGACGGCGGTCATGGCGGGTACTGGTGGGGGGCTGGCGGGGATAGGAAAACTTCCTACAGGCGTAGGAATTCGGCCCAGCCGAGAATCGGAAGGAGTCGGATTCAAGAAAGGGTGGGGTCGGCCGACACTGCGTTCCACGTGTTCACCACCGCCCAGGGAGAAGAATATGTCGGTCGAGACGAAACTGGCCCACGAAATTACCGAGATCAACCTGTCCTATTTGATTCTTGCGCAGCAGCTGATCCGCGCCGATCGTCCCACCGCGCTGTTCCGGCTGGGCGTCACCGACGAGGTCGCCGACCTGATCGACAGCCTCAAGCCGAGCCAGATGCTCAAGGTGGCCGGGGGCAATACCCTGATGTGCCGGCTGCGGGTCGATGACGCGATGGTCTGGGGCTTGCTCGCCGAGCATGCCCGCGCCGACCAGCCGGGCCGCGAGAAGACGGCCGAGCGCCTGCATGCCAGCATCCTGATGGCCGGCCGCTACGAGGAGTCGGTGGAATGACCGCCCGCAGCCTCCTGAAGGACAACCGCCAGACATTGCGCGCGATCTCGCTGATCGAGCTCGGCGCCCGGCTCCAGGTGCTCCAGTCGGAGACCGACCTGCCCTACGAGCGCCTGCTCAAGCTCTACAAGGAAGTGACCGGCAAGTCGCCGTCGAAGGGCCAGCTCCCGTTCTCGACCGACTGGTTCATGACCTGGCAGCCGAACATCCACGCATCGCTGTTCTACAACCTGTACGAATACCTGCTCAAGACCAGCGCGCTCGACGACATCGAGGCGGTCATCCGCGCCTACAAGCTCTATACCGCCGAGACCGAGCAGGCCGGCATCGAGCCGATGCTCTCGGTGACGCGGGCCTGGCGGCTGGTGAAGTTCGTCGATGCCGGCATGCTGTGCACCACGCGCTGCACCCGCTGCAAGGGCAGCTTCGTGAACCATGCCTACGAGCTCGACCAAGACTTCGTCTGCGGCCTGTGCCGTCCGCCGGCGCGGGCCGGCAAGGCGAGCCGGCGCGGCGCGATCCACTAGGGCGGTGGATCGACGACGCCGGCACGCTGCCGGCGCCGGGCGCCCAGCGGTGGGCGCGAACACGACAAAGCGGGGCGATGCCCCGCTTTTCTTCGTTCCGGCCAGGGCGCCGGGCGGCAATGATGGGCCCCGGTCGTGGCGGGCCTGCCCCGTTTGCGTGAGTGGCGGCCAATGACCGCTCGGCGGGCCTCGCTCAAGGCGAGCGGCCTGCCGCCGAAATAGGGTAGGTACTCGCCAGACCTGGATCGCTCGGGGCCTCATGTTCGTCATCATCGGTTACATCATCGTGCTGCTCGCCGTCTTCGGCGGCTACGCCATCGCGGGCGGCCACTTCGGGGTCCTGGCGGTCGCCGCGCCGGTCGAGATGCTGATCATCGGAGGGGGAGCCTTCGGCGCTTTCCTGGTCGGCAACAACCAGAAGGTCCTGAAGGCGACCTTCGCGACCATCCCCAGCCTGTTCAAGGGCTCGCGCTACACCAAGGCGCGCTACATGTCGCTGCTCGCGCTCCTCTACGACATCCTGCAGAAGGCCCGCAAGGAAGGCCTGATGTCGATCGAGCAGGACGTCGACGAGCCACAGGAAAGCGCGCTCTTCGCCAACTACCCGGAGATCCAGGCTGACCACCACCTGGTCGAGTTCATCACCGACTACCTGCGCATGATGGTCTCGGGCAACCTCAATGCCCACGAGATCGAGAGCCTGATGGACAGCGAGATCGAGACGCATCACCAGGAACTGCATGCCCCGGCCGGCGCGATCCAGAAGGTCGGCGACGGCCTGCCCGCTTTCGGCATCGTGGCCGCGGTGCTCGGGGTGGTCAAGACCATGGCCTCGGTCAACCAGCCGCCCGCGGTCCTCGGGCAGATGATCGCCGGCGCGCTGGTCGGCACATTCCTCGGGATCCTGCTCGCCTATGGCTTCGTGAGCCCGCTCGGCGGGCTGCTCGAACAGAAGGGCGACGAGGCGAGCAAGGAGCTGGTCTGCGTCAAGACGACCCTGCTGG
Organism: uncultured Burkholderiaceae bacterium; assembly: GCA_964476625.1. Classification (GTDB taxonomy): domain Bacteria; phylum Pseudomonadota; class Gammaproteobacteria; order Burkholderiales; family Burkholderiaceae_E; genus JAMLIN01. The sequence continues at coordinate 195 of CAYZBJ010000026.1, read as the reverse complement.
CCAGCATGCAGGGTTATGCGCCGGCCATCGCGGTCGAGTTCGGTCGCAAGGTCCTGTTCTCGACCGAGAGGCCGAGCTTCGGCGAGCTCGAGGACGCCGTCAAGCAGCGGCGCGCCTGATCGGGAACGCGGGAAGAGGAAAGGACAGGCGAAACCATGGCGGCATCCGACAAGAAGATCCAGCCGATCATCGTCA
>CAYZBJ010000025.1:0-46284 GCA_964476625.1 uncultured Burkholderiaceae bacterium | reverse complement strand
CGTGGCCGAGGTCTTCACCGGCTCGCCGGGCAAGATCGTCCCGCTGGCCGAGACCATCCGCGGCTTCAAGATGATCGTCGACGGCGAGTGCGACGCGCTCCCCGAGCAGGCCTTCTACATGGTCGGCACCATCGACGAAGCCTTCGAGAAGGCCAAGACCCTGAAGTGAGCGGCGTTCATGCGCAGGCCGGCGAAGACGGCTGGTCGCACGATGGACCCGGGCACTGCCCGGGTCACGCCGCGAACGCCCGGCGCATGCAGGCGCCGGGCACGAGCAGTACACTGAGCCAAGGATAGCCATCCATGAACACGATCCATGTCGACGTGGTCAGCGCCGAAACCTCGATCTTCGAGGGCGAGGCCGAGTTCGTCGCGCTGCCGGGCGAATCGGGCGAGCTGGGGATCTATCCGCAGCACACCCCGCTGATCACCCGGATCCGCCCGGGCGCGGTGCGGATCAAGCAGGCCGGCTCCGGCACCGAGGAGTTCGTCTTCGTCGCCGGCGGCATCCTCGAGGTGCAGCCCAACCGGGTCACGGTGCTGGCCGATACCGCGATCCGCGGCGCCGACCTCGATGAAGCGAAGGCCGAGGAAGCCAAGCGCGCGGCCGAAGAGGCGCTCGCGAACCGCACCGCCGATATCGACTACGCCAAGGCCCAGGCCGAGCTCGCCGAAGCGATCGCCCAGATCGCCGCGATCCGCAAGCTGCGCGGCGGCCGCTGAAGCTTCCCCGCGGGGCGTGCGCAAGGCATGCCCCGCGCCCGGCGTCCCGGGCCCTGCCGATCGACCGTTGGTCGGCCCAAGACTGTCGCAATTCCCACGAATGCAGAAATAAACCGCACGCCGGGCCCGCCTGACGTATACTGGCCGCGCAATGCGTCATCGGTACCTTGTATACCAGCGGTTTCGTCAAACGCCTTCCAGGCGCCAGTTCGGTCAAACCCCTTCGTTACATCCCCTTGAGGCTATGCAGCCCGCCGGCCATTTCGGTCGCAGGCATTTTCTCCATCTTTCCAGTTCAAGGAAGTAATCGAATGGCAAACCAGACCGGAACCGTCAAATGGTTCAATGAATCCAAGGGCTTCGGCTTCATCACCCCCGACGGCGGTGGCGAAGACCTCTTCGCGCATTTCAGCGAAATCCAGGGCTCGGGCTTCAAGACCCTGGCCGAGAACCAGCGCGTCGAATTCGAAGTCACCCAAGGCCGCAAAGGCCAGCAGGCGAGCCGCATCCGCCCCGTCTGAGCGGATTGCGCCTGGAGCCCTCAGGCTCCGGTACGCTACGAAAACGCGCGGCCGCAAGCCGCGCGTTTTTCTTTTCGGAAGCACCCCCTACGGGGGGCGAGAGCCGGTCTTCCGGCCCGGGCCGTCGGGCGCTACTCTTCATGGACACAACAATGGAGACAGGCGTCATGACAAAACTCTCTCGTCGCGAATTCAACCTGGCCGTGCTGGGCACCCTGGCAAGCGGTTCCGTGCTGGCCCAGCAGAAGTACGGCCCCGGCGCCAGCGACACCGAGATCCTCCTCGGTCAGACCCAGCCCTATTCGGGGGCAGCCTCGGCCTACGGGACGATCGGCCGGGCCGAAGTGGCCTACTTCGAGATGATCAACGCGCAGGGCGGGATCAATGGCCGCAAGGTCCGGCTGATCAGCCTCGACGACGGCTACGCGCCGCCCAAGACGGTCGAGCAGGTGCGCCGCCTGGTCGAGAGCGACGAGGTGCTCGCCATCTTCGGCCTGCTGGGCACTCCCGGCAACTCGGCCGTCGCCCGCTACCTCAACACGAAGAAGGTGCCGCAGCTGCTGATCTCGAGCGGCGCCAGCAAGTGGCTCGACACCAAGGCGTATCCGATGACGATGACCGCGTTGCCGACCTATGACACGGAAGCCGCGATCTTCACGAAGTACATCCTCGCGCAGAAACCCGACGCGAAGATCGGCGTGCTCTACCAGAACGACGACCTCGGCCGCGACTACCTGCATGGCGTGCACCGGGCGCTCGGCGACGCACGGAAGAAGCATCTGACGCAGGAACTGTCCTACGAGGTCACCGATCCCACGGTCGACACCCAGGTCGTGCAGTTGCGGCATTCCGGCATCGATGCCCTGATCGTCGCCTCGGTGCCGAAGTTCGCCGCCCAGGCGGTCCGCAAGGTCGGCGAGAGCGACTGGAAGCCGATGCTGTTCCTGACCAGCACCGCCAACTCCGTCGGTACCGTCATCAAGCCGGCCGGGCCGCAGTACGCGGTCGGCGCGCTCAGCGCCGCCTACATGAAGGACCCGAACGACAAGAGCTGGGCCGACGATGAGGGCATGAAGCGCTGGAACGCCTTCATGGACGAGTGGTACCCGAAGGGCGACAAGGCGGACGTCTACAACGTCACCGGCTACTACATCGCGAGCTTCATGCACCGGCTGCTGCAGGAGTGCGGCGACAACCTGACGCGCGACAACCTGATGCGGGTCGCCGAGAGCGTCAGGGACTGGCAGTTCGACACCCTCGTGCCCGGCATCCGGATCAACACCTCACCCACCGACCATGGCACGGTCGAGGAACTGCGGATGATGCGCTTCGACGGCGAGCGCTGGGTGCTGTTCGGCGACCTCGTCTCCGTATGAGCGGCGCCGGCGCCGCGGCGGCGACCGGCTGCGGACTCACGCGGTTTTACATTCGATCGTAGAACAAGGCGGGCCGCCGCCGACAGTGCGGTTGCACGGCAAGGCGGCCCAACGCGGTCATACGATCGAATAAGCTGTATCAGGCTGCGGTGGCGGGCAGGTCCAGCCGATAGACGTGCGCGGCGGTGCCGCTGAAAAGCGCCAGCTTGTCGCTGGCACTGTGGTCGGCGGCGATGCGCTTGAAGGCATTCCACAGCGTGGCGTAGCTGCAGCTGCCGAGGTCGACCGGGAAGTTGCTCTCGAACATGCAGCGCTGCGGACCGAAGGCGTCGATGCATTCGTCGATGTAGGGGCGCCATTCGCGGGCGAGCTGCTCCGACGGCGCCGCCGGATCGGCGAGGAAGGACGGGAAGCCGCAGAACACCATCGCGAGTCCGCCCAGCTTGACGTTCACGTTCGGGCAGGCGGCGAGCGCGCGCATGTTCTGCCGCCAGGTGTCGAAGCGCTCTTCGCGCCGGCCGGCGTGGCTGGCGACGCCCAGCGGCGTGCCGACGTGGTCGAGCACGATCGGCGTGTCCGGGAAGGCGCGCGCGAGATCGATCACCTCGGGCAGCTGCGGCTCGAGCACCCAGGCATCGAAGGACAGCCCGTGCGCGGCGAGCCGGGCGAAGCCGGCGCGGAACTCGGGGCTCGCGTACAGCCCGGCGGGGCCCCGGCCATGCAGCGGACCGAGCACCTCGGGGTCGTCGTGGTGGGACCCGCTATGCCGGATGCCCCGGAAGCGCCCGCCGCCGGCGGCGATGTGCGCTTCGAGCACCGCATCGAGCGTGGCCGGCGGCAGGCGCAGGTCGGCATGGCCGACGATACCGGCGCAGGCCAGCGTCGAACCGTAGGTGCCGCTGGCGCACATCGCGGCCACGCCGTTGACGAACTCGGTCTCGCCGACCGGCCGCATCTCGGGCGGGCCTTCCTTGCGCCACATCGAGCGGCATTCGACGAAGACGGTGGCCACCACGTTGTGGCCGCTGCCGGTATCGGCCAGCAACTCGTCGAGAAGATAGTGGGCAGCCTGGTCGACCACTCGCAGGAAGCCGTGCCGGGTCGCCGGGTCGTCGGTCATGGCGGCCATTGCCGCCCGCCGGTCCCACAGGTGATGGTGCGGATCGACGATCGGCAGTTCGGGTTCGAGGATCTCCTCGACGGGGCGTGTCGGCGTCATGGCGTCTCCGGTTCGGCGGTGACCGCGATGTCCTGCTCGCAGGTATTGGCGATGTCCGAGACCGTCGAGCGTCGCATGTCGCGGGTCCAGCGCAGGTCGTCGAAATCGGTGCCCCGGTGCATGGTGCAGCGGTTGTCCCAGATGACGAGGTCGTTGACCCGCCAGCGATGGGTGTGGACGAACTGGGGCTGGGTGGCGAAATCCATCAGGCGGTCGACCAGTGCCCGGCCTTCGGCATCGTCCATCCCGAAGATGCGACCGACGTGGGATGCGACGTAGAGGCTGGTACGGCCGCTCTCGGGGATCACCCGCACCAGGCGCTGGCGCACCGGCGGCATCGATGCCCGCTCCTGCTCGTCGAAGCTGGTGAAGCCCAGCCGGGCGCGCGAATGGAAGATCGAGTGTTCGGCGACCAGGGGGGCGAGTCGTGCCTGCTCGTCGGCGGGCAAGGCGTCCCAGGCCGCGCGCAGGTCGGCGAACTGGGTGTGACCGCCGACCGGCGCCACCGTCTTCGCATACAGGGCCGAGGCATAGCCGGGCAGGTGGCGAAACGAGCTGTCGGTATGCCAGAGGCGGTTGCCGAGCTGGAACATCCGGCGGCGGCTGTCGGCGCCCCAGATCTCGTTCTCGACGCCGAGGTTCGAGATGTCGGCGATCTCGGGGCGCAGTCGCAGGGTTTCATCCTTGCGATGCACGCTGATCGATTTCTCGTGTGGCCCGAACAGCGCGGTGAAGGCGAGGTGCTGGTCCTCGTCGAGCGCCTGGTCGGGGAAGACGAGCACCGCGTAGTGCGCAAAGGCCGCCCGGATTCCGGCCTCGTCCTCGGCCGACAGCGGCCGCGACAGGTCGATGTCGCCGATCTCGGCCACGAAGTGCTCGGCGCAGGGTAGAACCGTTATCGTCATTGGCTGTCTCCTGGGTCTGTCGCCGCCCGGCGCGAGCCCATGCGGGCGGGCGGCCTGTCCTCGTCCACCGCAATGATCGCGTGGCGGGAATCCGCATTATCCCTCAGGCCGGGCGGCCTCGCGCAAGCGCGCCGAGGGGCCGGCCCGAGGCTATCATCTGGCATCCCGATTCCGGCGCCCCCATGACAGGCTGGCTCGACCGCATCTTCGTATCGCTGGCACGCGAGTTCCGCTGGAGCTTCATGCCGCCGTTGATGGTCTATGTGGCGGCCGGAATCTCCGGGCTGACCGCGATCGTCGGTACCTTCTTCGTCAAGGACTACCTGGGCCTGAGCGCCGAGTTCCTCGCCGCGCTCGGCTTCTGGGCTGGCCTGCCCTGGGCGCTGAAGATGCCGCTGGGGCATCTCGTCGACCTGCTCTGGCGCTACAAGTCCGGCCTCGTCTACCTCGGCGCCAGCCTGATCGCAGCCAGCCTGATGATCATGATCGGCCTGCTCGCCGAGCCCGACGCGATGCGCCGCTACGCCAGCGCCGAAGCCTGGTACGTGCTCGCCGCCCTGCTCGCGCCGATCGGCTTCGTCACCCAGGACGTCGTCGCCGACGCCATGACGGTCGAGGCGGTACCGCTGGTGCGCGCCGACGGCACTCCCGTTCCGGAGGCCGACCGGCGCTCGCTGCACACCACCATGCAGACCCTGGGACGGGTCGCGATCATCGGCGGCAGCCTGCTGGTGGCCCTGGTCAACGTGATCATGCTCCGCGGCGTGCAGTTGCTGCCGCAGCCGGAGCAGGCCGAGGTCTATGTGCGGGTCTACCAGCTTGCGCTGCTCATCCCGGTGGTCTCGGTCGCCGGTGTCGTCCTCGCCGGCTGGCTGCTGCGCCGGCGGGTCGCCGCCCTGGTCGCCAGTGGGTACATGCCCGCCGAGGCCTGGCGGATGATCTCGGTGCATGACGAGGCGCCGCCGGTGAACTGGTGGATCCTCGGCGGCGGTCTCGCGTTCGCGGCCGTCTCACTGACCGTGGGCCTGTCCGACTTGCCGCTGTTCGCGCGCTGGGGCCAGGAGATCATCTTCACCGCTTCGATGGCGATCGTGATCTTCCTGATCGTGCGCCTGACCCGCGAGCTCACCCCCGAAGCCCGCCGCACCCTGATCGGCACCGCGATCGTGATCTTCGTGTTCCGGGCCTTGCCGGGTCCCGGCGCCGGCGCGACCTGGTGGCAGATCGACGTCCTTGGCTTCGACCAGCAGTTCCTCTCCGAGCTGTCGCTGATCGCGGCGAGCCTGACCCTGGTGGGCCTGTTCGTCTTTCGTCGCTTCATGGCCGAGCGTTCGATCTATACCGTGGTCGCGATGCTTACCGTCGCGGGCTTCGTGCTCAGCCTGCCGATCGTCGGCATGTTCTACGGCCTGCATGAATGGACCGCGGCGCATACCGGCGGCATCGTCGATGCGCGCTTCATCGCGGTCATCGATACCGCGCTCGAATCGCCGCTCGGCCAGATCGCGATGGTGCCGATGCTCGCCTGGATCGCGAACTCGGCGCCGGCTCGCCTCAAGGCGACCTTCTTCGCCGTCATGGCTTCGTTCACCAACCTCGCGCTGTCGGCGTCGCAACTCGGTACCCGCTACCTGAACCAGGTCTACACCGTCAGCCGGGAGGTTCGCGAACCCGGCACCGGCGTCGTCAAGGTGGCGGCCGACTACAGCCAGCTCGGCGAGCTGCTGGTCGTGGTGACGGTGATGGCGCTGGTGATCCCGTTGCTGGTGATCGCGCTGATGCGGGCGACGCGGTTGCGCAGCGGCTGAGTCGCTGCGGCTGCTTCGTCTTTGCGCAGCAAAGGCGCCTGCCGCGGCGTCCCGGGACTCAGTCCGCAACGACGGCCGCTGTCTTCTTCGGCTCCCGATTGACCAGCACGATGCCGCCGGCGATCAGCACCAGCCCGATGCCGAGGCCCGGCGTGATCGGTTCGTCGAGCAGCAGGTGGGCGAAGCCGACGCCCGCGATCGGCGTCAGGAAAGTGAAGGCGTGCAAGGTGGTCGCGCGATAGCGCGACACCAGCCAGAACCACGCGAGGTACGACGAGCCGGCGATCACGATGGTCGTGTAGGCGAGGGAGATCCACACCACCGGGCTCGGTGCGAACAGTCCGGCTTCGCCGACCAGGGCGGAAGCCGCCATCAGCATCACCGCCGAGACGCCGAGCTGGTAGAGCAGGTTCTTCTCGGGCAGCGCGCTGCGCAACCGGGTCGTCTTGATCACGATCGTGGTCGCGCCCCAGAAGAAGGCGCCGAGCATGCAGAGCAGGTCGCCTGCCAGGCCGGCGGCGTCCGGCGCGGCCACCCGGTCGGCGAATGCCGCGACCACGCCGGCGAAGGCGGCCAGCAGGCCGAGGGACTTCGCCGGCGTCAGCCGGTCGTTCGGCACCAGGCAGTGGGCGAGCGCCGCGACGATGAACGGGGCGCAGTAGATCATCAGGGTCGCGCGCGCGACTTCGGTGAAGTTCATCCCGATGTAGATGCAGATGAACTCGGCGCCGAACAGCACACCGGCGGCGATTCCCGCCGGCAGGGTGCCGTCGCGGCGAAACACCGGGATGCCGCGCAGCCAGATCCAGGCGAGCAGCAGGACGGCGGCGCCGATCGAGCGCAGGCCCGCATGGAAGATCGGCGAGATGCCGGCGTTGGCGAGCTTGACCGCCACCTGCGCGAGGCCCCAGAGGCAGCACAGGAAGGTCGCGAGCGCGGCCGCCGACAGCGGCATCGGCCGCGCGTCATCGATGGCGCTGGCCATCGGAGCGGGCGCCCCGCTGTTCGTCCCCATCCCGTCCTCCCGCGCTGCGCGCATCGTGCGAGCGACGATGCTAGCGCGATGCGCGCTGGCGAGGGCGGCACCCGCGCATCGCCGGGCCCGGGGGCCTCTGCCATACTCGCGGCTTTCGCGCTTCCAGGAAGAATCCATGTCCGGCCCGGCCGGCTCGAGCTCGGCCGGCAGCGGCGCCCTCTTCGCACTGGCCGCGACCCTGATCTGGGGCGTGCAGTTTCCAGTGGCGAAGGCGAGCTTCGCGTGGGTCGACGCCTTTCACGGCACCCTGGTCCGCTACGCGGCGCCGATGCTGATCCTGGTCGGCGTCCTGCTCTGGCGCGAGGGGCGCGGCGTCCTGCGCTTCGATCGTCGGGTCGGGCGCGCCGGCCTGCTCGGCGTGATCGGCATGTGCTGCTCGCCCTCGTTGGTCTTTGGCGGCCTGACCTTCACCCGCCCCGAGGTGGTCGCGGTCATCATCGCGACCCAGCCGGCCATGACCGCGCTGGCCGGCTGGCTGGTGTACGGCCGGCGGCCGGGTCGATTCACGCTCGGCTGCGTCGGCTTCGCCTTCCTCGGTGCGATCACCGTCATCACGCGCTGGAGTCCGGCGCTTGCGCCCGCCGGCATGGAACTGGTCGGCGTGCTGATGATCTTCGGCGGTTCGCTGTGCTGGGTAGCCTATACCCTCGGCACCCCGACCTTCGTCGGCTGGTCCACCCTGCGCTTCACCACGGTGACGGTGGTCGCCGGCGCACTGGGCAATTTCCTGCTGGTCCTGGTCCTGTCCGGCACCGGAGTGGTCGATACCCCGAGCGCCGGCCAGTGGTGGTCGGCCATGCCCTACCTGCTGTTCCTGTCCCTCTTCGGAGTGCTTGCGTCGATGCTCTGCTGGAACCTCGGCACTGCCCGGATCGGCGCGCTCAATGCGATGCTGTTCGCCAACCTGATCCCGGTGGTCACCTTCTCGATCGGCTTCGCCCAGGGCTACCGGCCCCTGCCGGCGGAAATCGCCGGCGCCGCCATGGTGATCGCCGCTCTTGTGGCAAACAATATCCATCTTCGCTTATCTAGATAGCAAGCACTGACTGACTTCGGGTTTCCCCGGATCATCTAATCGGGTGTCGCAACGACCCGACATCGGGGCGGGGCGCCGGGCCACCGTTCATCGGGACTGCGGCGCCGGTCGGGCCGCCTGCCCCTGCGGCGCGTCGACGGCGGCGGATCATCGATGTGTGCCGACCCGGTTTCCACCCCGGGGGTCGGCGGTCCGCCCGGAGACGACCATGCACCCGATACCTGCGTTTGCGATGATTCTCGCGCTCGCCGCGCCCCTTGCCGCGGCGTCGGCCCAGCCGCCCGAACCCATGCTCGGTCGCGGCATCGACCTGGCCATCCGGGACGCGAGCGCACCGGCTGGCGCCCGGCCGGCCACGGCCCAGCCGCCCTTCGGGGTCCGCCTCGACTATGGGGGCGCGCGCGGCACCGGCATCCGGGTTTCGACGATGGCGGACAACGCTTTCGGCGCGACGCGCGACGAATCGACCCGACGGGTCGGCCAGGCGCCCGCGACCGCGGCGACCGCGGCTCGCTAAGCCCAGCCTAGAATACGGACGTCGACCGCAAGCCGGTCGCGTGAACGCGGCGGGATCCCGCCCCTCGCGTCCGATCAGCCAACGGGCGTCCGATGAGCACCGCACTCCAGAACGATACTTTCCTGCGCGCACTGCGGCGCGAACCCACCGAGTACACCCCCGTCTGGCTGATGCGCCAGGCGGGCCGCTACCTGCCCGAGTACCGGGCGACGCGTGCCCGGGCCGGCAGCTTCCTCGATCTGTGCCGCAACGACGAGCTGGCCTGCGAGGTCACCCTCCAGCCGCTCGAACGCTTCCCGCTCGACGCCGCCATCCTCTTCTCCGACATCCTCACCATTCCCGATGCCATGGGCCTCGGCCTGTACTTCTCCGAGGGCGAAGGGCCGCGCTTCGAGCGGCCCATCGTCGACGAGGCCGATGTCGCGCGGCTGGCCGCGCCGGACCCCGAGGCCGAGCTCGGCTATGTCATGCGGGCGGTGCGCACCATCCGCGGCGCACTTGGCGGTCGCGTGCCCCTGATCGGCTTTTCCGGCAGTCCCTGGACGCTCGCCTGCTACATGGTCGAGGGCGGCAGCTCGTCCGACTACCGGCGCATCAAGACGATGCTCTATCGCCGGCCGGACCTCCTTGCGCGCATCCTCGAGGTCAACGCCGAGGCCGTGGCCAGCTATCTCGCGGCGCAGGTCGCCGCCGGCGCGCAGGCGCTCATGATCTTCGACACCTGGGGCGGCCTGCTCGCCGATGGTGATTTCCAGTCCTGGTCGCTGGCCCCGATGCGCCGCGTGATCGAACGGCTGCGTCATGGCCATGCCGAGCGCCAGACCGAAGGTGCCACGCCGGTGCCGGTGATCGTCTTCACCAAGGGCGGCGGCCAATGGCTCGATGACCTCGCGGGGATCGGCGTCGATGCGCTGGGGCTCGACTGGACGACCAATCTCGCGCGGGCGCGTGAGCGCATCGGCGACCGGGTCTGCCTGCAGGGCAATCTCGATCCGATGAGCCTGATGGCCGCACCCGGGCAGGTTCGCGGCCAGGTTCGCCGGGTGCTCGACAGCTATGGCCAGCCGACGGCGGGACACGGCCACGTCTTCAACCTCGGCCACGGGATCTCCCAGTTCACCGCGCCCGAGGCCGTCGCCGCCATGGTCGACGAGGTCCACGCCTACAGCCGGGCCCAGCGCTCGGCCGACGGCGCCGGCCCGAACGGCAGCATGCCCCGATGACACGGCGCCCTGCCCGCAAGGTGGCAGGGCTCGCGGGCGTCCACCCCGAAGGCTCGGATCAGCACCGGATTCCGACCAGTTGTGCACACCATCGAAGCGCCCGGAGCGATCCCGCCGGGCTTCGCGGCGATTCCGGACCTCGATTCGCAAGTGTTTGATCGAAAACGATTTTTCCCTTGCACATTTTTTCGGCAAATCCCTTGACTTCAAGCCGTGGCCTGTGTTTTGGGGCGACGGGCCGGGTTTTTCCACAATGTTGTCCACAGCCGGGTGTGCATCGTTGGCGATAGCTCTTTGGTGTCGTGTTGTTAATGTCCGAACTTAATGTAATTTCTCACCAGGATGGAACAACCAACCCCCACGCTCACTTCGTTCGCTGCCCCCCGAGGGGCGCGTCAGTGGCTTCGGGCGGCCGGGCGCCACTGACATGAACAACCCGGGCGATCGCCAGGTCCCGGCCCGCGTGGCCGACGCGGACTGCATCGACGGGCCGCGGGGCGCCGCCGCGGCAGGGCCGTACGCCCGGGTTGCGCTCGACGTGCCGATCGCGCCCTGGTTCGACTACCGGGTTCCGGCCGATGCCGCGGCGACCATCGGGCCGGGCGACTGGGTGCTGGTCCCCTGGGGGCGCGGGCGGAAGATCGGCATCGTGATCGGCCTGTCGGACACGCCCGGGATCGCCGAGGACAAGGTGCGCCCGCTCATCGGGCGCATCGACGAGGCGCCGCCGGCAACGCCGGCCTGGCTCGGGCTGGTCGACTTCGCGGCGCGCTACTACCATCGCCATCCCGGCGAGGTCATGATGCCGGCCGTGCCGAAGCTGCTGCGCGCACCGCCCTCGGCCAGGCGAAGCAAGGAGTCCGCCTTCGGCCGGGCGCGACGCCGATTCGTGGCGGCCGCCTCCGCGGCCGTGCCGAGTCCGGGCGGGTCGGCCCCGATGGCCGCTGCGGCGCCGCCCGCCGCCCCGAGCCTCAAGCCTGCGCAGGCCGCCGCCCTGGCCGCGATCGCGCAAGCCGACGGCTTCGATGTCTTCCTGCTGCACGGCGTGACCGGCAGCGGCAAGACCGAGGTCTACCTGCGCTTCATCGCGAGCCGGCTCGCCGTCGACCCGGCCGCGCAGGTCCTGGTGCTGGTCCCGGAAATCGCCCTCACGCCGCAGCTCGCCGAACGCGTCCGCGCGCGCTTTCCCGGCGAGTCGATCGCCATCCTGCACAGCGGGCTGGCCGAAGGCGAACGCGCCGCCAACTGGCTGGCCGCCGCCGATGGTCGCGCCCGGATCCTCGTCGGCACCCGGCTCGCGGTGCTCGCGCCGATCCCCGGCCTGGCCGGCATCGTCGTCGATGAAGAACACGACCCCTCCTACAAGCAGCAGGAGGGCGTGCACTACTCCGCCCGCGATCTCGCCGTCATGCTCGCGAGCCAGCGCCGGATTCCCGTCGTGCTCGGCTCGGCCACGCCTTCGGCCGAAACCTGGCAAGCGGCGCGGGCGGGCCGCTACCGCCTGCTGCCACTGCCCGAGCGGGCCAGCGGCGCGCCGGCGCCGCGCATCGAAGTGATCACCATCGAGCGCGAGATGCCTGCGGACGGGCTGGCCGACGCGGCCCGCGCCGCGATCGCCGAGGTGCTCGCCGATCGCGGCCAGGCGATGGTCTTCCTCAACCGGCGCGGCTATGCCCCGGTGCTTGCCTGCGGCCAGTGCGGCTGGCTGTCGCGCTGCGACGCCTGCAGCGCCTACCGGGTTCTCCATCGGCGGCCGCCGGCTGCGGCGGGCGCGGCTCGCTTTCACCTCGTCTGCCACCATTGCGGCGGCGAGCACGCGGTGCCCCGCAGTTGCCCCGCGTGCGGCGACGCCGATCTGCGGCCACTCGGTCGCGGCACCCAGCGTCTCGAGGAGGCGCTCGCGCAGTCCTTTCCGGACGCCCGGATCGCCCGGCTCGACCGCGACGTCGCTCGCCGGCGCGGCGCTGCCGAGGCGATGCTCGACGCGGTCCATGGTGGCGAGGTCGATCTCCTCGTCGGCACCCAGATGCTTGCGAAGGGCCACGACTTCCAGCGCCTGCGCCTGGTCGTGGTCGCCGATCCCGACGGCGCCCTGTTCGCGGCCGATTTCCGGGCGCCCGAGCGCCTGTTTGCGACCTTGATGCAGGTTGCCGGCCGCGCCGGACGCTTCGCCAGTGACGGTCGGGTCCTGGTGCAGACCCGCTTCCCGGGCGAACCGCTCTTCGCCGCCCTGCTCGCGCATGATTTCGACGGCTTCGCCGACCGTCTGCTGGTCGAGCGTCGCGAAGCTGGCCTGCCACCCTTCGGCCACCAGGCGCTGTTGCGCGCCGAGGCGGCGGCTGCCGGCGATGCCCTCGGGTTCCTGGCGATGGCGCGCGATATGTTGATGGCAATCCTGGCTGCTACGCCAGGCCTGGGGAGCCAGGTGCGCTGCTTCGATCCGGTGCCGATGCCGCTGGCCCGCCTCGCCGGGCGCGACCGGGCCCAGTTGCTGGTCGAGTCCGGTTCGCGGCCCTTGCTGCACCGGGCCTTGTCCGGCTGGTTGCGCGAGCTCGACGGCTTGCCCACGAAGGCGCGCTGGCAGCTCGAGGTCGATCCGTCGGAGATCTGATCCAGCGCGGCGGAGCGCCGCTCCCGGCCTGCGTCCAAGTCGTGCAAATCTCTCGAAGTGAGCGTTCGCTACGCTCCAATTCGCGATTTTTCGGCCTCTTGACGAAGTCGGAAAAACTCCTACCGAATCTGTCCTCGGACTCCGGTTGTGCACATGCACAGCGGCGCTGTCACGAATCGGTCACAGGCCGTCGAAGGCCCGGAACCAGGCCGTAAGTCATTGATTCCAAAAGGCCATGAGACTGCCCATATATTAGGCAATGGACTTTGTCGCCAGATTTGACGCCTTTTCGGGGTGATTGTTCACAGCTTTATCCACAGCTTCTGTGAAGAAGCGATGAAAGCGCTTCGGCAACAGAGTCTTATGGCCTAGACTTAAAGTGTTATCTGACAAGTTGTCCAAAGCGTCGTGGTGTGCGTGCACTCACATCGCTCGTGCGCCTTGTCGCCAAGCACGATGGCTGCCGGATACTCGGCCGTTCTGGACGAAGTCGGCCATTACGCGGGCCGGCCTGCTTCCCGGAGACGCCCACATGGATCGGCCATCGCGCGAATCGGTCATCGCGCTTGCTAGAATCGCCGTCCCATGCGTGCCGACCTGTCTGTCCTGAATCCCCCCCAGCGCGAGGCGGTCCGCTACCTGGACGGCCCGTGCCTGGTCATCGCCGGCGCCGGCAGCGGCAAGACCCGCGTCATCACCCACAAGATCCAGCACCTGATCGCCGCCGGCATCCAGCCCGCGGCGATCGGGGCGATCACCTTCACCAACAAGGCCGCCGGCGAGATGGCCGAGCGTCTCGAGCCCATGCTGCCGAAGCTGCGCAGCCAGGACCGGCCGCTCGTATGCACCTTCCATTCGCTGGGGGTGCGCATGCTGCGGGCCGACGGGCGGGCACTGGGGCTCAAGCGCAACTTCTCGATTCTCGATGCCGATGATGCCGCCGGCATCGTCCTGCAATTGCTGGGCACCACCGATCGCAAGATCGCCCGCCAGGCCATGGGCCGGATCTCGCTCTGGAAGAACGGCCTGGTCGATCCCGATGACGCAGCCGCCGGCGCCGCCGATGCGGCCGAGCACGCTGTCGCCCGCGCCTACCGGAACTACGCCGAGACCCTCACCGCCTACCAGGCGGTCGACTTCGACGACCTCATTCGCCTGCCCCTGCGCCTGCTCGACGAGCACGAGGACATCGCCGCGCAATGGCGCGAACGGCTGCGCTACCTGCTGGTCGACGAGTACCAGGACACCAACGCCTGCCAGTACGAGCTGCTCAAGCGCCTGGTCGGGCCGCGCGCCGCGTTCACGGCGGTGGGCGACGACGACCAGTCGATCTACGGCTGGCGCGGCGCTACCCTCGAGAACCTGGGCCGGCTCTCGACCGAGTTCCCGAACCTCAGGATCATCAAGCTCGAACAGAACTACCGCTCCAGCGTGACCATCCTCACGGCCGCGAACCGGCTGATCGATCACAACCCGAAGCTGCATCCGAAGAAGCTCTGGTCCGAACTCGGCATCGGCGATCCGATCCAGGTCGTGCCCTGCGACGACGACGAAGCCGAGGCCGAATCGGTGGTGATGCGACTGCAGGCGATGAAGTTCGAGCGCCGCGCCTCGTTCGCCGATTTCGCGATCCTCTACCGCGGCAACTACCAGGCGCGGGCGATCGAGCAGGCCTTGCGCAAGGAGCAGATCCCCTACGTCCTCTCCGGGGGCCAGAGCTTCTTCGATCGCGCCGAGATCCGCGACCTGATCGCCTACCTGCGCCTGCTCGCCAACGAGGACGATGATCCCGCCTTCATCCGCGCGACCACCACCCCGAAGCGCGGCATCGGCAGCGCGACCCTCGCGGCGCTCGGCGCCTATGCGGGCGAGCGCCATGTCTCCATGTTCGAGGCCCTGTTCGAAACCGGCTTCGAGTCGCGGGTGGGCGCGCGCCAGCTCGCCGACCTGCGCGAGTTCGGCGGCTTCATCAACCGCATGCAGGAACGGGCGCCGCGCGAGCCGGCCGGCGAGCTGATCGACCAGCTGCTGGGCGCCATCGGCTATCGCGATTTCCTCTACGACAGCAATGACGAGAAGGTCGCGGCGACGCGCTGGCAGAACGTCTGCGACTTCACCGACTGGATGAAGAAGCGCGCCGAGAGCGACGGCGCCGACCTGATCGCCCTGTCGCAGACGATCGCGCTGCTGACCCAGCTCGATGGCCGTCGCGAGGACGGCGACGTCGTCAGGATGAGCACGATCCACGCCGCCAAGGGGCTCGAGTATCCGCATGTCTTCCTGGTCGGTTGCGAGGAGGGCGTGATGCCGCACCACGGCGGCCTGTCCGCCGACGAGGTGGCCGCCGAGGCCGAAGCGGCCAGCGCCGGCGACGGCCCGACGGACGAAACGCGGGCGCGCCGCATCGAGGAGGAGCGCCGGCTGATGTACGTGGCGGTCACCCGGGCCCAGCGCAGCCTCACCCTCACCTGGTGCCGCGCCCGCAAGCGCGGCCGCGACAAGCTCCTGCAGATCCCGTCGCGCTTCATCGCCGAGATGCAGCTCGAGGCGCGCCCGGCGAGCAAGGCGACGGTGAGCGCGGCGACCGCGCGCGGTCGGCTGGGCGCCCTCAAGGCCATGCTTGCCAACCGCGACCTGGGCGAGGCCGGGTGAGGCAGCTGCCCGGCCAGCGAACCGGCCGGGCTTTACGCTACCATCGGTCGACGGGCGCGGCTGCCAGCGCCGGTACGCCGGCCGGCGCCGTGTGCGCCGCGCGCACCCTGGAGACTCCTGACATGGAACGACCCCAACGCTCACTTCGGCTGCTTCGGGCGGCCGGGCGCCACTGACATGGCCGAACCCGTGCTGACCGTAGAGCGGCCCTTCGACGGCTGCGCCGTGCTGACGCTCAATCGCCCGCAGGTGATGAACGCGCTGTCGGCCGAGCTGCGCTGCCTGCTGGCCGAAACCGTTGCGCAGCTCGACGCCGATCCCTCGGTCCGGGTGCTGGTCCTGACCGGGGCGGGGCGGGCCTTCTGCGCCGGGCTCGACCTCAAGGAGCTGGGTGCCGGGACTGCCGGCGCCAGCGTCGGCACCCACGACCCGAAGGTCGACCCGGTGGCGGCCATCGGCACTTTCGCCGGCCCCGTGATCGTCGCGGTCAACGGACCCGCGATCACCGGTGGCTTCGAACTCGCGCTGGCTGGCGACATCCTCATCGCGTCGAGCGCGGCCCGCTTCGCCGACACCCATGCGCGGGTCGGCGTCATGCCGGGCTGGGGCCTGTCGCAGAAGCTCTCGCGAATCATCGGCATCTCGCGCGCCAAGGAGCTTTCGTTCACCGGCAACTTCCTCGATGCGGCGCGTGCCGAGCAGTGGGGCCTGGTCAATCGCGTCGTCGAGCCGCAGGCGTTGATGCAGGCCGCACTCGGCCTGGCGGCCGACATGCTCTCGACGATTCCCGACATGCTGGTGCGCATGAAGCGGGTCATCGACGAGGGCTACGCCATGCCCTTCGGCGAGGCGCTGGCGCACGAGTCGCGCACCGCCGGGGAGTACCGCGATACCGTGCGGCCCGAGGACATCGAGCGCCGCCGTCGCGCGGTGATCGAGCGCGGCAAGGAGCAGCGCGGCTAGGCGTTCACTCTTCCCGTCGGCCGGCATATCCGCGAACATGCCGGCAGGCACATCGTTCGACAACACCAAGGAGCCAGTCCATGATCCAGGTTCTCGCCATCATCACCGCCAAGCCCGGGCAGCGCGATGCCGTCCTCGAGGCGTTTCGCGCCAACATGCCCGCCGTGCAGGCCGAGGCGGGATGCATCGAGTATTCGCCCCTGGTCGATGTCGATGCCCTCGGCAAGTACCAGAAGATGTTCGGCCCCGATACCTTCGTCGTGGTGGAAAAATGGGAAAGCATCGATGCGCTCAAGGCGCATGCGCGCGCGCCCCACATGGCCGAGTACGCTGCGAAGACCCGCGACCTGATCGCGGACCGCGCGATCCACGTGGTGGAATCGGCCGCGTGATTCGCGTCCGCGAGCGAACCGCGACATGGCGCGCTGGCGTCCTGCTTGCCGGTGCGCTCGCGCTCGCCGCCTGTGGCGGACCGGGTCCGGTCCGCATCGACGTGCCGACGGCGCCCGGCGCGGTGTTCGATTTCCAGGACATGCGGCCCGCGGAACAGCGCAGCGACCGGGGCCGTTTCGACGGCAACGGCGATCGCATCACGCTCGGAGAGCGCGACCTCGAGCCGCCGCCGGCCGTCCTGTTCCGGTCCTGGTTCGCCCGCAAGCTGCCGCCGGCGTTCGCCGGCCGCACCGTCGTCCTCGACAGTTTCGTGGTCATGGTGCCCTCGGCGATGGCCGAGCGGGCCAGTCCCGTCGAAGTGCGCATCGCGGGTTCGGTGGGCGGCGCGCGCTTTGCCGCCGAAGCGAAGAACGACATCGGCAACACGACGCGCGCCGACATCAATGCGACGATCGTCGAGGCGCTGAACCGCTCGATCCGCGAGGCCACCATCCTGCTCGAGAGGGCGCGCTGAAGATCGCCCCGGCCGTGGCCGCCCCATTGCCGCGATTGGCGCGGCCCGGTTGCGCCCGCCGGATTCAACGCTAATATTCGCCCGATGGTCTCCAGAAAAGGCAAACCCACATTGCGTGATGCGTGGCCCGACGACGCTGGCGCGTTGCGCGAACTCGCGAGCCGCTCGCTCGCCTGGTGGGGCTACGACGAAGCCCGGCTCGCGGCCTGGCAGCCTCCGGCCGATATCACCGAAACCCTGGTTGCCGAACTCGGCGGCGAACTCGCCGGCTGGGCCGGCCTGCGCCCCGGTGCGAAGAACGAACTCGAGCTGCCGGCGCTGTACGTCGATCCGACCCTGATGCGCCGGGGCATCGGTTCGTTGCTGCTGGCCGAAGCCCGGCGCCGGGCGGTGCGCGCCGGCGCGCACCGGCTGGTGGCGATCGGCGACCCGAACGCCGAGCCGTTCTTTCGCGAAACCGGCGGCCGGACGACCGGCCGCAGCGCCACCACCGACCTGCCCGGTGGCGAGAGCGCGCGCTTCGAATATCCCCTCGGCCTGACCATCCGGGTCGCCGAGCGCGAGGACGCCGACGACATCAGCGAGCTCGTCGGCGGTCTCGCCGTCGCCTTCCTGCGCGAACCCGATGCCGGCGACGATGCGCCGATCCTGCGCAGCTTCACGCCCGAGGCGATCGCCCGCTACGTGACTGGCGACCAATACCGTTACTACGTCGCCGATATCGGCGGGCGGATCGTCGGGGTGTCCGCCTTGCGCGACGACAGCGACGTCTTCCACCTGTTCCACCTGTTCGTCGCCCCCGAATGGCAGGGGCTCGGCATTTCCACCCGGCTCTGGGCGGCGGTGCGCGACGCGGCGCTCGATGATGGCGAGTTGCCGCCGGACGGCGCGTTCACGGTCAACTCCGCGCTCGGCGCCGTGCCGGTCTACGAGCGCTTCGGCTTCGTCGCGGTCGGGCCGAAAGTCGAGAAGAACGGCATCGCGTTTGTGCCGATGAAGCTGCCGGTGGGCCAGGCGCGCTGAGCGCCGGGCGCCCGTCGTCGCGAGCTCACCGGGGCGGGTCGATCGCCGATCCCGCCACGGGCTCGATCACCGGCTCGATCAGCGGTCCGGTCACCAGTCCGGCTCCCGGTTCGGTCGACGGTTCGGCCAGCGGCTCGGTCACCGGGTCGGTCGTCGGGTCGATCGGCTCCGGGTCTGGTGCAAGCGGCGAATGCCGTGCGGCGAGCAGGATCGCCAGGGGTCGCAATTCCGGGAACTGGGCTGCGCAGATGCGGATCGCCATCAACGAAGGCACGGCGACGAACACGCCCCCGAGCCCCCACATCCAGCCCCAGCCCAGCACCCACAGGAAGACCACGACCGGCGCGACCGACATCTGCCGACCGAACAGCATCGGCTGGAGCACCTGGCCTTCGATCGTGGTCAGCGCGAGAAAGCCCAGCACCGGCATGAGCATCTGGCCCACGGTGTCGAACTGCAGGATCGAGACGAGGCCGATGACGGCGAGCATCGCGGCCGAACCGACGTAGGGAATGTAGTTGAGCAGGGCCGCGAGGGTGCCGAGCAGGGCTGGATTCGGCAACCCGACGGCCAGCGCGAGCAGGCCGGTCGCGGTGCCGAGCCCGAGATTGAGCGTGGTCGAGATCGCGACGAAGCGGCTGATGTCGCGGCGTACCGCATCGCACACCAGCAATACCCGTCGCTCGCCTTCGGGCGTGCTGGCGAGCGCACACAGCTTGGCCCGGAACAGGGGCCCGGAAGCGAGCAGGAAATAGAGGATCAGCACGGTGGCGCCGACGCCGAGCAAGGCGTCCTGGGTGGCGGTCAGGCCGCTGGTGCCGGCGCGTTCGACGTAGACGGTGCGCTCGCCGCGCCGGGGCGGCGTTTCGGCCGCCCGGGAGACCGATTCGGCCGCTTCGCGCATCGCATCGATCGGCTTGCGCAGGGTCGCGAGCTTGCGGCGCGCCTCGGGCAGGCTGGAGGGCAGGGCTGCCATCCATTCGCGGGCCGGCTCGTAGATGCGGGTGGCGAGGCCGGAGACCGCGCCGAGCATGCCGATGACCACCAGGGCCGCCGCGAGCGCCCGCGGGATCCGCAAGCGGCGCAGCAGTCCCACGACCGGCTCGAGGATCAGGGCGAGGATCGTGCCGATCGCGACCGGCAGGAGCAACTCACGGGCGAAATGCACCACGGTGAGCAAGGCCAGCAGGAACAGACCGAGGATCGACCAGCGGACCAGGCGGTCGGCCGGCACTCGCATCTTGTTGCCCAGTGGCATTTCGGGGATCATCGGCTCCTCGCTCCCGGCGCTTGCAAGCAAGCAGCGTACCCGTGTTTTGCCGGCGCCGGGGGCGCTGCTGCTGGCGCTTCGGAGCATCCGCGGGCACGGACTTTGCACTTGGAACGGCGGCGGAGCCGGGCTGTGTCGGAACGAGCCGATCCGGCCGCGCTGGCAGGATCCGCGCGATTTCCCGACGCGAACGATGGTGCAACTGAATGATGGCCAATGCAGACGAATCGATGAGCGAGCGGATCGGACCGAATATCAAGGCCCAGGGCCTGCTGGTCCGACTGCAGCGGGCGATGGCGCACGAGATGCGTACCCCCCTGCATTCGATGTCCGGCTGGCTGCATGTCCTCGAATCCCGCCTGCCGCCTGGCGATCCGATGGCGGTCCGTGCCCTGGCCGGGATCCGCCGGGCGATCGACCAGCAGGTCGAGCTTGCCGACATCCTGACCGCCACGGCGGTGAGCCTCGGTGGTGATGCCCTGCCCGGCATCGGGCCGGTCGACCGACTCGCGGTCTGGCGCGAGACGCTCGCCAACCACGCGGGCTGGGGCGAACGCAGTGGCCGCGAGATCGATACCGTCGTCGGCGTCGTGCCGCCGATCGAAGGCAATGCCGAGGCGCTCGGGCGAGCGTTCGCCAGCGTGCTCGATTCGCTGGCCGCGATGCTGCCGGCGCCGGTGCGCATCACCGCGCGCTTTGCCGACGCCGGCGATTCGCTGGTCCTGTTCATCGACGCCGAGCGTGAACTCGCCGACCCGCTCGCGCTCGATGCCCAGGGTCGCGAACTGCCACCCAAGGAATTCATCGGCCGCTTCCGGGCCCGCCAGATCCTGGCCGAGCACGGCATCGGGCTGCTGCCGGACGCCACCGCCGATCGCCTGCCGCAAGATGCCGGCGGGGGCTCCGCGCCGACGCGCGACGATGTCGTCGACGCGATCGACCGGGGCGCCATTGCGGCGCGCGCGCCGGGCGAGTGTCGCCATGTCCTGGTGGTCGACGACCAGCCCGAACTGCGCGAGGTCCTCAGCGCCCTGATCGAGCAGCGCGGCGATCGGGCGACGACCGCCGCCTCGGCGGCCGACGCGATCGCCCGCATCGAGGCGGCCGACGAGTTCGACATCGCCATCCTCGACATCGCCATGCCCGGCGAGGACGGCATCAGCCTGATCGGCCGGATCCGGGCCCGCGAGCAGGAGCGCCGCCTGCCGGCCATTGCCCTGACCGCGCATGCCAGCGCCGCCCTGCGCCGCCAGGCCCTGTCGGCCGGCTTCGATGTTTTCCTCGCCAAGCCGGTCGATCCGGTATTGTTGTTCGAGACGATCGATCGTCTCGCCGACGGCTGATCCGGAGAGCCCGCGACCATGTCAGAGTTGCCAACGCCCCAGTCGCGGGGCCCGGGCGCCGATGGGTACCGGATCCTCGTCGTCGACGATGATGCCGATGCCCGCGAGTCGCTCGGCCTGCTGCTCGAGCTCGACGGCCATGATGTTGCCTATGCCGGTGACGGCGCGGAGGCCATCCGGCGCGAGCGCGAGTTCGAGCCTGCGCTGGTGCTCCTCGACCTCGGCCTGCCTGACATCGGTGGTGAGGATGTTGCCCGACGCATGCGCGCGCGCGGCTCGAGCGCCCGCATCGTCGCCCTCAGCGGTGCGCCGGGCAGTGGCGAGACCGCCCTGTTCGACGCCAGGTTGATCAAGCCCGCAAGGGTGGAAGACCTCACCGCCTACCTTCCCTGAACGAGTCCATGGCCCATATCCTGATCGTCGAAGACGACGACAATTCGGCGGAGATGCTGGCGGCGCTGGTCGCCGATGCCGGTCATACGGCGAGTATCGCGACCGACCTGCAGCAGGCGCGCCAGCAACTCGTGCTTCACGGCCCGGACCTGGTGCTGCTCGACCTGCACCTGCCCGACGGCAGCGGGCTCGACCTCTTCTCGGACGAACGCTTGCGCGGTGATGCCGACATCGTGCTGATCACCGGCCAGGCCAGTGTCGACACCTCGATCCAGGCCCTGCGCCTGGGCGCCGCCGACTACCTCGTCAAGCCGGTCAACCTCAAGCAGTTGCGCCGGGTGCTCGATCGCCTGACCGGTTCGCCCCGGCCCCACCGTCCTGTATTGCCCACGTCCGGGGTGGGCAAGGACGTCCCGGCCGACAACGGCGACGATCTCGACGGCTTCGGCAAGCTGCGCGGCCGCTCGGCGCCGATGCGCCGTATCTATGCGCAGATCCGGCGGGTTGCGCCGACCGCGGTCAACGTGCTCGTGGTGGGCGAGAGTGGAACCGGCAAGGAGGTCGTCGCCGAAACGATCCACGAGCAGAGTCGGCGTCGCAACGGGCCCTTCCTCGCGATCAACTGCGGTGCGATTTCCTCGCAGCTCATCGAAAGCGAGCTCTTTGGTCACGAGAAGGGCAGCTTTACCGGGGCGGTACGCCAGCACCAGGGCTTCTTCGAGCGCGCCGACGGCGGCACCCTGTTCCTCGACGAGATCACCGAGATGCCGCTCGACCTCCAGGTCAAGCTGTTGCGAGTGCTCGAGACCGGTCGCTTCGCCAGGGTCGGCTCCGACACCCTGCTCGAGACCGATGTGCGGATCATCGCCGCGACCAATCGTGTTCCCGCCGAAGCGGTGAGCGACCAGAAGCTGCGCGAGGATCTCTACTACCGGCTCAATGTCTTCCAGATCCTGTTGCCGCCGCTGCGCGAGCGATGCGAGGACATCGCCCTGCTCGCGCCGCTGTTCCTCGAGCAGCTCGGCCAGCGCGAAGGTGTCGAGCGCGAACTCGATCCCGGTGCGATCGCCCAGTTGCAGCACCACGACTGGCCCGGCAACGTGCGCGAACTGCGCAACATCGTGCATCGCGCCGCGATCATGAGCGACAGCCGCAGGATCGCGTCGGTCGAGATACCGGGCGTATCGCTGCCCGACCCGGCGAACCTGGTGGTCGCCGCGCCAGCTAGCGCCGAGGCGCCGGCTGCCGACCTGTCGGCTGCCAGCACGGCGCCGCCGTCGGCCGCGGTGGCGGACCGGAACATGGTCAGCGTGCCGATCGGCACCTCGCTCGCCGACATGGAGCGCCGCCTGATCGAGGCCAGCCTCGCCGCCTGCGGCGGCGTGCGCGAGAAAACCGCGGCGATGCTCGGGATCAGCGCCAAGACGCTCTACAACCGCCTGCGCCAGTACGAGCAGCAGGAGCAGGAGCAGGAGCAGGATAAGGACTGAAGAACGGAGGCGCCGCCTCGGGCGCGCCCGGACCATTCGCAGGCCCTGGACCCACGAACGGATTCTTGCCGAGGCACGCAACTTGCCTGCGCAATCGCATCTTCCAGTCTTGCCGGGTGCATCATGTCCGAAAGCATCGTCCTTCCCTTGCAGGTCCATGCGGTGCAGGTCCACGCGGTCCTGCACTGTCGCAGTACGGGCGCCCCGGTCCTGCACAGCGAGGCCGCCGCCCGGTGGACCTTGCGGCACGTCGCGTTCAACAGCGGCTTCGAGCAGCATCCGGCGGCAAGCGGACGATGGGCGCCGCCACTGCATCGCCCGGGTGTACCGGGCTTCGAGCTGAGCCTGGCGATCGGCGACGGCCGCTTCGTCCTGCGGGTCCGCCCGGCGCAGCGCCGCCTCGAGCTGCGCATCGTGCTCGGCCAGCGCGCCGGGCACCTGCGACGCAACCTGCCCCGGCTGGTCGACGAGTTCGCGGTGGCCTGCCTTGCCGAGGTACTGTCGTTCGAGATCGTCGACGACGGCAAGGGTTCGTTTCCCATGGGTGACGGATCCGAGGACGAACGCCTCGTCCTGCCGGCCTGAGCGCGATCGATGCAAGCGCCCGCCTGTACCCGCTGCCACGCCCGCGTCGGGTCCGAACAACACCGCTGCCCGGCTTGCCGCGCCCGGCTCGGCTTCGTGCCCGAACTCGGCATCCTGTGCGCCTTCGAGGATCGTGGCGAAGCCGGCTGGCACCCGCTCGGGGTTCCCGGCCTCGGTGTTCGCCTGCCCTGCGGCAACTATGGCGAGCACCCGATCTGCCACTGGACGGTTCCCGCCGACGCATCGCACTGTTTCTGTGAATCCTGTCGCTGCGTCGCCCGTATCCCGCAGCTGGCCGAGCCCGTCCTGCGCCAGCGTTGGGCCCGCTTTGGTCGCGCCCGGCGACAGCTCTTCATCGGCCTGCGCCAGCTCGGCCTGCTCGATGCCGAGGGACGCTTGCACGGCTTGCCCGAACCGCTGTTCGATGTGGCCGACGAGGCGTCTTACGGCGCCGGCCAGGCGCTGGTCCGGTCGGGCGCCCGGGGCCCGATACTGGTCGATCTCCCGCGGCTCGACGAGCAGACCGATCGCGCCCTGTTCGACGAGCTGCGCCGGGCGATCGGCCTGCGGCTTGGCTTCGCTTCACGCGCGGCGATGCGGGCGCATGCGCCTGGCGGACCGGCGTTCGATGCCGATCGTGCGATTGCCGAATGGGATGCCCTGTGGGCCGCCCTCGAAGCCGACGACCGCTGGCGGGCGCAGCGGCGCGCGCCAGGCGTCGAGGGCGGGTTCGGCCGACCAGGCGCGTTCGCCTGAGCTGCTGGCGGCCCGGGCGACGGCCGGCCGGGCCCGTCGGGGCGACGACGGCTCGCCACGCCCGACGATGAGTGCCGGACCCCAGGCCAACGCCCCGGACGGTGGGCCCGTCCGGGGCGTTGCTCTTACCCGCCGAAGGGGTTGGTATCCTCAGGCGGCGGCGCGATTCGAGAGTCGTCGGATATCCGCCGGCGGAATCTGCATCGCGTCGCGATACTTGCTCACCGTGCGCCGCGCCACCTGGATGCCTCGCTGCGAGAGCATCCGCGTCAGGCGATGGTCCGACAGGGGCTTGTTCTCGTCCTCGGCGCCGATCAACTGGCGGATCATCGCCTTGACCGCGGTGGCCGAGCACCGGTCGCCGCGGGCGGTGCCCACGCCGGAGGTGAAGAAGCGCTTGAAGTCGATCACGCCCGACGGGGTGATCATGTACTTGTTCGCCGTGACCCGCGACACGGTCGATTCGTGCAGGCCGAGTTCGTCGGCCACGTCGCGCAAGGTCATCGGCTTCATCCCGATGTCGCCATACTCGAAGTAGTCGGACTGGCGCTCGACGATGGCGGTCGCGACCCGCAGCACGGTCGACTGGCGCTGCTCGATGCTGCGCACCAGCCAGCGGGCCTCCTGCAACTGCGCGTTCATCGCCTTGCTGGCACGGCTGTCCTGGGCGCGCAGCATGTCGCAATACATCTCGTTGACCCGTACCGCCGGCAATGCGCCGTTGCGCTGGCGGACCTGCCAGCGACTGCCGACCTTGATCACCTGCACATCGGGCACCACGTAGGCCGGCGCGTCCGAGGACAGCGCCAGGCCGGGGCGAGGGGTCAGCCGACGAATCAGCACGGTCGCCGCGGCGAGGCTGTCGTCGTCGAGATCGAGGATCTCGGCGAGCGCCGGGAAGTCGTGGGCCGCGAAGGTCTCGAGGTGGTCCGCGACGATCGCCGCGGCGGCGCTGCGGCCCGGGGTCGTCGCCGGCATCGCGGCGATCTGCAGGGCAAGGCATTCCTGGACCGAGCGGGCGCCGACGCCGGCCGGTTCGAACTGCTGCACATGGCGCAGGGCGATCTCGAGCTCATCGACATCGACGCGGTCCTTCGTGCTGCTGAGGTCCTCGGCGATCTCCTCGAGCGAGCCCTCGAGGTAGCCGGTCTGCTCGATGGCGTCGATGATCGCGCGCACCAGCATCGCGTCGCGCTCTCCGATGTTCAGGCAACCTGCCTGGCGCAACAGGATGTCGCGCAGGTTCGGGGTGTCCGGGGCGAGCGCGATCGGATCGAAGTCCGGGTCGGTGCCGCCCTGGCGCGAACCGCCTTCGTGCCAGGGCTCGGCCATGGCCGAGGCGTCCGCGCCGCCGAGCTCGCTGCTGTCGGCGGCGCCAGCCGGATCGTCGCCGACGTTCTCGGCGATCGTCGCCGCGGTATCGGCCTCGCCCGGCGCATCGACGTCGTCATCGGATTCGAGCAGCGGATTCGACGCGAGCGATTCGCGGACCTGCTGGGCGAACTCGAGGGTCGACAACTGCAGCATGCTGAGCGCGCGCTGCATGGCGGGCGACATGTTGGTCTGGCGGCTGGTCTGCAGGCTGATCCCGGATTGCATGGGGCTTGCTCCAAGTAGTTGCGAATGAGTGCCAATGGCAGCACCTGAACGCAAGAGCTGTGCCAAGTCCGGATTTCGGTACGAATCCGCCCTCCCGATACTCACGGAAAACCCTGATCCTGCGGGGTTTCCCGGATGTCGGACGAGTCCGGGACTCGTTGGCGGCGAGGCGTGTGGTGTCGGTCCGAATGGGGTGTGCGCCGGGAATATTTGCCGGTCACGGCAAGGACGGGCGGCTGGGCGACCGAAAAGGCCCGTGCAAAAAGAGCGGCGCCGATCTGGCGCCGCAACGAGGTGGGATGGAAGAGAGGGCGGCCGCCGATGGCAGCCGTTGGGCCGTGACTTGGCTGGCTTACTTCTTGTTCTGGTCGGCTGCGTTCTCGAGCTTGTCGCCGCCGGCCTGGATGTCCTGGCCGAGGCCGGACATGGTGTTGCAGGCGGTGAGCATGAACATCGAGGCGATGGCGAGCATCAACAGGCGGGTCATAGGTGGTCCTCCGTACTTGGGCTGAGTGATTCCGGCGATCACTTGCAATCGGCGTGCCCGTTATTCGACGACTCTGGGCCGATCGGGGCCGCTGTCGCGGGCACGAATGCTGCGCCCTTGCCTGGCGGGTCGCCATTCGGCTGGCCGCTGACCAGGAGATCCCATGCCCGAGATGAAGAAGCGCAAGCAGGAACCCGGCAAGACCGCAACCGGCAAGACCGCGGCCGAGAAGGCTCGCGATGCCGAGGCCGTCAGCAAGCGCGAGGCGCGCGAGGACGCCGAGGCTTCGCGCCAGGACCGACCCGGCACCAGCCTGCCGGCGCAGCGGCAGCGCTGGGAAGACGAGGGCGGCAGTCCGCCAGGGGTGATTTCATCGACCGATGCTGCTGCACCGGAAAAATCCGACGATTGAGACGGCTTCGCATTCAACCGCATGACCGCGTTGGGTCGCCTTCCCGTGCACGCGCACCGTCTGCGGCGACCCGCCTTGTCCTGCGATCGAACGCGAAGTCGTGGGGTCCGACTACTGGTTATGACCCGGGGGCCTTGTCTCGTCGATCGGGCCCCGGTCGGGCGTCGATCGCGCCAGCGGCAACAGGGCCATCACCGTCGCGGCGCTCCGGTAGACAGCGGTGAGGACGATCGCGCCGCGCATTCCCTTGCGGGCGATGCGCAGCGCACGTCGCGGGCCGGCGACCAGCACCACGGCGCCGATCCCGATTGCCAGTGATGGATGGTCGGCGACGATCCGGCCCAGCGAGGCGAGGATCGACGACGGGGCGCCCTGGCGGGTGGCGAGCGGTCGCGCGGCGGTCGGTACGGCTTCGGCGGCGGCCGCCTCGGGCGGCTCCCCGCGGGCCAGGCGCTCGCGCTGGCGATGGATCCGGGCGCGGACGCGATCGATGTCGTTCGGTTCAGCCATGGCGCTTCGGACTCCATTGGCACCGCCGTGCGATCCAGTCGCGATCGGTGGCGAGTTCGGCGCGCAGGGCGGCGAAACGCCGTTCCTTGCGCAGCGAGGCAAAGCGCCACATGAACAGTCCGACCAGCGCCAGCACTGCGTAGGCGCCGACCACCAGCCAGGCAACCATTGCCCGATGCTCGGTGTCCCACCAGGTCACCACCAGCGCGAAGCCGGCAAACGCGAGCGTGAGCAGGCCGGCGATCGCGAGGATCGCCAGCCCCGCCAGCGACTGCGCCAGCCGACCGCGCTCGACGGCCCACTCGAGGCGCGCGAGTTCCCAGCGGTTGCCCAGGGCGAACGCGCCTTCCTGCAACGCCTCGACCAGTGGAACGAGCAGGCGCGGCACCCGCCGGCCCAGGATCTCATGAGCCATGGAGAATCCCGGCGACCTAGCGGCGGCTGATCAGCAGGCCGATCGCGATGCCCGCGAGCGCCGCCATCGTGGCGACTTTCCAGGGTTCTTCGTGGACATAGTCGTCGGCATCGGTCGCGACCCGTGCGATCCGCTTCGAAGCGTGCCGGGTCGTTTCGCCGATCACGTCGCTTGCGTGGGCGACGCCGTCGCGCAGTCGCTCGAGCAGGGCTTCGACTTCCGGGGTGTTCGAGAGCGAGCCGTCATTGGCGAGCTCGGTCAGCTCGTTCTTGAGGCGAGCCCATTCCTCCTCGATCGAGTCGATCGCGGCGCGGCCGGCGCGGCGGCCATGGCGGCGGGAGTCGGCTAGCGACTCGCCGGCTTCCTTGAGGTGACGGGTAGCGTTCGATTGCGAGGTTCTGGCCATGAGCTTCCTCCGTGGTTGGTGCGAGCCGCTCGCATGCGGCCTCGTGTTCGACAACCACTCCCGCAGGAAGCGTGCCCGGCGGCGCGCCGGCACCCTTATCGCGAGGTCATCGCCGTGACGGCCCCTTCGTCGCGAGGATCCGGCCCATCGCGAGCGGCTGCGTCTGCGTCGGCGGTGATGCGTGGCTCCGCCAGCCGGGCGAGCATCACATCGAAGCGCGGCCATTCGACGATCTCGAGCCGGCCGTCGGCATGCTCGACCAGCGCGGTGAGGCTTTCCACCCAGTCGCCGTCGTTGGCGTAGAGGATGCCGTCGATGGTGCGCATCTCGGCATGGTGGATGTGGCCGCAGACCACGCCGTCGAGGCCGCGCGAGCGGGCCTCGCGACTGACCGCCGCCTCGAAGTCGCCGATGTAGCTGACCGCGCGCTTGACCTTCAGCTTCAGGTACTTCGAGAGCGACCAGTAGTCGAAGCCCAGTCGTGCGCGGACCGAATTCAGCCAGTGGTTGAGCTTGAGCGCGAGGCCATAGAGGGTGTCGCCGACATGGGCGAGCCAGCGCGCGCACTGGACCACGCCGTCGAAGCGGTCGCCATGCACGACCCAGAGCTTGCGATCGTCCGCGGTGATGTGGATCGCTTCGTCGAGCACTTCGATGCCGCCGAAGAAGTTGCCCACGAAGCGCCTGGCGAACTCATCGTGGTTGCCGGGGACGAAGACCACCCGGGTTCCCTTGCGCGCCTTGCGCAGCAGTTTCTGCACCACGTCGTTGTGCGCCTGGGGCCAGTACCACTGGCGCCGCAACTGCCAGCCGTCGATGATATCGCCGACCAGGTAGAGATGGTCGCAGGAGGTCAGGCGCAGGAAGTCCAGCAAGGCCTCGGCCTGGCAGCCCGGTGTGCCGAGATGCAGGTCGGAAATCCAGACGCTTCGGTAGTGCATCGTTTCGTCGGGGGGCTTGGTATCGCTCACTTCGACTCTTTCGACGCTTTCATCGCGGCCGAGGATCGCGACTGCCCGTGACATCCTCGTGTCGGCCCGCGCAGCAAGTGGCGCAAAGCGCGAAGCGGGCCCGCCGCCGGGGCTTCGTCATCGAATCGTTATCGACTCCGGGCAGCATCCCGACATGTCCGATGCGCGACTCAGGATCTCCTCCCACTGGTCCGGGACGGCGCGGCCGAAGCTGCAGCTGGCCGTCGTCACCGAAACCTGGCCGCCCGAGGTCAACGGGGTGGCGCTGTCGATCGCCCGGCTGGTGGCCGGCCTGCACCAGCGCGGCCACGAGATCGAACTGGTCCGGCCCCGGCCCCGGCCCGGCCCGATCGAGCCGGGCGCCCGCGCCGCCGGCCAGGCCTTCGGCAGCGCCGTCGACAGCGAGATCCTGACGGGCGCCCTGCCGATTCCGCACTACCCGGACCTGCGCATGGGTGTGCTGGCCAGGCGCCGGCTGCTGGCGCACTGGCGCAAGCGGCCGCCCGACCTCGTGCACATCGCGACCGAGGGCCCGCTCGGCTGGTCGGCCCTGCGCGCCGCCCGGTCCTTGCGACTGCCGGTCTCGTCGGAGTTTCGTACCAACTTCCATGAATACAGCCACCACTACGGCGTCGGCTGGATGCGGCGGCCGATTCGCGGTTACCTGCGCTGGTTCCACAACGCAACCGACTGCACGATGGTGCCCACCGGGCGTTTGCGGGCCTCGCTGGCCGAGGCTGGCTTCGACAACGTCGAAACGGTGGCGCGCGGCGTCGATGCGACGCTCTTCTCGCCGAGCCGGCGCAGACGGGAACTGCGTCGGCAATGGGGAGTGGGCGACGAAGGCTGTGTGATGGTGGCCGTCGGCCGGATCGCGCCGGAGAAGAACGCCGGCCTCGTGGTGCGCGCCTTCGAGGCGATGCGAGCCATCCGCCCCGACCTGAAGCTGGTCTTCGTGGGCGATGGGCCGGCCCGCGCCGAGCTTGCGAAGCGCTGTCCGAAAGCCATGTTTGTGGGCGCTCGCTATGGTGAGGATCTTGCTGAGCACTACGCGTCGGCCGATATTTTCGGGTTTGCGAGCCTCACCGAAACCTTCGGCAACGTGACCCTCGAGGCGATGGCGAGCGGGCTGGCCGTTCTCGCCTACGACGATGCCGCCGCTGGCGAGCTGATCGACAGCGGCGTCGACGGGCTGCTCGCGCCCGCCGGTGATGAAGCGGCGTTCCTGCGCCTCGGGTGCGAACTGGCCGCCGACCCTGCCCGCATCGGGCCGCTGGGCCGGCGGGCCCGCTGCCATGCGATGCGACACGACTGGCGCCGGATCGTCGAACAGGTCGAATCCCGGATGCTCGAGCTGGTCGAGGGGTACGCGGTGCTCGCGGCCGGCGCCGGTCTCGGTCGCGACGCCTGTTGAACGCGAACGCCAGCTTCGCCGGCGCGGCGAGCTTTCAGCCGCGACGAGGTGCCGTGACCGGTGTCCGGAGCACTCGGGACGCGTCGGCGACGGCGGCGTCGAACAGCTCGCCGATCTCCTCGGCGACCTCGAGGATCGGGGTGGTGTCGACGGCGACCCGGGCCTGGATCAGGGAGCCTTCGAGCGCGGCGATCGCGGTCAGGGCCAGGCGACGAGCCCGCTTCGGCGCCACGCCACGCTCGCGCAGCGCGGTCGCCAGGATGCGTGTCCAGTCGGCTCCCGCCCGGGCGCCGGCAGCGCGGATTCCAGGTTCGTCGGCGGCGGCTTCGAGGAGGATCGTCGCGATCGGGCAGCCGTCCCGAAACCCCGACTGCGCCATCCAGCCCGCCAGCTGGCCGGCGTAGGCGCGCAGCAAGGCGCCCGGGGTCTCGCTGCGCTCGGCCAGCGACTGCAGGCTATGGCGAACCAGCTCGCCGGCGAAATCGACCGCGGCAGCCCCGATCGCCGACTTGCCGGCGGGGAAGTAGTGATAGACCGAGCCCTTTGGAGCGCCGCTCTCGGCCACGATGCGGGCCAGGCCCGTGGCGGCGTAGCCGTGGCGGCGAAACAGCAGTGCCGCGGCTCGCACGATGGCATCGCGGTGTCTCGGTGGTCTCGACATGCCCGTCCTTCGGTTTCGGCCGCCGGCCGGGTTTCCTGGCTGGCTGGTATTCCTGATTATATAGACTGGTCATTA
Source organism: uncultured Burkholderiaceae bacterium (assembly GCA_964476625.1). Classification (GTDB taxonomy): domain Bacteria; phylum Pseudomonadota; class Gammaproteobacteria; order Burkholderiales; family Burkholderiaceae_E; genus JAMLIN01. The sequence continues at coordinate 14,977 of CAYZBJ010000025.1, read as the reverse complement.
TAGTGACGCTATCATGGCCACCCGACGAATCACGAGCCGCAGCCATGATGACCGACGATGCCCCGCATGCGCAGCCCGGGCCCGGCCCGACCCCCGAGGTCCCGCCGCCTTATGTTCGCCACGACCGGCGCAGCGGCCTGACCGATCCCTGGGAGCCGCTCTACTCCCACCGCGGCGAGGAATCGGTGTGGATCGGCCTGCGGGCGGGCGCCGCCCATGCCAACTCGCGCGGCTTCGTCCACGGCGGCCTGCTTGCCGCCCTTGCCGACAACGCGATGGGCATGTCCTGCGCCCAGGCGCGCGGCGATGGCCGTCCGAGCCTGGTCACGGTCAACATCGCGATGGACTTCGTCAGCACCGCTCGCACCGGCCAGTGGGTCGAGGTCCGGCCGACCGTGGTCAAGACCGGCGCCTCCCTTTGCTTCGCCACCGCCCTGGTGCTCGCCGACGGCAAGGTCTGCGCGCGCGCCAACGCCACCTTCGCGATACCGTCGCGCTGACTCCCGGGGCGCAGGCGCCGGCCGTCGGGCCCGGGCCGCGTGGCAGAATCGATGGCCATGGCCGACCCCGAAACCCTGCCCGACACTGCCTCGCGCTTCGACTGGTCCGACCGTTTCGAGTTGCAGCACGCCGAAATGGACGACATCCATCGCGAGTTCGTCGTCCTCGTCGACGCCTTGCTGCAAGCGCCGGATGCCGAAGTGGCGAGCCGGCTCGACGCCCTGATGGCGCATACCCGCCATCACTTCGAGCGTGAGACGACCTGGATGCAGCTGAGCGACTTCCCGCCGATCCACTGCCACGAGCGCGAGCATGCCAAGGTCATCGAGGTTGCCGCCCAGGTGCGCGAGCGGGTCGCCGCCGGCGAGTACGAACTCGGCCGCACCCTCGCCGCCGGCCTTGCCGAGTGGTTCGAGATCCATGCGGACACCATGGACCGGGTGCTCGCGACCTGGCTCGCCCAGCGAGGCGCCGCGGAAGATCGCAGCGGCTGCGCCTGAGATCGCGACGCCGCCCGGCCGGCTGGCGCGCGACTGCGGCGACGGCCGCGCGCGCCATCGCTGCGCGGCAAGGCGGAATTCGCAACACCGGGCCGAAGCCGACGTGTCGACCCGCCTGACTCTGCGTTAGAGTGCGCCCATGAACCAGCCCGACTCTCCGATCAGCCTGGTCCGCGTCGATCTCGCCGAGCGCGCCGTGGTGGCGCCCGGCGCGATCCGCTGGCTGCCTGCGGGGGCCGATGGGGTCGAGCGGATGGTCCTCGACCCCATCGGCGAGGCGGCCGGCCGGAGCACCGGCTTCATGCGCCTGGCCGCCGGCGCGCGCATCGGCGAGCATGAGCAGGCGGCCGGTGCGGAGATCCTCGTCCTGGCCGGCATGCTGGCCGACGAGCGCGGCCAGCATCGCGCCGGGACCTACCTGCGCAACGAGCCGGGCCGCCGCCATGCGCAGCATTCGCCCTCGGGCTGCACACTCTTCGTCAAGCTGCGACAGTTTCCCGCCGGCGATCTCGCCTCGCACCTGGTCGACACCCGCCGGATGCGCTGGTCACGCGGTCGCATCGACCAGGCGAGCGTCCTGCCCCTGCATACCTTCGGCGCCGAGCGTACCCGCCTCATCCACTGGCGCGCCGGCATCGGCGGTGCGCCGGTCCAGTATCCGCACGGCGCGGAGATGCTCGTGCTCGACGGGGAGTTCGCCGACGAGCACGGCCACTATCGGCCCGGCACCTGGATGCGCCTGCCCGGCGGCTGCTGGCATCGGCCGCGCGCTGGCCGGCGCGGCGTGCTCGCCTGGGTCAAGACCGGGCACCTGGGTGCATCCTCGCCCGATTCCGGCATCGCGCAGCGGGCGACGGAAGCCGCGGCATGAGCCTCGATCCGGCGCGCCTCGCGGCGCGCGCGCGCATCCATCGCTTGCGCCTCGACGACGTCGAGTGCGTCTGGCGGGAGTGGGGCGCGGGCGCGCCGGTGGTGCTGGTCCACGGCGGTACCGGCTCCTGGCTGCACTGGGTACGCAACATCGAGGGGCTCGCCGCGTCGTATCGGGTGCTGGTCCCCGACCTGGCCGGCTTCGGCGATTCGGCCGACGCGCCGCCAGGGCTCGGCGCCGCGGGCCAGGCGCGCCTGCTGCAGGCGGGCCTGCATGAACTGGTCGGCGCGACGGGGCGCCCGGCCCTCGTCGGCTTCTCGTTCGGCGCGATCGTCAGCGGCCTCGCCGCGGCGCAGGCCGCTGACCCGGTGCGCGGCCTGATGCTGGTCGGCGCGGTGGGCCTGGGCATCGAGCGCGGCCCGCCGCTGCCGATGCGGGCCTGGAAGCATCTCGACGACGACCAGTACGCCATCGACCGGGCGCATCGCCACAATCTCGCGACCCTGATGCTGGCGCGCGAGGAATCGGTCGATGCGCTCGCCATGCAGGTCCAGCGCAGCAATGCGCAGGCGGCGCGCTTCTACAGCAAGCGCACCTCGCATTCGGCGGCGCTTGCCGAGGCCCTGCCGCGGGTGGCCGCACCGGTGGCCGGCGTCTGGGGCAGCGAGGATGTCACCGCCGCCCGCGATCCGGCGCGCATCGCCGCCCGGCTGCGCGCCCTGCGCCCGGACGCATCACTCGATATCATTCGCGGCGCGGGCCACTGGGTGCAGTTCGAAGCCGCGGCGCCGTTCGACGCCGTCTGCCTGCGCTGGCTGGCCGGCCTCGCCAGCGCCGGCCAGCCGCGCTGATTCCGCCTCAATCGCAGGACCGATCGATGACCACAGCAGTGCCGGCACCGCCGGGCCACCCCGACGACCGGGCGGGGGAAGCCGCCGGCGAGAGCTTCGCCGCCTACATCCGCTTCGAGCGCGATGACTGGGCCGCGTTGCGCTCGAGCACCCCGCTCACCCTCTCGCAGCAGGACCTCGTCGCCCTGCAGGGCTTCAACGAGAAGGTTTCGCTCACCGACGTCGTCGAGATCTACCTGCCGCTGTCGCGCTTGCTCAATCTCCACATCCGCTCGGCGCGCAATCTCAACGGGGTCAAGGACGAGTTTCTCGGCCGCCTGGTGGGGTCGCGTCCGTACGTGATCGGCATCGCCGGCAGCGTCGCCGTCGGCAAGAGCACCTTCGCCCGCATCCTGCAGGCCCTGCTTGCCCGCTGGCCCGATCATCCGCGGGTCGCCCTGGTGACCACCGACGGCTTCCTGTACCCGAACCAGGTGCTCGAGGAGCGCGGCCTGATGCAGCGCAAGGGCTTCCCCGAGAGCTACGACCGGCGCCGCATGCTGCAGTTCCTCGCCGACATCAAGGCCGGCCACCGGCGGGTGAGCGCGCCGATCTACTCCCACCAGGCCTACGACATCGTGCCGGGGGCGGCACAGGTCGTCGAGCAGCCCGACATCCTGATCTTCGAGGGGCTCAACGTCCTGCAGATCGATGCGCTCGACAGCCTGCGGCCGCCGGCGGCGATCGTGTCGGACTTCTTCGACTTCTCCCTGTACGTCGACGCGGCGATCGAACACATCGAGCCGTGGTACATCAATCGATTCCTCGCGCTGCAGACCAGCGTCTTCCAGGATCCGGCGTCCTACTTCCACCACTACCGGGACCTGACCGAGGACCAGGCGCGCGAGGTCGCCCACAATATCTGGACCAACATCAACCTGCTGAACCTGCGCGAGAACATCCTGCCCACCCGCGAACGAGCCAACGTGATCCTGCGCAAGCGCGCGGACCACACGATAGGTGACATCCGTCTTCGACAAATCTGATCCGCCGGCCTCCGGCCGTCCGCTGCTCGCGCTCGCGGTCACCCTCGGCGCGCAACTGCTGGTCACCATCGCCCTGACCGTTCCCTCGGTACTCGCGCCCGAAGTTGCGCCGATGCTCGGGCTGCCGGCCGCGCGCGTCGGCCTGTTCGTCGGCCTGTGCTACCTGTGCGCGATGAGCTCGGGCCTGGTCGCGGGCAGCCGGATCGCCGGCATCGGTCCGGTGCGCACCAGCCAGTGGGCGATCGCCGCTGCCGGCCTCGGCCTGGTGGCGGTTGCGGTCGGCGGCGTCTGGATGCTGTTGCCGGCGGCGATCGCGATCGGCGCGGCCTACGGCCTGACCAATCCGGCCGCCGCGATCGTGCTGGGCGACCATGCGCCGATCGAACGCCGCGGCCTGTTCTTCTCGATCAAGCAGACGGCGGTGCCGCTGGGCATCGCGGTGACCGGCGTGGTGGCCCCGGCCCTGTACACCCTGCTCGGCTGGCGCGGCGCGGTCGCCGCGCTCGGCCTCGCCTGCATCATCGGCGCCTTCGCGCTGGGGCGCACGCGGCGCGATTTCGACCGGCCGCAACCGCTGCCGCCACGGCCGGCCCAGGCCTGGCGCATCGTCGTCGACCCGCTGATGGCCGGCCTGCGCAATCCGGCCCTGCGCCGGCTCGGCATGGTGTCCTTCGCCTACGCGCTGACGCAGGTCTGCTTTCTCACCTTCCTCGTCTCCTTCCTCAGTGTGGAGCACGGCTTCGCGCTCGCGCTCGCCGCCGGGGTGCTCGCGGCCGCGCAGGTCACCAGCGTCTTCTCGCGAATCTTCTTCGGCTATGTCGCCGACCGCTGGATTCCGCCGGCGCGCCTGCTGCCGCTGCTCGGCGTCGGCATGGCGGTGGCCTGCGTGCTGCTCGGTCGCCTGCCGGCCGACGCCGCCCTGGCTGCGACCGTCACCGTGGCGATGCTCTGCGCGCTCACCGCGGTCGGCTGGAACGGCGTGTTCTTCGCCGAACTCGCCCGCGTGGCACCGCCCGGCGGGCTGGCCGCCGCCACCGGCACGACCCAGTTCATGACCTTCTGCGGCGGCATGACCGGCCCGGTGGTGTTCTCCGAGGTCATCAACCACGGCGCCGCCTATGGCCTCGCGTTCCAGGGCCTCGCCCTGGTCCCGCTGGCGGCCGCGTTGCTGGCCTGGCGGGCGATCCGGCGCGGCTAGGGCGCGGCGGCATGCCGGCATCGCGGAGTTCACCGAGTTGCGCTGGATCACGGTGCAGGACGGCGCGCTGCACTATCCGATCTGGACCTGCAGGGCGTGGCGCACTAGGATCATGGGGCGGCGCCGAACGCCGGTCACATCTACCCCCGCATGCCCGCAACAGATTTCGATTGCCGAGCCCCGCGACGCGGCAGGCACATCCTTTGCTGTGATGAATCCATCACCGATCCCGAATCGGTGGGCATCATCAAACCACAGAGGAGAAGTCATCATGTTCTATTGGGCTGCGGTATTCCTGGTGATCGGCCTGGTCGCCCTGCTGTTCGGATTCGGTGGCATTGCCGGCATGTCGATGAACATCGCCTGGATCCTGTTCGTCGTCGGCCTGATCGTGGCGGTGGTCTTCATGATCCTCGGCCGCAGGCCACGGATCTGAATCCGAACCAGTATCGCCCGGCCTGCCGGAAAATTCGGCAGGCCGGGCGCATCACGAGTTGTCCTCAGCTGTCATCTATTGCCGGTTTCCGGGGCCGAATGACCGATTCCCCCGCGAAACCGGCCGTTCGGCGTTCATGGCCTGGATCTTGCGTCGTCCTGGCCGAGGTGATCCGGCCGGACGAATCGACGGGCCGATCACCGTTTCCGTCCCTGCCAACGATACCAAGGTGCGCGCACGGTCGTGGATTCGGTGGATTCTGAGCGTCTGCCCGGGTCGGTGAAGCCCGGGGGCCAGCCGCATACCCGTGTGCCGCCGCCAGCCTGGGGTGGCCGCCTGACGTCGCCCGTCGAGCGCGTCTCGCAAGGGTCGGCATGGGTGGTCCTCGCCATCGCGCTGCTGGTGTCGTTCCTCGTCTGGGTCTGGGCCACGCGCCAGGCCTCGGAGTCGCTGACGGCCACGATGCAGGCGGCGTCGAAGGACATGGCGCAGTCGATATCGTCGCGGATCGCCACCTATGAGATCGTGTTGCGCGGCGCGGCCGGCCTGTTCCACAGCGAGCGCCCGCCGGACCGCGAACGCTGGGCGACCTACGCGGCGGATCTCTCGATGAGCGACAACCTGCCCAGCATCCAGGCCCTTGCCTATGCGGCCCGGCTGGCGGGGGACGAGCGCGCCGCCCACGAGCAGGCAGTGCGCGCCGACGGCTTCGAGAAGTATTCGATCGCGCCGGCGGGCGACCGGCCCGAGATGGCGCCGGTGGTCTACATCGAGCCCTTCGAGGGCAGCAACATGCGCGCCTTCGGTTTCGACATGCTCTCCGAGCCGGGTCGGCGCGCGGCGATGCTCGCGGCCGCCGCGAGCGGCTCGGCCGTGCTGACCGGGCCGACCCGGCTGCTCCAGCAGTCCGACGCGCGCAACGAGCGCGGCGTGCTGATCTCCTATCCGGTCTACCTCGGCGGCATGCCGCTGCGCACCGACGCCGAACGCAGCGAGGCGGTGCAGGGCTGGATCTTCGGCGCGATCGTCATGCGCGACTTCCTGCGCGTGGCGCTGGCCGCCGATCCCGACAAGCTCGGCATCACCATCTTCGACCTCGGGCCGGGGGACACCCGTTCGGTCCTGTTCCGCCCGACGGTGGGCGACGACGAAGTGCGCGATCCCGTCGAGCTGCGTTTCGAGGTCAGGGATCGCACATGGCTCCTGCAGCTCGACCCGGCCTCGTTCGCGGCCGAGCGCGCGCGCTTGCGAACGACGCCGATGCTGGTGCTCGCTTTCAGCCTGGTCGCCAGCCTGCTGCTGTTCACCCTGGTGTGGAGCATGGCGACGACGCGCGACCGGGCGCTCGCCATCGCGCGCGACATCACCCGCCAGCTCACCGCGGTCAACAACGAACTGGAGTCGCGGGTCGCGGCGCGGACCTCGCTGCTGCAGCGCGCGAACGAACGGCTCGAGCGCCAGATCGCCAAGCGGCGCAGCGCCGAGCGGGCGCGCCGCGAGGTGCTCAAGCGCGAGCGCGCGCTCAATGCGCGCCTGCAGGCGATCTCCGAGTTCGCCGCCGAGATGACCGTGCCCGAGCCGATCGACGACAAGCTCCACACGCTGTCGGCGGCCGCGCGCGAACTGCTCGACGGCGCCGCGGCATGGGTGCGCTATGCGTCGGCCGAGGACGGCATGATGCATGAGGGCGGCGACGGTCGCGATGAATGGCGGCTGGCCGGAACGGCGCAAGGGGCCGACGCCGACATCGCCCGGCTCGAGGCATCGATCCTCGATGCCGACGGCATCAAGCGCGGCCGTATTGCCGTGATGCGGCGCGAGGATCGGCCCTTCTCCCGGGATGACGAACTGGTGCTGGCGCATTTCGCACTGCTGGCCGGCGCCGCCTTGTCGGTGCGCGAAAGCTTCGAGTCGCAATTGCTCGCGCGTCGCCTGGCCGAGCAGTCGAGCCGGGTCAAGGACCAGCTGCTGTCGGTGGTCTCGCACGAACTGCGCACCCCGCTGTCGGCGATGAAGGGATGGGTGCATGTGCTCGGCCAGGCGGAGGCGCGCGATCCGGCCGATGCGGCGCGCCGCCAGGCGGTCGAGGCGCTCGGGCGCAGCGTCGACGCCCAGCGCGCGATGATCGAGGACCTGATCGATACCGCGTCGGTCATCGCCGGCACCTTCGAACTCGAACTCGCCGAGAGCGATCTCGGCGAGCTGATGCGCGCCGCCCGTGCGCGGGCCGGCCCCGCCGCGCTTGCCAAGCGCGTGGCACTGACCGTCGAGGGCGATGCCGGGATCGGCGTGATCGAAGGCGATCCGGTCCGCCTCGCCCAGGTCCTCGACCACCTGCTCGAGAACGCGATCAAGTTCACCCCCGAAGGCGGCGCGATCCACATGGAGGCGCTCAGCGATGGGGATACCGTCAGGGTCGAAGTCGTCGACAGCGGCGAGGGGATCGACGCCGAGTCGCTGCCGCACCTGTTCGAGCGCTTCTGGATGGCCGACCCCTCGATCACCCGACGGGTCGGTGGCCTCGGCGTCGGCCTGTCGCTGGTGCGCGCCATCATCGAGGTGCATGGCGGCCAGGTCCGGGCCGAGAGCCAGGGCCGAGGCCTGGGTGCGCGCCTCGTGATCGTCCTGCCGCGCCGGGCGCCGCGCGACGACCGGTCGCCGGCCCTGCGGGCAGGCGACTCCCGCTAGCTCAATAGGCCGCCGCCGGCCGCATCCCGCGCCGCGCGGGTCGCGGCGTTTCCAGCGCAGTGGGCGCCATGCCGTCGGCGCTGCGCAGCGCGTCGCGCATTCCTCGCGTCTCGATGGCCAGGACGTCGACATCGCCCTCGGTCTGCGGAAAGGCGAGCGCGATCCGTTCGCCATTGGCGATCGAGGTCATCAGCGCGGGCGAGGGCTCCAGGGTGGCGAGGGTGCGGATCGCGCCGCCCGGCGAGCGGCTCTCGGTGACTTCCTGGCATGAACTCTCGACCATCGCGATGGTGGTCGCGCTGTTGGCCATCACCGGATAGATCGAGCCCGGATCGCAACCGTTGCTGGGCTCGATGAACAGCACGCAGCTGCCTTCGGCGCAGATGGCGCCGAAGGCGCCGGCCTCGTTGCGGGTGACGAGTTCGACGCTGTCGCCGCCTTCATGCTCGCGGACCGACCAGCCGTCGTTGTCGACCGGCGGGGAATCGGGTTCGGTGGCCCCGGCGTTGCCGCCCCAGGCCAGGCAGGCGGCCAGGGCGCCCATGCAGAGGCGCGCGACGAGGGGTGGGTGGATACTGGACATGGACGGTTCCTCCATGGGAGGGGATACCGTTGTCGTGCAATGCGTGTGCCCAGTCCCGCGGCCGTCCCGTGCGGATCAGTGAGCCGATCGGGTCCCGGCTTGCGCGGTGGGCGCCGGCATGCTGGCGACGGCCTGGCCATGGTCGGGGCCGTGCGGCGGGATGTCGGCGAACCGGGCGTAGACCATGTAGAAGGCGATCAGGAGGAAGTAGGCGAGGAATTTTTCTGTACTCACGGGAAGGGAACTCCGGTACGACCGCGCCAGGTGGCGCCCACGCGGCAAGGGGCCGTCATGTGCCGGGTCGCAGGCAATCCTCGTGCCCATGGGCTCGTTCCCACGGGTTCGTCCCGCCGATTCGTCTCGTCGTCCGCCCGCCGCCTGGTCCCGGCGGTTGGTCTCGCCGCCCGGTCCCGTCAGCTCGCCCCGGCGGGAACCGAATCGGGGCGGCCGATCAGGCCGAGCAGTCGCTGCGGATCGACCGGCTTGACCAGGACATGGTCGAAGAGACCGGGCTCGAAGCCCTTGTCGGGCGTATCGCCGGAAATGCACAGCAGCCGGATCGGTCGTTCGGCGCGAGCCCGGATCGCGCGCGCCAGGCTGGCGCCGTCGATATCCGGCAGGTTCCGGTCGATCGTCACGACATCGGTCTCGTAGCTCGCCAGCACCGCCAGCGCGGTGGCGCCGTTGTGCGCCTGGCGCGCTTCATGGCCGTAGATCCGCATCAGCATGGCGAGCGCGAGCGCGGAGTCGGCATCGTCGTCGACGATCAGTATCCGGCGCGGCACGCTCGTTGGTCCGGCGACATGGCCATCGCCAGCCGGGGCATCGCCCGGTTCCGCCGGATCGAGGTCGGCGAGCGGCAGGCGCAGGGTGAAGCAGGTGCCGCGCCCCTTGCCTTCGCTGGCGACCGCGATCGTCCCCGCATGGGATTCGACCAGGCTGCGAACCAGGGACAGCCCGAGACCCAGCCCGACGCGGGAGGATTCCTCGGCGCCTTCGGCCGGCGCACTGAAGGCATCGAATATCGTGCGCTGCATCTTGCGGCTCAGGCCGGGGCCATGGTCGCGGACCTCGATCAGCGCATGGTTGCCTTCGCGGCGTGCGACCAGTTCGACCGGGCGGTCGGAGCGGCCATGGCGGATCGCGTTGACCAGCAGGTTGGTGAGGACCTGGGTCATGCGCATCGGGTCGGCCATGATCCGCATCGCGTCGTCGGCGCACGCCACCTCGATCGCCTGGCCAGCGCGCTCGAGCGCACCGGCGTTGGCGTCGAGCGCATCGCGCACGACGTCGGCCACCCGTAGCGGGCGCAGTCGCAGTTCGAGCCGGTTGTGGCGGATCCGGGCGATGTCGACGATGTCCTCGACGAGCGCGCCCATCTGGCGGATCTGCCGGCGCAGGATGTCGATGAGTTCGGGCGGCGGGGCCGATCCGTCCCGATAGGCGCCCTGGATCGACGCGATGCCGTACTCGAAGGCGGCAAGCGGCTCGCGCAGTTCATGGCCGAGCATCGCGATGAAGGCGTCCTTGCGCTGGTCGGCGGACACCAGGGCCTGGTTGTCGCGGCTGAGCATCGTGGCGCGGCGGCCGACCCGCACGCTGCGCTCGACGAGGACGTCGAGCACGGCGCGTCGCAGTTCGCCGGCGGCATCGCGCTCTTCCTTCGTCCAGCGCTTCGATTCGCCGGGCAGGCGCCCGTCGCCATCGGTCCGGTTCGTGGCGCCGGCCTCGCTGGCGGCGCCGACGCCGCGCAGCATCCCGGTCCGCTCGGGGCGGAACCACATGACGAAGTCGGCCGAGACCCGCGACAAGCGGATCGCGAGCAGGCCGCTGGCGACATCGGCATGGTTCGCGACCGGCGCGAACTGGGCGCCGAGCTTCTCGGTCGCGAACACCGGTGGCCGGTCGGCGGTCAGCCACTGGGCGATCTCGCGGATCACCGCATCGGGGGGTGTACGGCCATGGCATTCGATGACCGAGCCGACGCAGATCGCCATCCCGGCCGCCGAGAGGCCCTGCATGAGGGCATCGGCGTGGCACGACAGCACCGGCGTGAACTCGTCGCTGCTGCCCAGCGCCGCCATCGGGGCGGAGAGGCGCTCGCGGATGTGGTCGCGCTGGCGGCGGCGGGCCGCGCCCTCGTGGGCGGCAATGCGGTGCGACAAGGCGCGAGCAAGCGCCGCGAAGGCGATCTGCCGGGTCGCCGGCACCCGCCGCGGGGCGCCGAGAGCGTGGCAGGCGATCATGCCCCAGGTCTTGCCGGCGTTCGACAGCACCAGCACCATTGCCGAGCGCACGCCGAGCATGCGCAGGTACTTCTCGTGGGTCGGCGTCGGCTCGCGGGCGCCGACATGCGCGAGCGCCATCGGATCGGCGGCCAGGGCCGGCGGCAAGTCGACCGGCACCGGGTCGGCATCGATGTCGGCGATTGCCCGGACCCAGTGCGTCCCGAATATCCGGTCCCATAGTCCGGGGACGCCGTCGGCGGGAAACATCCGCCCGGTCAGGCCCGGCGCCGATGGCGCGCAGGATTCGGCGATCAGTTCGATGTTCCCGTCGTGGGTGAAGCGATGGACGCTCACCCGGTCGAAGCTGGTGATCGCGCGTAGCCGCTCGGCCGTGGCCGCGAGTTCGGCGAAGAGATCGTCCTCGTTCGCGCGCGGGACTCGCGGACCGTCGGCAAGGAGGGCGTCGAGCCACTCCACCGGCAGCGTCGCCTGCGATTCGTCGCTGACCGGCGCCTCGATCTCGATCAGCGGGTGGCCGGCGACCCGGTGCGCCAGGCCGAAGCCGAGCGGCGCCCCGTCGACGCGCCCGATGGCGCCGACCGGGACCGGCCGCGCCAGCGAGTCGGCTTCGAGGGCCAGCAGCAGGCGGGCAACCGAGTCGGTGTCGAGGAAGGCCTCGAGGGGCGACCCGACCAGCCTGGCTTGCGGGTCGAGCCCGAGCCATCGGGCCGCATTGGCGCTGGCGCCGACGACCCGGGTGGCCGGCGGATCGAGCACCAGCACGATGGCGTGCGGCTGTATGGCTCGCGCGCCGTCCGCCGAGGAAGAACCCGCCGATTCGCTTGCACGCTCCTCACGCATCGCTCGATCCAGTGATGCCACGTCGGCACTTGGCCGGGACCGGCGATCCAACCGCCGAGTCTCGTCGCAGGATACCGCGTCGCGACGCCCGCCGGGCAGTCCGGCGCCGTGGGCGCTACCGGAATCTCAGGCGCCGTGGAAGCGGACGAACTCCTCGAGCGGGGCCCGGCTGGTGACCAGCGAATTGACCGGATGCCCGGGGTTGCGATAGCCGATCGCCATCCCGGCGAACAGCATCCGCTCGGCCGGCAGGTCGATGAAGCGCCCGATCGTCTCCGGGTACCGCGACCAGCACTCCTGGGGGCAGCTGTCGAGCCCCTCCTCGCGCAGCATCAGCATGACCGACTGCAGGAACATGCCGAGGTCGGACCATTGCGGTGCGCCCATGCCGCGGTGCACCGAGCAGAACAGGGCCAGTGGGGCGCCGAAGAACTCGAAGTTCCGCGCGAACCAGCGCAGGCGCGCCGGCTTGTCCTCGCGCGGGATGCCGATCAGCCCGTACATGTCCTCGCCGCACTCGAAGCGTCGCTCCCGGTAGGGCGAACCCAGCGGCGACGGGTACACGGTGTACTCGACCTGCTCCTGGACGCCGGCGGCGATCCGCTCGCGAACGATCGCGCGCAGCTCATCGAGCCGCTCGCCGGCGACCACGTCGATGTGCCAGGGCTGGAGGTTGCCGCCCGACGGCGCGCGCGAAGCTGCCGCCAGCACCCGCCGGATGGTTTCCGCGGGAACCGGGGTGGGCAGGAAATCGCGGATCGATACGCGGGTCGCGAGTGCCTCACTGACTTTCATCTCGACTGACTCCAGGGCCGGGCGCCGGCGGGGCCGGCGCGAACACGAGGCGCAAGCTTAGCCGAAACCCTCCGCACGGGGTGCGCCCGGCCCCGGCGGTGCGTGGCTGGCGCGTGGCGGGCCGGGCCACGGGGGGCCGGGGCCGGCGGGGGCCGCCAGGCCTGGGTGGACAGGCGGCGCTGGGCCCGGACAATGCGCTTGATGATCGATGACAACACCCCCATCCTCGTCGGCTGCGGCGAGATCACCGATGCCGATACCCCGGCCAGCGCCGGCCGGCCGCCCTACGACCTGATCGCTGCCGCTGCCCGCCAGGCGATCGCCGACACCGGTTGCCCGGCGGTGGCCGGCTCGATCGACACCCTGGCGATGCTGCGCTCCTTTGCGGACACCTCGCATCGCTTCGCGAGCCCCCTGGGCGGCTCGAGCAATCCGCCGAAGAGCATCGCCCAGCGCCTCGGGATCACCCCGGCGCGGCTGGTCTACACCTGGAACGGCGGCAACATGCCGCAGTACCTCGTCAACGCCTACGCCGAGCGCATTGCCGCCGGCGACATGCGGGCCGCCCTGATCGTCGGCGGCGAGGCGCTGCGCACCCAGCACGGGGTCGAGCGCGCCGGCTTGCCGGTCGACTGGCGGGAAGATCCCGGCGGCGACCCCGAGCTGGTGGGCGATCCCCGCCGCGGCTGGAGCGACCACGAGGATGCCCACGGCCTGCGCGCCGCGATCATGTTCTATCCGCTGATCGAACATGCCATCCGGGCCGCTCGTGGCGCCACCATGCCCGCCCACCTGCACTCGATGGCCCGGCTGTTCGCCCGTTTCGCGGCGGTCGCCGCCGCCAATCCGCTCGCTACCCGCCGGGCCGGCTACGATGCCGAGCGGCTCGCCCTGATCGATGGTGAGAATCGCTGGATCGGCCATCCGTACCCGAAGTTGATGAATGCGAACGCTTACATCGACCAGGCGGCGGCGCTGCTGATGACCTCGGTCGGCCATGCCCGCGAGCTCGGCATCGCGCCCGGACGCTGGATCTATCTGCATGGCTGCGCGGATGCCCACGACCACTGGTTCGTCAGCGAACGACCCGAGCTCCATCGCTCCCACGCGATCGGCGCGGCCTCGCGCGAGGCGTTCGAGATGGCCGGCCGCGGCGTCGACCGGATCGACTTCTTCGACCTCTACAGCTGCTTTCCGTCGGCGGTCGAGATCGGCTGCGCGGAACTCGGCATCGTCGAGGACGACCCCCGCGGCCTGACCCAGACAGGCGGCCTGCCCTACTTCGGCGGACCGGGCAACAACTACGTCACCCATTCGATCGCCGCCATGATACGGACCCTGCGGGCCGCGCCAGGGCGCTTCGGCCTGGTCACCGCCAACGGCAACTACGTGACCAAGCATTCCTTCGGCGTCTATTCCACCGAGCCGGTGCACGGGCCCTGGCGGCGTGGCGACCCGGCCCGGCTGCAGGCCCGGCTCGATGCCTTGCCGACCGAGCGCATCGAGGAGCGCCCGCAAGGGGCCGGACGGATCGAGACCTATACGGTGATGCATGGCCGGGACGGACCCGCCGAAGGCGTGGTGTTCGGCCGGCTCGAGGCGGGCGGGGCGCGCTTCATCGCGCGGCTGCCGGACGACCCGGCCCTGCTCGCCGAGATCCGCGACACCGAGTCGCTCGGGCGGCCCGGCATCGTGCGCCATGTCGAGGGCATCAATCGTTTCGTGCCCACGCCGCGCTAGCGGTCGCGGCGAAGCGCGCATCGCCCCCGCCGTGTATCGTTGGGCGCGAGTGCCGCGCAAGTGGCAGTAATCCGATTCATACAAGGGAGACAGGTATGCAGGACATGAAGGACAAGGTCGTACTGGTCACCGGCGGCGGCACCGGCCTGGGCGCGGCGACCGCCCTCGGCTTCGCGCGGCGCGGCGCGAACGTGGTCGTCAACTACGCGAGCAGCGCCGATGCCGCCGGCGCGGTGGCGAAGGAATGCATCGCGCTCGGCGTGCGCGCGATCGCCGTCCAGGCCAACGTCGGCGAGGATGCCGACTGCCGCGCCCTGGTCGAGCGCACCGTCTCCGAGTTCGGCCGGCTCGACACCCTGGTCAACAATGCCGGCACCACCAAGTTCGCCGACCAGTCCGACCTCGACGCCATCGAGGCCGAGGACTTCCTGTCGATCTACCGGGTCAACGTTATCGGCGTCTACCAGATGGTGCGCGCTGCGCGCGCCGCTCTCGAAGCGAGCGGCGCCGGGGCGGTCGTCAACATCTCCTCGATCGCCGGCGTGATGGGCATCGGCTCCTCGATGGCCTATGCCGCCTCGAAGGGCGCGCTCAACACCCTGACCCTGAGCCTGGCGCGCAGCCTCGCGCCGAAGATCCGGGTCAATGCGGTGTGCCCCGGCTACATCGGTTCGGACTGGTTCGCCAAGCGGCTCGGCGC
>CAYZBJ010000024.1:32261-47842 GCA_964476625.1 uncultured Burkholderiaceae bacterium | reverse complement strand
GGATCGCCTTGCGGCTGGAATCGACCGTCCAGGCGCCGCCGTAGTGGTAGGGGTCGCTGGCGAGCACCGCGACCGGCCAGCCATCGAGGCGGGCGAGGGCGGTGATGACCGAACGCCCCCAGGCGCGGCCCATCTCGAACACCGATCCGGCATCGAAGATCGCGTCGAGGATCGGCCGCATCTTGTAGACGCGGCGGGCGTCGCGCGGAATGGCGCCGACCAGCGATTCCTCGCGGCGGTCGGCCGGGTCGTCGCAGGCGACGCGTGGCGGCAGTTCGCGGGTCGAGGAGGGCAGGTAGGACAGGAAGCGGCGCGCCCGCTCGAAGGCTTCCGCCTCGCTGTCGACCGCGTCGTCGATGGTGCCGTTCTTCGCATGGATCTCGGCGCCGCCGAGGGTTTCCTTGTCGACTTGCTCGCCGGCGCGGGCGACCACCGGCGGGCCCGCGGCGAACAGTTGCGAGGTGCCGCGCACCATCACCGAATAGTGGCTGGCGCAGACCCGGGCCGCGCCCATGCCGGCGACCGAGCCGAGGCCGAGCGCAACCACCGGCACCTCGGCGAGCGCCGACAGCGCCTCGGCGAAAATGGGCACTTCGGGCAGGTAGGTGCGACCGAGGGTCTCGAGGTGCCGGACCGAGCCGCCGCCGCCGGTGCCGTCGACCAGCCGCACCAGCGGCAAGCCCCAGCGCACCGCCTGGGTTTCGGCGAAGTTGAATTTTTCGCGCAGGCCACCGTCGTTGGCGCCGCCGCGCACGGTGAAGTCGTCGCCGGTGATGAAGACCTCGCGGCCGTCGAGCCGGGCGCGTCCGCACACGACGTTGGCCGGGGTGAGCCCGACCAGCCGGCCTTCGGCGTCGTATTCGGGAAAGCCGGCGGCGGAGCCGACTTCGTCGAAGCTGCCCGCGTCGACCAGGGCGTCGACCCGCTCGCGCACGGTCAGCTTGCCGTTGGCGTGGTGGCGGGCGACCTTGTCGGCGCCGCCCATTTGCCGGGCGAGTTCCTGTCGACGGGCGTACTCGTCGATTTCGGCCTGCCAGTTCATCCTGTCTCCGTCGTCGTGGCTTGGTGATCGCCCCCGGGGCTGGGCTGTGCCCAGCCCGCCCCCCGAGGGGGTCAAGGAAACCTGGGGCGGCCCGGCGTTTCCTTGGCGCGCCTATGATACGTCCTTGCCCGGCTTTGCTCCCCGGAGGCGCCCATGCCCCGTTTCGCCGCGAACATCTCGACGATGTACACGGATCGCCCTTTCCTCGATCGCTTCGCGGCCGCGCGCCGCGACGGTTTCGCGGCGGTCGAGTGCCAGTTTCCCTATGTGGCCCCGGCCGACGCGATCCGTGCCGCGCTCGAGTCGGCCGGCCTGTCGCAGGTGCTGATCAACACACCGGCCGGTGATGCCGCCGCCGGCGATCGCGGCCTCGCGGCGATTCCCGGGCGGGAGGCCGAGTTTCGCGAAGCGCTCGACCAGGCGATCGCCTATGCACGGGTGCTCGGCTGCACGCGCATCCACCTGATGGCCGGGGTGCCGCCGGCCGGGGCGCAGCGCGAGGAATGCGAGGCGGTGTTCGCCGACAACCTGCGCCATGCCGCGCGCCTGCTCGCGCCCCTGCACATCACCGGCCTCATCGAGCCGATCAATCCGCGCGACATGCCGGGGTACTTCCTGCAGACGCAGGCACAGGCGCATTCGCTGCTGGCCGCCATCGGCGAGCCGGCGCTCGCGGTGCAGATGGACCTGTACCACTGCCAGGTCGTCGAAGGCGATGTCGCGACCCGCATCCGGCGCCATATCGCCGGCATCGGCCATGTGCAGATCGCCGGGGTGCCGGAGCGCGACGAGCCCGATCGGGGCGAACTCCACTATCCCTACCTGTTCGCGCTGCTCGATGCGCTCGGCTACGATGGCTGGGTCGGCTGCGAATACCTGCCCCATGGCGAAACCTCCGCCGGCCTGGGCTGGCTACACCGCTGGCGCGAAACCGGCGGCTGATCCGGCTGCGGATTCGGGCGCATGGCCGCGTTGGGGCGCCTTGCCGTGCAAGCGCACTGTCTTCGGCGCCCCGCCTTGTCCTGCACCCGAATCCGCAGCCGGATATCGACGCTGGCGGGGTCGTACCCTTGAGGCACAATACGATTTTTGGAGCCCTTCCTCGATGCCGGCCCCGGTCGTCCACCAGTCCAGCCTCCATTCCCTGCCCCTGGTTTCGCGTGGCAAGGTGCGCGACAACTATGCGGTCGGCGATGATCGCCTGCTCATCGTCACCACCGATCGCCTGTCGGCCTTCGATGTCGTGCTCGAGCAGCCGATTCCCGACAAGGGGCGGGTGCTCAACCAGATGGCGCTGTTCTGGTTCGACCGCCTGGCGGGCATCGTGCCCAACCACCTCACCGGCGATGCGCCGGAATCGGTGGTCGCCGCCGACGAGGTCGACCAGGTTCGCGGCCGCTCGATGCTGGTGCGCCGCCTCGAGCCGGTGCTCGTCGAGGCGGTGGTGCGTGGCTACCTGATCGGTTCGGGCTGGAAGGACTACCAGGCGAGCGGCGCCGTCTGCGGCATCCACCTGCCCGCCGGGCTGCGGATGGCCGAGCAGCTGCCCGAGCCGATCTTCACCCCGGCGGCGAAGGCGGCGCTGGGCGAGCACGACGAGAACATCGACTTCGATGACATGGCGCGCCGCATCGGCCGCGAGCTCGCCGAGCGCATCCGCGACACCAGCCTGCGGCTGTACCGCGAAGCGGCCGGCTACGCGGCCACCCGGGGCATCCTGATCGCCGACACCAAGTTCGAGTTCGGGCTCGACGCCGATGGCGAGCCGGTGCTGATGGATGAAGTCCTGACGGCCGATTCCTCGCGCTTCTGGCCCGCCGACGAGTATCGGGTCGGCATTTCGCCGCCTTCGTTCGACAAGCAGTTCGTGCGCGACTGGCTCGAGGCGGTGCCCGGCTGGGACAAGCGGGCGCCGGCGCCGGCGCTGCCGCCCGAGGTCGTGGCCCGGACCGCCGCGAAGTATCGCGAAGCACTGCGTCGCCTGACCGGGCGCGAACTCGAGGAGTAGGGACCTGTGACCGAAGCATCCGCGTCCGATCCATCCACGGGTTCCGGGGCGATTGATTCGCCGATCGTCGGGGTCGTGATGGGCAGCTCGAGCGATTGGGACGTCATGCAGCATGCGGTGGCGGTGCTGCGCGATTTCGGCATCGCCCACGAAGCGCGGGTGGTCTCGGCGCACCGGATGCCCGAGGACATGTTCGCCTATGCCGCCGATGCGCGTTCACGCGGCCTGCGGGCGATCATCGCCGGCGCCGGCGGCGCCGCCCACCTGCCGGGCATGATCGCTGCCCGGACCAGCCTGCCGGTGTTCGGCGTGCCGGTGCCCTCGCGCTACCTGCGCGGCGAGGATTCGTTGCTCTCGATCGTGCAGATGCCGCGTGGCATTCCGGTGGCCACCTTCGCGATCGGCGAAGCCGGGGCCGCCAATGCCGCCCTGCACGTGGTGGCGATGCTCGCCGTCTTCGATCCGACGCTCGCCGATCGGCTCGACGCCTTTCGCGCCAGGCAGACCGAATCGGCCCGTTCGATGGTGGTGCCGCCCAAGTGACGCAAGGCATCGCCGGCCCGGCGCATCGTTGTCGGGCCGCCGCCTTCCTGGTCCAGCTCGGAGATGTCGCATGAAGAACTCGCATGATCCCCTGCCGCCAGGCGCCTGGCTCGGCCTGCTCGGTGGCGGCCAGCTCGGGCGGATGTTCTGCATGGCGGCGCAGAGCCTCGGTTTCCGCGTCTGTGTCCTCGATCCCGCCGAAGACGGCCCGGCGGCCTCGGTGGCCGACCGCCACATCCGGGCCGACTACCTCAACGCCGGTGGCCTGGCCGAACTCGCGGCGCTGTGCGTGGCGGCGACCACCGAGTTCGAGAACGTCCCGGCCGAAGCGCTCGAGTACCTCTCGGAGCACTGCATCGTCTGTCCGGGCGCGACCGCGGTCGCCATCGCCCAGGATCGCAACGCCGAGAAGGCCTTCATCGAGGGCTGCGGCATCGAAGTCGCCCCGCACGCGCCGGTACGCAGCCTCGCCGACATCGACGCGCTGCCCGACGGCCTGCTGCCGGGCATCCTCAAGGTGGCCCGGCTCGGCTACGACGGCAAGGGCCAGCAGCGGGTGGCCGATCGCAGTGCGGTGCGCGAGGCCTTCGAGCGCTTCGGTGGCGCCGAGTGCGTGCTCGAGCGCGCGCTCGAACTGCAGGCCGAGATCTCGGTCGTGGTCGCCCGCGGGAGCGACGGCGAGACGGCCGCCTATCCGGTCGCCGAGAATGTGCATCGCAACGGCATCCTCGCCGTCTCGAGCGTACCGGCGCGCATCGATCCGCAGACCGCGCTGCGCGCCACCGAGGCGACGGTGCGCATCGCCCATTCGCTCGACTACGTCGGCGTGCTTTGCGTGGAATTCTTCCTGCTCGCCGACGGCAGCATGCTGGTCAACGAGATCGCGCCGCGTCCGCACAACTCGGGCCACTACACGATCGACGCCTGCGTCAGCAGCCAGTTCGAGCAGCAGGCGCGGGTGCTCGCCGGCTGGCCGCTCGCCGGCACCCAGCAGCATGAGCCGGCGGTGATGCTCAACATCCTCGGCGACGCCTGGTTCGCCGGCGGCGACGCCGCGGCGCCGACCGAGCCGGACTGGCTGAAGGTCGTGCGCCACCCCCGCGCCAAGCTGCACCTGTACGGCAAGCGGGTGCCGCGCCCCGGACGCAAGATGGGGCATGTCACCGTGCTCGGCGATTCCCTCGAGATGGCGCTCGGCCTGGTGCAGCGCATCGAAGCCGATCTCGGCAACGGCAAGGCTTGAGCCAGCGCAATCGACCCGGCGGCGAGATCGTCGATGCCGATGACGCCGGCATCGCGCGCGCGATCGAATGCCTGCGCATCGGCCTGGCCGTCGCCTTCCCCACCGAGACCGTTTACGGCCTCGGCGCCGACGCGGCGAGCGCCGCGGGGGTCGCCGCGATCTACCGGATCAAGGGCCGGCCGCTCGACCATCCGCTCATCGTCCATGTCGCCGATGCCGACGCGCTCGAGTTCTGGGCCGAAGCGTCGCCGCGGGCGCGGCGCCTCGTCGCGGCCTTCTGGCCGGGGCCGCTCACCCTGGTCATGCAGCGCCGCGCGGGCGCGCCGGCGCATGCCTGCGCCGGCCATCGCACGATCGGGCTACGCTGCCCGTCCCACCCGGTGGCGCGTCGCCTGCTCGCCGGCTTTGCCGCCATCGGCGGGCGGGGCATCGCGGCGCCCTCGGCGAATCGCTTCGGCAAGGTCAGCCCGACCCGCGCGGAGCATGTTCGCGCGGACCTCGATGGCGACGTCCCCCTGATCCTCGAAGGGGGAGATGCCGAGATCGGGCTCGAATCGACCATCATCGACCTCAGCGCCGAGCGGCCACGGCTCTTGCGCCCGGGCGCGATCACCGGCAGCGAGCTCGCCGAAGTGCTCGGCGAGCCGGTCGGTGGAACGGAAGCCGCGGCGCCACGCGTCCCGGGTTCGCTCGCGGCGCACTATGCGCCGGCAACGCCGATCGAACTGGTGGATGCGGCGGAGCTGCCGGGCCGGGTCGCGAGCCTGCGCGAGCGCGGCCTGCGGCTGGCGGTGTGGTCGCGCGAGCCCTGCCTCGCGAACTGCGTCGAGTGGCTTGCCGCGCCGACCGATCCGCAGACCCACGGCCGCATGCTCTACGATGCCTTGCGCCGGCTCGATGGGCTTGGCGTCGACCGGCTGCTCATCGAGACGGTGCCGGCCGGCGAGGCCTGGGATGCGGTGCGCGACCGGCTCGCAAGGGCGGCAACGGGCTCCGGCACGCCGGGCGGGTGACGGGTCGAAGGCGGGAGCGGTTCGATGCCGCGACGCCGGTCGCCTGCCGCGCGGGCGTGTTACCTTGCCGCCTGTTCGCGCCTTTGGCCGCATCGTGACGGGAGACGTCCGACCATGCCGCAATACCCGATCCGCCTGATCCTCCTCGCCGCCGCCCTCGGTAGCGCCGGCGCAGCCCTTGCACAGCCTCGCTCGGTGCAACCGGGACTGTGGGAGATGCAGGTCCACAATCCCGAGCTCGACGCCGCGCGTGCCCAGATGGAGAAGCAGCTCGCCGAGATGCCGCCGGCGATGCGCAAGCAGATGGAGCAGATGATGGCCGGCCAGGGTATCGCGCTCGCCGGCAAGGGGGTGCGCGCCTGCATCACGCCCGAGCAGGCGAGCCGCGGACCCGATCCCGGCATCGCCGAGGAAGGCTGCACCCAGGAGCTCGACTGGGCCGGCAATGTCGGGCGCTACGAGATGCAGTGCAAGGACGGTCGCAAGGGTCGCGGCGAGGTCACCTTCGTGAGCGACAAGTCCTGGAAGGGCTGGGGCGAGTTCACCGACCCCGCGCATGGCGGCAAGCCGATGAAGGTCGACTACAGCGGCGACTGGCTCGGCAGCGACTGCGGCAACGTCGCGCCGATCAAGGAGCGCTGATCGGTTCGCCCGCCGTCTCGAGGCGGCGCAGCGCGAGCTTGCGCCCGATGCCGCCGGCATAGCCGGTCGGCGAGTCGTCGGCGCCGAAGACGCGGTGGCAGGGCACGATGATCCCGATCGGGTTGCGTCCCACCGCGGCGCCGACCGCGCGGGCCGCTGCCGGCTTGCCGATCGCCGTGGCGATCCGCCCGTAGGTCGAGGTCGCGCCATGCGGAATGCCGAGCAGGGCGCGCCAGACCGCCTGCTGGAACGCGGTGCCACGCGAGAGATCGAGCGGCAGGCGGAACTCCCGGCGCCTGCCTCGCAGGTATTCGTCGAGTTCGGTGGCGACGGTCGCGAACAGGGGGTCGGCATCGTCGCCCGGCCAGCCGGTCGTCACCGGATAGTGGCGCTGGTCGATGAACCAGAGGCCGGCCAGGCCCTCGGCGCCGAGGGCTGCGACCATCGGTCCGAGGGCGGTATCGATGCGCCGGGTGGAACGCGGGCGCCACTGCCGGCTCATTGCGGGGCCGCCGGTTGCGGCGCCTGCCAGGCGCGCAGCACCGCGTAGCTGCGCCATGGTTGCCAGGCCTGCGACGCACGCTCGGCAGCAGCGGTCGCGTCGCGCGACTTCGGCAGGCCGAGGGCGCGTTGCAGCGCGATGTCGCCGGCCGGGAAGGCGTCGGGCCAGTGCAGGGCCCGCATGGCGATGTACTGGGCGGTCCAGTCGCCGATGCCGGGCAGGGCGCGCAGGCGGGCCATCGTCGTCGTGGGGTCCTCGGCCGGGGAAAGCGGCAGCTGCCCGGCATCGACCGCCCGCGCCAGCGCGATGATCGCCGCCTGTCGCTGGCGCACGATGCCGATTCCGCCAAGGGCATCGGGCTCGGCCTGCGCCAGGCTCGCGGGGGTCGGGAACAGTCGCTCGAGGCCCGCGCGGGGCGTGGCGATCGGGGTGCCGAAGCGCGCGACGAGTCGTCCGGCGATGGTGCGCGCGGCGGCGACCGTGACCTGCTGGCCGAGGATCGCCCGTATCGCGAGCTCGAAACCGTCGACGGCGCCGGGTACGCGCAGGCCGGCGCTGTCGGGGAAGTCCGCGGCGAGGACCGCGTCGATCGCGCCCGGGTCCGCATCGAGGTCGAACGCCGCGCGGACCCGCCGGATCACCGCCGGCAGCACATCGCCGAGGCCGTCGTCGATCCGCAGCACGAGGCGATTGCGGGCGCCCTCGAAGGAGATCTCGATCCAGCCCTGGCGGCGGCGCCCGCCCGATTCGATCCGCAGGGTGCGCAGGTAGCGCCGGTTCGCGCCTTCGCCGTCGATCGACTCGACCCCGGCGATGCAGCGCCGCTCCAGGAAGCCCAGCATCGCCTCGATGTCGTAGGGCGGACGGTAGCCGAGGCGCACGATGCTGCCCTGGCCGCCCCCGGCGCGTTCGTGGCGCAGCCGGGTCGGCGTCATCCGGTAGTGCGCCATGAAGGCGGCATTGAAGCGGCGCAGGCTGCCGAAGCCGCTGGCCGCGGCGACCTCGCCGATCGGCAGGCGGGTATCGGTGAGCAACTGCTTGGCCGCGTGCAGCCGGCGGGTCTGCAGGTACTGCAGCGGCGAAACGCCGAAATGGGTCTCGAAGAGGCGGCGCAGGTGACGATCGCTCACGCCGATCCGTTCGGCCAGCCCGGCCACCGAAGGCGCATCGGCCCAGCCGTCGATCTCGTCGAGCCGGCGCGCCGCGCTCGAGGCGAGCACCGCGCCGGCATCCTGGATCGACCAGCGATCGGCCAGTGGCGCGAGCTCGGGCCGGCAGCGCATGCAGGGGCGGTAGCCGGCTTGCTCGCACTGCGCCGCATGCCGGAAGAAGCGGCAGTTCGCGGCTTTCGGAACACGCACCCGGCAGACCGGGCGACAGTAGATGCGGGTCGACTTCACCGCGATGAAGAAGCGTCCGTCGAAGCGCGGGTCGTGCGCCTGCAGCGCCCGGTAGCACTGGACGGGGTCGAGCTCGCCGCTCGTCGTGGTCGGGATGTCGGCATGCATGGGCCGATCCTAGTCCTGCCGGCGGGGCGGGTTCGCCATTTCCGGACCTGCCCTCCGGCCAGGGCGTTCGTCCCCGAGCCGGGCGCGCAGGAAGTCGATGATCGCGCCGGCCGTGGCCTCGGGCGCATCGAGATGCGGGCTGTGCCGGCTGCCGGCGAGTTCGAGCACGGCGCTGCGCGCCGCCCCGCAGCCGATGCGTCGTACCTGTTCGAGGCTGCCGTACTGGTCGGCATCGCCCTGGATCGCGAGCACCGGGCAGTCGATGGCGGGCAGGAACGACTCGATGTTCCAGTCGGCGAAGGCCGCCGACAGCCATACGCCGGTCCAGCCGTCGAAGGTCGCGGCCGGGTCGGCATGGTAGCGCCCGAGCCGGCTTGCGAGGCCTTCGGCGTGCCACGCGGCGCGAGTCTGCGCGATTGCATCGACGGTGACGGCTTCGACGAACACATGCGGCGCGATGGCGACGACCGCCCGGGCCCGCACCGGACCGGCGGCTGCGATCAGCGCGATCGAGCCGCCGTCGCTGTGGCCGACCAGCACCGGCCGCTCGATGCCGAGGGTGGCGAGCAGCCGCGGCAGTTCCTCGCGCGCGGCCCGATGCATGAAGTCGGCCGCCGGCGGCTGCGTCCAGGGCGTGGAGCGGCCGTAGCCGACCCGTGAATAGACGACGGCCGGCCAGCCCAGGGCGGCGGCGACCCGGTCGGGGAAATCGCGCCACATGGCGACGCAGCCGAGGCCCTCATGGAGGAACACGAGGGTCGGCGCGGCGCCCGCCCCACTGATGCGGCGCAGCTCGATGTCGAGCTCCTTGTCGATGCGGATGAGATCGGCCATGCCCGATTGTCCCCAATATCGGCAGGGGGCGCGATTGCCGCGGGCGATACACTCGGGCGGACCGGGGCGATTCGCGTCCGGATCCGCGGAGACGCCGATGAAGAAGTGCTGGCTCGAACTCGAAGACGATGCCTCGCTCGACGACCTGCCGGCCGATGCGACGCCGGGCTTCAAGGGCGACGACGACGAGGCCCGCAAGGCCACCGACAAGCTGCGCGACGAGCTGATCGGTCTGCAGGACCGGCTCTACGCCCAGGGGCGCCATGCGCTGCTGATCGTGTTCCAGGCGATGGATACCGGCGGCAAGGACGGCACCATCCGGCGGGTCTTCTCGGGGGTGAATCCGGCCGGCATCCGGATGGCCCGCTTCGGGCGCCCGAGCGACAACGAACTCGCCCACGACTATCTCTGGCGGGTCCATCGCCACGTGCCGGCACGCGGCCAGATCGTGATCTTCAATCGCTCGCACTACGAGGACGTCCTCGTGGTGCGGACCAACGAGCTGTTTCCCGAGCCGGTATGGCGGCGTCGCTACGCGCATATCCGGGGGTTCGAGCAACTGCTCGCCGACGAAGGCACCACGATCGTCAAGTTCTACCTGCACATCGACCGCGACGAACAGCGCGAGCGATTGCAGGCGCGCCTGGACGAGCCCGACAAGAACTGGAAGTTCGACGCCCACGACCTCGAGCAGCGCAAGCTCTGGGACGAGTACATGGCCGCCTATGCCGACGCGATCCGCGAGACCAGTCGGCCCCATGCGCCCTGGTACATCATTCCGGCGAACCGGAAATGGTTTCGCGACTACGCGGTGATGTCGATCCTGGTGGACACCGTGCGACGCCTGGACCCCCAGTATCCGGAGGCGGATTTCGACCCGAGGAAGATCGAGTTCAAGTGATGGGTGGATCGGTCATAATGCGTCCGCCAGAACCCCATAAGGAGACAGTGAAATGCGCGAATTCGAGACCCTCGCCGAGATGGCTGGCCATGTTGGCGAAGAACTCGGGACCAGCGACTGGCTGGTCGTCACCCAGCCCATGATCGACATGTTCGCCGACGCTACCGGCGACCACCAGTGGATCCATGTCGACGCCGAGCGTGCCGCCAAGGGGCCTTTCGGCGCGACCATCGCCCATGGCTTCCTGACCCTGTCGCTGCTGCCCAAGCTCGCCGGCGATGCCGTCAAGGTCAAGGACCAGAAGATGGGCGTCAACTACGGCCTCAACCGGGTGCGCTTCACCTCGCCGGTGCGAGCCGGCAGCCGGGTGCGGGCCCGCTCGACCCTGGCCGGCTTCGAGCCGCTGCCGAACAATGGCGCGCAAGTGACCATGAACGTGGTCATCGAGCTCGAGGGCAGCGACAAGCCCGCCTGCGTCGCCGAGGCGATCAGCCGCCGCTACGCCTGACCCGGACTGCGCCCGCGCCCGCCGCGGGCGCGGGCCACCAGGGCATCGGAAATCCGCGGTCGAGATCGACGCGGATGCCCGCTATGGCTTATTCTCGGAACCACGAGCAGCACCGTGGTGCCGGACGGCGCTTCGCCCGGCGCATGCTGGCGGCGAGTCCGCGACAATCGAACGAGGGGTGAGACATGAAGAGGATCATCGGTAGCGCAGCCGCGCTGCTCGTCCTGTTGGCCCTGGCGGCGCCCGCATCCGATGCGCTGGCGACCGATCGCCAGGTCAAGGCACGCAATCTCGCGGCGACCTGCGCCAATTGCCACGGCACCGACGGCCATGCCGAACGCGGCGCGCCGGCGCTCGCCGGGCTGTCGAAGAACGAGATCGTCACCCAGTTGCGATTGTTTCGCGATGGCGGCAAGCCCTCGACGATCATGGGCCAGATCGCCAAGGGCTATACGCCCGAGCAGGTCGAGCTGATCGCCGAACATTTCGCCGCGCAGAAGCGCTGAGCCGGGGAGCACGATATGAACAACACTCGCCGACAGATTCTCCAGACCGCAACCGCCGGGGTCGCCCTCGGGGCGCTCGGCGCCTGTGCCGCGCCAGGCGCGGGATCGGGCGCGCCGGCCCGGGCGCAGGTCGTCGTCATCGGTGGCGGCTATGGCGGCGCCACCGCCGCCAAGTACATCCGCATGTGGAGCGGCAACCGGATCGGCGTCGTGCTGGTCGAGCCCAACGCCGACTTCGTCTCCTGCCCGGTATCGAACCTCGTCATCGGCGGGACTCGCCAGATCGGCGACATCACCACGTCCTACGCCGCGCTCGAGAAGGTCCACGGCGTGCGGCGGGTGCGCGATACCGTCACGAGGATCGACACCGCCGCGCGCAAGGTGACGCTCGCCGGCGGCGCCACGATCGAGTACGACAAGCTGGTCGTATCGCCGGGCATCGACTTCATGTACGACGGCCTCCCGGGACTGCAGCCGGCCGCGGCCCGCGAGAACATCCTGCACGCCTGGAAGGCCGGCCCGCAGACCGTTGCGCTGCGCCGCCAGCTCGAGGCGATGCCCGATGGCGGCGTGTTCCTGATGGCGATTCCACGCCAGCCGTATCGCTGCCCGCCCGGACCCTACGAGCGCGCCTGCATGGTGGCCGCGTACTTCAAGCGCGAGAAACCCCGCTCGAAGGTGCTGGTCGCCGACGCCAACGACGACGTGACCTCGAAGGGCAAGCTGTTCAAGGCGGCCTGGGCCCAGCACTACAAGGGGCTCATCGAGTACCTGCCCAAGCACACCCTGACCGATGTCGACGTCGCCGGCAAGGAGTTGCAGTTCGAGTTCGACGACCCGATCAAGGGAGCGGTGCTCAACGTCATACCGCCGCAGCGCGCCGGTGCGATCGCGGTCCAGAGCGGGCTGGCCACGGCCAACGGCCGCTGGTGCGAGGTCAACTTCATCGATTTCGAATCGACGGTCGCCAAGGATGTCCACGTCCTGGGCGATGCGATCCAGCCGGCGCCGACGATGCCCAAGTCGGGACACATGGCCAACCAGCAGGCGAAGGTCTGCGCCGCCGCGATCGTGGCGAAGCTGTCCGGCCAGCCGATCGACGATTCGCCGCTGACCATGAACACCTGCTACAGCTTCGTGACCGAGCGCGAGGTCATCCATGTCGCCTCGGTGCATGCCTGGAACGCGCAGCAGAAGACCTATCTGCCGGTCGAGGGATCGGGCGGCCTGTCGCCGTCGCCGTCCGAGGCCGAAGGCCTGGCCGCCGACGCCTGGGCCCGCAACATCTGGGCCGACATGCTCGCCTGAAGCTAGTCGCTCACCAGCGGATTGTTTCGCGGCAGGCGCAGCGCGGTGTACAGCGACAGCGCGCTCACCACCGCCGTCAGCCCGAAGGTGATCCTGAAGCCGGTTTCCAGGGTGGCGAACGGGATAGCCGCGAGATCGGTCACCGGGCCATCGCCGACGCCCAGCACGGCGAACAGGACGGTGCCCAGCACCGCGACCCCGACGGCGCCGCCGAGGGTGCGGGTCAGGGCGGCCGTCGCGGTTGCGATCCCGATCTGCCCGGGACCGACCGCCATCTGGGATGCCGCGATGGTGGCCGGCATCGTCAGCCCGACGCCCGCGCCGAGGACGGCGAGCAGCACTGCGAAGCCGATGCCGGGCGCAGGCATCAGGACCGCAAGCAACAGCAGCGCAACGAGGCAGGTCGCCTGTCCGGCGGCGAGCAGGTAGCGAAAGCTCACCATCCGCGACATCAGCTTGCCGCAGAGGATCGAGCCGCAAGGGGCGGAGAGCGACAGCGGCACCATGGCGAGCGCGACCTGGTCGGCGCGCAGGCCGTGCATCGACTGCAGCGCCATCGGTACCAGCACGGAGGTGCCGATCATCACGAATACGCCCAGCCCGGCAACGATGCAGCACAGGGTGATGACCGGATTGGCGAACAGCGCCGGCGGCAGGATCGGTTCCGGGGCGCGGCGTTCCCATGCGACCAGGCCGACTCCGGCCAGCACGCCGACGGCGAACAGCGGCAGCACCCAGGCGCCAAGGCCTTCCCGGCTGCCGCCGAGCGCGGTCAGCCCGACCAGCAGGCACGAGATGGACACGCCGAGCAGCAGGGCGCCGGGGTAGTCGATCGGCCGGCGCCTGACCTCGATCGGCGCCAGTGTGCGCAAGGCGCGCCGCGCCACGATGAAGCCGGCGATGCCCAGTGGCAGGTAGGCCGCGAAGACCGCGCGCCATGACAGGTACTCGGTCAGCAGGCCGCCGGCGATCGGGCCGAGCAGCGCGGCCGCCATGAATACGCTCGCAAGCCAGGCCTGGTAGCGGCCGCGCTGGTGGCCCGGCGCGACGTCACCGACGACGGTCTGCGCCAGCGGGATCAGCCCACCACCGCCGAGCCCCTGCAGGAGCCGGAACGCGAGCAGCTGCGGCATCGACTGGGCGAGGGCTGCCAGGACGGAGGCGCCGATGAAGATGCAGATGGCGACGGCCAGTACCGGCCAGCGGCCGAACAGGTCGGAGAGCTTGCCGTAGATCGGCGTCGAGACGGTCGAGGCGATCAGGTAGCCGGTCGCGACCCAGGGAACCAGTTCGACATGGCCGAGATCGCGCGAGATCGCGACCAGGGCGATCGATACCACCGTCTGGTCGATCGCCGCCATGAACAGGACCGGCATCATGCCGATGACGATCCGCAGGATCTCCTCGTGCTCGTAGCGACGCGCGGGCGTATGGCGCGGCATCGCCGCGCGCGCTCCGGAGGGTCCGTCGGGGGCCGACGGGCCCTCGTTCTTCGTCACTTAAGGGGCGATCAGCTGAACGCCTGGATGCCGGTCTGGGCGCGGCCGAGGATCAGGGCATGGACGTCGTGCGTGCCCTCGTAGGTGTTGACGACCTCGAGGTTGACCATGTGCCGGATGATGCCGAACTCGTCGCTGATGCCGTTGCCGCCGAGCATGTCGCGCGCGAGCCGCGCGATATCGAGCGCCTTGCCGCAGGAATTGCGCTTCATGATCGAGGTCGTCTCGACGGCGGCGGTGCCTTCGTCCTTCATGCGGCCGAGTCGCAGGCAGCCCTGCAGGCCGAGGGTGATCTCGGTCTGCATGTCGGCGAGCTTCTTCTGGATCAGCTGGTTGGCGGCCAGGGGCCGTCCGAACTGCTTGCGATCGAGCACGTACTGGCGGGCGGTGTGCCAGCAGCTCTCGGCGGCGCCCAGGGCGCCCCACGCGATGCCGAAGCGGGCCGAGTTGAGGCAGGTGAAGGGGCCCTTGAGGCCCTCGACGCCGGGCAGCATCTGCGACTCGGGGATCTCGACCCCGTCCATCACGATCTCGCCGGTGATCGATGCCCGCAGGCCGAACTTGCCGTGGATCGCCGGCGCCGACAGGCCGGCCATGCCTTTCTCGAGGATGAAGCCCTTGATGCGGCCGTCGTGGTCGCCGCCATCGCATTTGGCCCAGACGACGAAGACGTCGGCGATCGGTGAATTGGAGATCCACATCTTGCTGCCGGACAGGCGATAGCCTCCCGCAACCGCTTTCGCGCGGGTTTCCATCGAGCCCGGATCGGAGCCATGGTTGGGCTCGGTCAGGCCGAAGCAGCCGATCCATTCGCCGCTGGCGAGCTTCGGGAGGTACTTGCGTTTCTGCTCCTCGGTGCCGAACTCGAAGATCGGCACCATCACGAGCGAACTCTGCACGCTCATCATGGAGCGATAGCCGGAGTCGACGCGTTCGACCTCGCGGGCGATCAGGCCGTAGGAGACGTAGTTCAGGCCCGGGCCACCGTAGGCCTCGGGGATGGTGGGCCCGAGCAGGCCGAGCGCGCCCATCTCCGGGAAGATCTCGGGGTCGGTCTTCTCGTGGCGAAATGCTTCGAGGATGCGCGGTGCGAGCTTGCCCTGGCAATAGGCCTGGGCGGCGTCGCGGACCATGCGTTCGTCCTCGGTCAGCTGCGAGTCGAGCAGCAGGGGGTCTTCCCAGTTGAATGTCGCCCGGCTATGGCTGGCCATCGGGGTCTCCAGTGTTTCGTTCCGAACCCGGGATTATACGACCGGCGCGGCTGCGCGCCCGCGCGAGGAAGGCAGTTGCCAGCGACCCCCGGGCCTGCGCAGAATCGCAGGGCCGGAGGGAACCGCGCGCTGCCCGGATTCCCGCTGCCGGCGCTGGCCATGCAGGAGGGCGGAATGGATACGCAGGTGGCGGTTCTGGGCGGAGGCTGCTTCTGGTGCCTCGAACCCTGCTTCCTCGAGCTCGACGGCATCGTCGGGGTCGAGTCCGGCTATTGCGGGGGGCATGTCGAGAACCCGGGCTACGAGGCGGTCT